>JAJEGF010000069.1 GCA_022820025.1 Chloroflexota bacterium
CTGGGCGGGTTGCTGGGAAGCGGCGTGACGATTGGCGCCCTGGCAGCCGTTGGGATGACGCTGCTGCTGGAAGCGACGAGCACGCGCCGCTCGCGGCTGGAGGTGACGCTGGACATGGCCTCGCTCTCAGCGATCGACGAATTCCTGGCCGGGCTGGCGTCGAGGATGGGCTGGAATGAAGCCTCAACGCTGCGGCTGCGGTCAGCCGGAGAGGAAACGCTGACGGTCCTGCTGTCGCAGGAAGATTCGGCCGAGGGCTCGGTGCAGCCCCGCCTGGTCGTCGTCGCGAGGCCGCAGGACACGGTGGTTGAGCTGGAGTTCGTGGCGACAACCCGGCACGAGAACATCGAGGATCAGCTGGCGTTTCTGACCGATGAAGCCGGCCTGCCGACGGTGGAAGATCTCTCGCTGCGCCTGTTGCGCTACCGCGCGAGCGCGGTGCGGCACCAGAAGTTTCACGGCGTGGATATCGTGACGGTGCAGGTGGAGGGGAACGCCTGACACCCGGGTCGAGAGGCCGTTAGGTCGTTGTAGAGTTTGACGTATGAATGCACGAATTGACGCTCGGCAGCACGAGATCGCAGCCTTCTGTCAGCGCTGGCAGATCGTGGAGTTGGCGCTGTTCGGCTCGATTCTGCGGGATGACTTTGGGCCGGAGAGCGACGTGGACTTCCTCGTGCAATTCGCACCCGCGGCTGAGCCTTTGCGGAGAGACTGGCCGGCCATGGAGCGAGAGATCGCCGCAATCATGGGGCGGGACGTGGACCTGATCGAGCGACGTTCGGTTGAAGGCAGCCGCAACTACATCCGGCGGAAGTCGATTTTGGACTCGGCCCAGGTGGTCTATGCGGCGTGACGATGCCGCGTATCTGCTGGACATGCTGCTGCACGCGCGGGACGCGCGGGAATTCGTAGCGGGGCTGACGTTTCAAGACTTTGACGGCAGCCTCTTGCACCAGCGGGCTGTGATGAAGTCGGTAGAGACCATTGGCGAAGCGGCCTCCAGGGTCGGTGCGGATACCAAGCGTGCCCACCCAAAGATTCCGTGGTCGGAGATTGTGGGCATGCGCAACCGAATTGTTCATGCTTACTTTGACGTTCGGCTGGAGGTGTTGTGGCGTGTGGTTCAGGACGAAGTGCCGGTACTGATCGCTCAATTGGAGCCATTGGTTCCGCCGGAGGCCGAGTAGTCGCCGCTGAGAACAAGCTGCGGGCGACAGTTCGACGTGCGTCGTACATGAGGCTCCGACTACAAGCTGCGTGTTGCTTGCGAATGGGAGGAAGCTCCGGCCAGCGCATTCGCTCCCGACAGGTTCCTCAGGGCTGGAGCCTGGTTGCGAGGTCGCCGACGCGGATGGGGCCGGATTGGATGACGCGGGTGTTGACGCCGCGGAGGCGGAGGGCCTGTCCGGCAGGGGTGCTGATGAAGCGGAGGGCATCGTGACCGAAGCGTTGGGCGAATTTGGCGCAGCCGGTGTGGGGTTCTTCGGAAATCTCGATGACGGCTGAGCCGATGGCGAGCTGGGCGCCAGGCGGCAGGTTGTTCTCACTCATGTCGATATCGATGACGAGTTGATCGCCGGCGAGGGGCCAGCGGTCCTCGGTCCGAGCGAGCAGGGCGATGAGGCGGGCGTTGATGATGGTGACCTGGGCGGCGGGGTTGGGGCCGCCGTCGGGCGTGCGGGGGCTGCGGCGGGTGAGCCAGCTATCGCCGAGCAGGCCGGCGTCGACATCCAGCGTGCCTTCTGAGACAACGGTGCGTTGGTCGACGGCAGGTCGCTGGACGATCATGCGCAGAGGACCGGCCTCAGCGGGCGACTGGCGTATGTGGTCGAGCCCGGCGTCAAGCTGGTCGACGGTGGCGTGCCTGGTCATTTCGGGCGAATAGTCCTTCTGAAGTCGAGGCTGGCATGCCAAGCCATGCGGGGCCCAACGGCGCGGCGGCCTCGGGCTGGTGAAAGCTCCGCCCGACGATAGCCGGATACTGAGCGGCGGCCAACTGGCGTCCGCGGTTCAGGATAAGGGCCTTGAGAGCGTTCGACGCGTTTGCGAATCCGGCGTACCGGGTGTTGTGGCTGGGGTCGAACTGTATTGCCCTGGGCTCGTGGGCGGAACGGCTGGCGGTGGGCTGGCTGGTGCTGGTGCAGACGGAGTCGGTGCTGCTGTCGGCGGCGACGTTCGGGGCACGGAGCGCTCCCGGGATCATTGCCGCGCCGATTGGCGGGGCGGTGGCGGACAGGTTTCCGCGCAACCGGGTGCTGCCGATCGCGGCCCTGATCAGGGCCTGCGTGATCCTGCTGATGGCGCTGGTGGCGCTGCGGGAGTTCTCGAACCCGTGGCCGATCTTCGTGCTAATCGCGATCGAGGGCGTGGTGAATTCCTTCGAGACGCCGGCCACGCAGGGGCTGATCACCGACATCGTGCCACGGCACGGGCGGATGAACGCGATTTCAGTTCACTCCGTGGGCGGTCGCGCGGTGGGGGCGGTGGGGGCGCTCGTGAGCGGGGTCACGGCGGAGTTGGTAGGCATCCCGACGGCGTTGCTGGCGGCGATGGGGGCCGTGGTGGTGGGCGGCGCAATCGTGCTGCTGGTTCCGACCGTGCCGCGCGCGGTGCGCGAAGTCCAGGAGCCCATCAGCCGAATCTTCCGAGACGCATTTGCGGGGCTGCGGTCAATGGTGGGGATGCCAACGGTGTCGACGCTGCTGGGACTGGCGATCGTGGTGGAGATCTTCGGCTTTGCCTACCAGGCGGTGATGCCGGCCATGGCACGGGACGAGTTGCACGTCGCGGAGTCGGGGCTGGGTACGCTCCGGTTCGCCACGGGCATCGGCGCAGTGGCGGGCGTTGCCGCGCTGTCGTTGCTGGGGGACTTTCGCCGGAAGGGGCCGCTGTTGCTGGCGATAACGCTGGTATACGGGCTTGGTCTGCTTGGCGTGGCGCTGAGTCCCAGCCTGGCGATGGCCATTGTGCTGGTGACCCTGGTAGGAGCGATGGCGGCCGGGTTTGACGCCATGGAGTGGACGCTGCTGCAGGCCACGGTGCCCGATGACATGCGCGGCCGGGTGATTGGGGGCTGGATATTCGCCATTGGCTTCGGCTGGGTGGGGCACCTGGCGATGGGGGCCGTGGGCGAGGCCGTTGGGGTGCGCTGGGCGATTGGCGGGGCCGGGCTGGTGGTGATGACGACGGGGCTGGCGGTGCTGGCGCTGGCGCCGAAGCTGCGGCGAACCTGAGCCGCGGACGGGTAGGTCAGATCGATTCGGGAATCTCGCCCTTCGAGGCCTTGAAGGCCAGAATCCGATTGAGGCTTTCGGCGCTGAAGCCGTGCTGAGCGGCGACGAGGAGGCCGTCGGACTCGGTCGAGACGCCAGGCTGCATGCGATAGGTGTAGCGTGCGGGCTCGACGGAGTGGTCGAGCTTGCAGGCCAGAAACCGCAGCCTGTTCTCTCCGTTGAGGCGCTCGACGAGGCCGTGGTAGTGGGTGACAAAAAAGACGGCGGCACCCGAGCGCATGAAGGAACGCAGGGCCAGTTCGGACACTACCAATCCATCCTGCGGCGAGGTGCCGCGGAAAAGCTCATCGCAGAGAGCCAGGCTGCGGTGGGTGAGCTGCTCGACGAAACGGACTGCGCGCGAGCATTCGTGGGCGAAGGTGGATTCGCCGGCTTGCACGTCACCGGGACGAATGAAGTGGGAGAGGATGTTGTCGCGCGGCTCAAGCGCGGCCTCGGTAGCCAGCATCGGGAGTCCAGCCTGGAAGAGCGCCTGCGAGATGCCGATGGAGTCCAGATAGGTGGTTTTGCCGTTGTTGTTGGCGCCGGTGATGAGGACGGTGGGTTGTCGGGAGGAGAACTCGACGTCGCTTGCGACACAGGCGTGACCGGATAGCACGGCAAGTTCGGGCGGGACAAGACCCTGGATGCGGGTTGGCGCATCGGAGGCAGGATCGACGACCGAGGGAAAGGTAACGGGGATTCCACGGGCCTGGAGGCCGCGAAAGAAGCGCACGGCGGCTGCGACGGCCTTGAGGGTGACCAGCAAGCGCTCGAAACGGCTGATGGCCGGCGGGAACTGGCGGAGGTAGAAGAGGTTGTGATCGGATCGGACCTTTTCGAGGATGCGGAAGAGGGTGTTCTCGTCCTGCATGGCGCCGCCGGGCTCGGCCGAGATTTCGACGTAGAGCGTTCCTTCAGCGACCGAGGGCTTGAGGCTCTCCCACGCATATCCAAGCCTCGGCGCCCCGGGTATGAAGCCGATGGCGTTGTTGGCGATGACTTTGAGCAACGGCTCGCGCGAGGTGCGGCGAAAGAAAACCGTGCTTTTGGCGACGCCGGCAGCTTCGTCAACGCCGATGACACCGGACAGGTGGTAGGTGCGGGTGAAGATCGACTCGTTCACGACGCGGGTCAGTTGACGAAAGATCTCGCTGTCCATCTGGTACTCGAACGCGGAGCGGCGCTGGGGCGACGGATCCCAGGGATTGAGCAAGTCACCGACGCCGAAGCCACCGGGAGTGCCGCGCTCAAGGGACTCGCCGGTCGATTCGTTGATCAGCGCATAGGTGTAGTTGAGCCGACCCTGCCGGGTGTTTCCGCCCAGCAGGCTTTCCCGCTTTGAGATGTGCACGCGTCCGGACATGCGGACCTCGAGAGCCAGCCGGGGATTGAGCTTGCGGCTCGCGCCGGACGCTTCGGCCGCGGCATCGTCCAGGGCGCTGCGTACGCCGCTCAGCCAGTCGGGGAGGGAGCCGTCCAGCGCGGCGTGCAGGCTGGTGAGAGCCTCGATATACGACTCAAAGCGTTCGAGGTGGTATTGATATCCGCCGCGCGATTCCTGGTTGGCGTCGTACGGCGCGATGTCGAGGTCCTGGACCACCTCGCTGAGCACGGGACGATCCCAGAATGTTCGAACTACGTCTTGTCGTTGGCGGATGGTCTCGGCGTCGGTCTCGAAGCCGAGGATCCAGCTTCGAAGGGCGGCGCTGACGCGCTCGGCGGCGGTGCGTGGATTGGTGTGCGCGGCGTCCGATTCGGCAGCGGCGATTGCGTCGATGAACGCGTCGAGGCCGAAGTCGGCGGGGAGCGGGATGCCGCCGGGCTGGCGGCTGGGCAGCCCGACAGGCAGTTCCCGTCGACCGGGAGTTGTGGACAGATTGCTCTGTTCGCTCATGGGACAAACCCGACGTGCGAAGCCGCCGAACCGGCTTCGCTACGCTTGCCGACTCAATGTAGCTGTCGAGCCGAGGAATGGCAGTTCAGATGACGGGTGAGACCGAGCGGCCGGCGGCAACCCGTCCACCGCGCACGGGCCTCTACCGACCGCGACGCTACGCGGCCGGGCGCTCGATCGAGGAAGATCCGGTAACGCTCGACCACGAACGTCCACCCGGAAGTTCGGCCGCCCTCGCTTCGTTCGTGCTGATCCTCGCGTGGCTGATCGTCTGGTCGATTGATGTTCGGAATCCCATTCCGGCATTCGCGGGGTTCGTGCTTGGCTTTGTGGTCGTGGTGATCTTCCCGCAGGAGCGCATTGCATTCGAGCACCTGGGCCGTCGGCCCATCCTGCTGCCGGCCGCGCTGGCGTTACCACTCACGTATGTCGTGCTGCGGGCCCGGGGGGTGGACAGCATTCTGGACACGCCGATTGTGCTGATGCTGGTTCTTCTGCTGACGCCGCTGGTGCTCGTGCTGGTGCAAACGCGGGAGCGGGGCACGGCGCCGATACCGCTGCTGACGTTGGCCCTCATGCTTGCGTTGCCTGCGGCGGTGATCGGTTACGGGTTTGTCGAGCAGCGATTCGTGGGTGCGGAGCACGAGCCGCAAATCATCGAAGATCCGACCCTGAACAAGGTCTTCGGCTTTGGTTCGATTGGCGGGCACATCGAGTCAGTGACTAGCGAAGCGGTTGGCCATCCGGCCTTGCTATTGGTGGACAGCGTGGTCGATGGGTCTACGCCAGCGTGGCGCTCGGAGGATCCCGGTTTCCCCCAGGACATCGTCATTCGACTGAATCCGCCGCGGTCACTCGCGAGGGCGGTGCTTTACAACGCCAGCGAGGAGCCGGCGGAGTCGTGGCCTCGGCACATAGAGATTGCAATCGACAGCGGCGGCGGGACATCGGAGTGGGTGCGGTGGCAACCGCTTCGACCGGACATCGAGAACGTGATTGATCTTCCCGACGAGGTAGCCATGACGGTCACGGTTCGGATCACAGATTCATTCGGCTCCGATGCGTATACGTCGCTGGCGGAGGTCGTACTCATCGCACGGTGAACCTACTGGAGCAGGCGTGGTCGGAAATGAAGTCTGTTTCAGGTGCGGCGGAAACCGGTCGTCAGTTCCGGGCGTTCGGCTCGCCCAATCGAATATCGAGCGGTGCCTGGCCGAACGCTGGTCTGATCGTCAAATCGCCGGCCTGGGAAGCAATCTGCTCCTTACTCGTCATCGAGGAAGAAGCGCTTGAGGTGGACGTTGTGTTCGAGGCGGGCTTTGAGGCTGGCGAAGAAGTGGGCCCAGCCGGAGCATTGGTCGAAGGCGCTGGCGAGGCCGGGGTCGTCGCGGCGCCAGCCGGTTTCGCTGACATGGACGGCGGTGCTGTCGTCGCGTGATTGAAAGGTGAAGCTGAATTGGGTTCGGTGGCCGACGCCCCGGGCAGCGGGCCAGTTGCAGACGATGCGTTGGTTGGGGATGACTTCTTCGACCTGGACGTCGATTTCCAGGTCGCCGAAGCGCCAAATGACGGTGGTTCCCTGGGCTAGCGGGCCGCTGGAGGCGTCGGTGAAGAAGGTGCTGATGGCGTGCTGGTCGGTGATGGCGGTGAAGACTCGTTCTACCGGCGCGTCGATGATGCAGGTGAAGGTGAAGCCGAGATTGTGTTGATCGGACAACTCAACGGCTCCCCGGTGATTCGGCAGATTTACGGCGGCAGCGGAGCACGGGATTAGACGCGGGCGCCGAGTTCTTCGAGGCGCCGGGTGAGGTTGGTGAGGGCTTCGTTGGCTGAGAGCTCGTCGCGGATGATGCCGGCGTCGAGCTGGTTGACGAAGGCGCCCCATTGGGGGCGGTCGATGGTGACGTAGTTGGCGGTTTGCATTATGTCAACAACCATTTGGGCGGCCTCGTCGCTGTAGCTGGCGAAGAGGCGCTGGAGTTGGTCGGGCTCAAGGCGCTGGGCGGGGACGTTGGCGACGCGCTGGGTGTTGCGGTCGAGAGCGCGGAGGGCGTCGTAGGCGACTTTGGGTTCCTGGGTGCCGTTGCCGATGCCCATCATCATCCAAACGCTGACTGGGGCGCCGCCGGAACCGAAGCGGGGAAACGGATACAGGACGTTGTCGGGGCCCGCGCTGCGGGTCATCCAGCCGAAGCCGAGGCCGCCGAGGGACATGACGAGCATGGCGATGCGGCCCTGGGTGTAGCGGTACCAGAGGGTGCCGCGGCTGCTGTCAGCGCTTTCGGCGAGGCCGTAGGTGGTGGCGAGGTCGTAGTAGGTTTCGGCAATGGCCTTGGCCGGGTCCGAGCGCAAGGGGGCAAAGGTTCCCTGGCTGTCGGGGAGGGCGCCTAAGGCCGATTGGAGAAAGAGGAAGCTGGGGGTGTAGCTCCAGAGCTGGTCGGGGGCGCCCCACATGGGTTCGACGTTGAGGAGCAGGCCGAGAGCGTCGCTGCCGCCGGGGGCTTCGGGGTCGCCGTGCATGGCGAGGGCAGCTTCGACGAAGGCCTGGCCGTCCCAGGCGTCGCGGGGCGGGATCTGATAGTCGGCGGCGGCTGCGACGTCGCGGTTGACGATGGTGATCCAGGGCGCGGCGGCGACGGGGAGGGCGTATTGGACGCCCTGGACCTTGCCGGTCGCAAGAATGCCGGGCCAGTAGGCGCCGGGATTGAAGGTGGAGTCGCTGGCGAGGTGCTCGTCCAGGGGCAGGAGCTTGTTACCGGCGACGAGGTTGGCGAGGTCCCACTGCTCGAGCATGAGGAGGTCGGTGCGGGCGTTGCCGGAGCCGTCGTCCACGGTTGAGGCGTAGTCCCAGCGGTAGCCGAAGTTGGAGGGGAGCGGGGTGCGGGAGTACTTGTAACGGGAATCGGTGTCCTGACGGGCGGCGAGTTCGGCGGAGAGCAGGATGGGTTCGACGTCCCAGTTGCCGCCGGCGAAGGTGGGGAGGGCGATGGAGATGGGGCGATCAGCGCCGGCCTGGGGGAGGCTGCCCTCACGGCTGGGAGCGCGGTCGCCGGCGGTGACGACGACGGTGGGCGGGGGCGTGACGGGGGACTCGGCGCCCTCGGCGGTGGCGGCCTGGGTGCGCTGGGTGGACGGAAGGACGGGGGGCTGGATGGTGGGGATGTCGGGCTCGCCGCAGGCGGCGGCGAGGGCGCCGGCGCCGGCGGCCACGGCCAGGCCCAGGGCACGGCGGCGGGTGAGGGCGCGAGGGGCCGCGGGTGGGTGGCGGGCTTCGGTTGGTTGATGCTGGGTCACGGTGATACCTCCGCCGCCCGGGGTTCGCTGGTTGGTTGGGTCGGGACGCGTTGGCCGTCGCGGTGTTGCGAGGGGCCTGAATTTGCGTGTCCGTGCCGGCGGGTGTTGGTACCACTGTATAACGCGGTGGGGGTGGGTGGAGTTTCGTGGACCTTCGGATAGGGTGCGAGGCGGCGCGTAGCTCCTCAAGGACGCGACCAAACGGCGCGGTGCTCGTGGGTGAGGGAACGGATTGCGCCGCACGCGCGTAGGCTCTATTGGCGGCGAAGAGTCACTCGGGCAGATCGATGCGAAGCCAAAGGCCGGCTCAAACTTGGCGAAGCGGCCTGCGCAGGGCCGAAGGTCTGGCAGGTACGGTTACTTGTCGTGGGCTCGGTCTTGCGTTGCAGTCCCCTGCTCGCCCGTGGGATCGGATCCGAGAATCGGGACGACTCCCGTCGGTGCGTTGGCAGACGCCGGTGATTCCACAGATTGCCGTGCGGGACGGGGCATGAGCTCGGATCGACGGATGTCGCGGCGTCGGGTTCTTGGACTCACCATGGGGCTGGGGCTTGGCGCAGCGGGAGCGGCGGTGCTGGCCGCGTGCGGAAGGACTCAGGTCGTTGACAAGATGGTCACTGTCGATGCGGAAGTCGAGCAGGCTGTCGAGAGAGTGGTCACAAAGGAAGTGGAGCAAGTTGTTGAGAAAGTGGCGACCGGTAGAGTCGGGCAAATCGAGAAAGTGCCGGTCGAGAAGAAGAAAGAGAGCAAAGTTCCAACACCGAGGCCCTCTCCAAGGCCACTTAGATGGGTCGACTATGTATGGTTCATGGCGGACGTATCAGGTCCACGCGGCAGCGCTTTGCAGTGGGGAATGGAGAGCTTTGCAAGGTGGCAGCCGGCTCTCAAGGTGAGGATTCAGGCAGCATCAGTCGACCAAGATGAGTCATTAAACACGATGTTCAAAGCAGGTTATGAGCCACACTTGATAATTGCCAACGAGTCGATCTTTCTACGATACCGTCAAGACGGTTTCTTAACTGAGGTCAGTCACTTGCTGTCGAAAATGGGGCTGGTCAAGGAGGATTACTACTTTGTTCCAGATTCCTATACATATAACAGCGCTGACCACTCTCTGCCGCAAACGAACCTCATGGACGGGCCGCAGTTCGGGATGCCGTTTCAGATGGGGGTTAGTGGATTTGTGGCCAACGCTTCACTGGCTGAAGACGCTGGCGTTCGATTGCCCGACCACGAGAACTCCTGGACGTGGGACGACTGGATCGAGTGGGACGCCATTATGACGGACCCTGAGACTGGAACGTTCGGTACATGGACGCGAGATGACTATGTGGGTCAATACATGCCTCAGATGTACTCGGCCGGTCTGAAGAAGCCGTTCGACGACGGCCTGACCAAGACCATGTTTGATCAGCCGCAAGCTCTAAGGGTATGGGAATACCTGATAGACAAGATCTACGTGCATAAGACATCACCCCGACCTGCTCAGGCTGAGGAATTCTACAAGATGCACACCAATCCGTTCGATGCTGGATTCATCGGAATCTGGCCCTCCCGACGAGTGTCTACAGTTGGATATGGGTTGTATCGAATCAGGGAAGATTTCGAGTGGACGCTGCTGCCCGCAGTAACTGCTCCTGGCGGCGGACCGGCGGTGCACTCCTGGTCAGATCGAGCGCACCTCGTCACACGCGCTGCCGCCCTTGACCATGTGGAGGAGGCGGCCACCGTGTTGGCGGTGTTCCTGGCGGGCGAGACATTCCAGCGCCGACTTGGCATCGAGCGTGGGCATATGCCGGTGCACAAGGCCGCCCTTGGGGCGCCGGAGTCGCTGGAGCCGCCGCCGCAAGGTATGAAGTGGCTGAAGTACTACGCCGACCGGCCTGACAACCGAAACCTCTTTCCGTTCAACACATGGCGGCAGTGGTTCGACAAGCATCGAGAACTCGCCAAGAAGGGATGGACGGGGGAGCAGACGCCGGCGGAGGCGCTGGAGGCGTGCCAGGCGTGGGGGGTGGAACATCTGTCGAGGTACGAGGGGCCGCGGCCGTTTGTGCGTGAGCCGGTGTATCCGTAGGTGGGGGTGATTGGGATGTCGGGCGAGGGACCGAGGGCTGTGAAGGCACAGCGGATGGGTTTGGGGTTACGGGTTTCGCGGCGTGGGGTGGTGGGGTTGGTGGGGCGGTTGGGAGTGGGGGTTGGCGGGGCGGCGTTGGGCGGGGCGGCGGCGAGTAGCCGGGCGCCCATTGCAGCGGCGGCCGATCGCGTCACGGAGCCGGAAGAGACGGCGGTTGTGACGGAGCGGCGACGTTACTCCGCGATGGTTGAAGTTCGGTATGCAACGGACCGAACGAGGGGTGTGCAGGGTGACGCCCTGAAATGGGGGCTGGAAGAGTTCGCCAAGATGCGGCCGGATATACGAGTCAACCTCCACGTGCCTTTTGTTGGATATTCCGTCCGCGACTTTCTTCAGAGCATTGATCCACAGCTTGCAGCTCCCTCATTCACTGATTTCGGAGCCAGTGATCGCTTGCTTCAACGCATATTGCCGATTCGAGATCGGGAGCCTCTGCCCCACGTTGTGGCGCTTCGCCAGGATGAGTTTCTTGGCGTTGCGAAGTTGGACGTATTCCTTGAGATCAACGACCTTATGGCCAAGCGTGACTTCGACCAGGCTGAGGAACTATTTTTCGTGCCCGACAGCTTTACCGACAATAGCTTCGACCACTCGTTCCCGCAGCCCACGTCGATTACAGGTCGTCAGTTTGGCTTGCCGTTTGAGCTGACGATCAACGGCTTTTTGGCCAATTCGTCGCTGGCCGAGAGTGCCGGGGTGCGACTGCCGGACAGCGAGAACTCGTGGACCTGGGACGACTGGACCGAGTGGGACGCGCGGATAACAGACCCGGAAATCGGGATCTTTGGTACTTGGGCTCGGGACGATTACGCGGGCCAGTACATGCCGCAGATGTACACGAACGGGCTGAAGAAGCCTCTTGACGACGGCCTGACAGGGACCACGTTTGACCGGACGGAAGCGATGGAGGCGTGGAGCTATCTGATCGACAAGGTCTTTGCTCGTAAGACATCCCCTACGGCCACCGAAGCCCGGGTACTGGCGGGTGAGGATGAGAATCCGTTTGCCGCCGGGAAGATTGGAATCTGGCCGACTGACCGGGTCTCGTCACTAGGGATGGAAGCAGCCCGAATCAACGGTCGATTCGCATGGACGCTGTTGCCCGCAGTCGTCGCGTCCGACGGTGGGGCGCCTGGGCATTCGTGGTCGATGCGAGCGAACTTGCTGACCGCCAGCGCCTGGCACGACGGGAGCGATGAACAAGCTGTTCATCTAGCCGTATTCCTAGCTGGCGAGAGGTTCCAAGGGCGGGCGGGGATCGAGCGAGGATTCATGCCGGTCAATCGACGGGCCCTCGAAGCGCCCGAAGCGGAGGTTCCGCCGCCGGAAGGATTGAAGTGGCTAAAGGCGTATGCAAACCGGCCGGATAACCGGAGTCCGTATCCGTTTGAGGGATCGACGCTCTGGTGGAGATATCACCGGGAGTTGGCCAGACGAGGATGGTCCGGACGAATGTCGGCGGATGAGTCGCTGACAGCGTGCCAGGGCTGGGGCGATCGCTACTTTCGCTTCTACTACGACGGGCCAAAGCCATTTGTGCGCGAGCCGGTGTATCCGTAGGTGGGGTTGGGGGCGGCGTTGTACCGATTGCCACGACAGACAGCCTGATCTCTTGGGACTTATCCTTGGCCGGCTGGTGGCTGGTCCGATAGTCAGCTGGCGGCAGGCTTCAAGCGTTCTTTGAACCACGCGGTAAGTTGTTCGTATCCAAAGTCTCCACGAGCCACAGCAATCACGACATCTGCCAGCGCCAAGTCCTCGACCACTAGGCGATATCCACTTCTGACTGCCAGCAATTCCACCAGGTAGACGGCCGACCGCTTGTTGCCGTCTACAAAGCCGTGATTGGTCACGATGCCGTGAACCAGAGCGGCCGCTTTCTCATGGATGGACGGGTGGTAGCCGTGATAGGGCCGGGCGATCGCAGACTCGACGGCTGGGCGGCTGAGGATTCCCGGAGCGCCACCTGCCAGTAGCGCTTCGTCATGGGCGCAGACTGCGTCGGCCCAGGTGACTCGGTAGTGGCCGTCAGCGATTGGCCAGAATCTCTATGGCTGTCCGTCGACGAACCGAGACATCCTTGATGATTGCCTCCGACTCCTCAGAAACAGAACTTCGCGCCACTTGACGGGAGGTAGCGAGACTCACAGCCGAACGGTTCTCGTCAGAGCCGTCGGACACGGCACTGTCAGGCTTCGGACGGGTACGCTCTTTGGTCATCGATTCCTCCCTGGCCGGTCCATAACCCTAGTTTCTCCAGCTACAGCCGACAACCCGCGGCCTTGGCTCCATCGTTCTGCCAAGGGCTTGGCTTCGAGCCGAGCGCTGGTGCTGGCGCTGGAACACGAGCGGAGACAGCAGCCGACGGCGCGCATGAAGTTCAGGTGTCATCCCTGGTTCCGGTCAGGTCAGGGGCTGACGGGAATCTGGTTCGGCGGGGGATAGCCGGTCGGTTGGTGGTTTGTGGAGGATGAATCCCGGATAGCCATCGCCGGCGATTTGGTTGCATCGTTTGCGGTAGGGGCCGACGCCGCCGGGGTAGGGCATGAAGACGCGGGGTTTGCCGGGGATGTTGGCGCCGAGGTACCAGGAGTTGGCGAGGACGTAGAGGGTGGTGTCGGCGACTTGGTTGACGTGGGCGACCCAGGCTTCTTCGGCCCGGGGGTCGGCTTCGGCGGTTTGGATGCCGCGCTGGCGCATCCAGGTGATGAAGTCGGCGATGAAGTCGATGTGCTGCTCGATGCTGACGGGCATGTTGCTGAGGACGGAGGGGCTGCCGGGGCCGGTGATCATGAACATGTTGGGGAAGCCGGCGACCTGGAGGCCGAGGTAGGTCTTTGGGCCCTCGGCCCACTTATCGCGTAGCGCCAGACCCTCGCGGCCGCGGATGTCGATCTTGAAGAAGGTGCCGGTCATGGCGTCGAAGCCGGTGGCGAAGACGATGATGTCGAAGTCGAAGTCCCGCTCGGAAGTTTGGATGCCCGTGGGCGTGATCCGCCGGATGGGGGTGGAGCGCAGGTCGACGAGGTGGACGTTGTCGCGGTTGTAGGTGGCGTAGTAGTCGGTGTCGAGGAGGGCGCGCTTGGCGCCGAAGGGGTGGTCGTGGGGGAGGAGCTTGCGGCTGGTTTCCGGGTCCTTGACGATCTGGCGGATCTTGCCGCGGATGAAGTCGGCGGCGGTGTCGTTGGCGGCCTTGTCGGTCATGACGTCGGCAAATGACCGGGCAATGAAGTCGTAGCCGCCCAGGGCCCACTGCTCCTCGTAGATCTGGTTGCGCTCAGCTTCGGGGTAGTCGAGTGCCGAACGCTCAACGGGGTCGTGGGGGCCGCCGCCCTGGCTCCAGCGGGCCTTTTCGAGGATTTCCTGGTAGTTGGGCTTGACCTCTTCCTCGATGAACCGGCGGTCGGCGGCGCGGTGGCGGGCGGGAACGGTGAATTGAGGCGTGCGCTGGAAGACGGTAAGGCTCTCGGCCTGGCGGGCAATGACGGGGATGGACTGAACGCCACTGGAGCCGGTGCCGATGACGGCGACGCGCTTGCCCGAGAAGTCGACGGGGTCGTGCGGCCAGGCACCGGTGTGGTACCAGTCGCCCTGGAAGGAGTCCAAGCCCTTGATCGTGGGAACGTTGCCGGTGGAGATGCAGCCGATGCCGGTGATGAGGTACGTGGCGGTTAATCGGTCGCCCTGGTCGGTTTCGATTTCCCAGCTGTTGGTGTCTTCCTGAAACGTGGCTCTGGTGACGCGGGTGTTGAACTGGATGTTGCGTCGGAGATCGAAGCGGTCGGCGACGTGCTCGAGGTAGGCGAGGATTTCGGGCTGCTCGGGGAACTTGCCGCTCCAGGTCCAGTCCTGGAGCAGTTCTTTCGAGAACGAGAAGCAGTAGATGTAGCTCTCGGAGTCGCAGCGGGCGCCGGGGTAGCGGTTCCAGTACCAGGTGCCGCCAACGCCGCTGCCGGATTCGTAGACCCGGACGGAGAGGCCCATGACGTCGCGGAGCCGGTGGAGCATGCCGAGACCGGAGAAGCCGGCGCCGATGACGACGGCGTCGAAGTCAGCGCGGCGTTCCAAACCCGTCACCGGATGGCCGCCACAGTTGCAGGCATGTGACCGGCTCGCACGACCTGGTTCAACGCGGTCCTACTGTACGCGCAACCAGGTTTCCGAAGTGCGCGCGAGGTTGGATGCGGTGAGCGAGGGCTCTCGGTCTAGCGGAAGCCGCGCATCTTGTAGTTGCCGCTGGCGTCTTTCTCGGCACCCGGGAAGGAGTAGTCGTCGCGGGTCAGTTCCTGTTCGCCGCCGCAGCCGGCGAGGGTAGTCAGCGCCCCGGCGGAAACAGCGAGCAGGGCGACGAGCCGGCGACGGGAGAGTTGGCCGGATGGGATAGGGCTGGCGTCGATGTTGGACGGTTGGCGTCGAGCGGGCACTTTCATTCACTCCAGAACGCGCAGGTCGCGGCGCGACGGGCGGTAGTTACCGAGCCTATTGTATTGGCCGCAAACCGAGAAGGGGTTGGCGTTGGGATCGCTGTCAACGACTTGACATCAGTGAGAGCTACTGAGCGTTGCGCATCTGGTAGTTGCCGGTGCTGTCCTTCCTGGCGCCTGGGAAGTCGTAGTTGTCGCGGGTGAGTTTCTTCTCACCGCCACATCCGGCCACGGCGGCGAGGCCTCCAGCGGAGGCGGCGAGCAGGATGACGAAGCGGCGGCGGGGAATCCGGCCGTCGGCGAGTTCGAGATTTCGTGGCAGGTCGGGTGCGTTCATGGGTTTGCTCCCCTGCGTGGGTGCGGTGATGAAGCCGGCGGTCGGTGCGACAACTCTAGACCCACCCGTGCTCCTGCGAGACGACCTGGCCGGTGGTCTGCACGTTGTATTGAGTGCCGCCGGCAAGCGTGACCTGCTGGCCGGTGATGGACGAGCGTTCCGCGGCGAAGAGGATTGCCATGATGTGGCGGCCCCACTCGCCGGAGGTGGGCGGTTCCAGGTCTTCCTCAATGCAGCGGGCGAAGGCGCGCCATTCCTCGGTCATGCCGGCGGGTGGATCCTCGAAGGGGACGCGCATCCATTCGTTGCCCCGGCCGACGGCTACGAACCGGTCGCCCGAGCCGCTGATGCGGATACCGCCCCTCGCGCAGATGATTTCGGACTGGTAGTTGGGGGCGCCGTCGCGGTAGCCGATGGCGATGGCGATGCCGGGGACACCGTTCTTGTAGTCGACGAAGGCGACGCCGTAGTCGTCGCCGGCCTGGTAGTGGCTCTTCGTCCCGATTCGGGCCTTGACCCGAGCGGCCTGGGAGCCGACGAGCCAGGTCAGCCGGTCGACCATGTGGACGCCGTTGGTCATCCAGTACCCGCCGCCGTGGAAGCGGCTGCGGTACTGGGGCCGGCGGTTAGCGTAGCCCCAGTTCTTGACGGAGTAGCAGACCACGGTGATGAGGGGGCCAAGCTCGCCGGAGTCGAGGATCTCCTTGGCCTTCATGTTGGGGCCGAGGAAGTGCTGGGTGAGGCCGATCATGAGCTTGACGCCGTTGCGGCGGGCGGCCTCGATCATCTCGTCGCACTGCTCGAGCGAGAGAGCCATGGGCTTCTCGACGAGCACGTGCTTGCCGGCGTTGAGGGCGTCGACCGTGAGGCGGTGGTGGAGTTGGTGGCCGAGGGTGACGGCGACGGCGTCGACTTCGTCGTCCTTAAGCAGTTCGGTGTGGTTGGGGTAGGCGCGGGGCACTTCGTAGCGGTCGCAAAAGGCCTGGCGCGGGGCTTCGAGGAGGTCGGCAGCGGCGACGATTTCGACGTTGGGCAGAGTCTCGATGGCGTCGCCGTGGGACCGGGAAATGCCGCCGAGTCCGATAATTCCAACGCGGAGCATGGCTGCGGCTCCCGGGTGACGGGCCGATGTTTCGTGGCCCGAATAGCCACTATATCCGGCTCGTCGACCGGCGCTATAGAGACGCAATGCCGAGCGGCGTACGCTGTAGACCGTGCAGCCCCCGGTCAGGTCGCCGCCCGGGCGCATGGATGGGTCCGACGTGCATGCACCGAACGCCGACCTGATTGCCCGCGCACTCGCACAGGAGTGAAGAGATGATGGCACCTGACCGGAACCAGGCATCCGTCGTTCACGTCGACCCTGCCAGGACGGGCGGCCGGCTGTCCCGACGCCGTCTGGCCGTGCTGTTGGCCGCCTCGGCCGGCGCCGTTGCCACGCTGGCCGCTTGCGGTGAGCCGGAGAAGCGCAAGCCGGGCGGCTTTAGCTTCCCCGGCGCCGAGAAGGACGGCGCGGGCCGGTTCAAGTCGTCGCAGACGCTGTAGAGGTTCCCGGCCAAGTGGAGGCGAGTCGTTCCATGGCTGCCGATGAGGGGTTTGGGATTCCCGGGGTTCCGTTTCCGGTGGGGGTGGAGTACTACCGGGCGCCGACGCCGAAGCCGGAGGTCTGGGACGAGGACCTGAGGCGGATCCGGGCTTCGGGGATGCGGATCGTGCGCAGTTTCACGATGTGGAACTGGATGGAGCCGCGGCCGGGCCAGTACGAGCTTGACGAGTTCGACCGGCTGTTCGACCTTGCGGAGAAGCACGACCTATACGTGTGGCTGGACATGGCGCTGGCAACGCACGGGGCGGGGCCGGAGTGGATGACGCGCGACTTCCCGGACATGCGCGTGGTCAACCAGCGGGGCCGGGCGGCCACGCCGGTGGCGAGCGCGGCGATGCCGCAGGGGTCGCAGATTCACTGTTACGACCATCCGCTGTGGCGACAGTTCGGCGGGGCGCTGATCGAGCACGTCGTGACACGGTACCGCGACCGGCCGAGCCTGCTGATCTGGGGGTTGTGGGACGGGATTGCGATTTCGTCGGCGTTCAGCCGGCAGACCGATGGACTGCCCTGTTACTGCCCGCACACGCTGGCTCGCTACGAGAATTGGCTGCGGGAGCGGTTCACGCTGGACGCGCTGAACGAGCGCTTGCTGCGTCGCTTCCGGCGCTGGGAGGACGTGGAGCCGCCGCGTTCGAACGCGAGCCTGGTGGAGATGCTGCTGTACCGGCAGTTCCACTACGAGAACCTGGCGGGGCACCTGCAGTGGATGATCGGCGAGACGAAGCGGCTGGACCCGGTGCACGAGACGCGAACGCATGGGGCCTGGTATCCGCGGCCGTGGGACGAGCGCTGCGCGGCGGTGGCGGATAGCTGGGGGATGTCGATGCCCGCGAGCAGCCTGCTGACGGTGGAGGATCCGTACCAGGTCGCGGACCGGGCGTTCAGCTTTGACTGGTCGAGGAGCGCGGGGAAACGCGGGCGCTGGTGGAACGAGGAGATCTACGCGGGGATGTCGCCGGGCGGGGTGACCTGGAAGAAGCAGGCGGACCCGCGCGAATTGACGACGCTGCTGTGGATGACGCTGGCGTGTGGGGCGGCGGGGGCGATGTTCTGGCAGTACCGACCGGAGTACATGAGCTTCGAGTCGCCGGGGTACAACCTGGCGGCGCTGGACGGGCAGCCGACCGAGCGATTCGAGGCGGTGGCGCGGGCGACCGAGCAGATCCAGGGGTTGAGCGCGCACCTGCCGCTGGAGTGCCCGCGGGCCGAGGTCGGCGTCGTCTATCACCCCGAATCGCAGGAGATGTTCGACTACAACGACGAGGACGATCGATTCCTGGCGGACGTGCGGGGGACGTACCGGGCGTTGTGGACGCAGGGAATTACACCGGACGTGATCTCGCCGCGGATGGACTGGTCGGGGTACCGGCAACTGTTCCTGCCGAACGTGGCGCTGATGGACGAGGCGACGCGGGAGAACGTGCGGCGGACGCTGGCCGATCCCGACGGGCCGCGGCTGGTGGCCGAGGGCAGTTTCGGGATGTACTCGGCGGACGGGCAGTCGAGCTATGGGCCGCCGGACGGGTTGGCCGAGGAGTTGGGGGTTCGGGTGGCGGACGTTTCGGCGGTTACTACGTACGACATCGAGCAGGGGCGGAACGTGCTGGAAACGCCGCATGGACCGGTGGCGATTACCTCGCCATGCGGGTACGCGGTGCTGGAGCCGCAGGGGGATACGCGAAGCATCGCGACGATCGAGGGGCAGACGGTAGGGGTGCAGTCCGCGGACGGGCGGTTTACGTGGTACGGGTTGACGCTGTCGGCAGGGTTCGGCGACGTTGGGCAGCCGGACCTGGTGCGGGGGTTGACGTGCGAGGCGGGGGTGTCGCCGCCGGTGGCGGTTGAGGGCGATCGGGCGGTTCCGATCGTGCGGCGGTCTCGGCTGGGCGGGTGGTTGGTGTTTGTTTTCAACCTGGAGCGGGCTGAGGCTCGGTGCCGGTTGCGGCCGCGGGAGCGGATTGGTGGGGCGATGGACCTGCTGACGGGTTGCGCTATCGAGGTCGAGGACAACGGGTTCGAGTTGGTGATTCCGCCGTGGGACGTGGCGGTGGTGCATTGCACAGACGAGTGAGGGACTGGCTTTGAGCGTTTCGGACCTGTCGTCGTATGGCGAGGACGTGCTGCGGACGTCGCCGGACTACGTGGCCTATGTGCCGCGGGGCGGGGCGGCGAACGACTGGACGAATCAGCACTTCCTGGTGGTGCGGTCGTGGAGCGGGGCGATCCTGGCGGTGTGGACGATGGCGACTTTCGAGGGGAAGCCGGACCAGCGGGTGGTCTTTGCGCGCAGCGACGACGCCGGGGTGACATGGAGCGAGCCGCGCGTGGTGGACGGCCCGAACGGCGACGACGGACGGATTGCCTCGTGGGGGTTCCCGGTGCTGGCGCCGGAGTTGCGGCGGGTGTACGTGTTCTATACGAAGAACGTCGGCGTGGTGGACGTGCGGGAGGACACCACGGGGCTGCTGGCGTACAAGTACTCGGACGACGAGGGCAAGACCTGGAGCGAGCGGCTGAGCCTGCCGATCGAGCGCTCGGCGATCAGTCCAACGGATCCCGATACGCCGGAGAACTGGATCTGCTACCAGACGCCGATCCTGAATCCGCGGGGCGAGGTGATCTGCGGGTTCACGCGCTGGGCGAGCACCGAGTACCACGTGGAGCCGCACCTGTTCCAGCGGCACTCGGAGTGCTGGTTCCTGCGGTTCGACAATATCCTGACGGAGGCCGATCCGGAGCGACTGCGGGTGAGCACCTGGCCGAAGTCGCCGCACGGGATCCTGGTGCCGAAGCCGGGCGACCCGGAGCACAGCATTGCCCAGGAACCGGCGATCCAGAACCTGCCGGACGGGCGAATGATCTGCCTGCTGCGAACGTTGACGGGGTATGCCTGGTGGTCGGTGTCGGAGGACGCCGGGGAGTCTTGGTCGGAGGCCGAAGTGCTGCGGTTTGCCTCGGACGGGCGGCCGGTGCCGCATCCGATTTCGCCGTGTCCGCTGTACCGGCTGAGCGATGGGCGCTACCTGCTGATCTTCCACAACAACGTAGGGACGGCGCACGGAGCGGAAGGGCCGCACGACTCGAAGCGAAACCGGCGGCCGGCGTGGTTCAGCATCGGGACGGTGCGGGAGTCGGCGGACGGGCAGCCGCTGGCGTTCAGCGAGCCGCGGGTGCTGGCGGACAACGACGGGGTGGAATTGCCACCGGAAAGACACACGCAGGTCGCGACCTACGGCAGCCTGCTGGAGCACGAGGGACGAACCACCTGGTGGTACCCGGACCGGAAGCACTACCTGGTGGGCAAGATCATCGACGACCTGCTCGCGTGACGAGCCGAAGACCCGGGAGAGGCTGATCGCATGTCTGTATCCGAGGCGAGCGGGGCCACGCCGTTGCTGCCGCTGAACTGGGAGCGGTTGTTGCAGGGGTTTGTGGACATCCTGAGCGTGGACAGCTACTGGGGGAACGAGGACCGGGTGGTGGCGATCATCCAGCCGCGGCTGGAGGCGGCGGGGGTGGTGTGCCGGCGGGACCAGATTGGGAACCTGATCTGTCACTGGCCGGCGAAGGGGAAAGACTCGACCCCGATCATGCTGAACGCCCACATGGATACGGTGCTGCCAACGCCGGAGATGACGCCGGTGGTGAAGGCGGACGCGGTCTACTCCGACGGGTCGAGCGTGCTGGGAGCCGACGACAAGGCGGGAGTGGCGGCGATCGTGGAAGCGGTGGCGATGGTGGACGAAGCCGGGCTGCCGCACGGGCCGATCGACCTGGTGTTCACGGTGGGGGAGGACGTGGGGCAGTTTGGGGCAGCGGCGTTCGATCCGAACGACGTGGAGTCGCGGGTGGCGCTGGTGCTGGACTTTGGCGGTCCGGTGGGCGTGATCTGCGACCGGCAGGCGGCGTCCTGCAATCTGAACGTCACGTTCCACGGCAACGCGGCGGCGGCGGCGCATCCGGAGACCGGCCGGAGCGCGGTGAGCATGATGTCGCGAGCCATCGACCGGATGCCGCTGGGGCCGGTGGACGACTTGACGGTGGCCAATGTGGGGCTTGTTTCAGGCGGGGAGGCGCGCAACATCATCCCGCCCGAGGCGAAGCTGGTGGCGCAAGCGCGGGCGCTGACGCAGGCGGCGCTGGACCGGCAGGTGGCGGCGATGCGCCAGGCCGTTGAGGAGGCGGCGGCGGCGTTTGGGGGACGGGCCGAGATCGAGGCGGAGCAGCGGTTCAAGCCGACGAGGTTTGGACACGACCATCCGGCGCTGAGGGTGGCCTACGCGGGCGTTCAGTCGGCCGGGCTGGAGCCGCGGTTCGTGCATACGTTTGGCGGGAGCGACGCGCAGAATTTCAACGAGAAGGGGATCGACTCGGCGATCCTGGGGACGGGTTACCAGGACATCCACTCGGTGAACGAATGGATGCCGCACGAGGAGTTGCGCAGGCTGACGCAGGTGACGGCGCAGGTCATCCTTAACACCTAGGCGGCAAGCCGCTCTTGCTGGGGTTGTTGGCTTCGACCGGGCCGCACGGTCATTCCAGCAGGGATGTGCCGCTCTAGTGCTCCACGGGGATGGCACGTCAAGCCGCTATTGCTGGGGTTACCAGCTTCGGCCGCGCCGCAGGTTTCCCGCGGCGCGGCCGTGTCGATCTACTGGTCGACGGCGGTGGCTACGAACTTGATACCGAGGAGGACTTCCTCGCTGACGTCGGCGACGAAGGGTGGGGTGGCCACTGCCAGGTCGTAGGTGGAGCGCAGGATGGTGGCCTCGGCCGTGCCTTCCAGGCGGTCCTCGGCCACCACGGTGACCGTGGCTGCAAACCGCTCCTCGGCCGTGATGTCGCGGATCTTGAGGTCGCCGACGATGGTGAACGTGGCCGTGTCGCCGACGGATACCGAGTCGGGGAGACCCTCGAGCGCGGTGGGCGTGAAGTCCACGAACTCGTAGCGGTCCTCGGCGGAATTCAGGATGCGGGATCGAGTGGCGCGGTCGCGGCGTTCCTCATCGGTCGCCAGGGTGCGCACGTTGATGCGGATGACGCCGACCTGCGAAGCCGCGGTGTTCGCGAAGTCCAGGATGATGTCCCCGGCCACTTGGTCGGTGCGTCCGACCACGCGGAAGGGCTCGCCGCGCAGGATTTCGTCGATTTCGTAGCGGGCCTCTGACTCCTCGGAAACGATGCGGAAGAGGGTGGCGTCACCGGTGGGCTGTGCCGCGGCCGGGGCCTGCGTGGCCTCCGGCGGTGGCGCCGCCGTGGTTGGTGCAGCGGTGGCAGGGGCGGCGGTTGCAGGCGCCGCCGTGGCTGGAGCGGCCGTGGCAGGCGCGGCGGTTGCCGGAGCAGCGGTTGCCGGAGCAGCCGTGGCCGGCGGGAGGGTGAGTTGGGGGGCGGAGATGGGTTGGCTGGCCTCGCCGGTTCCGCCGGTGAAGAAAATGAACAGCCAAGCAATGCCAGCGACTGCGATGCCCAGCAGGATGGCGACGGCCGCCGCCCGGACCAATCGGTTGTTTATGAGTTCGCCCATCGGGATAACCCGTCCTCAACGCGACGAAGCGTTGCGCACACCGCGCCGACTGTCTGTAGTGATTGCTCCCATCATCGCAGGCTTCCGGTTCGGTTGTGCCATCGGTTTGCCTGGCGGCATCGCCGGGGCAGATGCTCGTGGCGATCAGCGGGCTGAGGGGACGCGGCGATGCCTGAGGCGCTGGAAGGTCTTGGGTTTGAGGTTGCGGGGGCTACGGCGTGCGTGTCGGCTTCGGTGGCGTGGATCGCTAAGGACCAGTGAATGTTGCTGCAATCAGCAGCTCAGCGGCCGCTGCGGCTCGTGGCGATGAGGTCGCCAATCGCGAATGCGTCGACAGCCGCAACTCCACCGCTTAGTGTGTGTGGCGCTCACGAGCACACTTGGTCGCCGCTTGCCTGAGCTGATCAACAAGGCATCTTCCGTGTGGCGCCATTACCGGATCTTCGTGGCACTGGTGCTGGCAACGACTGCTGTGGCCAGCACCGCAACTAGCGCCGCCGCGCAGTGGCCGACGGGGTGTGTGGAGCTGAACGACATTGTCGAGCAGCACCTGGGGAACGCTGGCAACGTGGGCATTTACCAGCGGATCCATGGAGACCAGGCCGAAGCGGCGTGCCGGGCCGACCACCGCGCGGATGTGCAATCGACCTTTGCCTGGGCGTTTGAAACCTCAGCTGCAGTGACAGCAGCGTCCGCGGCCACCGCGGCATCGACGACATCACCGTTCGCTGGGGGATGGCCGACGACGTGCGTGTATCTGAACGACGTAGTTGAGGCGCACCTGGGGAACGATGACAACGTGGGCATATATACCCGGGCGTTTGGCGATCAGGCGGAGGCGCGTTGTCAGCAGGATCATGCCGAAGACGTTCGCCAGACATTTGCATGGGTAGGCCTATGCGAAGCGGCGACCGTCGCGCGCGCGGCCCGACCCGGCTACATCCGGGCATTTGATGCCGCAGGACCGACGGTGGGCGACCTCGCCGCATCAAGTCGTCAGCTCGAGCGGCTGCTTCTCGTCATGCCATGGCTGGGCTGTTTCACCTATCCATGGCTCGTCGACGGAATCTCAGACCCCGACCAGATGGCACTCAATGGTCTCCTGCTGACTGACGGCATCGACCGCGATCTCGCAATGTAGGTGGCGAGCGCCGACTGGTTTGCCGATGGAACAAACTCCACCGATATGTACAGCGGCGAAATGTACTCCCTCCAATACCTTCAATTGATAGCGCAGAAGAGCAAGAGCCTGGCCGATCTGCTTCAATCCTTCACATGGCTTCAGGACGATCTGACATTCGACGAGACAGACACGCTTCGGAGTCTAAATCGAATCGCAGAGCGAGACTTACAGTTCACGCTTGACATGGCTCGCGCACCGTGGGTTAGAGATGGACTGGCAGGTTATGAAGAGGACGCACTTGGGTCGCTCGGTCGACTGTTCCTTTCGAACCCGGATCTGGCCCGGCAGCTGTTAGCAAATACCGTGCATACGCCAGTTTGGTCGAGCGATATTCGGGTTATCGGAACGTTAGAGGACTTTGCCATCCACACTGACGCCCAGGGGCACAGGACCGACCGGCACCACCGGCTTGTGAGCACGCCGTGGTTCACGGACGGCCTTGATCCTCGAGAGCGAGCACTAGTCAATGCCCTGCGCCTGGTGGGAGTGAATGACCACACGGTGGACATCGATCTTCAGATCAATCACAACTCACTCTTCGACCGCCTGCTCGAGCAACAGCACACCAAGTCATTGACATTCTCGCTTCCATTGACCGGGCCATTCAGAATCTGGGTGTTCGACGATAAACCGATATCCGAGGACCTTAACATTCTCAGTACCTTCGCCCAGGGACTGCGCGGCGCGGAGCGAATCGTGAATACGCCATTGCCGTTCAATGACCTCGTGATATTGATGACGCGAGGGCCTACAGGAGACTTCGGAAAAGATGAGCCCACGTCTCTCACTGGCCTTTCAGGCTTGTGGCCACAGACGGTTTTGGTGAATCAGGATGGAATTATCAGGATCCATGAAACTCGGACTAATCTGATATACCAGATTGTAGCGAGTCTCTATTTCGATGAGAGCGCAGGTCCGAATTACGCATACTTTGATCATCCTGATCCCAGAGCTCGGCTGCTTAATCCGAAATGGCTGGCACGCAGCGCCCAAGAGTTCATCAACGCATTCGCTAATGACTCGCAGGGATCGCGTAGTTTCGCGGATCAAAACCACGAGTGGGAAACGGAGGCTCGATCGAAGTGCGCAGAGGAAGGACAATCAAACATATATGAGCTTTCGCTGCAGAAGAGTACTGTGCTCTATAGTCGAGCAGAGCCACTGCGGCATTGTGCGGACCTTTACGGGAGGATACTGCTCTACAGGCTCTTTACGACGCTCGGCGAGGAACGGATGTCGGTAGCCATGCGTGACCTCCACGTTTTGGCGGAACTGGATGGCGGGAGGAAAAACGCCGAGGGCATTTTGACTCCAAGCGATAAGGATATTTACCATACATTTCTCCGGCACTCACCTCCGGATCTTCGTGATGAGGTTCGGCATTGGTATCACCACTTTCACGGCGGCCCTTTCGTTCACGAGGCGTTCCAAGTCTGAGGCACTGACCTTGGCCTGGGCTGCCAAAGACTCCCATGCCGCGCGGCTAAGGTTCGCCTAGGGCATCGGCGTCGAGGGGGGTTCTGGGGAGGGTGTTGTAGCGGAAGGCGGCGTCGAGGACGCCGTTGAGTTGGCGGCGGCGGGTGCCGGCATCGACGGTATCAATGGTGGGTCGCACGGTGGCCTGCCAGTACTGCCGGGCGGCGATGGCGTAGCTGCCGAGCACATTGAGCAGTTTGAGGTGGTACGTGGTGGCGATGCCGGGTGGGGTGAGCGACTGCAGGTCCTCCTCCGTTTCCCTGGCCAGATCAGCGAGCGCCAGCAGCGCCACGAGGCGTCGTTCATTGCTAATCGTCTCCCGCCGATGGGCCACATTGATGAGACTGGCGTAGGCGGCACCGCTCTCGAACCGGCTACGCAGCCGGTCGGTGGCATCCGAATACACGGACAGCCTGGTGGTCCCAGGCGGCTGGGTTGGGCGCGGCCCGGCGGTCGCCCCCAAGGCTCGGCCGGCACGGCGGACGGTGGTGCCGTCGATCAGCGGCAGGGCGGGCGACGCGGCGGCGGCCGTAGGCGTTGGGCTCAGTTGAACTGGATACGGCGAGGCCGTACGGCGCTCAACGGACGGCGAACCGGGCGAGGTGGTGCCGAGAACCGCGAGTAGCGCAACGGCCGCCGCCACGGCTCCAAAGACCGCCAGGGCGGCCACCGTGCCGCCGGGGATCGGCAGGCGGTGGAGGACGCCCCGTCGCGCCGCGTCCACGCGCCGGAGCACGTGGCGTTATCCGCTGACGGCGCCGGCCGCGGCGGGCTGCTGGCTTTCGAGACGGGCGATGAACTTCTCGGCCTCCATCGCGGCCTGGCAGCCCTCACCAGCGGAGGTGATGGCCTGGCGGAAATAGTGGTCCTGGGCCTCACCGGCCACAAACACTCCTTCCACGTTGGTGTGCATGTAGCGGTTGGAGATGATGTAGCCGTCCTCGTCCATCTCCAGCTTGCCCTTGAATATCTCGGTATTCGGGTCGTGGCCGATGAAGATGAAGAGTCCTTCGGTGGGGAAGTCGGATTCTTCGCCGGAGTGGACGTTCCTCAGGCGAAGCGACTGCACGGCCTGATCGCCCTGGACGCCGGTGACGACGGTGTCCCAGACGTAGTCGATTTTGGGTTCGGCACGGGCGCGGTCCTGTAGGTAGGGACCGGCGCGCAACTGGTCGCGTCGATGGATGACGGTGACCCTGGAAGCAAAGCGGGTGAGGAACAGGCCTTCCTGGAGGGCGCTATCGCCGCCCCCGACCACGGCGACGGGCTGGTCCTTGAAGAACGCGCCGTCGCAGGTGGCGCACACCGAGACGCCGCGGCCCCAGAGTTCCTGCTCGCCGGGAATGCCCAAAAGGCGGGGACTGGCGCCGGTGGCGACGATGACCGAGCGCGCCTCGTAGGTAGCGGACCGGCCGGTCAGGGTGAACGGCGGGCCGTCGAAGTCGACCTCGGTGATCTGGTCGTAGACGACTTCAGCGCCAAAACGCTCGGCCTGGCCCTGCATGCGCGCGGTGAGGTCGGGCCCGGTAATTTCCTCGAAGCCCGGGTAATTCTCCACGTCGTACGTGGTGGCGATCTGGCCGCCCAGGGCGTCGCCGGTGAAGACCAGGGTGGAGAGGTTGGCGCGCGCCGCGTATATGGCGGCGGTCAGTCCAGCCGGTCCCGAACCAAGTATCGCGACATCGTGCATCGGGTCCTCCCGTACCTGACGCTTGGGGAAAGCCTGGCGCCCGCTCACGTAGCATCGTCGCATGACGACGGAGCAGATTCCGCCTGAATCCTGACATATCGGACGGATTTAACTCGCATGACGATCGGACCGAGGGGCCGCGGCCTGAGCCGACGGGATGTTCTACAGGTTGGGATGGCCGCGGGGGCCGCGCTGTGCCTGGCCGCTTGCGGCGCGCCGATCGTGGTGGAGCGGGTGGTGGTGGTTCCCGAGCTCGTGGAGCGCGAAGTGGTGGTGGAGCGCCCGGTCTTCACCGAACGCGTGGTGATTGTCGAAAAACCGGTCATCGTGGAACGCGAGGTGGTCGTGACGCGTTTCGTCACCCCGCCGCCGACGGTCGCGGCGCGGACTGAACCGGCGCCGGAACCGGCGAAAGCGACATTGCACGCGGCCATCAGTTCCGCATTGGCTCGTGGCGGCCCGCCGGACCTTGGCGCAGTCACTTCCAGCGTCGATCTCAAGCTGGAGGTGCTGGACCAGGGCGGTGACAGTCCCGGCCGACTGTTGGCGCGGGCGGCGGCCGGGGACATGCCCGACCTGCTGGTTGGGGTCCCGGGCGGTCTGGTGACGGCGCTGGATGCTCTGGAGGCACTGGCGCCAATGGATTCGGCGCTCGGCGAGGACCATGGGTTCCTGGCGGAGATGCTGGCCCTGGGTCGGCGCGAGCGTGGGATCGTGGGATTGCCCATGAGCGGGCATCCGACGTACCTGCTGGCCGGTCGACGCAGGCTCGAATGGGCCGGGGTCGCCGAGATGGGGTCCACGTACGAAGCGCTCGAGCAGACCGCGCGTCGGCTGACGGACCCCGAAACGTATACCTACGGGTTTGGCGTGATCGCGGGACTGCCCGAACTGGAGACGGTGGCAGGGTCGGCTGGGACATTTCCGGCGGACGAGGCGGCCGTGAATGCCTGGCAGTGGTACGCGAATCAGTGGCTGCGAGAGGACACGGCGCCGCCTCCGAGCGCCTGGGATGGTCAGGGTGCGGCGGGGGAGGCCGTGCTGGACGGGCGCGTGGCTCTGACGGTTGCCCATGGCCGGGCATTGTCGCGGCTGGCCGCGCTGCCGCCGGAGCAGCACTCCGAGTGGGAGATGTCGCCCCTCCCGTCCTGGCCTGAGGCCGAGCGGCGGGTTCCGATGGCAGCGGCGTTTATCGCAGCCGGAAAGGGCGACGACGGAACAGCCGCGGACGCAGCCGTTGCTCTGGCGGGCCTGGCGTCAACATTCAACGCTGGCCCGGCAACCCCGGCGAGAACGCCGGCGCTCAACGACGAGGCGGCACGGTTGGGGCTGGAACCGGACATTCTGCTGGAGGCTCGCGACGCCTGGAGGGCGCCGCTCGTGGAATCCGCAGACTGGCAGGCTCGCACAGCGGACCTGGACGTCGCCGTGCATCACAGCCTGACGCTGGGTAAGCCGGCAGCTGAGGTAGCGGCAGAACTACAGGATCGGTCACCTGGCGCGGGCTCGGCCGGCTAGCCCATCCCAGCCGCGGGCCGGGCGGTCAGCAGAACGACTCGGCGAGTACCATGGCCCCGACGCCACTTCGCGGACCGACTACCCATGCCTGCCGTCGCCATTCCCTGGGATCCCGACCTTTTCGAGATCGGGGCGTTTCGGTTTACCTGGCACTCATTGTTTTCCGTGTTGGGCATCCTGGCGGGCATCTGGGTGGCGCAGCGTCTGGGGCGTCGGACGACGATCTCCAGCGATCAAGTCACCACGCTGGCGCTGTGGGCGGTGGGCGGAGGCATCGTGGCGGCGCGTTTCCTGTTCGTGATCGACAACCTGGACCTGTTTTCCAGCGACTGGGGACGAATCCTTGCGCTGAATGACGGGGGCATCACCGTCTGGGGCGCTCCGCTGGGCGGCGCGCTGGCGCTCTCGCTGGCCGCGTGGTGGATGAAACTGGACGTGCGCAGCGGGTTGGACATTGGAGCTCCGGGATTGATCCTGGGCATGGGGATTGGACGCCTTGGCGACCTGATCAACGGCGAGCATCACGCGCTGGCCACCGATTTGCCGTGGGCCGTCTACTACACGCACCGCAATGCCATCGGCCAAACGACGCCGGTGCATCCGGCCACGACGTATGAAATGTTGGGAGATTTTGCGATCTTCGGCATCGCCATGTGGCTGGCCAGCCGCTACATCGGCCGCCTGTACATCTTCTGGACGGTGCTGGCGGGCTACGGTGGCATGCGATTCGGACTACAGTTCCTGCGCATCGATCAGCAGGAAGTCCTGTGGGGACTGCAACAGTCGCAGATTATCGGGGCTCTGGCGCTGCTGGCCTTCGCGGCATGGGTTGTGAACCGTGCGCGAGTTCGCTGGTTGGCTCGCACCTAGCACCCAGCCGCGCCCGTTGCGCCTGAACGTATCGCGGGCGCTCGACGGCATCGGCCCGCGGACCAGGCGCTGGCGAGCAGGGGCGGTCGCAGGACTGTTTCTAGGTGCGCTGCTCGTTGGCAGTTGCGGCGAGAGCCCGCAGCCGGAACCTGAACCACGCAACGAGGTCACGGCTCAGCAGCCCGGCCTACGGCCGCGAATGTCGCGTCCAACGACTCCAGCGGCAGCGGCACCAGCAGGTGAGTCAGCAGCGACCGCATCACCGACAGCAACCGCGAAACCATCGCCGACGGCAATCGCGTCGCCGGCGCTCGCGACCGACAGCCGCGCCGAGCCTCGTTCCGTGACGACGGCTCCAGCATCAGGACCGCTTGCAACGACGACATCCAGCCCGGCGCCGGAGGCGTCCGAGAGGTCCGGAACAACTCCCGCGCCAACGCCGGCCACCCGGTCCAGGCCGACGCCGACAGCGATCGAAACGCGGGCGGCCACTCCCTCGCCAACGCCGGCCACCCAGTCCAGGCCGACGCCGACAGCGACCGAAACGCAGGCCGCCACTCCAACAGTAACGCCGGCACCGGCGGTCTTCACGAGCGTGTCGCCGGGCAGGGACCACACGTGCGCCCTCGTGTCCGGGGGCGAAGTGCATTGCTGGGGCCCAAACAACGACGACGGGCATTTGGACGTACCCGCCGATGTCAGGTTCAGTCAGATTTCGGCCGGAAATCGATACACGTGCGGGATTCGCGTGGACGGCGGCATCACCTGCTGGGGTAATAACAACCACATGAAGCTTGAAGCGCCGGCCGGGAGGTTTACGGCGCTGGACGCAGGCTGGGATCACGCCTGTGCGCTTGGAGCGAACGGGCCGGTGTGCTGGGGATGGAACGCCAACGATCGAGCAACCCCACCACTCGACGCGCCGTTGATCGCGATCGGAGCCGGCGCCGAGCACAGCTGCGGACTGACCGTTGCCGGCGCCCTGCAGTGCTGGGGCAAGAATGACAACGGACGTGCGGACTCGCTGCCCGGGCCGTTTCGAGATCTGGCGGTGGGTACCGCGCACACGTGCGTACTCCGGAGCGACGGCACGCCGTTCTGTCAGGGCGAGAATGCGCAGGGCCAGTCGGACTTCCCGGCCACGCCATTCGACGCAATTACCGCGGGCGATGATCACACCTGCGGAACGCGTCGTGACGGCCCGCTGGAGTGCTGGGGCGCGGAAAGCCAGATCAGCAATGTTCGGCTTACGGCGCCGGACGGAATCTTCGCATCGGTGAGCGCCGGATATCGACAGACGTGCGCCCTGAATAACGAGGGCCAGGCCGCGTGCTGGAACCACCCATTTGTGACAGTGCCAACGCCGCCCTACGACAGCCTGAACTTTGAGGCTGCCGTACCGGACTACAGGCAGCAACAGCCCGTGGAAGCCTTTCCGTGGCCCGGCGGCGGGCTGCTGATTGCAGATCTCGCCGGTCAGATCGCCGTGTATGAAGGCGGTCTGGAGCCTCGGCAAATCCTCGACATCACAGACAAGATATCGACGCGAGCCGGTGAGAAGGGCCTGCTGGGGGTGGCACTGGACCCCGAGTTCGAGTCGTATCCGTATCTGTACGTGTATTACACGGCCCGCAGCGAACACGAGGGAGGAGAGCCAGGCGCCCGGCTCTCGCGCTTCCCCGTTGTCGATGGACAGGCGACGCGTGAAGACGAACTCGTCATGCTGGAACATCCGGGCCTGTACAACCTGCATCAAGGCGGCAGCCTGCGGTTCGGTCCGGACGGGATGCTCTACCTGGGCATCGGCGACGGCTTCGAGTGCAGCGAATGCGCTCGGTTCACGGACACCTTGCTCGGCAAGATTATCCGGATTGATGTGCGCGGGGCGACCGCCGAGCAGCCGTATCGCATCCCGGACGACAACCCCATGGTCGAGGATCCGGATAGCAGGCACGAGATTTGGGCCCTGGGGTTTCGCAATCCGTGGCGGATGGCGTTTGACTCGCGGACGGACGAGCTATGGGTGGCCGACGTCGGTGCCGGGTATGAAGAAGAAGTGTCGATCGTTACCAAGGGCGCGCATATGGGATGGCCGCTGTACGAAGGTTTTCTCTGCCGACGAGGTCCCTCAGAAAACTGTGACGCGGTCGCGGAAACGACGCTGCCGATTGCGACGTACAACCACTCGCACGGCTGCGCCGTCATCGGTGGCGTGGTGTACCGCGGGGCCGCGATTCCCCAGCTTGAAGGGGCCTACCTGTTTGGTGACCTGTGCAGCGGGCGGATTTGGGCCCTTGTGGGCAAGGGGTCGGGTGACCAGGCAGTTCTGGAGATTGCGAATCTGGATGCGTTGGTGGTGTCCTTCGGCATCGACGCGGATGGCGAGGTGTTGGCGCTTGCGTTTGGCGGGCACGTGCTGCGACTCGTTGAAGCCGCGGAAGGGTACTCGGGGCCGGAGACAATCACACCCAGGGTGACGACGCCCCCGGTGCCGACTACCTAACGTTGCAAGACGAGCCTTCGCTCCACCCAGTTCGCGCCGCGCTAGAGTGGCCGGCCCCTCGCCAACCGCGATTCGCGCACCGGTTGCAGAGCTTCCGGGCAGGGAAGCAGGGCGGTGTGGGACGATGGCCGGATGATGTCCCTCACGTTGTCAACAGGCGTGCCCCCGGGGCGGCGCGGATCTGATTGGGAGTCCGCGGACGGCGGACAACGTGGCCAACCCAGGGGATCTCGCACCAGAACTCCCCGTATGTCCAACCTGAAGAGAGCGCAACCACTGGCAGTGATTCGCACATTCGTCTGCGCCATGCTCACGTTGGCGACACTGCTGCTCGGCGCCTGCGCTGATCCCAAGGCGCCCGCGGCATCCCCAAGGCAAGGGACGTTAGTCCAGCAGCCAGCGCTTCGGCCACGGGTGGTGGAGACCGCCACCGCAGTTGCGACGACCGGCACCGCGGCTTCCGGTCCGACGGTGGCTGTCGAGGCCGATGCACCGGGATTCATCCAAGTGGCGGCTGGTGAGAATCACACGTGCGCACTACAAGATACTGGCCAGGTCGAGTGCTGGGGCACCAATGATCAGGGACAGTTGGATGTTCCGAGGGACGCGCGCTTTCAGCAGGTCACGTCCGGATGGCGGTTTTCCTGCGGAATTCAGACCGACGGCACCCTCAACTGCTGGGGTCGCAACAACCATCAGCAAGCCGATCCGCCGGAGGGCACGTTTCAAGCGGTCGACGCCGGCTGGGACCATGCCTGTGGCCTTAGCGGCACGACTGCCGTGTGCTGGGGCCGGGATGCAAACGAGCGGGCGACGCCGCCACCCGATGTCGGTTTCACGGCGATTGGCGCAGGCGCCGAACATAGCTGCGGGGTCTCCACGGCCGGTGACCTGGTTTGCTGGGGCAAGAACGACAACGGCCGTGCCGACTCCCGCAGCGGACCTTTTCGGGCGCTGGCCGTTGGCATCGCCCATACGTGCGTCTTGCGTGAAGACAGCACAGCGCTCTGTCAAGGGGCGAATGCCGACGGTCAGTCCACCCCGCCGCGAACCGCCTTTGCTGCGATCAGTGCCGGATCGAATCACACCTGCGGAACGATGTCTTCCCGCTACGTGGAGTGCTGGGGCGCCACGAGAGGTGACGCATCGAGAACGTCCTTTGGCCCATCGGGGCAACTTAGTTCCGTTAGCGCCGGCTGGCTGCACGCGTGCGCCACGAATCGCGACGGCCAGGTCGCATGCTGGCCGACAACCGTTCGAGATCCTCCGCCAGCACCCTATACCAGATTGCTTCTAGCCGATATTGCACCAGGCCATACCTTTTCTCAGCCAACCGAGGTCTTTCCCTGGCCCGATGGCGGACTTGCAATCGCCGACAGGACAGGGAGCCTTGTCGTGCTCACTCCGGATCTATCCATAACGCCTCTATTGGATCTCACTGACATTGTCAGCACATCATCAGAAGAGCGAGGACTACTAAGTGCCGCTATTCCTCCTCAGATTGAGGAGTCAAAATACGTATTCTTATTTTATACCCTAGGAGATACTAATGACAGAGCATTGCACGTCGCACGACTTTCGCGATTCCCCGTAGTCGAAGGCAAGCCGCTACGAAATCGCGAGCTCGTAATCCTTGAACTCCCAAGATATGACAAGGGCGCTGGCCACTATGGTGGAGCCATTAGATTCGGTCCGGACGGATTGCTCTACCTGGGCATTGGAGACGCATGGTGCTTCGAATGTCCGCAGGATCTTGAGTCATTATTCGGGAAGATTATTCGAATTGACGTGCGTGAATCATCGGTTGACGCACCGTACTCGGTGCCGGAGGACAACCCAATTCCGGCCACACCAGGGACGCGTTCGGAAATCTGGGCATTCGGAATGCGGAATCCGTGGCGTATGTCATTTGATCCCAATGATGGACGGCTCTGGGTCGGAGACGTTGGTGATGCAAGCGCTGAAGAATTGAACATTGTTGAGGCTGGAGCAAATCTCGGCTGGCCGATCTACGAAGGATTTGATTGCTTTGTGCCTGGCAGTAGCACTATGGAAGACTACGAAATAGAATCCGGTCTACCATGCACAAGTAGCGAGGCATTCACAATGCCCGATATCACTTATGATCATATCGGCCGGTGTGCGATTGTTGGCGGAATCGTCTACGAGGGCACCGCAATGCCCTGGCTGCGCGGGACACACGTTTTCGGAGACTTCTGCAGCGGGGAGATCTGGGCACTTGACGGCGACGCTGAGTCGGGCTGGCGCATGGTAGAGATTGCGGATCTTGACAAGCCGCTCAGTTCGTTCGGAATGGACACCGATAAGGAGTTGTTGGTGTTGACGTTTGGCGGACCCATACTGCGGCTGGTTGAGGGTGATCCCGACTATGCGCCGTCGGTCACGCACGCGCCTGAGTGGACGATTCTGACCGATGCATCAAGCTCTATTTCCTCCTCCGCCTTTGGCAGCCCATAGGGCAAGGTCGTTCAGACGCGCTCGCATTTGCCTCAGTGAGCACGGGGTGGCTTCGGAATTCCAGACCTTGCGTCCGTGTGCGACGATGGGCGGATGATTCACGCTAACGGCGCGACGTTCCCGTTTGCGGCGATCGTCGGCCAGGATCTGATGCGCCTGTCGCTGGCGCTCAATGCGATCAACCCCAGCATCGGCGGGGTGTTGATTCGTGGGGAGCGCGGGACGGCGAAGTCCACCGCAGTGCGTGGGCTGGCGGCGGTGTTGCCGGAGATCGAGGTGGCCACCTGCACGTACGGGTGCGCGCCCGGTTCGTTGAATGTCTGCGAGGAGTGCCGGGAGCGGCGGCAGAACGGAGACGTGGAGTACACGACCCGGCAGGTGCGCGTGGTGGATTTGCCGGTGTCGGCCACCGAGGACCGGGTGATCGGGACGCTGGACCTGGAAGCGGCGCTGGCGCGGGGCGAGCGCAAGTTCGAGCCGGGACTGCTGGCGGCGGCCCACCGCGGGCTGCTGTACGTGGACGAAGTCAACCTGCTGGACGACCACCTGGTGGACACGCTGCTGGACAGCGCGGCCTCGGGCACGAACCTGATCGAGCGCGAGGGCGTGCAATTCCGGCATCCATCCGAATACATCCTGGTCGGAACGATGAATCCGGAGGAAGGCGACTTGCGCCCGCAGCTGCTGGACCGGTTTGGGCTGGCGGCTGAGATTCGCGGCGATACGCAGCCGGCCATCCGGGCTGAGATCGTGCGAAGGCGGATTGCGTACGACGCCGATCCGGCGGCTTTCCTGGCCGAGTGGACCGGGGCGAGCGCGGATTTGCAGAAGCAGATTGTCCGGGCGCGCGAGTTACTGCCGTCGGTGGACGTGAGCCCCGAGATGTTGTCGCTGATCATCCACATCGCGATTGCGATGGGGGTTGACGGGCACCGGGCGGACATCGTGATGCACAAGACGGCTTCGACGATCGCGGCCTGGGAAGGGCGCACCGAGGTCACGAGAGACGACATCCGGCGCGCGGCCGAGTTGGCGCTGCCGCACCGGCGGCGACGCGATCCATTCACGCCGCCGCACCTGGATCCGGACGAACTTGACCAGGCCATCCAGTCGTTCGACGCCTCGCGCCAGGCCAGCGGGAGCGATGCCGCCGAGGCCGGGATGGAGAAGCGGCAGATGTCCGCGACCGGCGAGGAAACGGTGGCGGCGTCGGACCAGAATCAAGGGGCGCCGACCCAGGCGGGCGCGGAGCGGCAGATTGACCCCGACTCGATTCCGGAGTCGCCAACGGTTGCGGCGCACGAGCGGTTGCCGATGACGCGGCCGCGTTCGGGGCGTCGAACCCAGCACGAGGTACAGGGACGGCGGGGGCGCTCGGTGCGCAGCCGTCACATGAAGCCGAACGACCCGCCGGACGTGGCGCTGCTGGATACGATTCGGGCAGCCGCGCTGCGCGGGATCGGCGACGGAACGCCCAACATTACGCAGGACGACATCCGGATCCGGCGGCGCATGCGCAAGGTCGGGAACCTGATGCTGTTCGTGGTGGACGGCTCGGGCAGCATGGCAGCGCAGCGTCGGATGCAACTGACCAAGTCGGCGGTGCTTTCGCTGCTGGCGGATGCTTATCAACGCCGAGATCGTGTCGGACTGGTGACCTTCCGCAAGACCGACGCGCACGAGACCGTGCCGCCAACCAACAGCCTGGACCTGGCGCACGCCCGGATGCGGGAACTGCCCACGGGCGGACGCACGCCGCTGGCGCAGGGACTGGACCTGGCGCGAAGGGTGATCCTGCGGGAACGGGCGCGCGACGCCGAAACCAAACCGATCGTGATCCTGCTAACGGACGGCGTGGCCAACGTCGGGCTGGAGCCGGGATCTGACCCGATTGACGATGCGATGCGGGCGGCGCGGCGACTGGCCCTGGACCGGATTCCGGCGCTGGTGATCGACGCCGACCGGCGCCGGGCGCGGCTGAGCCCGCTGCCGGACCTGGCGAAGTCGATGATGGCGGCCCACGTGCGGCTGGACGCGCTGGCGTCGGGCGAACTGACCAGCCTGATTCGGCTGGCTACCGCCTGAGCGGAGCGGACTGAACTGGCGGATAGCTCTCCGCCGCGCTGGCGATGACAAACGCACGGCCCCAACGCGTCTGGGTGTGCGGGCTGTCGGGTTCCGGCAAGACGACCGTCGCCGCGCGACTTGCCCAGACTCTGGGCGTCCCTCACGTGGAACTGGACGCGCTGCATTGGCGGCATCGCCCTGACTGGCAGATGCCCACCGACGAGCAGTTTCTGCCCGACGTTCGGCAGGCCACGGCCGGCGACGCCTGGGTGGTGGAGGGCAACTACACGCGGTCGCGGGACATCTTCTGGCCGCGGGTGGAACTGATGGTCTGGCTGGACTTGCCGCTGCGGACAGCCTGCTGGCGGGTTTTTCTGCGGACGCTGCGGCGGATCCGGAGCAACGACGAATTGCTCTGGGGCGTGCAGCGGGAGACCGTGCGCAATGCGCTGTTGACCTGGGACGGCCTGGTGCTCTGGAACCTGCGGGTGCATCGGCGGCGGCACCGGACGTACAGCGGGCTCGTGGAGGAGGCCGGAGCGCGCGGGACGGAGGTCGTGCGGTTGCGCCGCCAGCGCGCGGTCGATGCGTGGCTGGAGTGGTTTGAGCGTCGGATCACGCCGTAGAGCCGAAGCTCGACGCTGGCTGACCACGTTGGATGGGCGGTATAGGCTGGGCGAATACCCGCGGCCTATGCGGCCCTCGGGTCTGCAGCCGGTGGGCCGCCGATGAATCGAGCGCGCCCGTGAAGATCCAATTTGTTACCCCGCTGACGTTCAACCCCGAGGTCTACTACGGCCGGGGATCCTTCAACTACTGCTACGTCAGGATCGAGACCGACAACGGGCTGGTGGGGTACGGCGAGTGTTCACTGATGCCCGGGGCCGTGGCCGGCGCGGTGGAGACGATCGGCGACTACCTGCTGGGTCGCGATGCGCGACGGGTCGAACAGATCTGGTCCAGCATGTACTACATGTGGCACAACGTGCGCGGCGGCGTGGTCTACATGTCGGCCATGAGCGGCATCGACATTGCGCTGTGGGACATCAAGGCGAAGGCGGCGGGGCTGCCCATCTACGAGATGTTGGGCGGGCCGATCCTGACACGGCTGCGCTGTTACCGGGGGATCGGCGGAGCGAGCACGGACGAGTTGGTGCAGAGCGCCAAAGAGGCCGTGGCCGATGGGTGGACCGCGATGAAGTTCGACCCGCTGTCGACGGCGGGGTATCACCTGTCGCCGGCGCAGTTTGAAGAGGCCATCGCCAGGGTCGGGGCCGTGCGAGCAGCAGTGGGGCCGGACGTGGACATCATGGTCGAGACCCACGGCCGGCTGAACCTGGCGATGATCCGCAAGCTGGCCGAGGGCATCGCCGAATTCAAGCCGATGTTCCTGGAGGAGCCATGCGGGCCGGAGTACACGAAGGCGATGGAGAAGCTCTCGCAGGAGACCACGGTACCGCTGGCGACCGGCGAGCGGCTGTACACGCGCTGGGGGTTCCGGGAGCTCTTCGAGCGCGAGGCCGTGGCCTACGCCCAGCCGGACATCGGGCACTCCGGCGGAATCTCGGAACTGCGCAAGATCGCCAGCATGGCGGAGGCGTACGGCATCGCCGTGGCGCCGCATAACCCGTTCAGCCCGCTGAATTTCGTGGCCTCGGCGCAGGTGGACGCGTCGATTCCCAACTTCCTGATCCAGGAGAGCGGCAACTTCGGGATCGAGGGGCTGCTGAAGGAGCCGGTGCGGATCGTGGACGGGTACTACGACCTGCCGACGGGGCCGGGGCTGGGCGTGGAGCCGGACGAAGACTTCATCGCCGCCCATCCGCCGCGACCGGTGGAACCGGAACGCTGGCGGGAGCAGTCGATGGGGCGGCCCTATACGTTTGCGGGTGGTGACGACGGGCAGTAGCGCGGGAGTAGCTGGGGGCGTAGCCGACGGCGGGGCTGTGGTTCGACACGGTCCTCCGAAGACTCCGGACCGGCTCACCACGAACGGACGGGGCGCGTCGAGCAGCCAGGCAATGGGCGCACAGGAGGATGAGCATGGCGGCGATTCGGATGGGCATCATCGGCTGCGGCAACTTTATGTCAACTCACATTCCCCGGCTGCTGGATATCGACGACGTGGAAATCGTGGGGCTGGCCGATCCGAGCGCAGCTTCGATTGCGCGGATAAAGGCGCGGAATCCGGGGCTGCAAGGCGTGTCCGAGTTCGCGTCACACCAGGAGCTATTGCGGGAGACCGGTCCAGGCGCCGTCGAAATAGGGTCGCCGCATGCGCTGCACTTCGAGCAGATCGTGGACTCGCTGGACGCCGGCTGTCACGTTATGGCCGAGAAGCCGCTGACCTGCACGGTGGCGGAAGGCGAGGAGGCGCTGCGGCGTCGCGACCGCGCGGGGACGATCCTGATGGTGTCGTACCAGCGGCGCTATTCGCCGGCCCATCGCTACATCCAGCAGCAGATCCAGGCCGGCGCCATTGGCCGCATCCAGTTCGTAACCGGCTTGCAGCATCACGGCTGGTACTGGGAGCAGCGGGGGCAGTGGCGGCAGGACCCGGAGTTATCGGGGGGCGGGCAGTTGATCGACTGGGGCAGTCACCTGATGGACTGCGTGATGTACGCCACGGGGCTGCGGATCAGCGCGGTGATGGCGCATGAGAACCGCTACGACCTGGACGTGGACGTGGACATGACCATCAGCGCGCGCTTCGAGAACGGGGCCATCGGCAGCTTTGCGCACGTGGGCAACGCGGCGGCGCCGGCGGCGGAGGACATGGGCTTCTACGGCAGCGAGGGCACGCTGCTGGTGCGGGGCGTCGAGTACAACACCGTGGACGAGTTGCGGCACTACGACGCGCAGCAGGATCTCGTGGAGATTGGCGAGTTGCCGGCTCAGTCCAGCCCCGATCACAACTTCGTGGACGCGATCCTGGGGAGGGACGAGGTGCACTCCGGCGGAGAGGGTGGGCTGGACGTCTTACGTGTGAACGAGGCGTGCTGGGAGTCGGCGCGGGCTGGGCGCGAAGTTGCCGTGAGCTATTGAGACGGCCGCTGAATCTCTGAGTTTGGCAGCGTCCGCGTCAGCGACCAGCCGACTGAGCGTCGCCGACCCGGCTATACCCTCCGCCGCAGGCGTGGGTTGGCCAGTTCGTCCAGTCCATGGCTGATCAGAAACAGCCCAATGAATAAGAGGACGATCACCACCATGGGCGAGAGCCACCACCACCAGAGGCCGCGAATCACGGCGGAGTGCAACTGCGACCAATAAATCGTCATGCCCAGGGTGTTGGTGGTCTGGGGGCCGAGGCCAAGGACTTCCAGGCCGATGGCGAAGAGGATGGCGGTGGACACGGCGGCAACGAAGCTCGCGCCCAGGTAGGGGAGCATGTTGGGCATCAGCTCCTTGAATATGATCTCCGGGCCGGACATGCCGTTGAAGCGGGCGATTGGGACAAAGGCGCGTTCGCGCATGCTGAGGACCTGGGAGCCAATCGCGCGGGTCGTGCCCGGCCAGGCCAGCAGGGCGATGATGATGGCCATAGACTCGACGGTGACCTGCCGCACCTGGCTGGCGACGGTGATGAGGATCAGCAGCGCGGGGATGGTGAGGGTGATGTCGGTGATGCCACGCACGGAGGTTCCGATCGGACCCCGGTAAAATCCCTGAATGAACCCCAGAGCCGACCCGATGATCAGCGCCATGAATCCCGCAATCAGGCCAATCTTCACCGTCTGCGGCGTGCCCACGATAATCAGCGCCAGCATGTCGCGGCCAAAGCTGTCGGTGCCCAGCGGGTGATCCAGGCTGGGCGACAGGTCCTTGGAGAAAGCGGTGGTGCGGGTGGCGTCCTGGTCGATGATGAAGGGCGCCAGCAAGCCAAAGACCACGATGACTGTGATGATTGACAGCCCCGCGACCAGGGTGGGATTGCGGCGGCCGTAGGAAATCCACTCGCGCCGTCGACTCCAGGTTTCGAGCGAGCGCGACTCGGTCGTCGAGGGGGCGGCGCTAGCGGCGGACATAGACGATCCGGCGATCCACGAACGGGTAAATCAGGTCCAGGACAAGCATGGCCAGCGCCACCGAGACCACCAAGACAAAGACGATGCCCTGGATCAGGAAATAGTCGGTGTTGCGGATGGCGCGCCAGAGAATCCAGCCCATCCCGGGATAGTCGAAGATCACTTCAACCAGCACCGAGCCGGCGATGATCCCGCCGAAGGTGAGAGCCAAACCGGTGACCTGGGGCAGCATGGCGTTGCGCATGGCATAGCGCAGGAAGATGCGCAGGGGCGAGAGACCCTTGGCCTCGGCCATGATCATGTAGTCCTCGCCCATGTTGGTGACCATCATTCCGCGCATACCCAACATCCAGAATCCGGTCACCGATAACACGATGGACAGCGCGGGCAGGATGCTGTGGTAAAGGATGTCGAGCGTGAAAGCCGGCGCAAGTTCAATCTTGGCGCCAGTGCTGTAGGCGCCGCCCAGCGGAAATAGCTTGAACGTAAACGCGAACGTAAAGATCAGGATGAGTCCCAGGAGGTAGTAGGGAATGGCAGATAGTGGCATCAAAACGGGTACAAGCCATTTCACCCAGCGGGACGATCCGGGCCAGCCGAGCAACGCCCCCAGCAGGTTTCCGACAATGAACGCAATGATGGTGGAGGCCGTGAGCAGGCCGATCGTCCAGGGCAGCCGCTGGACGATCAGGCGGCCGATGTCGGCCGGGAAGTAGGTAATCGAAGGACCGAAGTCGAAGCGCGCCACGTTCCACAGGTAGGAGAAGTACTGCTCCACCATCGGCCGGTCCAGGCCCAGGCGATTCTTGTAGGCAGCCACCACCTGGTCCATGCCCGAGGTGCGGATGCCCAGCGTCTCGAGCTGCGCGAACTGGGCCTGGATGGGATCGCCGCGCGCCAGGCGCGGGATGACGAAGTTGATCGAGGCCGCAACCCAGACGACCAGCAGGAACATGCCAACGCGTCGGAGCAGGTAGCCCAGCGACACCGGCTCAGCCTCCTGGCTTCAGCAACGTCAGCCCGGCGCGGCTGGCCAGCACTCGCGGGTGGCGACGCTGGCCAAGGCTGCTGGAAGCCGGGCACTTCGGCGACGAAATCTCTGTCGAGTATAGGGAGCGGTCAGTCGGCCGGTCCATTTTCGGTAGGCGGCAAAGCAGGAACCGATGTAGCTAGGGGGTAGAGACTTCGACCTCTAAGGATTTGACACAGATTCGGCATCCGCAGAACATGCATTCGCGCAATCGCCGCGTTCATTTGCTGGCGAATTGTCGGGGAGGATAAGGCCAATGAGTTCTCTTAACAGACTAAGCCGACGGAGGCTCCTACAGTTCCTCGGCGGCGGGGCGGCGGCGGGCACAGCCGTCTTGATCGCCGCCTGCGGCGAAGACGAAGAACCGGCGCCGACGCCGACGCCTGCCGCGACGGCCATGGCGGAAGCCACACCGGAAGCCACGCCGGAACCGACCCCCGAGCCAACTCCTGAGGCCACGGCCGCCCCCGCGCCCGCCGCGACCGCAGCCCCGGCGCGCACCGCGGCGCCGACTCGAGCCGCGACGCCTGAGCCGACCCCCGAGGCCATGACGGAAATGATGGGGGCGACCGGTCCGCGCGAGAACGTGCCGCGCAACCGGACGGTGATCGCGGAGAACATCTCGGGCCGAAACGCCAACCCCGAGGTCTTCAACCCCTTCAGCAACAGCATGACGATGCACACGGGATCGCAGCAGTTGGCGATCGAGTCCGTGATCTACATCAACCTGCAGACCGGCCAGGAAGAGCTCTGGCAGATCGACGGGTTCGAGTACGACGAAGGCTTCAACGGCGTCACGATGAGCGTGCGCGACGGCGTGGAGTGGTCGGACGGCATGCCGTTCACGGCTCACGACATCGCGTTCACGCTGAACATGCTGCTCAATGGCACGGCGGACCTGCGCTGGGCCGTGGACGTCCAGGAGTGGGTGCAGACGGCCGAGGCCATGGACGACAAGAACGTGCACATCACGTTCAACAAGCCCAACCCGCGATTCATGTCGCAGATGTTTGCGACGCTCTATTGGTCGGTCTACATCGTTCCCAAGCACATCTGGGAGGGCAAGGATCCGGCCACGTTTACCAACTACGACCCGGACCAGGGCTGGCCTGTCTTTACCGGTCCGTACACGCTGACCTCCACCACGGAGCTTGAGACGGTCTGGGACCGGAACGACAACTGGTGGGGCGCCAAGGCGGCGCCGGCTATCGGCGGCGTGGACCGCCAGACGCCGCTGGCCCTGCCGAAGCCCGAGCGGGTGATCTTCGTTGGCGTGGAGAACGCCGAGAAGCGTGCCGCCAGTGCCATCGCCAACGAGCAGGACACGTTCTGGCACATGCCGCGCAGCGTCTACGAGCAGGTCAACCAGGAGAACCCCAACATCAGGGCGTGGTTCCCGGACCTGCCGTACGCCTACTTCGACCCGGCGCCGCGGCACCTGGCCTTCAACCTCAAGGCCCCGCCGTTTGACAACGCGGACGTGCGCTGGGCGATCTCCTACGCGGTCGACCGCGAGAAGATCGTGGAGTTCGCCTACGAAGGGATCACCACGGTCACCGACGTGTTCTTCCCGCACACGCCGGCCATGGACGTTTTCTACCAGCACGCCGCCGACCTCTTTGAGAAGTACCCGGCCAAGGAATTCAACCTCGAGAAGAGTGCCGAACGCATGGAGGCCGCGGGCTACTCGAAGAACTCCGACGGTCTCTGGGCCGACGGCGACGGCAACACGGTGGTGATGGAAATCCACGTGCGCGGCGGCGAGGAAGACCAGCAGCGCGTCGCGCCGATCCTGGCGGATCAGTTGCGCGTGGCCGGCTTCGACTCGACGTTCAAGATCACCGAGGCGGGCGCCTTCTTCGACGGCATCGCCCGCGGCGACATCCTGACCAACATGCAGTTGGTGGGTGGCAACACGGTCAACGTGGCCGACCCATGGGGTACCTGGCGGCTGCTACACAGCAGCCACTCGGCGCCGATCGGCGAGGTTGCAACCGGACAGCGGTCGCGCTTCGAGAACGCCGAGTTCGACGCCATCGTGGATGCCATGGCCGGATTGACCACCAGTGACCCGGAGATGAAGAGCCTGTTCTACGACTCGATGGAGATCATTCTCCGCGAGATGCCGATCGTGTCGATTGTCCAGACGGCGTTGTTGACACCCAACAACTACACCTACTGGAGCAACTGGCCCGACATCGGCAACGATTACCAGGCGCCTTCACAGTGGTGGGGCAACTTCTACCACAGCATCCTGACGATCGAGCCCACGCAGTAGCACGGGCTTCGTCGGCGTGGGGGGCTTCCCGGCTGCGGGAAGCCCCCCACACGGGTACCATCGGAACAGAGAAGTCTTCGTCCGAACTGTTTGGTACTGCCCACAGTGCGGCGGCGCGAATAGCGTCTCGCAGGTGGGCAGCCGCATGGAAAGGATGCGGGCCGCAAACCCATGACAGACAGCACGCTCACCCGCCGCCGGATACTGGCGGCAATCCTGGTCGCGGGAGTCGCCGGCGTTGCCTGCGGTCCTTCGCCAAGCGCCTCGAACGAATCCGGGGACTCGTCGGGGTCATCGGACACCTCGGGATCGACGACCGAGCCGACCAAGACTCCAACTCTCGACTTCTTCCGCGCCGGCGGCCGAAACCCGAGCTACCCAACGCCGACTCCGCAGCCCATCCCCGGGCAGAAACAGTCCTAATAAGGCCGTGGCGGTGGGCGCGGGTGCATGACCTGATGCCACTACCGGGACGCCACCGTTGAACGACGGCGCGGTTCTATCCGTCAAAGACCTGCGGGTCTACTACGACACCGACGCGGGCACGGTGAAGGCCGTCGACGGCGTCAGCTTCGAGCTGCGGCCGGGCGAGCGCCTGGGCCTGGTCGGCGAGTCCGGTTCGGGCAAGAGCACCATGGCGCTGGCCCTGATGCGGCTGCACAAGCCGCCGGCCCGCATCGCGGGGGGCGAGGTCCTGCTGGACGGCGTCGGCGACGTGATGAAGCTGGACGACGACGGCCTGCGTCGCATCCGCCTCGACCGGCTGGCACTGGTGCCGCAGGGCGCCATGAACTCCCTGAATCCGGTCATGCGAATCCGCGACCAGCTGGCCGACGGTATCCGGACCCACGAGCCCGGCGATACGCGTGACGATCTGGCCGAGCGAATCCAGGCGCAGCTGTCCCGCGTAGGGCTGGACTCCGAGGTTGGCGGGAAGTTTCCACACGAGCTGAGCGGCGGCATGAAACAGCGGGTAGCCATTGCCATCGGCACGTCGCTGAGCCCCTCGGTGATCATCGCCGACGAACCCACCAGCGCGCTGGACGTGGTGGTGCAGCGGCAGGTAATGGAGACGCTGCGCTCGGTGCAGGAAGAGCTTGGCGCCTCGGTTCTGATCGTTGGGCACGACATGGGACTGATGGCGCAGATCGCCGACCGCATGGGCGTGATGTACGCCGGCAAGCTGGTGGAACTGGCGCCTGTGCATGACCTGTTCACCAACCCGCAGCATCCGTACACCAGGCTGTTGATCGAGAGCGTGCCGACCCTCATGGCCAAACGCGCGCTGGCCAGCATTCCGGGGGCGCCGCCGACGCTGATCAACGTGCCGCCGGGCTGCCCGTTCCATCCGCGCTGTCCGAGCGCCTTCGAGCCATGCGACTCGGAGGTGCCATTGCCGACCGCGCAGAACGGCCGCGTGGTGTCCTGTCACCTGTATCCCGGAGAAGCCGCATGACCGCCTTCCTGGAGATGGCCAACGTCAGCAAGGTCTTTTCGGCCGGAATCATCCGGCGCCAGCACACGGTGGCCGTGGACGACGTGACGATGACGATCGACGAGCAGTCGCCGTCGATCCTGGCCGTGGCGGGCGAGAGCGGCAGCGGCAAGACCACGCTGGCACGGCTGCTGTTGGGAGTGATTCCGCCGTCGTCGGGCGAGGTGATCTATCGGGGCCAGTCGGTGGACGACTTGTCGCGCGAGCAGCGCCGCACGTACCTGCGCGAGATTCAGCCGATCTTTCAGGATCCGTTCGAGTCCTATAACCCGTTCTACAAGGTGGACCACGTCCTGACCGTGCCCGCGCAGAAGTTCCAGCTGGCCGCGACCAAACAGGAGACCACGCGGCTGATTCATGAAGCGCTGGACATGGTCGGCTTGCAGCCGGCCGAAACGCTGGGACGGTTTCCCCACCAGCTGAGCGGCGGCCAGCGCCAACGGGTGATGGTGGCCCGGGCCATGCTGCTGCGGCCGCGGCTGATCGTGGCCGATGAGCCGGTCTCGATGGTGGACGCCTCGCTGCGCGCCACGATCCTGGAGAGCATCCGGCGCATGAAGCAGGAGCTTGGGATCTCGGTGGTCTACATCACCCACGACCTGACCACCGCCTACCAGATCGCCGACAACATCCTGGTGATGTACAAGGGGTCGGTTGTCGAAGCAGGCTCCGTGGAGCAGGTAATCCGCGACCCCAAGCATCCGTATACGCAGTTATTGGTGTCGTCGATCCCCCAGCCCGATCCCTCGCTGCCCTGGGGCGCCGACGGCGAGATCGCCGGCGACCCGGAATCCATGGAAGTCGCGGCCACTGGATGCAAATTTGTGGATCGCTGCCCCGTGGCCTTCGAGCCGTGCGCCGGCCAGCGTCCGCTACTTTTCCACGAACACCTATCGCGCGCGGCGGCGTGCTTCCAATACGACAAGTCGCCGGCGCTGGAAGGCCAGAACCTGGACCTGGTCTTCGAACCGCAACTCACGTCGCAGGCGGCCGGCGGATCCGAGGGGCCGGCCGCGAACTGAGTCGAGCGCCCGGGACCATGCAAGTCGAGCGGCTGGCCGGCGGCCCGATCGTCACGCCGGAGATGGACGCTCGAATTGGCGGCAACATCAATGGGCCGTCGTTGGTGCGGGTTCCCGATTGGATCGACGACCCGCTCGGCGCCTACTACCTGTACTTCGCGCACCACAGGGGCGCGTACATCCGGATGGCTTTTGCCGACGACCTGGAGGGTCCGTGGGCGACGTACGGGCCGGGGGTGCTGGACCTTGAAGACTCGTTCTTTGCGAGCCCGGCGTTCTCCAGCCACGTGGCATCGCCGGACGTTCACATTGACGACGCAAACCGTCAGATCCGGATGTACTACCACGGGGTCGTCGAGCGCGGCGTGCAGCGTTCTCGCGTTGCGCTGAGCGAAGACGGGATCGACTTCGAGGCCCGCGAGGAGCTATTGGGAAATCCGTACTTCCGGGTGTTTCGGTACGGCGGCTATCACTATGCGATTGGGATGCCGGGGGTGTTCTACCGGTCACGGGACGGGCTGACGGGGTTCGTCGAGGGGCCGGCGCTGTTCAGCGAGGACATGCGTCATTGCGCCGTGAGGCTGAAGGGGCACACGCTGAGCGTCTTCTTCTCGAACGCCGGGGATTGTCCGGAGCGGATCCTGGTGTCCGAGATCGACCTAACCCCTGACTGGATGGAGTGGCAGGAATCCAAGCCATCGCTGGTTCTTGAGCCCGAGATGGACTACGAGGGCGCGGACCTGGCGCTCGAACCGTCGCAGCGGGGACTGACGGAGGTGCGGGTTCGGCAGCTACGGGATCCGGCGATCTTCGAGGAGAACGGCGAGACCTACCTGTTGTATTCCGTGGCCGGCGAGGCTGGTATTGCCATCGCCAGACTCCACGATCGGTAGCGCCTGCTAGGCGAGCCTGACCTCTCCACCAGAGTCGGCTGAGGCGTAGATGGCATCGACGACTTGCTGGACGCGGAGGCCGTCGTGGCCGGTGGACCTGGGCTGGCCGCCTTCACGCACGGCGCGGACGAAGTCGGCGATGGCGGCGTGGTGGGGCCAGGGAACGGGCGGCAAGTTGTGGTGAACGCGGTCGACCCAGGAGTCGGACTCGGCGGACAAGACTCGCAGCCGGGTCGTTGACTCTTCGTTGCGGCCCAGGATGACCTCCGCTCCGGCTCGGTCGCCGGCGACCCAGATACGGTAGTACTCGTCGTCCACGATGTTCAGGGCCCAGCTGCACTCCAGCGAGAGCGTGGCGCCGCTGTCGCAGCGGATGAGGGCAAGGGCGAAGTCGTCGACGTCCATTTCCTCGTGGTTCCAGGAGCCCCAGGGGTTGTAGCCGCCGTCGGCCTGGTTGCCGATCTTGAGGTAGGTGGCGCCGGACACCGAGACAGGTTGCGGCCCGCCCATGAGCCAGAAGGCTGTGTCGATGACATGCACGCCCACGTCGATGAGCGCGCCGCCGCCGTTGAGGGCCTTGGAGTGGAAGGCGCCCTTGGTGCGGGGCGCGAATCCTCGGCGGCGGTTCCAGGCGGCGCGGACGAAGTAGATCTCGCCCAGGTCGCCGCGCTCGATGATCCGCTTCAGGGCGACGGCCTGGGGGATGAAGCGGCTTTGAAAGTCGACGGCCAGGATGCGGTTGGCTGCTTCGGCGGCCTCGACCATCTCGCGCGCGTCGGCCGCGTTCAGCGCCAGCGGCTTCTCGCAGAAGACGTGCTTGCCTGCCGCCAGCGCGGCCAGGGTGGCGGGGTGATGAATCGGGTTGGAGGCGCACACGCTGACCGCGTCGACCGAGTCAAGCCTTAGCATTGCGTGGTAATCGCGAAAGACATGCGGGACTCCGAAGTCACGTTCTACGGCCGCCAGGGCTTCTTCGGACACGTCGGCCGCGGCGACAATCTCGCACTGATCGGGAATCGCCTTGTAGCCGCCGATGTGAGCCAGCCGGGCGATCTGGCCCGCGCCGATGATGCCGATGCCCAGCTTCCGGCTGCTCACGGGTGCCTCAGCTTCAGGTCAGAGCCGCTCGTCGTCGGACGGCGCACCTGGGACCCTGCCTACTTCAGCGGGGAGAAATACGCCGGGTCCATGAAGGTGCTGGTCACTCCCGCCACGATGGGGCCGTCCTGTTCGGAGTCGGCCTCGATGGCAGCCCAGGCGGGGTCCTGGGCGAAGGCCTCCCACTGCCGCTGCTGGGCCTCGAGGCTGTCGTAGACGTTGATGTAGATCAGGCGCGGGTTGCCGTCCACGACCTCGGTCCAGACACCGGCGATGTCGAAGCCGTGCTGACGGAAGACCTCGGACGCCCGCTCCAGTCGCGCCAGCATGGCCGGCATTCGGCCCGGCAGGATCTCGTACACGCGCAGTTCGTACACCATTGGTTCAGCCTCCCAGTTCCATCTGTTCCACCCGCCGCTTCACGTCGACCCCGATTCGATCCGCCGCCTCATGCACCTTCGCAAAGTTGTGGGCGTACGACGCCTCGTCGGGCAGGTGTTCGCAGTAGCAGGGAGTGTTGGGGTCGAGTTCGTTCAGCCGTTGCAGGTAGGTGGCCAGGTCCAGCGTGCCTTCGCCAATGAGCACCTCGTCCCACTTGAGCGTGAGGTGCCCGTAATCCCATTGAAGGTCCTTGACGTGGGCGGAGTAGACGAAGTCACCCAGCAGGTCGAAGGTGCGGTGGATGAGGGAGGTGGTATCGAAGTAGGTGTCCATGGCGATCATGTTCACCACGTCCATTTGGAATCCGACGCGGGGATGATCCACGGCGTCATAGAACTCGCGGATGTCTTCCGGCTGGTAGAAGAAGCTGTGGTTGAAGGGCTCGATCAGGAAGTGTGTGTGTTGCAGGTCCAGGCCGTCCATGACGCGCAGCACGACTTCGCGCAACTCGGCCTTGTAGGCGTCCGTGAACATGTCGGGATGCGCCGTGAGCAGGCCGCCGACGGGAGCCTTGGTGCCGGGCAGGATGTGGAGGCTGCGGCACTGCATGGCGTCGGCATGCAGGAGCCCGCGGCGGATGTCGTTGATCCGCTGGTCCGTCAGTTCCCGGTCGGCCACCAGCAGGTTGTCGTTGAAGTTGGCCTCGCCGACCATGACTCCGAGTTCGCGTGCGCGTTCGCCGAAGGCCGCGCACTCGTCGCGGCTCCGGGTCCAGAGGGCGCCTGGGGCGCCAATGGCGGATAAGCCATAGCGGTCGAGTTGAGTGGCGATGTCATCGAGATCGTCGATAGAGTCCGGTCGCACGAAGCGCAGATTCGGCGGCGTCTCCGGCTTGTAACTCGGATCGCGGCGCAGGGCGACGTTCGGCTCGAAGATCGGGTAGAGGCCGCCGAGTCTCATCTCGCGCTGTCCTTTGCCGACCGTGCCACGGAGGATCGAGTCGCCATCGCCTGCGATATCCTACCGTTAGACCGGCAGCGGGCGAAGGCCGACGCCAATGCGGGCTGAAGACTCCGTGCCTGAATCCGGCCCGTCGCCGGTTCGCGTAGCGTTGGTCGGTTGCGGTCGCCATGCCAGCATCTGCATCCACCCCAGCCTGCCCTACCTGCCCCAGTTGCAGGTCGTGGCGGTCTGCGACCTGGACGAGTCGCGAGCGAGATCCACTGCCAGGCGCCTGGGTGTCTCGGCCGTCTACACGCAGACCGAGCGGATGCTGGCGGAGCAGCAGCCCGAGGCCGCCATCGTGATCGGTCCGCCGTCCATGCAGAACCCGGTTGGCCTGGAGTGCCTGGCGCACGGCTGCCATCTCTTGATTGACAAGCCGCCCGGGCTCTGTCCGGCCGACGCCCGCCAGCTGGCCGAAGCAGCGGACGCTGCGGGATTGATCGGGCAGGTGGGCCACAACCAACGGCACTCGCCAGCCATGCGCACGGCGCGGCGTATTGCCGCTTCACCGGAGTTCGGTGAACCGACGACGGTTTTCGCCAAGTACTGCGGCGACGTGCCAACCGAGCCGTTCTGGGGCCTGGAGCCGCTGGTTCGCGGCCTCCTTTACTACCAGGCGGTACATCCGGTCGACACGTCACGCAGCATCCTGGGCGAGATCGATACGGTCACGGCCTACCAGGTTCAAAGCGGCAGCGTTCCCAGCGGCGGCCCGATCGTCGTGATGCTGGAGTTCGTCAACGGCACGCTGGCCGTGCTGGACCAGAACACGGCCACGCCCTACTTCCAGGTCCGCACCGCCATCACGGGCAGCGCCGGAACCAGCGTCGACGTGGTCGACCTGGACCGGGTCACCTACCTGCAGCGCCCCGAGGACACCGGCCACCGGCGCGTGGAACCGGCCCAACCAGAGTTCGGGATGTTTTATGAGGTGATGCCCGCCCAGACCTGGCAGGTCCCCCGGCAGTACCCGGCCGAGAAGGCCTGGGGCTACGTGGACCAACTGGCGACCTTCGCCGCCGCCGTACGGGGCGGCGAGCCCGCCAAGCCCACGCTCTGGGACGGGTATCAGAACCTGCTGGCGCTTGAGGCCATCTCCCGCAGCCTGACAACCGGCCGGCCGGTACCGATCGACGAGATCCGCACCGACCTGGGCTGAGCGTACGTCCCTAGAATCCGCTGGCCAGCGGCAATTGGATAGGCGCCGGTGGCGGACTGAGCGGCGGTATATCGCGGCGAGCTGGGCCAATGAACTCGCGGAGAGCGTCGGCCCGAGCCTCCAGGTCATCGTCCATCACGTCGTCCACATACGGAAACGACGAGGGATACAGGTCGGCATATAGAGGTTCCAGGTGCGGGAAGTATCGGCGCAGGTTCTGCAGGAACCAGCGCTTGGGCTCCGGCTTCAGGTGCAGCATGCGCACCCCCACCCGGCGCGCGCCGTGGTCACTAGCCAGCCGCATCAGCTCGGCGATGGCGGCGTCGGAGTCGGTCAGGCCCGGCAGCACCGGCGCCATGTTGACGCCCACGTCCAGGTTCAGGTCGGCTAACTCGCGAACCACCCGAAAGCGTTCGGCCGGCGGCGGGACGCCCGGCTCGATTCGTCGCGCCAGGTGCGCGTCGGCGATGGGGATGGAAATGGTCACGCCGGCGCCCCCTGCGCGGGCCAGGTCCTGCAGCAGGTGACGGTCGCGGCGGATCAAGGTGGACTTGGTGATGAGGCCGATGGGCGAGCGCGCCGCCAGGAACACGCGCAGGCAGGCCTGCGTGAGCCGCAGGTGGCCCTCCACCGGCTGGTAGGGATCCGTGGCGGCGCCCACCGCCACCGTTTCGCGCTTCCAGCGCGGCGAGCCGATCTGAGCGCGCAAACGTTCGGCAACATTGACCTTGACGAAGATCACACGCTCGAAGTCGCGGCCCCCATTAAGGTCGAAGTAAGTATGGGTTTCGCGCGCGTAGCAGTACCAGCATGCGTGGCTACAGCCGCGGTAGGGATTGAGGCTCCACTTGAACGGCATGCCCCGCACGCGATTGAGCGCGTTGCGGCAGGTGATCTCGCGAATGTCCAGTCGCACGGCAGACGCCTTTCGGGACCCCTGCCCGCCAGCAGTATACCGAACAAAGAGCGAACACCATCGTTGGATGTCCGCGCCCCTGAATCGCTGCGGGGGAGCGCGGAGCGGCCCTAGTTGTCCGCCAGCGCCATCTGTTTGCGCGCCGCATACGGGTTCTCCCGCATTTGTAGCGGAAACCGCACCGTCTGCTGTGAAAGCCCCGCCTCGTGCACCGCCATCACCATCTCGGCAATCCAGCGGCCGTCGATAGCATCGCAGATCGGGCGCCGATCCTGCTCCACGGCCTCGAGCAGGTCACGCGTCATGGTGGTGTGCAGCAATTGCCGGACGTCAGCCGTGCCCTCGGTGTCGCCAAGAGCCTCGGCCTCCAGCGGCGGCACCGGGACCGCCTCCCAACTGCTCTCCAATCCCGGATCCAGCTCCGGCCGCCGGTTGATCAGCAACGGCTGGCCGGTGGTGGGGCCACCGCGCAACGAGAGCATTCCGTCGGTGCCAACCAGCTCGATACCCATCTGGCGATGCATGCCGCGGCCTGTGCGGACGGAGGAAAAGGTGCCTGTAACCCCGTGCTCGAAGAGCAGCGTGGCAAAGATCTGGTCGCCGGCCATCAGCCCCAGGTTCTCGTTTCCTTCATGTGCGTCCTGGATGCCCACGGGTCGCCCGGCCTGCAGCACGTTGGCGCTCAGCTGCCGCGGGTCGCCCGCGAACTGCCGCAGCAGGTCCAGTTGGTGCACGCCCAGAACCGCCAGGTCCTCGGCGCCGCCCCGGCGGCTGTCGTTCTTGCCGGTGGCGTGCATGGCCACCAGTCGCCCGATGTCGCCCGCGCGGACCATCTCCCGCATGCGCCGTACCTTGGGATCCACGCGCCAGTTATGGGCAACCTGGATCTTCGTTCCGCCGCGCTCAGCCGCGGACACAATGGCGTCGGCCTCGGCCGGCGTGCGCACAAAGGGCTTCTCGCAGTAGATGCCCTTCGCCCCGGCTTCGATGGCGGCAAGCATCATCTCGGAACGCTCGTGCGGCCGCCGAACGCAAACGGTCACAAAGTCCGCCTGCACTCGGTGCAGCATCTCGCGAAAGTCGCCAAACGCCTGCCGCGCTCCCAGCTGCTCGGCCTTGGCCCGGGCCACTTCCTCGTCCACATCCGCCACGGCCACCACGTCGACCTCGGGAATCAACTGCCAGGCGAGGTCCAGGTCATGTCCGTAGTTGCCCGCGCCAGTGGCTCCGATCACAACGGCGGTGTACATCAGGTGTGCTCCGGTCTCAGCGCGTAGTGCCTTGGCGGCAGCATAGTGCCGGTACCCTTCGCCGCCCGGATGCCTTCACTAGAACTGCCCCGCGGCAAGGGCCGCGGAGCGGCTCAGACGTCCGCCAGCGCCATCTGCCGTCGCGCCGCATACGGGTTGTCCCGCACCTGCAGCGGAAAACGCACCGTCTCCTGCGTCAGCCCGGCTTCGTGGACGGCCAGAACCATCTCGACCGTCCAGCGGCCGTCGATGGCGTCGCAGACCGGACGGCGACCTTCCTCCACGGCGTGCAGCAGATCCAGGGTCATGCTGGTTTGCAGCAGCTGAAGCTCGTGCGCCGTGCCGTCGGTGTCGCCGATGGCGGCGGCGTCCAGGTCGGGAACCGGCACGGCTTCCCAGGTACTGTCGACACCCGGACTCTCGCCGGGACTCCGGTTGAGCAGCAGCTCGCGGCCGCGCTGCCCGTGGCTGCGCATGGAGATCAGGCCCTCGGTGCCAACCACTTCGATCCCGAACGCCCGGTGCATGCCGGGGCCGGTGCGCACCGACGAGATGGTGCCGACCACGCCGTGTTCGAAGAGGTAAGTGGCGAACAGCTGATCGCCGGCGATCAGGCCGATCCGCTCGTTGCCCTCGTGCACGTCCGGCAGGCCCACCGGGCGCCCGGACTGGAACACCGCGCCGCTCATCTGGCGCGGGTCGCCCGCCACCTGGCGCATCAGGTCCATCAGGTGGACGCCCAGCACCCACAGGTCCTCGGCGCCGCCGCGGCGGTCGTCGTTCTTGCCGGTGGCGTGCACGGCCACAACGCGACCGATTTCGCCGCCGCGGATCATCTCGCGCATCAGAATTACGGCGGGATCGATCCGCCAGGTGTGGGCCACCTGGATCTTCGTGTGGCTGCGACTTGCCGCGGCAATCACGGCGTCCGCTTCCGCCGGCGTGCGCACCAGCGGCTTCTCGCAGTAGATCCCCTTCGCCCCTGCCTCGATGGCCGTGTGAATCATCTCCGCATGCACGTCGGGCTGGCGGTTGCAGATGTTGACGAAGTCCGGCTGCACGCTTGAGAGGGCCTGGCGATAGTCCCCAAACGCCTGCGGCGCCCCCAGCTCATCCGCCTTCGCCCGTGCCGACTCCTCGTCGACATCCGCCACGGCCACCACGTCGACCTCGCGAACGAGTTGCCAGGCGAGGTCCAGATCGTGCCCGTAGTTGCCCGCGCCCGTTGCCCCGATGATGACGGCGGTGTACATCAAGCTCGCTCCGTGCTCAGCGCCAAATGAGTTAGGCGAAGCATAGCGCCGACGGCCTCCACAGCACGCGGGGGGTGCCGACTGGGGGGGCGCCCCCGGCCGAAAGCCGTGGCTCAGATGAGACTGCTTGGCTGGGTGATCCGCGGACTGGGGCTGCGGGCGTCGTGAAATGGCCTCCTAAATTCGTACCCGCTCCCGAAAGGAAAGAAGACTGTCCGATGCGAATCTGCGAAGTCAGAGACCCTTGCGGCGGGTGAAGCGGAGGCCGAACCAAGTCTGGCACATAGCGGCGATCTTTTAGCCGACAAGGCCACGAGCGAGGCCGGTTTTTCGGCCGACGACTCCGTTTGCCGAGGCGATCGTCAGGCTTACGCTCTCCTTTCTAGCGGGGCTGATCAAGCCTGATCCAGCCTTGAGCCCGCAGGCATGCGAGCGTATGGACATAGGGTCAGAACAGTGCGTGTACGTCGGCGATGCGGGTAGCCGCGAGTTGTCGGGCGCAGGTGAGGTTGGGATGCGGGCGGTGCAGATCAAGTCGCCAACGGACAGGACTGTCCCGCGGAAGTCGGAACGGGCTACGGGGCGGCGTGAGGCGACTGCGGCGCGCAGCGAGCTTCCGAGTCGGATCACCGGGGATTGGCGCAGGGTCGCCGATTGACTGCACGAAGCGAGCGGACGGAGCGGCATGTGCCGATACGGGCGGTGGTGTTCGATCTGTTCAATACGCTGACGGCGCCCGAGGGCTCGAACGTGGCGGTTTTCAGGGCGTCGGTACGGGAGATGGGGCTGGCGGCGGGGGTGGACCCCGAGGGATTCACACGGGGCTGGTTCGAGCTCTGGCGCGAGAGTTTTGACGGGACGTTTGGGACACCCGAGGCGGGTGTGCGGGGCGTGTGCGAGGCGATGGGCGCAGCGGTGGATGAGGCGGCTGTGCGGCGGGCCGTAGAGGTTCGTGCCGATTTCTCTCGGCAGTCATTGCAGCCGCGTGCGGATGCTGTTGACACGCTTAGCCGTGTGCGGTCGATGGGCCTCAGGACGGCGCTGATCAGCGATTGTGAGGCGGACATCCCTGACCTCTGGCCGACGACGGCATTCGCCGAGTACATCGACAAGCCACTGTTCTCCTGCATGGAAGGGTTGATCAAGCCCGATTCCAGGATCTACCTGCGGGCTTGCGAGCGGCTGGGGGTTGAACCGCAGGACTGTGTGTACGTGGGCGACGGGAGCAACCAGGAGTTGACGGGCGCGCAGGGGGTCGGGATGCGAGCGGTGCTGATCAGGACACCGGAAGAGCGGGCGGCTGCGTATTATTCGGAGCGCGGATCGTGGCGGGGTGAAGCGATTGAGGCGCTGAGCGAATTGCCGGATCTAATCGCCAGGGGATTCTCACCGTGATGCGGGAGCAGCGACGAAGAAAGCCCAAACTCTCGTCCAGCTACGAGCGTGGGTTGGCTAGCGGTTGGGCTTTCGGCGAGTGAAGCGAAGACCGGACCAGGTTTGGTCGATGGCAGCGATCTTGTAGTCGACCAGACCGCTGGCCAAGCCGGTTTCGCGGACGACGCGCTCGGAGAGGTCGGACGTGACGCCTGAGGCCTTCTTGGGCCAGCAAATCCAGAGGCCGCCCGGGCCGGCCTTGGCGCCGTAACGATCGATGCGCTGTCTCAGTTCGCGCTGGGAGCCGACAAACCAGACGATCAGGTCGCAGCGGCCCTGGACGCGGCGGCGGAGGACAACAGCATCGGGCAATGCGCCCAGGGTGGCTTGGAATTCGTCGGGGGCACCGGGTGTCGCGACGGCGTAGCCGGGCTTGATGCCCAGCTTGCGTGACAGGGGCGTCCCGGAGTAGCCAGCCAGCGCGGACTCCGGTACGACGGGCTGGGACGGCGGGTTGCCAATGGCCTGGCGCAGGACAGGCTGGATGTTGGACCAATCGGCGTAGGCGGCGTCGGGGAGCAGCTGGCGGACACGGACGACCTTCGTGCGGTCGCCATCGACAAAGACGAGCGGGACTCCTCGGGTGACCTTCGTCTGGCGCATGGCCACGCCAACATCGCGGCCGTGGGAGGGCAGGCGACCGAGGTCAATGATCAAGGCGTCAGGCGGATTGGCTCGAAGTGCACGCAGGCCGGCGGGGTCAAGTTGAGAGTGGTCGACTTGGAACTCGTGGGCTGGGAGGCGCGCAGCGCGTTCAGCAGATTCGGCGGCGTTCCAGTGGATCAGGCGGATTCGCAACTCGTGTCGCATGGCTGCTTCTCTGACGCCTCACTGAGGCCATCGTACGGGCATCCGACCTGCGGCGGGATGTGGAGCCGGCGAGGTCAGGTGGCCGAGCGAGGTGCCGCCAAGCCGTCGGGATCGATTTCGTCGGGGCGCAGATGCCAGATATCGCGGACCCAGAGCGGAACGCCGATTCCAACCGCTAGCGTGGCCAGACCGCCGAGCAGGATGGCGGCTGGGTTGCCATGATTCTCGGCGACCAAGGACAGAGGCAGCAAGCCAATGGGCGAGAGGCCGAAGGTCATCATGCGTAGCGCCATGACACGCCCGCGGAGGGCGTCCGGCACGAGCAATTGCAGGGCCATCTGGTTGACCGACATGTAGACCGACTGGCTGAAACCCATGCAGACCACGACAGCGGCCGCCGCCGCAAAGGAGCGAGTGAATGACAGGAGAATCAGCAACGCACCATAGGTGAGAATTGCCGCAACCAGGGCGCGGCCCTTGTCGCGAAACCGCGAGAACGTCACAACCAGCGCCGACCCCACCAATGCGCCGATACCCAAGGCGCCCATGAGGAAACCCACGGCTTCAGGGCCTCCGGCCAAGTCCTTACGCACGAACGCCGGTAACAGAATCATCAACGGCATGCCGAAGAGGGAAGGGCCCAACGCCAGCAGCATGAGCGCGAACATGATGCGGGTGCGGGCCACGTAGGCGAAGCCTCCGCGCATGTCGGCCCAGGTTGAGGAGCGCGGCCGCGACGTACGCGGGGGCGGGACGACCCGCAGCATGTTGAGGCTGCTCCACAGATAACCACCAACTTGGGCGAAGTAGGACGCAGCGATGCCGACGGCCCCGAGCACCAGCCCGGCTACGGCGGGACCGAAGATGCGGGCCGAGTTGAGGGTGGCACTGTGCAGGCCGATGGCGTTGGCGAGGTGCTGGCGCGGCACCAGCCCGGCCACGAGGGCGGTACGGGCGGGCACGTTGATGGCGAACATGGTGCCCACGATCAGTGACGACACAGCCAGATGTGCGACATGTACCCGATTGGTGGCCACCAGAATGCCGATCGTCAGCATCAGACCAGCCAGGATCAGTTGGGCCACCAAAACCATGCGGCGTCGATCCAGACGGTCGGCCAGCACGCCGCCCAGCGGCGAAAGTAGCAGCATGGGGACAGAACGGAAGAACGCCAGCAGGGCCAGCGTGAACTCTGAGCCGGTGAGTTCCAGCACCAGCCACGCCTGCGCGACCTGCTGCATCCAGAAAGCAACCTGGCTGCCGACGTTGGCCTGCCAGAGCCGGGAGTACTGCTGGTAGGCCAGGGCCGGCGCAACACGGTCGCGCAGGCGAATCAGCGGCCAGAGCAGAGAATCGATGAGCGACGATCCGATCAGCGGTTGCAGCCCGAAAGCTTCGGGCCCCGGCGGAGTGTGGGGGATGAGCGGTAACTTGGGCAACCGGCGGCTAGCCAGGCGCCGATGCGTTCCTCCGCCTTCGCGCCCACCCGTGCCAACAGACGGCCCGCGTTGCTAGTCTGCCCGGGTTGCCAAACACGCAGCGCTTCTGAGGAATCGCGACGACGTGTCACGAAGTGGTCGGACATTCTTGGTCGCGGTCGTGGCCACTCTCGCTGCGGCGGTCCTGTCTCCCGCGGTACACGCGCAGTGGCCGACGACGTGTGTCGATTTGAATGACATCGTAGAAGCCCATTTGGGCAATGATGGCAACGTCGCCATCTACCAGCGGGTCTTTGGCGACCAGGCGGAGCAAGCCTGTCAGAACGACCATCGTGACGATGTGCGCGGAGTATTCGCCTGGGCATTTGAAGACTCGACGCAGTCCGATTTGGCCGATCTCCCGGACTTGGCTTGGCCAACGGGCTGCGTTGAACTGAATGACATCGTCGAGGCGCACCTGGGCAACGACGGGAATGTGGGTATCTACCAGCGCGCCTTTGCCGGAGCCGCCGAGTTCGCCTGCCGAGGCGATCACCGCGATGACGTGCGAGGCGTGTTTGCATGGGCCTTCGGCGGCACGACGGTCCTCGTCAGCCAGGACCGGCCAGAATCGGTAGCGGCAGGGTGGTCGTCAGTCGCGGTCGGCGGATTCCACAACTGTGCGATTCGGATCGATGGAACGGTCGCCTGTTGGGGGCAACAGGCGGACGCCGCCGGGGGCAACTTCGGCAAAGCGGATCCGCCCCTGGGGAATTTTCAGACAGTGAGCGCCGGACTCGATCACTCCTGCGGCGTGCGCACGGATAACTCAGTTGCCTGCTGGGGATCGAACGTCGCCTTTAGAGATCGCCACGTCGGTCAAGCGATCCCTCCAAGCGGCACATTTCAGTCGGTGAGCGCCGGGTACTTTCACACCTGCGGAGTCAGGACTGACGGATCGGTCGCGTGCTGGGGTGATAACGGAGCTGGCGAGGCCGTCCCGCCGGCGGGCACTTTTCGATCGGTCAGTGCTGGGGCAAATCACACCTGCGGCGTGCGAACCGACGGGACGCTCTCCTGTTGGGGATCGAATCGCCAAGGACAGAGCTCTCCCCCGAGTGGAGGTTTTCAGTCAGTCAGTGCTGGCTTCCAACACACGTGCGGAGTGCGCATTGACGAGACAGTGGCGTGCTGGGGGTCAAACGTCGACAACTGGAACCGCGTCGTCGGTCAAGCCACCGCGCCGGCGGGGACGTTTCGGTCCGTAAGCGCCGGTCTGCACCACACCTGCGGCCTGCGAACGGATCGCACGGTGGCTTGCTGGGGCTCGAACACTGAGCGAGGACTCGATCATGTTGGTCAAGCAATGCCGCCCGCCGGCGAATTCGCAAGCGTTGATGCCGGGCACAGCCACACCTGCGGACTGAAGACCGACGCGACCATCGCCTGTTGGGGGTGGAACGGTCACGGCCAAGCATCGCCACCGGCTTAGCTTCGAGAGCCGGGTAGACCAGTCGCCGTCCGGATTCGGCGGAGGCGACGGCTCGTCCGCTTCGGAGACCTCCCGGCAATGAGGCTCGGGCATCCAGGCGGCAGCTTTGGACGAGCCCGATTGCTCCACGACGTAGAGAGCGCCGGATGAAAGAGCCACGCCGATCACGTGGCTGGAGATACGAGCGACGGCCAAGAGGAGTTCGCGACGGATGTGGCCAACGATGCGGGCCTCGGCAGTGCGCTGCTTAAGCTCCCAGGTCACGGGCCGCACGCGTCGCTGACGTTTGGGCGAGGCGACGACAGGGAGGTTGGAGATGTATCGACCATCCTCGGTTATCCCCTCAGTCTTCAGACGCGTACAAGCTGCTCGGCAACGTCACAACCCGCCAGACGGGTTGGCCGCGAACGGATGCGGCGGCAAACCTTGGCAACAAGTGGCGGACCGGCCCTCGATGTCACGGGCGGCGTGATCGGCGTGGCGACAAAGCGAGCATGCCCGGGGATCGAGCGTGGGTACGACGAGGCGAATCTGCTGAGAGTCGGTGATTCAGCACAACAGCTGATTCACGTCTGAATTGATGCCCACCGAGCGCAGACCGACTCGCCAATCGGGCCGGCGCCGGCGACCGCAAGTTGGACGGCCGTCGACGCGGGGATCAAGCACACATGCGGAGCCCCGAGCGACGGGACAGTTGCAAGCTGGGGCTCGAATCCCGACCGGAAAGCGACCCGTCGGCCTGATCGAACGCGAGATCTTCGGCGACCTCGCTTCAGAGTCTGCAGCCAGAAGCGACCCTGCCAGGCGGGACAGCCGAAACTAGAGTGGGTTATGCGAGTCTGCCGGCTCTCGCTGCCTACTGATGTAGGCCGCTCCTCGCAGCCATCATGGGCGCAGCGCGTTAATGCGCAGTCACGGGACGGCTAGTATCGAGTCATGCGACCTCGAGTTGACCTCGTCTGAATGCGGTACATCCGCGCCGCTCTGCTCGCGCTTGGTGTCGGTTTGGCAATGGCTCCCCAAGTGTTCGCTCAGTGGCCGACGACATGCGTTGAGCTCAATGACATTGTCGAAACGCACCTCGGCAACGATGCCAATGTCGGCATCTACCAGCGCGTGTTTGCCGACCACGCCGAGGAACGGTGCCAAAGCGATCACCGGGTCGACGTGCGAGGAGTCTTCGCGTGGGCCTTCGATGAAACGGGAGCGACGACGCCGAATCTGCCAGCACAGGTCTGGCCCTCCGACTGCGTGCAGCTCAACGACATTGTCGAGAACCACCTTGGCAACCGCGGCAATGTCGGCATCTATCAGCGCGCCTACGGCGAGGGAGCGGAGGTGGCGTGCAGGAGCGATCATCGGGACGACGTCCGAAGCGTTTTTGCCTGGGCATTCGATGTCGCCACAACCACAGCCACCGGGCAACCGCTCTCCGTGGCCGAAGTGGTGCAGCGACACCAGGACGCGGTTCGCTATGTCCGGACGGCCGACGAAGCCTGCGCGAGTGCCTTCGTGGTGAGTCCGGACGGCTATCTCGTCACCAACAGTCATGTGATCAGCGGGACACGCCAGGCGACCGTGGGGACGCACGACGGACGGGAGCAGCAGGCGACCGTGGTCGCCGACGATCCGGAGTCAGACGTAGCGCTGCTCAAGCTGCCGGGTAGCGGACATCCCTTCGTGCCGTTTGGTAGCTCCACGAGCCTCGGGCTCGGCGAGGACCTCGTAATCCTCGGATATCCACTGTGCTTCGACACGCTCACAGTTACCCGTGGAATCCTGTCGGCACGGCATCTGGACTGGCTGCAGACTGATGCTGCAGCCAACCCGGGAAATAGCGGTGGACCCGCATTCAATCTGCGCGGTGGGGTCATCGGCGTGGCGACCGCCAAGCTGGGAGGCATTGATAGGGTTGAGTCGGCGAATTTCCTAATTCACGGCGATCTTGTTCGCCAGATCGTTGACGACTGGATCGCCCGCCACCGCACCGGCAACCTACCACCGCTCCCGGAACCGCAGCCCCTGCCGCACCCGTCGGAACTGATCGAGGCCGTCGGGCTGGCCACGGGTTCGGACTGCACGTCCGGACCGGATCATCCTGGCATCTGGCAAGAATCACTTCAGGGCGATCCGATGCCGGAGTACTTCTGCGTGGTCTACCAGGTGAAGTGGTGGCCGGCGGACTGGAGTGTGGAGTCACATTGGACGTGGCCGGGGGGCGGAACCAACTCAACCGATCCGAGGCTGTGGTGCGAGCCCATTCGGAACCGGTGTGAGGGCGGTTACATGAAGCTGGCCTGGCACAACCCGGACCGCGCCTCTGCGGACTTTGGAGGGACGCTGGACGTCGCACTGCACGTCAACGGCGATCACATTCGGACCGACCGGTTCTGGGTGTCGTAGAGCCGAAGCAGCAATCCAGAGTCGATGGCGACACTGGCCACTGCAGTCAGCAAGTCAAGCGACAGGCCGCGATGAGGTGTCCCGGCAGCTCCTTCGGTCTAGCCCAAGTTTCCACCGGCCACCGACAGTTAGCTCTCCGTAGCCAAGACTTCGTGGGTCCCCTGCCTGTCACTTGAACCGGAGCGCTGGCACGCCTCCGTGTCGATATGCCCAGAATGGACGAATGGCTCCAGGCCGACCCAGTCAAGCTTGAGGTGCGCCAGCCGCCTGACAATGCGCCACGAATACGCGACTGGATTCGCTGACGCAGGCGCGCATTGCCGGTTTCGTCGCTCGCGGTCTACGTGCTGGGGTCAGGAGCGAACATACTGGCCAAACCATCCAGGCCATCGCGGGGCAGCCAACCAGTCTGATTGGACTGCCGGGGCACGCAATCAGGCCCTGGCTGCTTCAAGGTCGCGGCGAAGATCGCTGATCTGGTCGCGGAGGGCGGCGGCTTTTTCGAAGGCGAGGCTGTCGGCGGCGAGGCGCATCTGGCGTTCGAGGTCCTTGATGGTTTGGGCCAGTTCCACGCGGGAAAGGTCGTTAGTGCGGCGGAAGCCGATGTCGTAGGCGGGCGACTCTTCGGCGGCCTGGGCCAGACCATCATGCCCAGCCTCCTGAGCGACGCGCTCGGTGAGGTCGCGCAGGCTCTTGACGATGGATGCGGGCGTGATGCCGTGCTGCTCGTTGTAGACCACCTGCAGACTGCGTCGCCTGTAGGTCTCGTCGATGGCGCGCTTCATGCTGTGCGTGACCAGGTCGGCATACATGATGACCCGGCCGTGCAGGTGGCGGGCGGCGCGGCCGATGGTCTGAATCAGCGAGGTCTCAGAACGCAGGAAGCCTTCTTTGTCGGCGTCCAGTATGGCGACGAGGCTTACTTCGGGCAGGTCCAAGCCCTCCCGCAGCAGGTTGATCCCGACCACGACGTCGTACACCCCGCGGCGCAGATCGCTGAGGATTTCTACGCGTTCCAGGGTGTCGATCTCGGAATGCAGGTAGTGAACCTTGACGCCGATCTCAGCCAGGTACTCGGCAAGGTCTTCGGCCATGCGCTTGGTGAGGGTGGTGACGAGCACTCGTTCGTGGACATCGACGCGCTTGTTGATCTCGGCGATCAGGTCGTCAATCTGGCCTTCGGTGGCGCGCACCTCGATAGCCGGATCGACGAGGCCGGTAGGCCGCACGATCTGTTCGACGATCTGCTCGCTGTGCTCGTATTCGTATGGCCCCGGCGTGGCGGACATGAAGACGGCAGTCTTGATGTGTTGCTCGAACTCCTCGAAGGAGAGGGGACGGTTATCGAAGGCGGATGGCAGTCGGAAGCCGTACTCGACTAGCGCTTCCTTGCGGGCGCGGTCACCGGCCAGCATTCCGCGAACCTGGGGCAGCGTGACGTGAGACTCGTCGACGACCAGGAGGTAGTCCTCGGGCAGGTAATCCAGCAGCACCCAGGGCGGGTCGCCGGCTTCCCGGGCGTTGAGGTGGCGGCTGTAGTTCTCGATGCCGGTGCAGCTGCCGGTCTCGCGCAGCATCTCCATGTCGAAGTTCGTGCGCTGGCGCAGGCGGGCGGCTTCCAGCACCTTGCGGCGGGCCTCGAGCCGTGCGAGTTGCTCGTCCAGTTCCTGGCCGATGGCTTCGATGGCGCGTTGCAAGCGCTCGATGGGGGTGACATAGAAGCGCGCCGGGTAGACGGTGAGGCTGGAAAGCTCCTCAAGGATTTCGCCAGTGAGCGGCTCCAGACGGACCGCCCGTTCGAGTTCATCGCCAAAGAACTCAAGCCGCAGCACGAAGTCGTCGTAGGGCGGATAGACCTCGAGAACTTCGCCCCTTACGCGGAAACGGCCGTGCTCCAGGCTGGCGGAGGTGCGGGTGTACTGGAGGCCGACCAGGACGCGCAGCAACCTCGTACGGTCGTAGTCGGCGCCGACTTCCAGCGACAGGCTCATATCGCCGTAGTCCTCGGGCGGGGTGATGCCGTAGATACAGGAGACGGTGGCGACGACGATGACGTCGCGTCGCTCGAAGAGGGAGCGGGTGGTCGAGTAGCGCAGCTTCTCGATCTCGGCGTTGATGTCGGTCTCTTTCTCGATGTACGTGTCGCTGCGGGGGATGTAGGCCTCGGGCTGGTAGTAGTCGTAGTAGCTGACGAAGTACTCGACGGCGTTGCGGGGAAAGAACTCCTTGAGCTCGGTAGCCAATTGGGCGGCCAGGGTCTTGTTATGGGCCAGCACCAGCGCCGGACGCTGGATGCGCTGGATGACGTTGGCGACGGTGAAGGTCTTGCCTGAGCCGGTTACGCCCAGCAAGGTCTGGGAGCGGTGGCCGTCCTGGACGCCGTCAACCAGTTGGTCGATAGCCTGGGGCTGGCCGCCGGCTGGTTGGAATTCGGCGGCGATCTCAAAGCCCGCGCGGGTGCCGCTCTGCGGAAGGGTGACCATAGTCAGACGATTCTAGGATGTATGTTCCACTTCACCGCCGAGACAGAGCGGGCACTTTGCGAAACGTGCCCTAAGCGGCCAAGATCAGAGTGTCCGAGATGACTCCAGACGAATCACGTAACAGACGTCGAAGCTCGATGTATCGCGCCCAATCGTCGCCTGCGTCGGGCACGACGCTAGACGAGGTTGTGCAGCAGCTCGCGACGCAGAGGGATGTGGCAGGCGCTGCGATCGGTGGATCTGGAAAAGACACGCCGCTCACGGATGCGAGCGACATCGATCTGCTGATTGTTGTTGGCGAAGAGTGGTCCAATCTCCGTGTGGGAGTCACGTGGATCGACGGTCGCTTAGGCGATCTGCTGTTTGCGACGACCGGCGAGATTGACACGATCGCGAGTGCCGATTCGCCCGTGCCTCCCGATACGTGGGTGGGACGGATAGCGTCCTTCGTGGCCGATGCTCGAATCGTGATTGACTACGGAGGTCGGCTAGCGACTGCACAGCGAGCGGCTCGCCAGTGGCCCGAGACGGCCCTAGCGCCCAGAGGCAGTGACGCCTACCGCGCGTGGCACAAGATCAACTATGACCGCCAGCACAATCGGCGGATGCTCCGAGCGGATGATCTGGACTACGCGACGGCATTGGACATTCGACTGCTCTACGGACTCGCTGATGTCATAACTGGGTACTTCTCGATTCGCAACCTGAGTTGGGAAGGGGAGAAAGCTGCCGTACAGTATCTGCGTGAGCATGACCCGGGCTTTCTCGACCTGTTCAGCAAGTACACAGCCGAGCGGAACCGGATCACCAAATTCGCGCTTTACGAGAGGTTATGCGAGGCAGCCACTCTCCCCGTCGGCGGCGTCTGGCCTGACGAACCAACCAGCGCTCACCTGCGCGACCCTGAAACTGCGACCCCTGAGGCTCATGCCGCGTCAACAGTTTTTCTTCAGTCGCTGGTACGCGGGAACTAATCGAGAGCCGCGAGCCCGATGACCTCGGTTGTGCAGTCCAGAGCGGCACGATTCAGCTGTCTGAAGATGTACGGTTTATATCTGCGACCGTGTGGGCGCCGTCTTAACGACTCCCAAGAGAAGTGTCAGACACACCTTGGATCTCCGGAAAGTACTTGTTCATGCTGTCCTTGCAGATCCGAGCGACAGTATCGTCAAGGTAGTCCTTCTCGACCAAGCTCAGAAGCGGCCGGACCTTCTCGCCAACGTTGCGGTGGGACTTGGTGGTGTCGATCTGATCAATCGGAACATTCAGGAAGTCCGCCAAGCGCCGAGCTGAGCTACGGATATCAGGTGTTCGGATCGTGATGAGTCGGTCAGGCGAGATGGCTTTCGCAGGTCCCTCGGCGTGAATGGACCAACGTGTCACGAAGCAATCCAGCGAATAGACTCCGGCCTCTTGAAGACCATGATCGGACTCCGTGTAGGGATACTTCGACGGCTCAAACCACCAGTCCAGAATGCTCTGCACGTCCTCAGGAATGGTTCGAACGATCAGGTGATTGATGATCGACTCGAGCCACGTATAGCAGTCACGGATGAGCTGAATGAATCTGGCCTCCGGGAACAGAGTGGAGAGCCGATCCATGACGAAGTAGTTGGCCCACGAAGAGTCGATTTCCAGCTGGAGGCGTCTGTCGCGCTCAAGGAGATACCCATCAAACTCCCTGACGGTCAGGTGGCCCTGGTCGAAGTCAACAACAGCATCCAATAGCTCCGGCCGATCCGGTTCATGGGCCGCACGGAACTCCGTCTCAAGCATTCCGGCCAGCGAGTACGTACCGGCCTTGGCCGCTCCGACGCAGTACGCGTGAACTCTCCGATATTCGACTTGTCTATCAGGCTGTGTCACCGACCTTCAGTGCCCTTCCGAGTATGTTGACGCCGCTGCACGACTATTCCGATCCCTTCAGGATCTCGTTCAGACGCTGGCCGATGATTTCGGGTTCGCCGGGTTGCAGGTTGGCGGAGGCGGCTTCGACAAGTCCGCGCGAGGGATCGAAGCGGACAACGATGGGTGGATCGCCTGCGAGGAGGGCGTCGACCACCGACTGTACGTCGGGACCCTGCCAGTCGGGTTCGAAGCCGATGACGGCGGTGGGGACGAAGTAGCGGTCGTCGTCGAACTCGACGGTGGCGCGCACGCCATCCAGTTCCCCGACGTCGTCAACGATGATCTCAACAAGCTCGTGGAACTCGCGGAGCATCTCCTCCTCATCCGAGTCCATGTAGCTGCGAAGGGCGGCGTAAAGGCCGACCATTTCTTCCTTGGCGATCTTGGACGGGCGGCCGATGGCGTGGTTGGGGCTGTTGTTGAGATGCGCCGCTTCGATGAGATCGGCGCGGCCGTAGAGCAATCCGGTGGCCTGAGGACCGCGAATTACTTTCCCGCCGCTCATAGCGACGAGGTCGGCGCCTTCGCGGATAAAGCGCTTGAGGTTGTCGCGCGGCGGGACTGTCATGGAAGCGTCCACGATGACCGGGACGCCTCTTGCGTGAGCGATGTCAGCTACCTGCGGCAGGGTCAGACCACCACGCGGACTGCCCGGCGCGAACAGGTAGGCCACGGCAGCCGTTCGGTCGGTGATGGCCGCTTCGAGTTCCTCGGGCAGGCAGGAGACGACGTTGCCCACCTCGACGAAGCGCGCGCCGGTGAAGCCGTACATGTGGCTGTAGGGGCCGCGATGGAGCTTTTGGATGACCAACTCGTCCTTGAGACCGGTCGTGTCGGGAATGCGCCGGACGGCGGCGACATCAGTGCCGGTCATGCACGCCGCCATCGAGATGACCATTCCGGCGGCCGCGCCCGCGACCACCATGCCGGCCTCGGCGCCGGTTACCTCGGCGATGTATGCGCCGATTCGTCGGTTGAGGGTTTCGAGGGTCACAAAGGCACGTCCGGCCTCGGCCATGGCCTCGAACGTCTCCGGCAGCATCAGCGAGCCGCCGTGCGCGGTGGTGGGACCGCCGGCGTGAATGACGCGCGGCACACCGAGTTCGTCGTAGATGCGGTTGGCGGGAAGGGTTCGAGCCATGAGAACTTCCGGCACAAGCGGCCAGTGTTGTATAGCACGTCGAAAACCCGCGCCGGTATATAGTTCGGCAGCTAAGGTTCCCCACCGAGAGTTGGCGGCATGAGCATTGACAACCTGTACCCCGGGCTGGTGACTCCGCTGCCAGTGGCTACGGGCTATCACCCCTTCGTTGACTACCGCTTCATTCACCCGGGGCGCGCGCGCTGGGTGGATGACGACGGCCGGCCCCACGGCGCCTGGGGGCTGACGAATCCGACGTCGCTCCACGCCGACTTTCCGGCCGTGCCTCGCGGCGTTGAACTGCGGGCAGAGCCGGGGGTGCGGACCGAACCTGTGCTCAAGGCCACTGAGCCGTGGGAGAAGCTGGTGTGGTGGCCGAAGGTGATTTTCGACGGCGGTCGCTACAGGCTCTGGTACGAGGCGGTTCCGCCGGATCACTGGGATCCGGAGATCGGCCCGAAGCTTGCCTGGCCAAACCCTGTGTTTGGCGGGTTGCTGTGCTACGCCGAGTCGGACGACGGGTTCAACTGGACGAAGCCGAAGCTGGGTATCGGGTCCTGGGACGGATCCACCGACACCAACATCTCGCTGGGGCGAGAGACGGTAGGGCCGATGGGGCTCCACGGTGCCAGTCCATTCATCGATCCGGAGGCGGAACCTGAGGCTCGCTACAAGATGTTTTGGTACGGCGACGCAACGCCCGAAGTCGTCGAAACCGCTCGGCGGGAGCGTCCCGAAACGGTTGACCCGCGGACCACCGACGATAGCCACGTACGGGCGATGTATGTGGGTACGTCACCCGACGGGTTGCACTGGACCGTGCAGGACGAGCCGGCGGTGGTGTTCTGCAGCGACACGCTGCAAGTGGTGGAATGGGACGCGCTGCGGAAGCAGTACGTCTGGTACGGGCGCGGCTGGTCGTGGGGTCGACGCACCATTACGCGGGCGGAAGCAACCGACTTCGGCCGCTGGCCGTTACCGCAGGACGTGCTAACCGCCTCTCCGACCGAGCCGGAGCAGACTGACGTTTACACCAACGGCAAGACGCGCTACCCCGGCGATCCGACCACGCACTTGATGTTTCCGACGCTGTACGACCGGGCTACGGACCAGACGACCATTGGGATGGCGACGAGTGTGGACGGGGTTGCGTGGAGTTGGACGCCCGGCAACCCGGTGTTGCCGGTGGGCCCGCCGGACGGTGTGGACGGCGGGAGCATGTTTGTGGGGATTGGTCTGGTTCCTCTGCCGGGCGACCGGGTTGGGCTGCCGTACGCTGGGTACAGCTATCCACACAAGTTCCCGGCGAACCTGGCCGACAGCGGGATCTGCTGGTGCACCTGGACGCGGGGCCGGCTGGCCGGGATTCACGCGGCGACGGAAGGCGAGTTCTGGACGCCGCCTGTGCGGCTGGCCGATGGCGGGCTGCGCGTGAACTGCCGGGTGCAGCCAGGTGGGAGCTTGCGCGTCGGGGTGACGGACGAGGAATGGTCGGAGATTCCGGGGCTGGGCGTTTCGGATTGCCAGCCGGTCACGGGTGACCAGCTCGATGCACCGGTTGCCTGGAACAGCGGTGCTCAATTGCCGGTTGACCAATCGGTGTCGCTGCACTTCAGCTTGCGGACGGCTTCGGTGTTTGGGATTGAGGTCGTCGGAAGGGATTAGCGAATTAGCTGGCGCCTAGAATGGCGTCGCCGCTGAGTAAGCGAGTGAGCGGTTGACGCATGCGGACGTTGCGCCGGGCGAGCACATCGGAATCCGACGCCGAAATCGTCGGTCGGCTGATGCTGGACGCCTTCCCCGAGACATTCACCTATGTCTTTGGCGAGCGTGACCGCCAGGCGGCGCGGGCCGTGGGGCATGGGTTGCGGGCGTTTGGGTCGATGCCGAATGCGTGGCTGGCAGAACGCGAAGGCGTGTGCGAGGGATTGGTGCTGGTCCGGTGGGACAACGGGTCGACGCCGATAACAGGACTAAAGGCATTCGTGGCGATGGCTCGGGTTCTGGGGCCGTGGCGGGCGCTGTGGGTGGCGTTTCACATTCCGCCGCTGCCGCCGCACTGGCTACATGAGCGCGAGGCCTATATCAGCGCCCTAGCCATATCACCGCCGGCGCGTCGACGCGGGCATGGCTCGGCGCTGTTGGATCATGTAATCGATTTGGCCCGCGAGCGTGGGTACCACCAGGTGACGCTGCGGGTGGAGGCGGATAACGACGCGGCGCAGGCGCTGTTTCGGCGGCACGGGTTTGTGGAGGATCCGCGCCGGTTCCAGTGGGCGTTCAACCTGGTGCGGCGGCACTTTGGGGAGATCATCATGACGCGGCGGCTGGAGTCCCCCACCGATTGACGCCGCCAGGAGGGTCAGTCATCGGAGTCACGGCGGCCGGCGAGGTTGCCGAGCATCTGGGTGAACTCGAGCGGGAAGATGAACTTGGAGGCGGGACTCGCGCCGAGTGACTTGAGGGTGTCGAGGTACTGCAGGCGCATGGTGTTGTCGTCGATGCCGCGCGCAGTTTCAAAGATGCGCTGGAGCGCATCGGCGAATCCCTGAGCTCGAAGTACGGCGGCTTGCTGGTCGCCTTCGGCCTGGAGGATTTCGGCCTGGCGGCTGCCCTCGGCCTTCAGAATGGCGGCCTGCTTCTGGCCCTCGGCCACGGTAATGTCGGACTGGCGGGTGCCTTCGGCTTCCAGGATGACTGAGCGGCGCACGCGTTCGGCGGACATCTGGCGGTTCATGGCGTCCTGGATCTCGCGCGGCGGGTCGATTTCGCGGATCTCGACGTTGGTGACCTTGATGCCACAGCGCTCGGTTTCGGCGTCCAGCTTGGCGCGGATGGACTCGTTGATGCGTTCGCGTTGGGAAAGCACGTCATCCAGGGCGATGTCGCCGATGACGGCGCGCAGGGTGGTGGTGGCGAGGCCGACGACGGCCTGGTGGTAGTTCTCGACTTCCAGCACGGCGCGATCGGCTTGATTGATGTCCACGCGCATGTAGACCAGGAAGTCGATCTCGATCGGGGCGTTGTCGCGGGTGATGTTGGTCTGGCGCGGGATGTCCAGGACCTCGGTTCGCGTGTCGAGGCGCGTGATCTGGTGAATGATCGGGATGGCGAAGACGATGCCCGGGCCGAGCATGCCTTCGAAGCGTCCGAACCGGAATCGGGCCAACCGCTCGTAGTCGCGGATGAAGTTGATGATTGCCATTGGTGTCTCCCTGGCTACGCGCTCGGTGGCGGCTGCGCCGCCCCTTCTTGATCTGGCATCGAATCGTCGTCAGCGGGCCTGACCATTAGCGTCGTGCCGTCCACGGCGGTTACCTCTACAGCGTAACCCTCCTCGATGGCGTCAGCGTCGTCCTCGGTCTGCAGGCGGGCGTGCCAGTACTCGCCGAGCATCTGGACTTCGCCTTCGGGGGCCAGCCGACGGGTGACATGGGCGCGGGTGCCGACCATGGACCTGCGGTCGAACGGGCTGCGGTAGGGAGCGGGCTTGCCAGTTTTGGCCATGATGATGAGGGTGGCGGTGAGGGCTGCGAGGATTGCGCCCATCGCGACCAAAACCCAGACGCTGACGGTGAGGGTCTCGGCGCCGGGGAAGTCCAGTTCGACGGGACGCAGGGCGCCGCCGGCGAGGAGGATGGCGGCGACGATAAAGGTGATTCCAGCGCCGGCGCCGTAGACACCGGCTCCGGGTTCCTGGAATTCGAGGAAGAGCAGGCCGAGGGCAATCAGCAGCAGGGCAACGCCGAGCCAGTTGACGGGGAGTTGGCCGAGGCCGACGAAGCCGAGGCCGAGGGCGATGGCGCCGGTGACACCGGGAACGACGAGGCCGGGATTGGCCAGTTCGATGAGCAGGGCGATGCCGCCGACGGTGAGGAGGATGAAGGCGAGGTTGGGGGTGGCGACGACGGAGAGGAAGTGCTCCAGCAGGGTGCGGTCGACGGGCTGGATGGGTGCGTCGGTGATCTGGAGCGGGATTTCGCCGGCTGCGGTGGGCACGAATGCTCCGTTGATCTGGCGGAGGAGGTCGGGCAGGTCATCGGCGAGGACGTCGGCGAGTCCCAGGTCGAGGGCCTCGGTGGCGGAGTAGGAGCGGGCTTCGGTGATGGCGGCTTCGAGGGCTGCGGGATCGCGGCCGCGGGCGTCGGCGATGCTGCGGGCGAAGGCCTGGGTGTCCTGGAGGACCTTGGAGGCGAGGGTTTCGGGGACGTCCTGGCCGGTGGCGTCGATGGGGGAGGCTGCGCCGACGTTGGTGCCGGGGCTCATGGCGGCGACGCCGGCGGCCGCCAACACGAACATGCCGGCGGAGGCGGCCTGGGCGCCGCGGGGGGTGACGAAGACGGCGACGGGTAGTGGCGATTCGAGGATGGAGCTGACGATCTCGCGGGCGGACTGGGCGAGGCCGCCGGGGGTGTTGAGTTGGATGACGAGGAGGGCGGCTTCGGCGTCGGTGGCTTCGGTGATGGCGCGGGCGACGTAGCGGGCGGCGTTGGGGTCGATGAAGCCGTCGAGCTCAATGGTCATGACGGCGGAGGATTGGGCCTGGGCGGCGGGGAGCAGGAGGAGCGCGAGGAGAGAGGCGGCCAGGATCAGGCGGCGGAGGGCGGTGAGGGGGGTGGAGCGAGTCACCGGGGTGCTCCGGGGCGGTGGGGTGGTCATCTGATTATCGGCGGTTGGGGTGGGGGTCTCGCGCGCAATAAGAGTTTTTTCCAAACGCGATTATCCCCACTTGACATGTAACGCCAAATCCGATAGACTTAACCAGTCAGTTGAATCGGAGCGCGCGACATGCCTCAGACCTACACCTTGTTTCAGTTTCTTGAAGCGTATCCTGACGACGATGCCTGCCTCGACCGCATCATGCGCATGAAGGTCGGCAAAGACCCGACCTGCGCTCGCTGCAAACGCAAGACGACCTTTTACCGAATCCGCAAACGGCGCGCCTACGAATGCCAATGGTGCGGGTTTCACGTCTACCCCTGCGTCGGTACCCCGTTCGAGAAATCCCGAACGTCGCTGCGCAAATGGTTCTACGCCATCTACCTATTCACGACAACCCGGCATGGCGTGCCTGCGAAGGAGCTTGAACGACAGCTAGGCGTGACCTACAAGACGGCTTGGCGCATGGGTCACATTATCCGCAAGCTCATGTCGCGTGTCGGTACGCAAATCCTGACGGGTGAAGTCGAAATCGACGAATCTTATGTAGGCGGCAGGCGGTCGATCAAAACCGGACGCGGGCGGGGTGCCGCGAACAAGACGATTGTCTTGGGCATGAAGCAACGTCAGGGACCAATGCTGACCTATGTGATCCCTGACGTGAAGCGCGCGACGATTGAACCACTGATCATGCAGCACGTCGCAAAGACGGCAACCGTCTATACCGACGAATGGTGGGCATACCGCAAGCTGCGCTGGCGGGGATACGAACATTTCATGGTAGCGCACGGCAAAGGCGAATACGCAAAGGGACGCGTGCACACGAACTCGATTGAAAACTTCTGGGCACGGCTGAAGCTATCGATTCGTGGGACGCACATTCACGTTTCCGGGAAGCACTTGCAGAAGTACCTAGCCGAATTCAGTTTTCGCTACAACTATCGGGATTATCCTGACAAGATGTTCGCGATGCTGGTTGGGTCGGTTGCACTGCCTGCGTAAGCAACGCGTCGAATAAGGCTTTGTCGCCAGGAGCTTTCGGGTTAGGCTTGAACTTGCGCTTTGGTTTCGTTTTCTTTTTAGTCACTTTTCATCTTCTAACAACATGTATAATGAAGGTATGCAAAGTCTTGGATTATTCAAAGTCGATTTCGACCCTGAAAGCTGCTGTACGTTTAAACGGATTGTTGACTGGGCGGTAAATGAAGGACTTCGATTGCAACTCACGTCCGAGGAGTTGAGTTCCATATTCAATGCGAGTTTGCCTTCGATAGTCTTGTATGAACGTGGCAGCATCCTCTTTCCGAATGAAGTCGTCACAGTCGATACAGCCGAACCACTGACTATCGTCGTCAAATTTGATCATTTCCGCCGGGCGATTGTGGATAACGCAGATAAACTTGGCTATAGCTTTCGTCATACTACGTTATAACTCCCGCCGATTCAGTGCCGTACCTAGAGGATACAGCGGGTGTGATATATCACACCTGCTGTATCGCCGTCAATCGACTTAGCCGACGCGCTCGAAGATGATCAGCACTCCCCGCTTGTTCGAATACAAGCCGAACGTCACGAACAACAACAGGAAGTTCAAGACGTAGCGAAAGAATCCCCATTGATCAGGAATGATCGTGACAAGACGAAATCCGCGTGCGTTCAGGGTTTCCATGCGGCGCGTAATCGCACTTGCAAGCGATGTTCGACCCTGAAGCAACGGGAGCAATCCCGTTTTGACGGCAACTCGTTCACACTGATTCAACGGTGCGGCCATGAAGCTGACTCCTGATCCTGACTAGCAAGCGACCCCGAAAGAATCGCTTGACGCCTAACCCGTAACCACACAGGCACGCCAGCGACCCGTCCGGGGCCGCCGGGTTAGGAATACGCGGCTGCGCATGCCTGTGTGGTTGCCGGAGTCTAGCCAATCACGCGGTCAGCCAGCTACATGCGGCAAGGGGATAATCGCGTTTCCAAAAAACTCTTGAGGTGATTCGGGGCGCTTTTTTGGCGGGGTTGGGGTGGGTGCGTGACGTGGGCGGATACGCCAGTTGGCGAGGAGGGCGGGTGGTCAGGCGGGGCAGGGAGGAAGGAGTGAGCTGAGAGCCGAGAGAAGTGGGAAGCGGGGGATGAAGCCGGGGAGGAGGAGCAGGAGGGCGGGAGGCATTTGGAGCAGGGGTTGCAAGGTTTACTCGGATAGTGTACACTTTCTGAGGGTGAGTGGCAAGTGGCTGGTAGGGAGTGGCTCTTGGTGAGGGCGGGTGTCGGGCTGCCGGGGTGGGAGGGTGGACCGGCGCCGGTGACGGGGGATGGTGGCAGTGATGGCAGTGCAATCAACGCAATCAGTGCATACGTTGCTGGCAGTGAAAGCAGTGCTGCCAGGGATGGCGGTGGCGGCTACGGGTCGGTAGGCACGGACTGGTTCTGGGCGAGTGCCTGATGGTGCAGGCGGTGGGAGGGCCTGGTGGTGCTTCCGGCGATCGCTGGGCCCAGGCTCTACCAAGTGATTGGTCTGTGGATCGGGCGGCCCTTGGCGACGCTGAGGGGATTGGGGTCAGGCGGCGTCGCGGCGGTCCCGTCCGGCGAAGAGGCCCTCGATGACGCCTTCGAGGCGGGACACGCGCTCGGTCAGGGCTTGGACATCCTTCCGCACGTCGGCCAGGCCGCTGCGGACTTCGGCCAAGTCGCCGCGGACTTCCAGCCGCAACGCTTGCGTATCGGCGCGCGCGTCGCGCCAGAGGGCCCGCAACAGGCCGATCATCGTGGCGCCAATGCCAATCAAGGTGGCACCGACGGCGAGGATGCCGATGAGTTCGGGGGTCATGGGCGAGGCTCCTCGTGCACCGTTGTGCTGAGTCCGCCCTGTGGTTCACACCGTAGCACGGGCCGTGGATCGCGGGATTGCGCCTGCGTACCAGGTTTCCGACGCTCAACGCTCAGCGCTGGGGTTAGTCAAGCAGCGTCGTCGTGGCGGTCGCGGTCACCGCGACGGGCGAAGAGGCCTTCAATGGCGCCTTCGAGTCGAGACACGCGTCCTTCGAGGCGGAACACGCGCTCGGTCAGCGCCTGCACGTCCTGGCGCAGGCGCTCAATGCCGGCGTGGACTTCGGCTCGCAGGGCGTGGTGCTCGGCCTGGACTTGCCCCTGGAAGTTCTGAATCTCAGCCCGGACTTCGGCGCGAAGGGCCCGGTTATCGGAGCGGAGGGCCTGGTTTTCGGCGCGGGCGTCGCGCCGGAACGTGAGCAGCAGACCGACGAGGGTCAGGCCCAAAGCGATGATAGCGATGAACTCGGGGGTCATGGGCGGCTCCTAGGTGTGGGTCTGCTCATCCACCGCCCATGGGAGTTCAACGGTAACACGGACCGAGGAGCGTGGGATTGCATCTGCGTAACTGGTCGGCAGCGCTCAGCGCTCGGGTTGGTCACGCGGCGTCGTCGTGGCGGTCGCGGGCACCGCGACGGGCGAAGAGGCCTTCGATGACGCCTTCGAGTCGAGACACGCGTTCTTCGAGGCGCGACACGCGCTTGGTCAGGGCCTGCACGTCCCTGCGCACGTCGGCCAGGCCGTTGCGGACTTCAGCCAAGCCAGCATTGAATCCGGCTCGCAGGGCCTGCGTATCAGCGCGCGCGTCGCGGCGAAAGGTGACCAGCAGGCCGATGACGGTGGCGCCGACGGCGAGGATGCCGATGAGTTCGGGGGTCATGGGCGAGGCTCCTAGTGCACAGTTGTGCGGAGTCCGCCCTGTGGTTCACACCGTAGCACGGGCCGTGGATCGCGGGATTGCGCCTGCGTACCAGGTTTCCGACGCTCAACGCTCAGCGCCGGGGTTGGTCAGGCGGCGTCGTCGTGGCGGTCGGGGGCGCCGCGTCGGGCGAAGAGGCCTTCGATGATGCCTTCGAGGCGAGACACGCGCTCGGTCAAGGCCTGGACGTCCTTGCGAACGTCGGCCAGGCCAGCACTGACTTCGGCGCGCAGACGCTGATTATCGGCGCGGAATTCGGCTCGCAGGGCCTGCGTATCGGCGCGAAGCGCCTGGTTTTCGGCGCGGGCGTCGCGCCGGAACGTGAGCAGCAGACCGATGAGGGTGAGGCCCAAAGCGATGATGGCGTTGAATTCGGGGGCCATGGGGTGGGTCGTGCGGCGTCGGTGCGGCGGTCGGGGTCGTCGCGGGTGGGGGCGAGGCCCTGGATGGCGCCTTCGAGACGGGCCGTGCGCTCGGCAAGCGCCTGGACGTCTTGGCGCAAGCGCTCAAT
>JAJEGF010000071.1 GCA_022820025.1 Chloroflexota bacterium
CTCGTGCGCTGTGGTCACCATCCCCGCGTCGGCGTTCATGGCCGGTGGGAATGGTGCTTGCTGCTTCAAGGAAACAGGAGGTGTGATCGATGGCGCTCACCCGTGACTTCAAAGTGTCCGTGCAGACCCGAGCCGAGAGCGATCCGGAATTTCGAGAGAGGTTGCTAAAGGAAGGTGTCGAGTGCCTGCTTGCCGGGAATCTCGAGTCGGGCAAGATCGTCCTGCGTGACTACATCAACGCCACCGTCGGCTTCGAGGAGCTTGGTTCCCTCACCGGCAAGCCGCCCAAGAGCCTGATGCGCATGTTTGGGCCGTCCGGCAACCCCCAGGCTCGCAATCTATTCGAGGTCATCAGTCGCATTCAGCAGCACGAGGGTGTGCAGCTCGAAGTTAACGCCGTTCGATAGTCGATGGGGCCAGATCGCCTGTGGTGCGATCTTGTGGGGGAGCGTGGGCGGGTCTGGCAGCCCTGAGAATGACCGGTCGGGGTGGAGCGAATCCGAGCGAGAGTGTTTCCAGGCGCTTCAACGACAGCTTCCGGGTCGTGCTACGGTGCCGGGGTTGGCGGTGGGGGTGGATGCCGGATGGACCTGACGAAGGACGTTCCGCGGAGCGGATACGAGAAGCTGGGCGGGATTGGGTTTCTGCCGCGCTCGATCGATAAGGGCCGTGCCGACTTGGCCGGCACGATGGGCGAGTACGTGGTCCGCTGGGGACGCACCGAGCGCATGTGCGATTTCCTGGGAATCGAGACGGACGCGTTCATCGAGGCGCTGCGGACCCGTCCGACGGACGAGGAGGTGCTGGCTTGGGTGCAGGAGCACATGCAGCCGCGCACGGCGGCGGAGATCGATGACTTCAACCGGGAAATGGCCACGGACGAGCCGCGCGAAGGCTCGAACTGGGATTGGCCGAGGTTCAGGGAGTTCCTGGAGGAGTGCGGGCAGGGGCACCGGACGGATATCCGGCGGCACTATGACCGGCTGGACCTGGATGAAGGACGTGACGTTCCGGAGGGTGGGCGGACGGACTGGTAGCGGCCGCGCAACCCCAGGCGAGTGTCGTAGCCGCCTAAGATCAGCGGCCGTCCCTTACGCCGCAGACCGCTGCTTGATCTGAGTTTCTTCCAGCGACCGGTCGATGTCGTGGCGCGCGAGTTGATTGGGTGCGTGCTGCGGCGACGGCTGGATGGCCTGTGGCTGGGCGTTCGAATCGTGGAGACGGAGGCTTACGGGCTGGACGATCCGGCGAGCCACGCGTACCTGGGACGCACACCCAGCCGTGAACCGATGTGGATGCCGCCGGGGACGATTTACATGTATCACTCGCGGGCGGGCGCGTCGCTGAACGTGAGTTGCGGGACGGGGCCGGAGGCGGTGCTGATCAAGGCGGGCGTGCCGGTTGTCGACGAAAGTTCGCCGAGGGCGGCGCTGGATGCGATGCACCGGTTGAATCCGGCGCCGGATGGCCGATCGCGGCGTGCGGAGCGGCGGCTGTGCGCGGGGCAGACGCTGCTGTACCGGGCGTTGGGACTGACGGTGGCGGAGTGGACGGGGCGGCCGCTTGATCCGGAGCGGTTCTATATCGAAGCCGGGAAGGCGCAGCCGCGCATCGTCTCGACGTTGCGTCTCGGTATACGTCCCGAACGGGACGACTGTCGGCGCTCACGCTACGTGGACCGCGATCATGCCGCTTCGGCGACGAGCAATCCGTTGCGGCGTGGGGCCGTGGCCGGGCAGGACTATTGGGAGATCGAGCCGGCGGAGGGTTGAGCCCGCTCAGTCTCCCAGGAGGACTTTGCAGAACCCCCTGATGGTTGCCCGGAAGACCCTCACCCCAACCCTCTCCCACGGGGAGAGGGAGCAAGAACCGACCCTAGCGCAAGGGCGAGGGGCGTATTACCGAGGTCTCCCAGGAAAGGGAGCAAGAGAGGCCGCGGCTTCGAGGACACCGGGAATTGTGCAAGGTTTTTTCTAGGTGGGCGGGGCGATGGCTCGGAGGGTGGTGAGTTCGTCGTCCGTGAGTACCAGGTCCGCCGCGGCAGCGTTGGCGCGGACTTGCTCGGGCGAGCGGGCGCCGGGGATGGCGCAGGTGTTGGCCGGGTGAGCGATGGCGAAGGCCAGGGCGAGCTGGGCCATGCTGCGGCCTGCGCCGGACATCGGGCGCAGGGCTTCGGCGGCGGAGGCCCGCTCCAGGAAGCGCTGACGGGCGTCGCCGGCGTTCCAGCCGGATCGGGTGGGGTCTTCAAACTGGTGGTCGGGCGCGAATTTGCCGGCGAGCACGCCCTGGGCGAGGGGGCCACGGACGAGGACGCCGATGTTGCGCTCCAGGCAGAGCGGCAGAGCGTCGGTCTCGTAGGTGCGATCTAGCACGCTGTAGGGGATCTGGGCAACGTGGCAGCGGCCGTGGGTGTCGAAGTACTCGATCTCGCTCGGAATGAACGAGGAGGTGCCGTAGGCGCGGATCTTGCCGGCTTCGAGCAGGCGTTCGAAGGCTTCCAGGAAGACGTCGTGGCGCGGGTGCTCGCGGATGTGGCACTGGTAGAGGTCGATGTAGTCGGTTTGCAGGCGGTGGAGGCTGGCGTCGCAGCAGGCGTAGATGTGCTCGGGGGTCTGGTAACTCAGCGAGTGACCGTCCGGCCGGGCAAAGTTGCCGACCTTGGTGGCGACGAAGACGTGCGGGCGACGACCGCCGGCGAGGGCCTTGCCAAGGACTTCCTCACTGCGGCGGGGGCCGTAGGAGTCGGCGGAGTCGAAGAGGTTGATGCCGGCCTCGATGGCGGCATGCACGGTGGCGATGCCGTCGGCCTCGGAAATCTCCCCGAACTGGCCGCCCAGCTGCCAGCATCCGAGGCCAATGGCGGAGACGCGCCAGCCGGTTCGTCCGAATACGCGGTATTGCATGGGTGTGGTCCTCCGGGGTGTGGCTACGCGGTGACGACAAACCTACCGCCGGCATCCGGCAAGAGGCACGGCTGGCTCGCCAATGTTCGCGCCGCGCCGAAGCTAGAGCCGGGTGTTGCGGCTGCGGGGGTCCTGGTAGGGGAAGGGGTCGTCGCGGCTGCCCTTGCCGCCATCGTCGCCACCGCACGCGGCCAGCGCAGCGGCGGCGGCCAGGCCGGCGCCCACCAGGATCAAGCGACGCCGGGCCAACGGGCCGCTCCGGCTCAAATCGTTGTTGAAGGTCCGGGTTTTGTCAGCGGGCATGACCAGTCCCCTCGAACGCTGCGGAACGTTTGGCGCATGGTATCGAACATCCAGCCAGCTTCATGGCTACACAACACGCCCGCGTGTTGCCGATGGGAAGTAATCGTCGCCTCCAGGTCTCCAGGAGGTCTCCGGTGTCGTGCCGCCAAGTGATGCGGCAATCGCGCTTACCCCGTGAACTGAATCAGGGCGCTTGCATCACCGGCTGGGCCGGAGCCGAGGGCTGGGGCATGATGCGCGCGGTTTCTTTCTGTTGAAGTGCCCGTGCCAACCACTACGTCGCAGGTCGTATTTCTTGAAGGCGGCGCCGTTGCGATCGAGGACATCGCGATTCCCGATCCGGCGCCCAACCAGATCCTGGTGCGCTCGACCCGGTCATTGATCAGCGCCGGGACGGAATTGAACATCCTGGAACTCTCGGCGACGGAACGCCGCGATCCCGGGTACGCGCTGGTTGGCCAGGTGGCGGAGGTTGGCCTGGAGGTCGAAGGTTACGCCGTGGGTGACCGCGTTCTCACGTGCCTGCCGCACCAGGGCGCCGGTTTGATCACCATCGATCCCGATCTCGACGACGTGCCCGCCTACGCGGGGCATGTCCCCGACGACGTCAGCGATGACGATGCCAGCTTTGTGGTTCTCGGCGACGTGGCGCTGCACGGGGTTCGACGAGCACGACCCGGGCTGGGGGATTCGGTGGCGGTCTTTGGCCAGGGCGGGCTGGGCCAGATGGTTACGCAGTTTGCGCGCATGGCCGGGGCCTATCCGGTCGTGGCGGTCGATCTGTTGGACGAACGGCTGGACCTGGCTCGCTGGTCGGGGGCGACGCACACGGTCAACGCGCAGCGCGAGGACGCCGTGGCGGCGGTTCAGGACCTGACGGGCGGCGGGGCGCGAGTGGTGTTCATGGTGACGCGCACGCCCAAGATCCTGCCGGACTGCCTGCGGGCGGCGGCGGCCGGTGGCACGATTTCAATGACCGGCAGCCCGCCAGGGACGGTGGAGATTGGTCTGCAGGTGGAACTGCTGCGCAAGGAACTGTCGATCATCGGGACGTACCAGTCGATGTACCCGCGCGAGCCCTATCACATGTTCCAGTGGACGCGGGCGGCCAACCGGCAGTACATCCTGGACGCGATGGGGCGCGGCGAGTTCCGGGTCGACCGGCTGATTTCACACCGGGAGCCCTACACGAACGCGGCGGACCTGTATGCCAAGATTCGACGCGGCCCCGAGGGGTGGTTGTCGATCATCCTGCAATGGGATCAGGCCTAAGACGACTGGAGCCGGAACTACTGCCGCGGGCGAGCGGTTGAGCGAACGACGCGCTACGCCCGCAGGCGTCCGCCAAAGTCTCCGCGCAAGTGTCTATGATGAACCGGAATAGTACGGACCAGAAGAACGACGGGCCATGGGACCGAATTCGGTAAACAAGCTGGAGGCCCTGGGCCTGGTTGTGGGTCCGGTGCTGGCGCTGATCTTTTTCGCGATCGAGCCGGGGGGAATGTTCATCCAGCCCGCGGACTCGACCGACCCCGCGGCGACCATCACGGCGGTGGCGTCGAATCCGAACATCGCGCGGGTTACGGCTCTCATGGTTCCGCTGGGCCTCATCCTGATGCTCTACGGGTTGTCCGGCATCAGTCGGGTCATGCGGCCAGACACCCTGGCCGCCGCCTTGTCACGGCTGGGCATCCTGTTTATGAACGTCGGCGCCTTTGGCTGGATTCTCACCTCGGGGCTGACCTTCATCCTGACCAGGACCCAGCTCGACGCGGCGCAGGGGCTTGAGTCAGCCATTCCGATCTACATGGTGGATTCGGGGATGAGCATGTTGTCGAGTATGGCCGTCGCGGCTGGATTCATGGCCTTCAACCTTGGCCTTTCAGCCTTATACCCGCCCGGATCCCTCAGGATCACGGCCCTGGCAATTGCAGCCGTATCGGTCATCTGCCTGATCGCGGTCATCATCGGGAATACCGTGCCCGACCGGACGATGATCACGGTGTCCAGGATCTGCTATTTCCCCTGGGTGGCCTGGAGCGTGGTGCTTGGCGTGCGGTTTCTCAAGGGACGCAATCTGTAGCGCGGATCTGGGCATGACTTCCCCAAGCTGAGCCCCGGATGACCTACACGAAGACCGCCGACCTTTATGCCATGATTCGGCGCGGCCCGGCCGGGTGGATGTCGATCATCCTGCGGTGGGACGACGCGCAAGGAGGTCGTTGATGGCGCTGCCGACGTTCTACTTCAAGAGCACCTGAACGAGTTGTCGGAAGGCCCGTGCGGCCTTGAATGCGACAGGCCTGGAATATGCGCCGCGTGACTATGCGCGGAAGCCGCTGACCGAGAATGAGATTCGCGCGATTGGCGGCCCGTATCCATTGCGGGAGGTGATGAACCCGCGCAGTCCGTCGTTTCGCAAGCTGGGAATCGAGCGCGAAGGCATCGACGACGCGCAGGCGCTGGAACTGATGCTGGAGAACCAGAACTTGGTTCGGCGTCCCACGCTGGCGGCGGGCGACGTGCGAGTGTTTGGATTCGACGCGGACGCGTACGAGGAGCTGGCCGGCGCTGAAGCGTAGGCTCCTCGTCGGATATCCTCACGTTCTGGCAGTTCTTTACTGGAGGTCGCCGTGGCCCTGACCCAGGCGCAGCTTGACGAACTTCGCGAGATCGACACGCCCACGATTCTGAACGCGATCGAGACGTTCGGGGTCCGGCCGAACACGCTGGGATTCACCGGCACGAACATCCGCTACCTTGCCCCGGATATGGGCGTGATGCTGGGCTACGCCGTCACGGCGCTGGGCGACACGATGAGCGAAGACGCGCCCAAGAGCCCGGACGGCATGTTCCAGATGTGGGAAGCCGTGGACGAAACGCCGAACCCGGTGGTGCTGGTGATCAAGGACTTCGGCGATGACCCGACGCACTCGGTGCACGCGGGCGACGGCATGGCCACGCTGGCCCACGTGCTGGGCGCCGACGGGATCGTGACCGACGCGGCGCTGCGCGACCTGGAAGGCGTGAAGGGCGCGGGCATCAAGCCGTTTGCGCGCGGGCTGGCGCCGTCACATGCGAACAACCGCATCATTCGCGCGCAGGTGCCGGTGGCGATTGACGGGATGGACGTGAATCCCGGCGACCTGGTGCACGGCGACGAGAATGGCGTGTGCACGATTCCGATTGAAATCGCCGACAAGGTCGCGGCGGCGGCGCATAAGATCCTGGAAGGCGAGGAAGCCACGCGGCTGAGCTACCTGGAACCGGGCTTCAACCTGGACGACTACGCCAAGTCGCGGGGCCTCACGCGCAAAGACCCGAACCGCGGGTTTTAGGGCGAAGGCAACGTAGCGGCCGGCGGTCCAGTGCTCACCTCCGCGCAGGCGGCTGGAGGGCAACGCGGGGCGTTAGCCGCGGCACGAGGCCGTCTTACCGTCGACCCGGGAAGTCCTTCTTGGTGACGATGGGGTACGTCTTTTCCGTGCTGAGCGGGGTTGGCTCCCTGGCCAGGTCGCCAGACGCCGTGCGATTGCGCAGCAGGTGGATGGCCAGAATGGTGTAGAGGCCGTCATCCGCCGTCTGGCGGCCGCCGAGTTCGAAGTACTTGGGGGACATGATGGACATGTCTTCCAAGGGAATGTCGGCGGTGGTGCGCTCCTGCTGGCGGAAGCGGCCGGCGAATACCTCGCAAATCATGGCGTTGCCGCTGGGCATACGCGATCGTCCGTAGGCTCGGCAGACGAACGGACGGACCGGATAGATCTGGCAGAGGTTGTCGGGTCCCAGCATGGGACAGCGAGTCACCTCGGTGCGGAAGCCCTGGCCGACGGCGCGCACGAAGGCGGTCGGATGCTTGTTGCGCATTTTGAGCCAGCGGCTGAGCGGGTTGCCGTATTGCTCCATCTGGTCGGTGACCCGCTTGTAGATGGTGAGGCGCTGTTCCTTCGTCAGATTCCGGCGCATCCAGGCGTGGATGAGCGCCCATTCCTGTTCGCCCGCGAGCACCTGGTGCATGCAGCAGCGCGCACAGCCTTTCTGGCACTCCAGGATCGGGTTGTCGCGGACCACGACCTCGGACCAGCCTTCCATGGCGTCGTAGAGCTCGGGGAGGCTTCCAGCGGACTCGGCCATTCGTGAGTAAAAGGCATGCAAGTCGACGGTTTCGGCGGAGGGCTTTTCGGCCAAAGTCTGTGCGTCCGGTTGGGTCTCGCCAGAAGTATGGCAATTTCGCGGTGCTTAATTCGACTGGTATTCGGCTCGGCGGGGGACTCGACCTCAGTTGACCGGCGTGTACGAGCCCCAGTCCGGTCGCCGGCCGTCCACGTCGTCGACCTGGTAGACCTTGGCCATATCCCAGCTGGTGAGCGCCTGGCCGGCGTAGCGGCCGACTTTGGGATCGGCGGCCAACGCCGCGACCACCCGACCGAGAAACCGGGGCGTTTCCGAGACGGCGAAGTCCACATCCTGCTCAATGGCGTCGCGCCAGGTCGCCTCGGTGACGCCGAAGTGGTCCAACATCCACTCGGAGCGCAGGAAGCCGGGCGTGATGGCCAGCGCCGTGATTCGGTTTTGGTCGTTGTGTTTGCGGAGTTCGTGGTCGAAGGCCAGCGCCAGGCGCATGGCCGTGGTCTTGACCAAGTCGTAGTAGAGCTGGCCCCGGTAGCGCAGCGTATTGCCGTCGGTGACCTCGACGACCAGGCCGTGGCCGTGCTCGATCATGAGCGGCAGGGCGTGGTGGCTGGTGATGATGTGGGAATGGATGGCCTGCCGAAGCAGGAACAATCCATCCTCGAGCGATTGCTCCCAGAAGCGGCGGCCCCAGACGACCAAGTCCTCGCCGCCCCAGATGTCGTTGACCAGGATGTCGAGCCGCCCGTCCTGCTCTTTTTTGATGCGGGCAACGAGCGATTCGACTTGCGCCGGTTCGGTGTGATCGACTTGAACCGCGATGCCCGAGCCGCCCGCGGCATCGACCAACTCGGCCGATTCTTCGATAGTTTCCGGTCGATTCATGGGCGACTGGTGCTGCCGTGTGGTGCGGCCGGTGCAGTAGACGGTGGCGCCGGCGGCACCGAGCTCAACGGCGATTCCGCGCCCGCAGCCACGGGTGGCGCCGGCGACGAGGGCGACGTGGCCGTGCAACGGCTCAGGCTGTTGGACGGTCATGCGCCGGCAGGCGACATGCCAGGCCGCGTGCCTGGGCTGAAGCCGGGAGCAATTGGCGCCATGGGCCTATGCGTCATGAAGAGACGAGACGAAGTGAAGAAGTGAACGCAGACGCGCGGTCAAGTTTCCCGGCAACGGGCTATCTTCCCACCGGGTTGCCCCGGCAGTATTGTCGCTGCTGACGAGCTTAACGACTGTGTTCGGGATGGGAACAGGTGTGGCCTCATCGCAAAGGTCACCGGGAAACCTGACCGCGCGTCACGCAAAGCTGCAATTGTGCCGACCTAACAGCTACCAAGCCCTCGACCGTTAGTACGGCTCTGCTGAGCGGCTCACACCGCTTACACATGCCGCCTATCAACCAGCTGATCTCGCTGGGGTCTTACCTGGTTAGCCCAGTGGGAGGCCTCGTTTTGAGGCTGGCTTCGCGCTTAGATGCTTTCAGCGCTTATCCAAACCGGACATAGCTACCGAGCGATGCCGCAGGCGCGACAACTCGTACACTAGCGGTCCGTCCATCCGGCTCCTCTCGTACTTCGGACAGACCCTCTCAAGCCTCCTACACCTGCGGCGGATAGAGTCCGAACTGTCTCACGACGTTCTGAACCCAGCTCGCGTGCCACTTTAATGGGCGGACAGCCCAACCCTTGGGACCTTCTTCAGCCCCAGGATGTGACGAGCCGACATCGAGGTGCCGAACTGCGCCGTCTATGTGAACTATTGGGCGCAACTAGCCTGTTATCCCCGGGGTAACTTTTATCCGCTGACCACGGCCCTTCCACTCGGAACCGCAGGGTCGCTAAGCCCGACTTTCGTCTCTGCTCGACGTGTATGTCTCGCAGTCAAGCTCCCTTGTACCTTTGCACTCTACGGCTGATTGCCATCCAGCCTGAGGGAACCTTTGGGCGCCTCCGTTACATTTTGGGAGGCGACCGCCCCAGTCAAACTGCCCACCTGAGACTGTTCCCGCGCCGGATCACGGTCACGGGTTAGGGACGCAGCTGCGCACGGGTGGTATCCCAAGGGTGACTCCACCGAAGCTAGCGCCCCGGATTCACCGTCTCCCACCTATCCTTCACATGCGCAGACGCGACTCAATCCCAAGATGCAGTAAAGCTCCACGGGGTCTTTTTGTCCTGCCGCAGGACGCCCGCATCTTCACGGGCATTGCAATTTCGCCGGGTGGTCTGCCGAGACAGTGCTCAAT
>JAJEGF010000078.1 GCA_022820025.1 Chloroflexota bacterium
TTCCCCGCGGCCGCGGGGGGCCGGCCCCCCCCCCGGGGCCACGGCTCGAGACTCGAACGTGCGGCGTGGCGGCGCCGACCGCCGGATTGGCCTAGGCCGCCAGCCGGCCCTTGATCTGGCCCAGCGAGTCCGCGATCGACGCCTGGTAGCGCGTCACTTCGGTGTGGTGCGTGGTCAGGCTGCGGTCGATGTTCTCCAGCAGTTGTAACGCGCGGGTCTCCGAGTCGGTGCCGCGGGCGCGGCTGCGCCAGCGCACCATTTCGCTGCGTACGACGCGCGCGATGTACACGGTTACGGCCGTGATGATGCCGATGGTTTCGGGTTCCAAGGCGTTTGCCTCCTTCGGGGGATTGATGGAAGGGCCGGGATATGCGTCGGCCGGCGCGTCGAGCGGATTCGGCTCGGTTGAGCCGGGCTGGTCGGGGACGGCCATCACACCGATCCAATCGCCAGCCAATAGACCAGGCCCGGCGTGGTGTTGCTGAAACTGCGCGCGTCCGCGGTGGCGGCCTGCAGGGTGAAGCCGTTGACGCGCAGGTTGGTGCAGCGCGCAATCACGCGGCGGCCGCCAATATCCTCGCGTGGCGTGGCCAGGGCCGCGTAAACCGTGCGGAAGGCCGTTTCGAACGTCACGTCAAGGTCCGACCAGTTCTGCGAGGTCACGCCCGCCAGCGAGGCCACCCCAACCTCAGCCCGCCACTGGCCCCGGTCCACGTGGTTGACGGGCGTGCTGTCCTGGAAGTTGGTGAGGCGCAGCGCCTCGTCCATTGGGTTTGGAGCGAACGCGGGCGTAAGCGCGCCCTCGGCGACCTGCAGCCCGTCGAACCAGGCCGTCGTATCGCCCTGCTTGAGCTTGCAGAGCGCCAGCAGCGCCGGCGCCGCGCTATCCGCGACGATCGTCGCGGTCAGCCATTCCCAGGCCGAACTGCCCGAGTGGTAGGCCGAGATGGACGTGGTCACGCCGTCGCCCAACTCCAGTCGCGCTCGATTGGGAACCGTCGCGTAGACCCAGCCGCCCACGGTGAACGTACGCCCCCGCAGGTAGGTCAGCCCGCCCACATCGTCGGCCAGGCCGCGGCGCAGATCGCAGTCGGCGCCCCGCCGCGTCAGCGAGGCCGCATAGCGTCCATGCGTCACCACCGACGTCGCGCGCGCGACCTGGGCGTTGGCGCCCGACAGCGTCCAGCCGTCCGGCGCACCGGTCCCGCCGCCGGACCACGACTCGAAACCACCATTGGGCAGGACGTTGTGAAACTGCTCGGCGTGAAAGCTGTCCGGCGCCAGCTTGTCGGTCGTCACCGCGCCCGCCGCCAGGGCCGCCGCCGTCAGTTGCGGGCCCTCGCCCGCCCTGCCGGAGTGACCGTGCCCGGTCAGGGCGTGGAAGCCGGCGTCGATCAGATCGGCGTTGTTGTTGAACACGTTGATGTCGTATCGCTCGGCGCCCAGCGGCTTGGTCAGCCGCAGGTTTGCCGTGGTTGTTGCCATGTCGCGCCCTCCTAGAGCCTGGCGAGTTGGCTATGCAGATAGGCGGCCTGGGCCTGGTGGGCATAGGCGGCCAGTCGGTTGTGCGTGCCCGTGCCGGCGGTCGGCCGGTATTCGGTGGCTGTCACGGGCATCAGCCATTCCAGGTCGCGACCGGCCTCACTGCGTCGGGCCTGGGCCTCGGCGCCGCGCACTAACGCTTCCACGTGCTCGCCGTCCGGGCTGACCAGCACCACGGGCTCCCGCGTGGCCGCCGCGGCGGCGATCGCGAGCTTGACGTCGCGACCCGACCGCCGGTCGCGTCGCCCGTCCCGCAGCGGTGTCTGGTCCGCGATCCGAACCACGAATTCAAACACCCGTTTGAAGTCCGCGCGCACCGCGTAGGCCAGGGACGCGGCGTGAAGCACCGGCGACGTTGTGGGGTCGTCCGTGTGCAGCGTCAGGCGCAGGTCAATCGCCGTCGCCGCGGCTTCCGGTCCAAACTCAATGCGCTGGCCATCGGCGGCGAAGCGTCCGAGTTGCCGGAATGATGCGCCGTCGCCGTGTCGGTAGAACGCGTCCACCCACGTCGACGACGTCAGGCGCTCGCCGCTCAGGGCCAGCGCCAGGAACGCCTTGGGCTGGGCTGCGAAGCCCGCGTCGAACCGCGAGAGCGTCAGCTCCGCGGTGCTGGCATACCGGCAATTGGGATCGTGCAGCGGATTAGCCGACCCGCGCGGCAGCACCATCGCCGCCAGCGATCCGTCCATCGCGACATAGAGCCGTGGATTGGGGCCCGGACGGTCCGATACCCACATGTGGCGACAATCCACGTGTCCAAGGCGCGCCAGCGGGTGCCAGGTATCCGTGTCCGGGTTGAGCGCCAGCAGGGTGACGTGGCCGGACTCATCCCGCAGCGCCGTGTAGAGGAAGTTGGCGTCGCCCGCGCAAGCCGTCACGCGTCCGCGGATCGGCGAATTGCTTGCGCGCAGGCGCTCCGGACCCATCGGCGTCAACTCGCCGGGCCGGAACCGGAAGAGCCCGTGCGGCAGCGGCAACCACAGGTAGCCGCGCCAGACCGAGGCCCCGCGCCCGTTGTAGGAGCTGTGCGCTCGCACCGGCAGCGACCACGCGTGATCCACGACGGCGCCGGTGTCGGCGCCCGGGCGCAGCGCGTAGAGGCCATCCCCTTTCACGAGAAAGGCCGTATGGCCCAGGCTCTGTAGCGCGGTGACGCCGGACGTCCCATCACCTACGGGGATGCCATCCGTCCAGGTGGAGTCCGCGCCGCCGTCCACCGAGATCGACAGCATGGGCGCGCCGGTTTCGCTGCTCACTCGCGCCAATTCCGAACCCACCACCCGAAAGGCCTCGGCCTTGCGGACCTCGCGAACGGCGAGTTCGTTGATGCGAGTCGACGAGTCCAGCGCCGAGGCCACGGTTAACCGCAACCAGAACGCCTCGATGTCGTTGATGGCCGTGAGCTGCCAGTCGGTCGGCTCGCGAAAGCTCACGTCACCGTCGCGGGCCAGCGTCTTGCCATCCCGTGCCGTGCCGTCACGCAGGCCGCGGACGGTCGTCCACGCCGAACCGTTCCAGTACTCAGCCGTAACGTCGGCGGCGTTGCTGTTTGCGGCGACGTTCATCTCGACGGCCAGGGCCGCGAACGGCGCCTTTCCGCCAACCAATAGCCACGCCCCGTCGGTCACCGCACCGAGCGAGTCCAGGTGCGCGTAGGTGCCTGAGTCGCCGTCGCTCACGGCGGCGGTCAGATCCGCGTACGTCTGGCCGCCGTCGCCGGTCCGCAAGACCGCCGCGGGCGTGGCGCGCTGGCCCGTGTGCTGTGTCCAGGTCGAGCCGTCAAACGTCCAGAACGGCTCGTCGGCCACGGTGCCGCCAACGGCCACGAAGGCCATCGGCCGGTCCGCGCGCCCTTTGAATACCGCCGCCGAACGAGCCGTGACGCCGGGCTCGAACGCCTTGGCCAGCGACCAGGTCCGGCCGTCCCGCGATCGGTACACGGCCGGCCCGGCCAGCACGTAGGTGGAGTCGCCAAGTTCAAAGTGGTCGGTAAGGGTCCCCGACGCGGTGATTGGCGTGGTCAGGATTTCGGGCGGCAGCGTCACCTGATGCGGGATGCGCGTATCAGCCACGCCGTGGGCATACGCGTTGGATCCGCCGCGCGGCACAACGCGCTGGCCGTAGCCGCCCGACAGGTCGTCCACGGCCCAGGTCGTTTCGTCTTCCGGCGGAAACTGCGCATAGGACTGATCCGTCTGACTGACGCGCGGCGCGAAGAAGTCCAGCTTGCGTTCGCGCCACGCGATCTCCGCGCCCGACCGCTGGCTCAGCATCAGGCCCACGCCGTCCACGATGCAGTCGTAGGGATAGGGCGGGCGGTTTCCACGCGGCATCTACCAGCCTCCGTTCAACATCACCCGCCGGGTGGATCGTGGGCGATACAGACGGGACAGGTGCTGAAACTCCAGCGCCGCGTCACGCTGCAGCGCGGCGTAGCGCGCCACGTCCCCCGCCGGCGCATCCCGATTCAGGTGGCGGTACACCTCAACCAGCGCCCCCTGGGCTACCCAGTCCACGGGCGCATCGGTGGCGGCGACGTCGCTGGCCAGCGGCTGGTAGGCGCGCAGGCCTTCGATCAGCAGCGTCTCCCCCAGGCTGGGCGGTGGCTCCATCTCCAGCCAGAATTCGGACCCTGCCGGGCCGGGGTTGAGCGTGGTTCGCCACCAATGCACCGCGGTCATCACGCGCTGCGGGTGGTCCGCCGTCCGGCGCCAGACCTCGACGACCTGCTGCCGCTGCCTGACCCAGGCCGGCAGGGGAAACCGCCGGCGATTCGCCGCCAGCACCACCACCTGGGACCACCGCGTAATCGCGTCGGCCTCGGCGGCGCCCAGCCGAATCTCAACTGCCTTGCAGCCGTCCGGCACGACAAATGCCAGGCGCACACGTTGCCGGGCAAGACCCACGGCCGCCGCCCCGTCCATCTCAACGTCGGACGACACGTTGCGCACCGAGAGTCGCGCCGAGAATCCGCCAGGCGCCACGATCGCCTCAAGTGTGAATGGCTGCCCCGGCAGCACCGCCAGGCTGGTCGACGCCGCATAACCGTCCGCCGCGCTGTTGCGAACTTCCAGGCTGGCGGCGCCGCCGGCTGCGTCCGCGGAGGCCGCGATCCGGGCCACGGTGGCGTTCCAGGGATGCCAGGCGCGAGTGTCCGGGTTCTCCATGTCGCCGTCCGGCAGCGCTGTCAGCGGCGCCAGGGTCTGAAACCAGCAGCGGGACAGCGTGGTATCGATGGCTGCGTTGATGACCTCGGGCGGAACCAAACGCAGAAGCTCATAGGACGCGCCCGCCGTCTCGTTTGGGAAAGCCCGGCTGACGGTGATTGACCCCGCCGCCGCGTCGTACGCCGCCACCCGCCGCGTTTCGCCGGTGTCCGGACCGCTGAGCAGGTGAACCCAGCTATCGGCCCACACGTCGGCGGATGCGGTCGAGTCCTGGAGCCGCGCCGGGTCGACCAGCGTCACTGTAGATCCGCTGTCCGCCGTCCCGGTCAGAAACGGCGCCAGCCGCTGCGCGATTCGCTGGCGCAAGGCGCGCCTCGTCACGCTCATCGGCGGGCCTCCGCGGGCTGGCCGTCCCGCTGGTCCCACGCCGCTCGCTGCGAATCCAGCGCCTCCAGGTCCGCGGCGCCGCGGTCCCGCAGGCGCGCCGCTTGGCGCTCGCGCATGGCCAGCGCCGTGTCGTGCGCTTCCTGGCGGTCGGGCGTGATCACCAGAATCTGGCGTCCGCCTGCCTCGCCCGGGAAGCGGTGGATCAGGCGCCGCCGGGGGCGGCGCCTGATCCAGATGATGGGAGCGTGCATGTGCCGCTACCTCCTCCTGGAATCGGCCAGCCTTAGCTGGACGGGGTGGACGCGTCGAAGTACATCTCCACGCCCCAGGCGTCCGCGTATTCGCCCAGGCCGTAGTCGGCCACCACGTTCAGCTCCCAGGCCCGCAGCGAGGCGTCGCGCTCGCGCTCCACCGCCCAGTCCTTGAACATCACCAGCACCAGCGCCTCCTTGGAGAACACCGCGCCCTTGGCGTCGTCGCTGCTGTCCACCGCCAGGTTTCCGGCCTGGAAGACATCCACGCCGAACGCGCGCGCTACCCAGTGGTTTTCCAGCACCGTCTGCGAGATGCCGGCCGGCACCGGGTAGGTGCCCGTGGGCGAAATGTCCGCCGCCAGGTCGTGCGCCTGGTACGGGTGCAGCACCGCGTGGAACGGCTGCGGCGCCGGTTCGGTCGCCCCATGCAGACGCGACACCGCGGCGCGCAGGTGCCCCATCGAAATGTTCTGGCCAGCCCCGCCCAGCGACGCGCTGAAACTGTCCAGCAGCCCCAGCAGGTCCGTGTCCAGCTTGCGGGCGATCGCGTCGCCCAGCACCCGCCCGGCCGCCCGGGCCATGTCTTCCTTGGCCGTGCGCAACGCGCGGTCGGTCAGCACGATCTGCGCGCCCACCTCGGCCGGCGTGATCGTGACCTTGCTGGTGGTCAGCGTTTGCGGGTTGGTCATGTCCACGCCCTCGGTCAGGGCGGCAGCCGCCACCGTGCCGAACTTGGGAATCTCCAGGCGGTCGCCGGCCCCGCGCGGGACCCGGTAGGTCCGCACCAGCGGTTCCATCACCGTCCGGTGCATCTGCGTGCGTCGGGCTTCCGCAATCACGGTGTCCACGACGTCGCCAATTGAATCGCTCTTCGTAATCGCCACTGCGTGTCCTCCGGAGCGCCTGCCAATGCGCGGCGCTCGTGACGTCTCGTCATCTGTAGGACGCCCCATGCGGGCGCTCACTCGGCGAAACCTCGCTTCGCCGGCGCTTGACCTCGTGCAGCAACGGGATCGAACTCCCGGCTCCAGGGGGCGGCGGCTACGCACCGAGCCCGATGTCCTATCGGGCGATGCGCGAACCCCGCCGCCCCCGTACTCCACGCAAGCGCGCTGGGCTGCGATGACGCTAGGCCGGGACTATCGGTGCCCCGCCGGCGGGTGGGCAATGCAACGTTGCCGCACGCCGCACGCCGGAATCGGATGACCCAGCCTGCGCCGCCGTAGCCCCGCTTCGGCTGACCGCCGCTCGTCCGGCTGAATCGATCAGGCCCGAAGCGCTACAGCCTTATTGTACACAAGACGTACACGGCACGCAACCTCTATCGCCGGGCGGTCCCAGGATTCGTTCCCACCCTTAGTGCTTCCCATGCCGCCGGTCTGCGGCTACGATGCCTGTGACTTCCGGGCAGTCCACGGAGGTGGCGGATGCCGGCGATGCATGCATTCCTCAGCCACATCACGTTCCGCGCAGTTCTTGCCGTCGCGGCCCTGGCCGCGGCTTTGGCGCTCGTATTCACGGCCACGCCGGGCCTGGCTCAATGGCCCACAAGTTGTGTCGAACTCAACGACATTGTGGAGGCCCATCTGGGCAACAGTCACAACGTCGGCATCTACCAGCGCGTCTTCGGTGACCAGGCCGAGCAGGCCTGCCAGCGCGACCACCGCTCCGATGTCCAGGGCACCTTCGCCTGGGCCATCCCGACGCCAGCCCCCGGGCCGGCGCCAGCTCCAGCCCCGGCGCCCGGGCCGTCTCCAATGCCCGCGCCGGCGCCGATGCCCGCGTCGCCGCCCATCGGCGAGATTTCGGTAGTGGCGGCCTCGCCCCTCGTCTTCCAGGACAGCACCATTTGGCTGGGGACCACCACCGGCGGCGTTCTCCGCTCGGGAGACGCCGGGCAGAGCTTTACCCAGTCGACGAGCGGACTTCCGAATCTGACCATCAACGCCATCGCACCGTCGCCGACCGTGTCGGAAGACGGCGTTGTGCTGGCTGCCACAAACAACGGGATTGGACGTTCAGGCGACCGCGGCGCGACCTGGTCAGCCCCTGCCGGCCTGCCGGGCGGTCGATTCGGTGCTATCGCGGCGTCGCCTCGATTTAATTCCGACCGCACGTTCTACGCCGCCGCTGATGTCGGAACGCTTTTCCAGTCAACTAACGGCGGCGTGAATTGGTCGGTGGTATCCAATACCCCGGCAAATGGTCTGCCTCCCGCGACCTACCTGGGCATGCTCACGGTTCGGGGACGCGGCGACCGAATCCACATCTTCACGTGGACCGAGGCCAACATATTCTTGAGTGACAATCGTGGACAAAACTTCCGGTCAGTGCTCGACGATAAGTCCCTGCCGAAGGGCCTCAAGATTACGGCCGTCGCTGTCCATCCTGAATGGAACTACGACAACGTCATCTGGGTAGGTTCCCTGGAGCGAGGCATCTACCGTTCAGAAAACGGCGGCGAGGACTTCGTGAGCGTGCTCCACAATCCGCGGGGCAGGGACCATGAGCTTGGCCGCATCAACGTGATCGCCCTATCGCCCAATGTCACGCGCGACGGAACAATTGCGGCGGGTACCGAGCGTCGTGGTTTCTTCCTGAGCAAGCGCGGTCAGCGCGTCGGAACCGTCGACGACATCGGAGCACCGGGAAGTTGGGACCACCTCAGCGCCAGCCTGGCGATCCGCAATGTCCGCGGGATCGGCTTCAGTAATGGCTTTGCCGGCGACAATACGATCTACGTCGGCGGTGAGACGAAGTTTGCGTATTCCGGAAACGCTGCGAGGAACTGGCTGACCTACCCCCATCCGGTTGGGCCCACGAGCTAGCGCTTCGTAGCCGGTAGGCGGATTCCCGGGGGCGACGGCATACCGTCGCCCCCGGGCTACATGTGCGCCGCCAGCCGCTGTACTCATGGCCGGCGCGTGCTGTCGGATAGGCTCAATGCCTCAAACGGCCGAGGTGGCACGCTGCGCCCCACGCGAATCCGGAGCCAACGTGAATCCCAAGAATCTCCTGGTTCTCATGTCGGACGAACACAACCCGCGCATGCTGGGAGCGTCTGGCCATCCCGTGGTGCATACCCCCAACCTGGACTCGCTGGCCGACGGCGGTACCACATTCGCCGCCGCCTATTGCAACTCCCCAATCTGCGTCCCCTCGCGCGCCAGCTTCGCCACCGGCCGCTACGTCCATGAGATCGGGGCGTGGGACAACGCCGCGCCCTTCACCGGCAGCGCGGCCTCCGGCTGGGGTCATCGGCTCACGGAGAACGGCCACGCCGTAACCACCATCGGCAAGCTCCACCACCGCAACGCCACCGACGACATCGGCTTTCCCGACCAGCGCATTCCCATGCACGTCATGCACGGGATCGGGGACGTCTATGGCTGCCTTCGCTCCAACATGCCTGTGACGCGCTACCAGCTCGGTCATGTAGACGAAGCCGGCGCTACCGACTCCGAGTACATCCGCTACGACACCGCCATCGCCGCCGAAGCCGTCCGTTGGCTCCAAACCGAAGCGCAAACGCACGACAAACCCTGGTGCCTCTTCGTCTCCTTCACCCTGCCCCACTTCCCCTTCGCCGCCCCGGAACACCACCAGCGCCGCTATCGGCTTGACGACATCGACATGCCCATCGCCTGGTCACCCGACCAGTGGCCCATGCACCCGCCGCTGGCCGCCTTTCGCGACGCGCGTGTGCAAACCGCTGAAGACGTTCGCTCGGAGGAGGCCATCCGTCGCGCCCGCCTCGTCTACTACGCCATGTGCTCATTCGTCGATGAGTTGATCGGGGACGTGATTGGCGCGCTGGACAATGCTGGCCTTGCCGACGACACCCGCATCGTCTACACCAGCGACCACGGCGAAACCCTCGGCGACTACGGCCTCTGGGGCAAGAGCGTCATGTACGACAGCGCCGCCGCCGTCCCCCTCATCCTCGCCGGGCCCGACGTGCCATCCGGCCGTTCAGTCGACTGCCCCGTATCGCTGGTCGACCTCGCGCCCACCATCATGGCCGGCACCGGCGTCGAACCCGCCGCTGCGGACGCTGACCTGCCAGGCACTGACCTCTGGTCAATGGCGGCGGGCGAAGAGCCCGACGATCGCACCGTCTTCAGCGAGTACCACGCCACCGGCTCCGCCTCCGCCACCTACCTGCTGCGCGACCGCCGTTGGAAATACATCCACTTCGTCGGCCACGATCCCCAGCTATTCGACATGCATTCCGATCCTCACGAGTTGACCAATCTGGCCGACCAGCCTGCCCACCGGCCGCGCGTCGCGGACTTTCAGCGCCGCCTGGCCGCCATCTGCGACCCCGACGCCACCGACGCCGCCGCCAAAGCCGACCAGGCGCGCTGCATCCAGGCCAACGGCGGAGAAGCCGCCGTCCTTGCCGCCGGCCAGCAAATCAACTTCACCCGCGCCCCCGAGCAGTTCCGCCTCGCGTGAGCCCCAAAAAAGGGCGCGGTGCTACGCTCCTGAATAAGCGGAAAGCGGAATGATCGCCATCGTCACTTGATTCGGAGCGGCCAGATGGATCAGTTTCGTCGCGTCGTCGCCGTTGCCCTCATCGTTCTAGCCGTCGCTGTTGGACTCAACCTCATGCTCACCCCCGTCTACCACGACGGCGGCGAAACCTATCCCGTCTGGCAGGCGATGAATTGGTTCATGGCCGTGGGCGTGGTCATTGCGCTCCTCATCAGCGTCCATCGCGTCCGCGGCCTCAACGGCGGTCCCAACGACCCCGTCACCCGCGAGTACCTGGGCGCCACCGCCCTGTTCCTCGGAGCCACGGGCCTCATCATCATCTTCTACTGGAACTGGCTCTGGACGATGTTCCCGGAGAGCGAAACGGGCATGGCCGCCCAGTCCCATCTCAACCACTTCCCCTGGATGGACGTGCTCTACACATGGGTCACGGGCGCTGCGGGCCTGTACTTGTGGCGCGCCGTTGGCCAGAAGATGAGCCGCGACTAGCGGCCGACAACACCCAACGCCTGACCGTAATCCGCGACATCCCCTCCCGCATCGAAACCAAGGACTGATTCCACGAGACCAACCCGTTAGACGTCAGACAGTCTGTGTAGGACAATCTGTAATACAGAAGGACGTTGCGGAGTTGGGATGGGCGTCAGAACCGTGCGGCTGGACGACGAGGCCGAGCGAACCCTCGCTGCGGTCCGTAAGCGAACCGGCCTCACCATCTCGGAAGTGCTTAAGCGCGGTCTCCGCGCCTACGACATCGCGTCCCGCGAGGAAGCGGCTACCCGACCCTACGATGTGTATCGCCGACTCGATTTAGGATCCGGCGGCTATGCCGTGGCCCCGGCCAGGGACGCGAAGGCCGCGATAGCCGAGGTAATCACCGCGAAGCACCGACGGTGATTCTGGTCGATACCGGCCCGGTAGTCGCGCTGTTCGATCCCGCCGACGCCGACCATCAGCGCTGCGTCGATGTCCTGCGGACGGTCGAGCAGCCAATGGCAACAACCGTGCCCGTCCTCACTGAATCATTTCACCTCTTGCAGCCGGCCAGCGTGGGCGCGCAACGCCTCATGGATTTTCTGGCCGACGATGGCCTGCGAGTTCTCTTCCTGGATGACGAGGATTTGGCGCGCGCATTCCAGCTCATGGCGCGGTACGCGGATGCGCCGATGGACTTGGCTGACGCCTCGCTGGTTGTACTGGCGGAGCGGTTGGAACTGCAAGAGATCTTTACCTTCGACCGCAGTCACTTCTACGCCTATCGCATTCAACGCGGCCACCGGCATCTGGCGTTTGAGCTGGTCGGCTAGGCGCAGAAGTCCGGGCAAGACCACGTGCTGTGATTCAGGGCCACCAATGTTCCCGCGGCCCGGCGCCAGCGTCCGTCGGCTCGCTCTAGCTTCTCGCCGCCCGCCGCAATCCCTCAATGTCGATCTTTGACATCTCCAGCAGCGCCTCCGTCACCGCCTGGGGCGCCGGCGCCATGATCTCCGAGAGTCCGGCCGGAATGACCTGCCACGACAGGCCGAACTGGTCCACAAGCCAGCCGCACGGCTGCGTCTGACCGCCGTCCGATAGCCGCTCCCAGTAGTAGTCGATCTCGTCCTGTGCCTCACACTCCACCACAAACGAGACCGCCGGCGTAAAGCTGTACATCGGCCCGCCGTCCACCGCGCCGAATCGCTGACCGTCAAGCTCGAACTCCACGATCGCATCGTCTTCGGCTGGGCCGGCCGCGATCTTCTGCACGTGCAGGACCCTCGAGTTCGGAAAGATCGACACGTAAAACCTCGCGGCTTCCTCGGCCCGGCCGTCGAACCACAGAAACGGGTGAATTCTGGAAATCGATGACATATGTGTTCACCCTTCTCCCTCTGAGGCCAGGCCGCCGTCACGTTGTCGGCGCGGGTATCACGTTGCGGTCAGCGCCCGGCTGCCGGCCAGCCAACCCATTGTCGATCCACGATAGTCGCTCGGCCAAAGGCCGCGCCCTCAACTGCGGCCGAACCCGAATACGGACACCGGCCCGGTGCTGAAGCGCCGGGCCGGTGTCCGTGGCCAAAGCCAGCAGCCGGCGGCCCGCTACGTCAACCCACGTCGTCGCCGGGCGGTTTCGTAGGTCTCCAGGTCCACCTCGCCGCGAGCGAACCCGGCCTCGATCTGCTGAAACGCGTCCGCTGGCGCGCCCCGGCTCGGAAACAGGTCGGGCGAGGGGTCCAGGCTGCGCCGGTCAGCCAGACGTTCCCGCGCCTCGGCCTCGCGCTCCGGGTCCGCCGCCGGCGACGCAGTCTCCGTCGCCCCGGCGTCGTCTGGCTCGTCCTCCTGCTCCCTGGCCGCCGCGGGGTTCGCGTGGGATCCGGCATCCACGGTCTCCGGCTGCGAGTCCTCGGTCTCTTCGTCTGATTCCGCAGCCGCGTCGGACGTTTCCTTCGATGCGGCGTCCAATGCCGGCGCCTCTGATGCTTGACCAGTCGTCAGCCCCGCCTTCAGCCAGTCGCCCACTTCGCGCGGGTCCGCCTGCGCAATCCAGGCCAGTAGTTCCGGGTCGATAGCTTGGCCGGCCTCCGACTCCCAGCGCCGCCGGGCGCGGTTCAGCTCGCGGTCCTTGCGCGACTGCCAGCGGCGTTCCACGGCCTCGATACGCCGCGCCACTTCCGCGTCCAGCGCCGCCTGAAACGCCTCCCTCGAATCTTCGTGGTCCATCGGTTGGCCGGCGCTCATGGCTTCCGGTCCGTCTGCCTCGGTCAGCGTTGCCGCCTCGGGGGAATCGCTGCTCATACCTGCTCCTTCGTGGGTGCGCCCATTGATTGCATGTGGGCGCTGGTCAGGGCCGATGTCAGATCGGCCTCCGGTGTCGAATCGGGTCCCGCCTGAATCCGGGTTCCCAGCCTGGCCGCCAGGTCCAGCATTTCCGTCGCCCTTACGGCGTGAATCTCGTTCGCTTCTTCCGCCCAGCGCGTCAGTCGACGCGCCAGACCCGGGCGGCACGCGCGCAACAACGACGTCAGGTCAAACCGAAGACGGCGCAGCCGAGCCGCATGGCCTTCCGCGCCGATCCGCTCATAGCCTTCGCTCACCATCAGCGTCAGCAGTTCGTCGGCCGAGGCGACCCGGCATACGTCCCAGTGCGCCAGGCGTTCCGGCGCAGGCTCGTCACAAGCAACTCGCAGGCAGCCTGCGGTCCACTGGCTGCCCGGCGCCCCGCACTGCGGGCAATGCCAGTGGGGTCGCAGCAACAGCCCGCGCCGCACGGCTTCCTCGTTGAGACGCTGGCTGACGTAGCGTCGGAGAGCCGGCGAGACCTCCGTCCCACGGGACAGATCGGCCACGGCCTTGGTCCAGGCGCGTTCAAATCGGTCGGCATCGGGCTCGCGCAGAGCCTGGGCCACCGCGGCTCGCGCCGCCGCGAGATCGGCGCTCGCGAATCCGTGCGTTGCCGCGTCGTCATGGCCCGGCGTCCGGGCCAGAAGCATGAGGCGCCCGTCATGGCGCTGAATTGTCAGCACGTCAACCTTTCGTTGCGATGGGGCGTCGACGCCGGGGATTCCGCCCAGGCCAGCGATGTCTGAATCATCATTTCCCCGGCGTCAACGCCCTCTGTACTCCTACAGAGTATAGCGTCACTGGCAGGCTGTCAACCCCATGGGTACAATGAGGGCACCATGAGCGAACCGCGGCAGGGGATACGCTTCGCGGCCGTGCTGAACAGCACCCGCCGCGAGGCTGGTTTGTCGTACCGGCAGTTGGCCCAGGCCAGCGGCATCTCGCACTCGTTCCTCAGCCATGTGGAAAAGGGCGAGCGCCGCGCCCCGCCCGCCAAGGCCATCCTTGATCTGGCCGACGCGCTTGACGCCGACCGCCTGACCTTTGCTCTGGCCGCCATCGCCGATCGCGCCGGCAGCGATATCGCCACCACCATGGTCGCGGCTCTGCGGCGCGGCCCTGTCGGTCGCGACCTTGATCCGACGGCCGGCGGCGTCCTGATCGAGTCCGGCCCCGCCGACGCCGAAACCGAGCTTGTCCACCTCGCGGACCACGACGACGCGGTCGACGAACTCGCCAGCCGTCTGGCCTTCGTCGACCTTCAGCTTGATGCCGGCTTCATGCGCCTGGGGCTGAACGCCGGCGACGACGACCCCATCGTCCTGCTCGTCAGCGCCCACGCCGGCACTGGCTCGCCAAGCGACCAGACCGAGGCTTAGCCGCGGCGAGGCCTGATCTCCACTACCACGTAATCCGAAACGGAATACTCTGGCGCGGCGGTCGCTCGATCGCGCCAAAGCGGTCGTACAGCCAGTACGTCAGCGCCTTGATGGCGTGGTTATCACGGTCGATTGGGATCTCCGAGATCGGTTCCAGATCCGTCGCCTCGTGATATCGGTATAGCCCAAACTCCTCAATCAGGTTCGTGCACTCGGGCGCCACGATCAGGCGCGCGTCGCCACTGGCCGGGTCGCGCAGGAACGTCCGCAGACGGTCAATTCCCGAACGCAGCGGTACCGAGTGCGAGCGCAGCCGCACGCCCGCCAGCGAGGCCCAAACCTCTATCTGGCTAGGTGCGGCATGGTGTTGCCGGCCGGCCACGTCAATCACTCCACCACGCACTCGAGGCCACCAGGAGCGCTGGCGGCAGGCCGCAATCACGTCTCCCGCCACCTTCCGCCGCAGATACACCTCGTCGATGACCGCTACCTCGGACCCACGTTGCTCAATAGCCAGCACCGCATATGCGCCCGCGTATCCCGGGTCGACCGCCAGTTCCACCGGTGCGTCGCTGCTCCGCGCGTTGACGTGCACGTGTTTGCGCGGATCGAACTCCCGGAAGACCAGCGTCGCCGGCGGACACGGCACGCCGCCAAAGCGCTCCATGAAGAGATCCGGAGGGAACAGTGCCTCCAATTCCGCGATCTCGGGATCGTGGCGCCCACCCGGATAGAGCGCCCGGTTCTCCCACGAGGGGATCGAGAAGGACCGCGCATCCTCGCGCGCGGCCGGCTGCCAGGCGCGAAACCTGTCCGCGTACCAGCCGCGCGACCCTTCGAAAGTTCCGCTCAGCCACAACCAGCCGCGCCGCTCCGCGATTCGTCCCCGCAGGCGCAGAAACACGGACGGCGGAAGCTGAGCGGCCTCACATGCCAGGATCCCGTCCGGTGCCTCGCCTGCCAACCGTTCTGGCTCACGCGCGCTTCGCGTAACAATACGCGCCCCGGTGCGCGTGATCAGTTCACACCGGCTGCTGCCCGGGAACCGCACCGAGGCCACGGCGTCAATCCGCCGATATGCGTCCAGGAGGTATTCGAACTCTGGGCGGCAGAGGTCGTACTCGGGACCCACCAGCCAATAAAGCCGCCCCTCCACCAGCCGGCCGAAGAGTTCCATGGCGGCGCTTAGACTCTTGCCGGCCCGCTCGCCCCCGGCAATCAGGCGAATCCGTGCCGGAGAGTCGTGCGCCGCGAGTTGGGCCGCCGACGGGTCGTAGCCCACCCGCGCCCACAGCAGATCACGCGCCGTGCGCCGTGCGCTCACGTAACTCTTCCAGTAGCGTCTGAAACGTGTCCTCGCCCTCGACAGGGCGCGCGAACACGTTCCGCACAACCAACTCCACCGCCCAGCGCTCGCCGGCCCGTGCCTTGGTCATGATCGTCTCGCACAGCGACTCGCACTCCGCGTTCGCGGCGGCAGTCAGACGCTCGGCGAACACGCTGCCCGCGTCCCCGCTAGCGTCCGGCATGGGTCCGCCTCCCTCGACGCGTGTTTCGATCTCGCGCCCTTTCACCGACGATTCCCTCGCTGCCGCTCGCCGACATTCGTCGCAACAGCGCGTGCTGCCCGGGCCGCCGGAACAGACCGACAGGCTGAACCTCAGCTCGACGGAGCATTCCAAGTGCGTGCCCGCCGGCTTGTGCCGCGGCGGTCCCGGTGGCGCCGCCATGTTCTAGGCGACGCGCCCGGATTCGAAGGACCAGTTCCTGGACGAGTCGCTGAACTCGCAGTTGAATCGCCTCAGGTCGATCCAATGACTCAGGCTTGGACATCTGTCGTCTCCTGGGTGGGTGAGGGCTGCAATCCGGCTTGGCCGAGGGCTTCGCGGGCGATGGCGGAGCGGACTTCGGGGGTGTCGATGATTTCGTCGAGGAGGATTTCGTCTTCGACGGCTTCGGCGTCCTCGATGCCCAGCTTTTCGCGCATGGCCCAGCGGCGGGAGGCGAGGCGGGCGCCGACGAGGCTGGCGGCCAAGGTGCCCTGGGCGACGTCATCGGCGGGACCGAGCGGATCGAGTCGCACGCGGACGGCGTGGTAGCCATCGATGTCCTGCGGTCCCAGGCCGATCCAGCCCTGGTCGTCCTCGGCCTCGAACACGAACACGGTCTCGCCGATGCGGGTTTCCACCAGCCGCCACATCAGGCGCACGATCCGCTCCAGCGCCTGCTCGGCGTGCCGGGCGACCTGCTGGAATGAGACGCGCGCGGTGTTGATGAGCTGGTTGAGCAGGTAGCCGCTGGTGTTGCCGTCGGGCGGGACGCCGAACAGCACGCTGGGCGCGCCGGCCTGGTCGATCATGGCGCGGGTTTGGGCGATCAGTTCGTCCAGGTCGGGCGGGGTGCCCTGCCACTGCAGGAATGTCAGGTCCTCGCCCTGGTAGAGGGGCAGGATCTCGCCGGGCCGAAAGTCGAGCGCGCGCGGGCGGCCGTCGTTGCTGAGGCTGGGGTCGATGGGCGAGAAGTTGGTGATCTTGGGCGTGGGATAGGCGTAGAGGAACAGCGCGTTCTGCTTCATGGTCAGCAGCTGATCCAGCAGCGGGACCAGGTATTCCATGGAGGCCAGCATGGAGACGCCGGCCTTGGCGGGATCGCGGCTGGGGGTCTGGTCGCCGTAGGCGTGGACGTAGGGAATGGCCCCGTAGTCGTGCCGGCCGCGGCGGACCAGGTGACCGTCCACCAGGTAGGCGAAGTACTCGTCGTCCCAGTATTCGACGACGCGGGCGGTGGGACGGGCGCCCACAAGGGGCGCTCCGACGGGAGCAGGGTTCGCCTGGGCGTCGCCGCCGGCCGGTACCAGGCGTCCGCTGCGCTTGTCGGTGATCAGCCCGTAGCGGCGTTGCACCAGGTGGCGCGGGCGCTCGGCGATCTCGAGGCAGGCTTCCAGGCCGTCTTCGCCTTCCAGCGGGTAGAACGTGGTGACGTCGACATCCCGCCAGGCGAGCGGGAAGCGGGCCGATTTCTTGAAGCGCTCGGCCCGCTGGAGGAACGTCTCCGCAGGCTCATCGGTGTCGGCGGAGCGCCGGGGATAGCCCGCCCAGCGGTCCGGCGCGTAGAGCAGCTTCAGCACGCCGGCGCCGTCCGCCACCATGGCGTCGATCAACATGCCGAACACGTCGCGGGCGGCTTCGCTGTCCATGCGCCGCAGCGCCGCGTTGGTCCAGCGGGCGCGCAGGTCGGCGCCGGCGCGGGCGGCCTCCGTGGACTCGGCCGGCGGCACGTGCACCAGCGGGCGGTTGGCGGTGAGGCTGCCGATGACCCGTTTCAGTTGCTCGCGCGCCAGCGGGGTGCGCACCTCGCGGGCGCTGGTGCGATAGGCGGGCGGGATGTCCACCGGCAGTTCCATGTGCCGCAGCCGGCGCAGGCGTTCGATCCGGGCGTTGCGCTCGCCAAACTCGGCGAGCAGTTGTTCCTCAAGCTCGCGCAGGTACGCCTCGCTCGGCGGCGGGCGCTGCGCGTCTGACTCTGGCATAGGTCCCATTCCAGGTCCGGTACAGCGGACTAGTGGGACATCGCTGGCAAGCTGGGGCGATTATACTCTATAGGAGTACGAATGGCAATAGGGGCAGATGCCGCACGCGGTCACTGCTCAGTTCGCGGCCGGGTTACCCGCTCCAGCTCACCGGCCTGGATATGACGCCCGTGCTGTCCGTGAGGGTGCCGGGGAACTGGCACCGCGGCAGCAGCCGCCGGTCGAGCAGGCGGTAGCTGGTGGCCGCGCTTCGCAAGCGTCGGCTGGACATGCGCCTGGGATCGATGACGTGTACCGGGAAGTTGAATTCCCGGCGCACCATCTGGATGACTCCCGTGAAGTCGGAGTCGCCGGTGATGACAAATGCGGCCCGGCCATCACGCTTGGCGGCATCCCGCGTCAGCCAAGCCGCCAGGTTGGCGTCGGAACCCTTCTCCTCGGTCCGAATCACCTTGACCCGCGCAGACTCGCCAGGCCTCGGATTCGCGAGCGGCATCCAGGCTGGGTACGAGAGAAAGTGACCTTCGTGAAGTTCCAATTCCGGGATCGTCTGGAGCGCGCGAAGGTACATCTGCTGCCTTAGGCGATTCCCAGGATCTCGCCGACCCGCGATGCGCGCGGTGAAGTACCGGATTCTGTGAAGCGAGAACCCTGGCTCCAGCAACCGGCGTGCAAGCGATTGAAGGTCCAACCACCAATGCGGCGTGTCGGCAAGAGCGCAGTGGTAGAGGTTGAGACCATCCACATACACGTTGGCAGGAGCGCCGTGCATTGGGTCTCGCTACGCGTGTCTGCTGACTGAATCCGGGCTACACCCCGATCCAACTGATGACAGCGCCGGACGCCCGCCCCCAAGGCCGCCAATAGACTCCGGGTTCTCGCCCGCTCCCGGAATCGCGTGTCGCTTGTCGTCGCAGATTCCGGTGATGCCTTTAAACATGGCAGCGACCGCCCGCGGGCGGTCGCTATCCCAGCCGCCGAAGAGACTGGGGGGGTTACGGAGCAGGTGCCACATGCTCCCCGCACTCCAAACGTCTCACTGTCCCCTATTCCTGTCAAGACTCGTTCCGAGCCACGCTGTTTCGCCTTTACTAGACTCCCAGGCTTCCGCCGGTCTTGGGAGTTCCTGTAGAAATGCACAGCGTGACCGACCGCTGGATTACCCCCGGCCCGCAGCCCAACGGCCTGCAGGCGGCTGACGACGGCCTGTGGGTGATCGACCAGGACGACTGTCACCTCTACAAGCTGGACTACGCGGACGGTTCGGTATTGGCGCGCGTACCGACCGAGACCAGCCACGCCAGCGGCGTCACCATTGGCGGCGGTTACCTGTGGGTGTCCTCAACCATCGGGTCTCGCATCTTCAAGCTGAACGACGACGGGACGACCGTGGCCCACTACGACACTCCCGGCAAGGGCGTCGTGGCCTTCGTCGACCAGGCCAACGCCCAGGTCACCGGCGCGCACGGTCTGCAGTGGGTGGACGATCGCCACATGTGGATGGCCGTGCCGCCGGCGCAGCAACTGTTCCTGGTTGACCCGCGCGACATGTCGGTGCATTACTCGATCCCCACGCCCAGCCACCGCCCGCACGGCGTGTTCGTGGCCGACGGCCACGTCTGGTGCTCCGACGTGGGACTGCGCCAGATCCATAAGCTCGACCCGGCCACCGGTGAAATCCGGGCCGCTATCGACGTGCCCGACCCCGAAGTCCACGGCATGACCCTGCACAACGACCAAATCTGGTTCTGCTGCGCCGTCACGCGCCGCGTCTGCACCGTCCCGCTGCCCGACGGGAGCTAGCCCCCCTGCTCAGCCCGTGAAGTGCACCTCCACCGAGGTGCTGACGATCAGGGTGCCGTCGATGACGCTTTCGTCTCGGACTTCGATGCGGAGGGGGCCGGGCGCGGCTGTGGCTGGGATGTCGATGGACTTGGTGAAGGCGCCCGGACCGCCGTAGTCGCCTTCCACCGAGATCCAACTCTGGTCGATGACGCTGCCGGCCTGGTTGTAGATGCGGTAGGTGAGGTTTTTCTCGAAGGGCAGGGCGCTGATGCGGCCGCGGAGCTCTAGCGTGCGGCCGACGGTCGCGCCGCTGAGGGGCGCTTCCAGGATGAGCTCGGGGGTGGGTTCGCGGCTGGTTCGTCCGTCCGTTATGGGGGCGGCCTGCAGGATGACGGGGACTGATGTTCGAGCCGATGCCGAACCGTTGGCCGAGTCTTTGTCGACGATCTCGATGCGGCCGGGTCCGTCCGCGCCGGCGATGAATTCGACCGGCGCGGCGAATGTTCCCGGTTGGTATCCATACCCGTCGACGGGAATGCTCCCCCTGCCGATGACGCCGCCGCGGGCGTCGTAGACGAGGTAGGCGAGGGTCTCGGCGGACGGATAGACGCTGGTTGTGCCCCGAAGCTCGACGCCGCTGGCCACCGTTTCGCCGGGTAGCGGCGACTCGATGACCAGGGCCTGGCGCGGGACGAGCCGGTTGCCCTGCAGCGTGAATGCGCGGGTGATTTCGAGCGATGGGCAGCAGAGGCCGTCGCTGGGGCGGTGGACTACCGTCTCGGCCACGATTTCGCCGCTGGCGATGGCCAGGCTGCGTACCGGCACGCGGTCGCCCAGGTAGGCCAGGGCGTCCTGCGCCGGCTTGCCGTCTCGATCGAGGACGGCGACCAGGTGGATGAAGGTGCCGCTGCCGCCGCCGGAGATGAAGACGATGACGGCGGCGTCGGCGAAGCCGTCGCCGTTGAGGTCTCCGAAGGCAACGGTGTCGTTGACGATGCCCGCGGAGACCCGCTCTGTCGCACCTTCGCCGAAGGCGATGTGGCCCGCGCCGTCGGAGAATTGGATGGGGGTGTTTTCGTCGCCGAGGAGGGGCAGGTGGTATTCGGCGTTGCGCAGCTGGTCCAGCGTCAGGCGCGACTCACCGGGTGCGGGGACCGGCGTTTCCCAGGGAAACTGCTCACTATTCAGGCGCTGCTGCAGGCCCTCGGGGCCGTTGATCCAGGTGCGCAGGCCGTCGGTAAACGCGGTCCAGTTGTCGGCTTTGCGCCAGGTGAGTTGGCCGTTGGTGGTGGTTTGCCGGGTGATCCCTGTTGCGGGGTTGTGCTGCTCGTTGTCCAGGCAGTCGCCGACGACGTCAGGGATCAGGTCGCGGAGGGTGTTGAACCCCAGTTGGAAGGTGCAGTCCTGGGCGAGGGCGGGCAAGGCGGAGAAGGCGAGGCTGACCATGGCGATCAGCAGCACGAGCCTGTACTTCATTGGGCAGATCCTCGCGTTCGCGCGCGCGCCGATTCTAGAGGCGTCCCGGTGCCCGAGAGTCATCGGGCGCCGCCAGTCAGCTCCATGGCGGTGTACGGCCCGAGCCAATCGTCACTAGCAGGCGCCCGTCGCGAACTCGGAGGCGGTTGGCCGGGCTCAAGAAGCTGTCTGGCGCGCCTCGGCGTGTGTTCTCGCTTCCAGGTGGTCGACGTGGTGGTTTTCGGTGCAGTCGGCCGCGGACGTTTCGAGCTGCAGCGTGATGTGGTGAATGCCGAATTCCTCATAAGCGATTTGCCGTAGGCGGCGCAGCAGCGGCTCGTATTCACCCTGATAGTCGGCGTCGATGAGCACGTGCGCCGTGAGGGCGTCGTAGCCGGAGGTGATCGTCCAGGCATGGACGTCGTGTATCAACGTTACGCCGTCAACATCTTCCAGTGCGCTGCAAAGCTGGTACATATCCAGACGTTTTGGCACGCCTTCCAGCAGCACACGAAACACCATGATGGCCAGACGTCCGGAACTGACCAGGATGAATACGGCGATGACTATCCCGGCAATAGGATCGGCTACATCCCAGTCAAACAGCAATGTAAGGACGCCAGCCACAATCACACCAATAGATCCCAGAAGGTCGACTACGATGTGCCAAAAGACGCCTTCAATGCTGATGTTATCCCGCACCGATCGGTAGAGCGCCCATACGGCCCCAAGGTTGATGAGAAGCCCGGCGGTTGCCACGATCAGCATGATCGTGGCTTCCAGTTCGTGCTCGTGCTCCAGACTGATAAGCCGCTGGTACGCCCCGTAGATAATCCAGTTGGCAAGTACCCAGAGAGCAAGCGCATTGAACATCACCACGAGCACTTCGATACGCTTGTAGCCAAAGGTGCGGGTGATGGTGGCTGGACGTTCGGCCATCCACATGGCGAAGAGCGCCAGGCCAATGGCAACAACGTCGATGACGACGTGACCGGCGTGAGCCAAGAGACCCAAACTGCCTGAAACGATACCGCCAACAATTTCGAGCGCCATATGGATGATCGTCATAATTAAGACGAGTATCAGAACACGCCGGCCGGCGGCTCGATAGTCGTGATCGTGAACGTCGTCGTGATTGCGGCTGGCATTGCCAGCGTGTCCGGGCGTCACTCTAGGCTGATTCCAAGCTAATAGTTTCGGTGAATTGTGATTTCAATTTGTTCGGGGTCGTGGTGACAGGACGAATATGACAGCGGCGTAACAAGCGTGGCTATGTTACCACTTAGTCTAAAGGTGTACGCGGGTGGGGCGTTCACTTGAACGCCGAGGATCGCGGATGCAAGGAATGAACTCGCGGGTCGCCGCTATGTTCGTTGCGGGAGGTCCTCGGCCGGGTCAATTGGTGAATCATCAGATTGGTTCCAGGCTGACTCACGACTTGGGAGCCGGTACCTGCGCACTGGGTCAATATAGCGGGCAGGCAGATTGCCGTAGGCACCTGTTCGGTCTGGTCCTCATAATGCGCCAGCGAGGTGTTACGTTGTGTGACAGCGGCATACGGGCAAGGCGACCAAAGCCATGAGCCGGCATCTTTCGGTGCGCGTGGGGGAGGATCTGTTTGAACGGTTGGAGGCGCAGAGCCGGAGGAGCGGGCAGTCGCGGTCGGCGGTCGCGAAGCAGTTGCTGGAAGAAGGGCTGCGGATGGAGCAGCATCCCGGGATCGTGTTTCGGTCGGGTCCCGGCGGGCGGCGGGCCGGGTTGATTGGCGGTCCGGATGTGTGGGAGGTGGTGGGAGCGCTGCGCCCAGCGGACGGTGGTGACGCCGACAGCTTGGAAGATGTCTGCGAGCGGACGGGTCTGACGGCCGATCAGGTAAGCGCCGCGCTGCGCTACTGCGCCGACTACGCCGACGAGGTGGCTGACTGGATTCTTCGAGTCGAGGACGAAGCTGAACGAGCCGAGGCCCGCTGGCGACGGGAGCAGGCGCTGTTGGGCCGGTGAAACTGCTGCTGGACGAAATGTGGGCGCCGGCGATTGCCCAGGCGTTGCGGGACCGCGGCCATGAGGTCGCGGCGGTGGCCGAACGGCCCGACCTGCAAGGGTTGCCTGACGAGGCGATCTTCGCTGCGGCGCAGGCGGAAGGTCGGGTGATCGTGACCGAGAACGTGGTCGACTATCTCCCCCTCGCGGCCGACGCCATGCGGGCCGGCCGCGCCTACCCGCCGATCATCTACACGACCAACCGGGCCTATCCACGAGCCAGCCGCCGGACGGCCGGAAGGCTCGTAGTGGCACTGGACTCCTTGCTCGCCACACGCGACACAATCGACAGCGAGCACTGGTTCGACTAGGCAGGAATCAAGCCGGGTCGTCTAGCGACGTTCGATCGCAGGCGATCAGCCGACGACGAGGTTGATGAGGCGGCCTTGGCGGTAGATGACTTTGCGGACCTGTTTGCCGTTGGTGTGGGTCTGGACACGGGGGCTGGCCAGGGCGAGCGTTTGGGCGGCGGCTTCGTCGGTCGCGACGGGGGCCTCGATGCGGTCGCGGACGCGGCCGTTGACCTGGACGACCAGGGTGAAGGTTTCGTCGGCGGCCAGGGCTTCGTCCCACGCCGGCCAGGGCTGGAGGTGGATGCTCTGCGAGTGGCCGGTGCGCTCCCACAGTTCCTCGGCCATGAAGACGGCGCTGGGGGCCAGCAGGACCAGAAAGGTGTCGATGGTCCGCTTCCAGGCCGGGGTGGCGCGCAGGTCGTCGTCGCCGACTTCGATCAGGAAGTTGGTGAACTCCATCAGCGCGGCGACCATGGTGTTGAACTTCAGGGCGTCGATGTCGTTGCTGACGCGGCGGATGGTCTGGTGCAGACGGCGTTGCAGTTCGACCTGCACGTCGGCGTAGGCGGCGCGGCGGCGGCGGGTGCCGCCCATTTCCTGGCCCAGCACGATGTTCCAGACCCGGCTCAGCCAGCGCGAGACGCCGGCCAGGCCCAGGTCGCTCCAGGGCAGGGTGCGGTCGAACGGGCCCATGAACAGGATGAAGCACCGCAGCGCGTCGCCGCCGGCGGTGGCGGCGACCTCGTCGGGAATGACGACGTTGCGCCAGGACTTGGACATCTTGGTGATGCGGAATTCGACCAGCGCCTGCCCGTTGCGCTGGGCGCGCTTGCCGGTGAGTTCGAAGCGGGCTTCGAGGGGGTAGCGGCGGAAGGGTTGGGCGGCCTCCGGATTGTCGAAGGCATCTGCGCCGTCGGGATCGGCCACGCGGGCGCCGCCCTGGCTGTCGATGCGCAGGGCGGACTCCTCCACCCAGCCGGGCTGCGCCAGCATCAGGCCCTGGTGGCGCAGGGCCTGGAAGGGCTCGGTCAGGTCCAGCACGCCGGCATCGCGCAGGGCCTTGGTCCAGAAGCGGGCGTAGAGCAGGTGCATCACGCTGTGCTCGGCGCCGCCGACGTACAGGTCCACCGGCATCCAGCGGCGGACGGCGTTGGAATCGAACGCGTTTTCGTGCTCGTCCGGGCTGCAGAAGCGCAGGAAGTACCAGCTGGAGCAGGCGAAACCGCCCAGGGTGTCGGTTTCCCGCCGCCCGGGCTTGCCGCAGTCGGGACAGGGGGCGTTGACCCAGTCCTCGGCGGCTTCCAGGGGCGACCGGCCGCCCAGCTGCTGCGGGTCGATCTGCTCGACGTAGGGCAGCAGGACGGGTAGCTGGTCCTCCGGGACCGGGACTTCGCCGCAGTCGTCGCAGTGGACGATGGGGATGGGGGTGCCCCAGTAGCGCTGGCGGGAGATCAGCCAGTCGCGCAGCTTGTAATTCACGGCAAAGTCGCCCTTGCCCCGGTCGCGCAGCCACTCGGTGACGGCACGCACGCCGTCCTTGACCGACAGGCCGTCGAACCGGCCGGAGTTGACCATGGGGCCGTCGCCGACAAAGGCCTCGGACAGCGCTTCACCGTCCCAGTCGGGCGGGGCGATGACGGTGCGGATTTCGATGCCGTAGCGGGTGGCGAAGTCGAAGTCGCGCTCGTCGTGGGCCGGCACGGCCATGATGGCGCCGGAGCCGTAGGACATCAGTACGTAGTCGGCGATCCAGATGGGCAGACGCTCGTTGTTGACCGGGTTGACGGCGTAGCCGCCGGTGAAGACGCCGGTCTTGTCGTCGTCCAGCGCCACGCGCTCCAGTTCGGCCTTGCGCGCGGCGGCGGCCACGTAGGCCTGGACCTCGTCGGCGTGATCCGGCGTGGTGACGCGGCCGACCAGCGGGTGCTCGGGCGCCAGGACCATGAAGGTGGCGCCGAAGAGGGTGTCGGGGCGGGTGGTGAAGACGGAGATTTCGTCGCCGGTCTCGGCCGTGAACGTGACGTCGGCGCCGTCGCTGCGGCCGATCCAGTTGACCTGCGCCGCGTGCGTCTCGTCCGGCCAGTCCAGGCCCTCCAGGTCCTCGATCAGCTGGTCGGCGTAATCGGTGATCTTGAAGAACCACTGGGTCAGCTCGCGCTGGGTGATGTCGGTGTGGTCGCGCCAGTCGGTTCCGTCGGCGTTGACCTCCTCGTTGGCCAGCGCGCCGCAGATGGGGCACCACCACTGCAGGCCGGTGGCGCGATAGGCCAGCCCCTGCTCGTACAGCTTCAGGAACATCCACTGGGTCCAGCGGTAGTACTCGGGGTGGGTGGAGTTGATCTCGCGCGCCCAGTCGTAGGAACCGCCGGCCAAATCCAGTTGCCGCTTGTAGTTGGCGCTCCACTCGCGGGTCAGGTCGGACGGGTGGCGGCCGGTCTCGATGGCGGCGTTCTCGGTGGGCAGCCCGAAGGCGTCCCAGCCCATGGGGTGCAGCACGTCGTAGCCGCGCATACGCATGGCGCGGGAGAGCACATCGGTCGGCACGTAATTGCGAAGGTGGCCAACGCTGATGCCGTCGCCGGAGGGGTAGGGGAAGAAGTCCAGGCAGTAAAAGGTGGGGCGGTCGGAGGGCTCGGGCGTGCGGTACAGATCCTGCTCAGCCCAGCGGGCGCGCCACTTGGGATCGATTTCGGTGGGACGGAATTCGGTGGTCATGGCAGTACGACGAAACAGTCCGGGAGCGGGGAGGTGGAGCAATTCTAGGGCAGTCGGGAGGGTATGCGTCGCTCATGCGGAGAAGCCGTCGACGACACCGTTGAATTCACTTCCAGCCTGCACGCCGTCCAGTCCACCAGACCTCCCAGATCTAGTCCGCCGCTGGCAGGTAGATGCGAAAGGTTGATCCCTGGCTTGGCGTGCTTTCGGCGGTGAGTCGACCGTTCATGGCCATGATGAAGGCGCGCGCGATGGCGAGGCCGAGGCCGCTGCCGCGGGTCTTGCGACCGGAGGCGTCGGTGCCGCGGTAGAAGCGATCAAAGATGTGCGGCAGGTCCCGCGGGGCGATGCCCTCGCCCGTGTCGGACACCTCGATCCAGGCGGTTGTCGCGTCGACGGCGCCCGAGCGAATGGTTATCGACCCGCCCGGCGGCGTGTGGCGCAGCGCGTTGTCGAGGAGATTGGCCAGAACCTGGGCGAGACGCGACTCGTCGGCCATGGTCGCACCCGGTGAGGGCTCTACCTCGAGCGTCAGGCCCGTGCTCAGCGCTTGACCGCGCATGGCTGAGGCCACGGTCTCTAGCGCGCGGGCAAGGGGTACCGGCTCGATGGACAGATCCAGCTTGCCAACTTCGGCCAGCGATAGATCTCGGATGTCTTCGACGAGCCGGTGAAGCCCTTCGGCCCGATCCAGCGTCAACTGCAGCGTCTCGTCTGAGCGGCTGTAGACCCCGTCGAGCATGGCCACCAGGTTTCCTTCGATCACGGTGACCGGCGTGCGCAGCTCGTGGGCGATGTCGGCGAACAGGTTGCGGCGGACCGCCTCCTGGGCCTGCAGGCTGGCCGCCATGTCATCAAAGGCCGCGCCGACCGTGGCCAGTTCATCGCGACCCGCGAGCCTGCTGCGCGCCCCCAAGTCGCCCGCGGCCACGCCACGGGCCGCCGCGGTCAGCCGCCCCAGCGGTCGGGTAATGCCGGCGGCCAAGAGGACTCCCATGACGAGCGCTACCACCAGGGCAATGCCAAGGCCGATGAGCAGCGAGCGGATCGTCTCGTTGACGAACGCCTGCTCCAGGTCGGCCCTCGAATCGGCCCCATGGCCTGCTACGTGCCCTTTCTCCAACGCCTGCGGCATGTGCAACTGCCCGATCTGCTTCCCGGCCGACACAAGGGGCGTGACCTGCCAGTCGTCAGGTACGCGGGATTCGGGGTCGTCCGTGCTCCACACCAGGTTGCCGGCGAGGTCCACCACCGCCACGGGCAGCCCGCGCGACGATCCCCGGGGAAACACTTGATGCGCCGCCTGCCGGAGGTCGCCGGTTCGCTCATAGGCCGCCGACAGCCGTTCGGCCGTATGCACGGCGTCGTGGTGGCGGACGTCGCTTGCGAATTTCTCAAACCGGCTGGTCGTGTTGAGGCCGATGATCAGCGCGGCCGTACCGACAGCCACCGTCGCCACAGTGACGAAGGCCAGTACCAGGCGCAGCGAGAGACGCATGCCTAGGCGTCGCCCAGCCGGTACCCGACGCCCGACACGGTCACCACGTAACGCGGCCCGCCGGTTGTCGGCTCCACCTTGCGGCGCAGGTTGCGGATGTGGCTGTCGATCGAACGTTCCAGGGCGACGCTGTCCGGGCCGGCCACAGCGTCCAGCAAATCGGCCCGCGACAAGACCCGTCCATCGGCGCGGACAAGCGCCGCCAGCAGGTCGAACTCGGTTCGCGTGAGTTGAATCGGCTCACCGTCGCGCCGCACCAGGCGACGCTCGCTGTCGATCTCCAGGTCGCCGACACGCGCGGTCGTCGTGGTCGGCGCTGTCTGGGCGCGCCGCAGGACCGAATGGACGCGGGCCACGAGTTCGCGCGGATGGAATGGCTTGGTCACGTAGTCGTCGGCGCCCAGTTCCAGGCCAAGGACGCGGTCCGTAACCTCCTCCCTCGCGGTTAACAGGACGACCGGTCGTGTACCGCGTGCCCGAATGGTGCGCAACACGTCCAGACCGCCAATGCCAGGCAGCATCAGGTCCAGTACCACGATATCGGGCCGCTGCGTGGCCTCTTGAACGAGGGCCGTCTCGCCGTCCTCCGCCGTGATGACCTCCATGCCGTCGCGGTGGAAGTAGGCGCCTACCAGGCGGCGAATGTCCGGGTCGTCGTCTACGACAAGGATTCGCTGGCGCTTCACCGGCGATCTCCTGAGCTCATCCCACTGCCGAATGCTTGTTCACGACGTGCACCGTACCGGTGGAGTTTCAAGTCAGCCCGCAGACGATGTGCAGATTCTGTGCAGTTTGGCGATTCCCGTGGGATTGGCGGGGGTCGCGCGGACTATGAGTCCTCCGCCGACACGTTGGGGTTGCTGTTCAGCCAATGTTGCGCAATTTCGGCGCCCTCGGTCAGCACGTGCGTGCCCGAGGCAATTGCCGCGCGGCAGGCGGTGGTGTCGGTGAAGCCGGAGAGGAAGTAGTCCCAGGCGGACAGGTAGAACGCGGAGTAGGAGGCCGCCAGATTGTGATGCGCCAAGTCTCGAAGCGTTGCCGTGACTCGGGTTCGGTTCAAGGTCCAGACGTGCTTGGTGTCGAGGCCGGAGAGGTGCAGCGCGAGGGGGCCGGCGGGAGAAATCCGCCAGGTCAGCTGACTCAGCAGGTCGCGCGAATAGGTCCAGGGTCGATCGATGACTAGCAGCGGCACGCGCTGCACGAACTCGGCTCGCTCCACCAGGTCCGCTGCGTTGCGGCGGCGGATGGTGTCGGGATTGCTGTAGTCGCCTTGCGGATAGGCCTCGCCGTGGAGCACGACGACGGTGGACTGTGGGGAGTAGACGAAGCCCGGACGCTCGGCCATGAGCTTGTTCATGACGAGGAGTTGCGGCCGTGGACGGTGAAGGGCCCGCCGGCAACGATTCTCGAAGCACGCCTCGATTGCCGCTTGTACATCGAGTGCCAGCGGCACAGTGTCCAGGTGCCCGCGCCACGAGATGTCATCGCGGAACGACACATGGATGTCGACGTCGCTGACTTCGGGCACATAGTCCAGCGGGGAGTCCCAGGCCTTGACCGTTGAGCCGGTGAGATAGATGCCGCAAATCTGGTCTGTGGGAATCAGCGCCAGCAACTGGTCGCGAACGCATTCGGCCAGGCCGCGGGTCTCAGCCCGCAGTTGATCGCAGTCGGGAAAGCGGTCACTCCACTTCGGAGGCATTTGGCTCACGACAGGTCAGTTCACGGGGCCGGCGGCAACTGTCGAGACTAGCTTCCAAGTCCAGGATGGCAGCAGGTGGCAAAACGGGCGCACTATGGGCGGGATCGTTGGCGTGCGAGACCAGGGAGTCGAGTTATGGCACGTGAGGAGATGGCCGAGGGGCTGACGCGGGGGAATCTGCATGGGATCTGGATTGCGCTGACGACGCCGTTTACGGCTGACAACAGGATCGACACGGGCATCGTGCGCGAGAACGTGCGGCGCTGCCATGCCGCCGGGCTGCACGGGGCGTATACGACGGATAGCGACGGCGAGTTCTATGCCATCGAGTTGGACGACTTCCGCACCCTGGTGGAGGCGTTTGGCGACGAGTGCCGGAAGGTGGGCATGCCCTCGCAGGCGGGGGTGACCTGGCTGAACACGCAGGGGACGGTGGACCGGCTACGCATCGCGGCGGACAGCGGCGTAATGGGCGCGCACGTGGGGCACCCGGTGTTCATGCCGATGACGCCGGCCTCGTTCGACCAGTTCTGGGAGGACGTCTCGCACGCGGTGCCGGACGACTTCGGCCTGATCCAATACAACACGCCGCGGCAACCGCACGTGCTGAGCGGCGCGGAGTACCGGGCGCTGGCGGAGCAGATTCCCAAGCTGATCGGAGCCAAGTACGTGCAGGCGGGAGTCGACGGTTTCATGGACGTGCGGCGGCAGGCGCCGGAGTTGAGCTGCTTCGCCGGCGAGCACGTGCTGACGGCCTTCGCCATGCACGGGGCGCGCGGCAACTACTCGTGGATGGCGGGCTACAACCCGACCTTCATGCTGGACTGGTGGGACGAGATCGAGCGCGGCGAGTGGGACAAGGCGGCGCGGCGCAACGAGCGGCTGCAGGCGTTCGGCGCCGTGGTTAAGCGCCACCTGGTCGAGGACGGCAACCTGCACGGCATCATCGGCAAGGCCATGTCGGCGGCCTCGCCGTTCCTGGTGGAAACCACCTGGGAAACCCGCCGGCCGTACCTGCCGGTGTCACGCAAGGGCCGGGAGGCATTCGTGCGCGCGGCGGCCGAGGAGTTTCCGGACCTCGCCTATCAGCCGTGAGCGGTCGACCCGAGTCAGAGGCTCGCGACCACTAGCCGCCCCGCTGGGAGCCTTCGGACTCCGACGGCGCCCCGGTTTGCGTCAGCGCATCCGCCGGGCTCTGCCGAAGCAGTTCGTCGATGGCCTGATGCGCGGCGGCGAGCGCGGTGGCGGCGTCCGCCTGGCCGGTGGCGATAGGAAGATCGACACGGTGGAACATCGCCGCCCTGATGCCCGGCGCGTAGGGTCCGTGGAACGCCTCCGCAGAGTCGACGGCCTGCATGACGGCGCCGGCATCCGCGTCGCTGTAGCCGCCCTGGAGCTGCAGTTGGGCCGCGGATGCTCCGCGCGCGGGGACGGTGGCCACCGGGGCGATCCGAGCGGCTATCCAGTCCAGCGTCCGGAAGGCGGCGTCGGGGCTGTCGCTGGCGCTGAGCAGGGTCAGCACGCCAAAGACCATCGCATCGGACGCCGCTTGTCGCTGGCGCGGCGGCGCCAACAGCCCGCCGGCGCTGAGTTCGTTGCCGAACAGCCCACCGAACAGCCCGCCAACCGGCGCGCCCAGCATTGACACCGGGGCGCCTTGGAGCATCATCTCGGCGCTGTCGGACGAGATCGTGATCGAGACTGCCCCGGAATCTGGTTCGGGCCGGGGGCCGATGCCGTCATCAGAGAGATCGTTCAGGAACTCCACGGCTTCCAGGGCGGCGGTGGTGTCCAGGGCGGCCCGTCGAGCGTTCAGGTTCGCAACCGCGCCGCCGTTCTGCCAGATCCATTGGTGGCCGGGCATCAGTCCCGGCGGCGCAAACGCTCCCCACCGCTCCGCTTGGCCGGCGGCATCCACCCTGGTGAGACGGCGGGCGGTCTCCCGGTACTGCTCCCAGTCCCAATCACGCAGTTCTTCGGGATCGACGCCCGCGTCGGCGAAATGGCCGGGGGTATAGCGCAGCATGTTGACGCTCATCCACAGCGGCAGCCCGAACAGGTTGCCTTCGGTGGTCAACGGGCCGATGGCGGAGGGAAGAAAATCGTCCGCGCTGAAGTTGGGGGCGGACGTCGCGGGGCCGTTGACAGGCGCCACGTGGCCGCGCTCGGCGAGGGTCAGGGCGATGCCAGGGTCCAGCACCAGCAGCGCGTCGAGTTCGGGATGGTTGGGGAGCGTGGCCTCGACCGCGGCCGCAATCTCTCGCGGCTGATACGGGTCATAGTTGAGCGCTTGCTCGAACTGCACGATCCGCAACTCGGCAGGCGCGTCGGCGGCTTGTGTGGAGTCCGCGGCAAGCCCGGCGATTCTCAGCGCCACCGGGTCGAAGAGCGGGTTACCGGTGGGAATGCCGATAGTGACCGGGGCGGCGGCCCGGGGCTGTGCGGTGCGTTCCTGGACGGCGACCACGGGCGTGACGGGCCGGGCGGCCGGCGACGCGGCCCGACCCGCGAGGGGCGGCGGCTCGGGCAGTTCGGGATCGCCGCAGGCGGACAGCAATGCGACGGCGGAAGCGCCCAGCGCGCCCCAGCCGGCGCCACGCAACAGCGTGCGACGGGCTATAGGGCGCGAGCGCCGGTTCAGGCGGGACTGTGGGGAATGGCCGGACATGCTGCTCACTCCGCGGCATGGAGGTACCAAGCCACAGGTTGATCGGCGGCGCGAGCCCGGTCATCGCCCAATCTCCATAATTCTGGAAACAGCAACTACGCCGAACGGGCTAGTCCGAAGGGCCTAGCGGTGGCGCGATGTTCCCGCGCGGGTCTTGCGACCCGTCTTTCGGACGTGTTTGGCGCGGGCCGTAGTTGGGATCAGCCGCCGCGGAGTTGGGTGCTGCTGCTGGCGCCTATCTGGATGCCGGCGCCGGCGGTTTGGGATAGCGCCGCCTCGGCGTCTTGCTCGAGGAGTTCGTCGATGGCGGCCGCGGCGGCCGTGAGCGCCTCCGATGGGTCCGCCTGGCCCATGGTCATCGGGCCGTCCACGTGCCTCAACAGTTCGCCCTTGATTGGGGAGGCGTAGGGGCCCGGGATGGCGCGGGCGGCCTCGATCGCCTGCATGATGGCTCCGGCGTCGGCGTCGTCGTAGCCGCCCTGACCGCGTAGCTGCTCGGCCGAAGCCCCGCGCGCGGGCACGGTGGCCGCGGGCGCGATCTGGGCCGCCACCCAGTCCAGGGTCCGGAACGCGACGTCCGGGTTGGCGCTGGTGGTGAGCAGGCTCAGCACGCCGAAGACCTCCGATTCAACGGCCGCGGCGCGGCGGCTGGGCGGGGCGAGTAACACGCCGCCGCCAAACGGGTTGCCGATGGCGCCGCCGCCGAATAGCCCGCCGAGCAGGCCGCCGATGGGCGTGCCGGACATGGCGACCGGTGCGCCTTGAATCGTCATCCGGCCATCGGTGATCTCCACGGCGACGGCGCTCTGGCCCGAGGCGTCGGGGTCGAATCTCGGACTCACGTCGTCGTTGGCCAGGTCGCGCAAGAATTGCACGGCCTCCAGGGCGTCGGTGGTGTCCAGGGCGGCCCGGCGCGCTTCCAGGTCCACGACCGCGCCGCCGTTCTGCCAGATCCACTGCTGGCTGGGCAGCATGGTGGGCGGCATCCAGAGTCCCCACTGCGAGGGATTGCCGGCGGCGTCCACCTGCATGAGCCGTCGGGCGGTGTCCCGGAACTGGTCCCACTCCCAGTCTCGCAGGCTTTCCAAATCAACGCCGGCGTCCTGCAGGAGTTCCGGGCTGCATTGCAGCAGGTTGACGGACACCCAGAGCGGCAGCCCGAAGAGGTCGCCGTCCCAGGTCAGCGTGTCGATGGCGGAGGGCAGAAAGTCGGCGGAGTTGAAGTCGGGCGCGGAGGCGGCGGGGCCGTTGACCGCCGCCACGTGCCCGCGCGCGGCCAGCAGCAGGGCCAGGTCGGCGTTCAGGAGCAGCAGCGCGTCGAGTTGCGGGTGACTGGCCAGCAGGGCCTCGACCGCGGTCGCGATCTCCGTCGCATCGAACGTGAGGGCCTGCTCGAACTGCACGACGCGCAGTTCGGCGGGGGCTTGGGCAGCGCGGGCTGCGTCGGCGGCCAGTCCGGTGACCCGCAGGGCTACCTGGTCGAAGAGCGGGTTGCCGGTGGGCACGCCGATGGTGACCGGCGCGCCGGGCTGCGGCCGGGCCTCGCGTTCATTCGCGGCAACGACGGGCGTAACGCGCTGAGGAACCGGCGAAGCGGTTTGGCCCGAGGTCCGAGGCGGGTCGGGTAGTTCCGGATCGCCGCAGGCGGCCAGCAGGGCGGCGGCCGAGGCGCCGACGGCGGCCCAACCGGCGCCCCGAAGCAGGGTGCGGCGCGAGACGCGGCTAGCCGTGGTGCGCGTGCAGAATCCGGCAGTTTGGCGCCGAAAACGTTGCATGGCACACCGTCGGTAACTGTCGCGAAGAGTAATTTACCCTTGATTACCGGCTTGAGTCGTGAAGACTTTTACAGTCCGGCGAAGAGCCGCGACGGTTTAGCGAGTAAAGACGGTGCCGCGGACGTAGTCGGCTTCATCGGAAGCCAGAAAGGCGAGGACGCGGGCTACGCCGACCGGGTCGCCGAGATCGGCCTGGCGGCGGCGGATTTCTTCGTCGGAGACGCCGGCGGCCTGGCCGACATCCACCACGTTTTGCAGCTTGAGGGCGGTGGCAATGCTGCCGGGGGCCACGGTGTTGACCCGTATGGGGTCATAGCCCATTCGTCCTTGCAAGACCAGGCCCAGGCCATGCACCGCGCCCTTGCTGGTTCCATACGCGAACGACGAACTACCGCTGGTGACGCCGGCGCCGGAGGCCAGCAGCAGGATCACGCCGCCGGCTTCGCCCATGGCGCGCACGGCGTGCTTGGCGCAGAGAAACATGCCGCGGGCGTTGACGCCGAGGACGCGGTCGAAGGTTTCGGTCTCGAAGTCCTGGATCGGCACCGTGGCGCCGTGGAGGATGCCGGCGCAGGCGATCAGGACGTTAAGGCGGCCAAGCTCGGATGTGGCGGCGAGCAGGTGCTCGACGTCGGACTCCTCGGAAACGTCGCAGGGGACGAAGCGGACGGTGTGCCCTTCGGCCGCCAGGTTGTCGGCAATGGCCGCGCCCTGGCTCTGCGGCAGGTCGGCCAGCGCCACATGGGCGCCGCGCCGGGCGCAAAGCTCGACGGTGGCGCGGCCGATGCCGGATGCGCCGCCAGTGACGATGATGACGCGGTCCTGTAGCGAGTCGGTGGTCATGGGACAGCGTCCTCGTGGAGGCTGCGATGTTTCACGTGAAACATTCGCGATCTGAATCGCGACCAAGTCCGGCCACAAACGTCTGCCGCATCAGGCGGGATCCCAGCTTAAGCCGGCTTTGGCCATTGCCGCGTCGAGGACGCGTTTGGCTTCGGGGATGAGGTCGGGCGGCAGGTGTTCGATGAGGACCCAGGCGCGGGGGGCGACTTCGTTGAGGGCCGTGAGCCAGGCGGCGTGATTGATGACGCCCTTGCCGAGGGGGACTTCTTCGATGTGCAGGACAAGGCGGTCCTCGAGGGTGTAGTCCTTCCAGTGCGCGGCCGGAATGCGCCCGCGGGCGGCCTCCAGCAGGCGGGCGTAGACGGGGTCGGGGTTCCAGGCGTCCCAGATGCTGCCGATGAAGTTGACGGGGTCCAGGTTGAAGCCGAGGGCCCGGGTGGGAATCCGGTGGAATAGCTCGGCGATGCGCTCAGGCCGGTCCAGCACGGAGAGCACGTGGCCTTCGACCGTCAGCGTAATGCCTTCGGACTCGGCGGCCTCGGCAATGGCGCCGATGCTCTCGACGGCGCGCTCGAAGGCGGCGTCCTGGTGATGGTCGGGATGGGGATACCAGGGACCGACGGGGTTGAGGCCGCCCGGCCGGATGTAGAGCGTCTCGGCCCGCAGCGCGTGCGCGGCCTGCATGTGCCGCTTCATTCCGTCGATCCCAGCCTGTCGAACGGCCGGGTCGAGCGAGATGAGCGAGGGGTACTGGCCGTTGGCCTGGGCGACGGTCAGGCCTTCCGCGGCCAGCAGGTCGCCAACGCGGCGAAACTCGTCCAGCGAGTAGGTGTCCGGTTGGCCGAGCTGGACGCTGCTGCCGGTGAAGCCCAACTCAAGGGCGCGCTGGGCGCCGGCCGCCGAGATCGACGGGGGATCCGACGGCAGCAGGCCGACGACTCCACTACGCATGCGCCGTCTCCGTTCGCGAAGGGCTGAGCGATGGTAGTACGACCATGCCGCGTCAGTGCTCGGAGGGGTCGACCGCGGCTTCGGCGTCGAGGGTCCAAAGCTCACGGCCCCAAACCATGATGAAGAGCACCACGGCGACGCTGAGGCTGCCGCCGAGGACCATGGCGGTCGGCATGCCGAGGTTTTCGGCCACGATCGAAATCGGCATCAGCCCAAGCGGCGTGAGTCCCCAGCCCAGCATCCAGATGGACATCACGCGACCGCGCAGCCGGGTGGGCGCCAGCAGTTGAATCATCGTCTGGTTGTTGGCCATGTAGACAGCCGAGAAGAAACCGGCGACCGCCATGACGATCCCGGCCGCCAGGGGCGAGCGGGTCAGGCCGAGCACCGCGATCGCGGCGCCAAAGGCGGCGGCGCTGAGCATGACGACGGGGCCTTTGCGGCGGTTGCCCGAGTGGGCGACCACAGCGACTGACCCTGCCACGGCGCCAATACCCTGCGCCGACAGCACCAGGCCCAGTTCGAAGGACCCAGCCTGCAAGTCCTGCTGCACAAAGATGGGCAGGATGAAGATCATCGGCATGCTGAAAAGGGACGGCGAGAGTCCCAGGAGGAGCAGCGCGGCCAGAGGGCGGGTGCTAAAGGCGAATTTGAATCCGTCGCGTAGCGCGGCGAAGGGTGATCCTCGAGTCCTTGGATGTTGGTCTCCGCCGCGAACCAAAAGGACATTGAGCATGCCCCACACGTATCCGCCGGTCTGTACGAAGTACGTGCCGGCTATATCGATCAGGCCGACCAAGGCACCGGCCAGGGCCGGTCCAGCGATGCGGGAGGCATTCATGGTGGTGCTGGTGAGCGCGATGGCGTTGCTGACGTGGCGGCGCGGCACCAGGTCGGACACCAGGGCGTTGCGCGAGGGCACGCTGATAGCGAACGAGGTGCCGGCCATAACGCTGGAGACCGCCAGGTGCCACACCTCGATGCGGCCGGTCGCGACCAGCACGCCAATGGCAAGCCCGGCCACAGTAAAGAGCAACTGCGAGGTGATGAGCAGCTTCGTGCGGCTGACGCGATCGGCCAGGACGCCGCCGAACGGCGACAGCAACAGCATCGGGATGGCCCGAATCATGGCCAGGGTCGCCAGGACGAACGCCGATTCGGTGAGGATTGCGACTAGCCAGCCCTGGGCGACGTTCTGCATCCAGAACGCCATCATGGTTCCCAGGTTGGCGCGCCACAGCCGGACAAAGTCGGTGTGGGCGAAGGCGGGCGCCAGGCGATCGCGGTGGCGGGCCAGGCGCGAGCGCCGGCCGGCGGGAGCCTCAAGCGGCGAGGGCGGGGCTGCCGGACTATCGCTGGTCATGGGTCGAGCCTGCGCGGGTCCTCCCGGCGAAAACCCGAGATCAGGCCCCGCCTTTCCGCATGATTGACCATTGGCGCGCGCGCGCCAACTGGCGGATCAGATTTCGGCGAAAGCGGAGCCGGCGTCGGCCGACCGGCGGGCAGCGTCGATGATGTCGACGACCCGTGCGGCTTCCCGTGCGGAGACGGACATGGGGCGGCCCTGGCGAATGGCGGCGACGAACTCGCTCAACTCGTCGTCCCAGGGGTCTCCGTCGGGAATCAGCAGCATCCGTGGCCCATCGGCGTCGGTGACGCCGATGTGATCGGCGGCCTCGCTGAAGTCGACCACGCCCTGCCGGCAGACGACCTTGCGGCCCGACTCGGCATCACCGTCGAAGCCGCGGCGGTAGGTAATGGTCGCCAGGCCGCCATCCCGGAAGCGCAGGTTGACGACCGCCACGGCCCGGTCGAAGACATGGCCCGCCGGCTCCATGGTGGCGGCCGCGGCGATGTGGGTGATCGGCCCGCGACCGTAGATGGCGGGGTAGCCCAGGAGGATCCCGTAGACGAGCGGGTGCCCGCTGATGCGCTGGTCGAACCCGGCGTCGCGGCCGGCGCGCAAGTCGTGGGGAAAGTGGACGACCAGGTCGTCGTGGAGCGCGCCGCCGAGTACGGCGATCTGCTCGCGGACCAGGCGCGGTCCTGGACGGAGCGGGCTTGTGTGGCCGACGCGAATGACCAGGTCGCGCTGATCGGCGAGGCGGAGTAGCCGGGAAGCATCAAGGGGCGTCAGGGCCAGCGGCGACTCGCTGAAGAGGTGCTTGCCGGCCGCCAGAGCCGCCGCGCCCATTGGGGCGTGCGTGTCGGGGTGGGTGGTGACGATGACCGCGTCCACGTCCGCACGCGCAACGGTGGCTTCCCAGTCCCGCGTGTGCTCGATTCCAAAGCGCGCGGCCAATGCGGCGCAGGTGTCAGGATTGCGGCCGGCAATGACCACCAGTTCCATGTCGGAGCGCGCGGAAATGCGCTCGGCACGAGCCGCAGCCATTCCGCCGCTGCCGACGATGGCAACGCGCAGTGGGGTGGACGCGGGATCGGTCATACGGCTCTCTCACGCGCTTTTGGACAAATCGGCCGGTCCGAATGTCGGTCGTCGATTGGAACTTGCCATGGCACACATTCTGGACGGCGGACGCGCGGTACGCGAACCGGCGCGGGGCGTGCCATGATGCCGCGGCAGGGATTCCCCGAATCAGGAACTCACATGTCGAATGGCAGCCTCGGCATCGGCATCGTCGGCGCGGGCGACATCGTGCGCACGCGGCACATGCCGAACCTGGCGGATGTAGACGACATCGCCTTCGTGGCGGTGACGAACCGGCGTCGAGAAACAGCCGAGGCGTTCGCCGCCGACTACAACGTGCCGAACGTGCTGGGCAACTGGCGCGAGGTGGTTGACCACCCCGACGTGGACGTCGTGTGGATCGGGGCCACGCCTTACTTGCACGCCCTGGTGTCGGTGGCTGCGCTCGATGCCGGCAAGCACGTGTTTTGCCAGGCGCGCATGGCGCGCAAGCTGGCCGAAGCGCGGGAGATGCTGGAAGCCGCCGAGCGAAATCCGGGACTGGTGGCGGCCGTCTGTCCACCGGGGATCGGGGTGGCCGGCGACCGCACGATGCTGCGCCTACTGAAGGTGGACCGCTTCGCCGGTGCGCTGCGCCAGGTGCGAATGTCGTCGTTCGGCGACACCGCCGTCACCAACGACATCCTGCACTGGCGGCACGACTTCGACATCAGCGGCTACAACGTGATGAACGTCGGAATCATGGTGGAAGCCCTGCAGCGTTGGGTGGGTCCGGAGCGCGACGTTCAGGCGATGACCAAGGTCCACATCAAGGAGCGCCGCAACGCGGAGACCGACGCCTTCGAGGCCGTGCGGGTTCCGGACTCCTTCACCGCGATGGGCGAGTTGGTATCGGGCGCGGACTACGTGTACCAGTGGTCGGGCCTGGCGCACCACGAACCGGCCACCGAGGTCTGGCTCTACGGCGACGAGGGGACCCTGGTCTACGACTTCGACCACGACACCATCGCCGGCGCCAAGGCGGGCGAGGACGAATTGTCCCCCATCGACATCCCGGCCGACGAGCACTACGACCCGAACGTGGAAACCGATTTCATCGACGCCATCCGCAGCGGCAGCCACGACACCGGGCTGGCGCCCAGCTTCGCGCGCGCGTTCAAGTACATGGAGTTCATGGAGGCGGCCACGCGGTCCGCTCGGGAGGGGCGGCGGGTCAGCATTCCGCTTGAGTAAGCCGCCAAGGGCCACAGGGGCCCAACGGGTCATGCCGTTGCCCCGGTTATGACGGCCCTCGTCGGCTGGCCGCAACCGGCGGGGACCCTGCGCCTGGCCCTGCTCGGGATCTTCCTTGCGCTGGCGGCAACCACGGCGTCCGGCGTTCAGTCGTCGGAGCAAGCCGCCCCGAGCACGGACGCCGCCTTCTTCGCCACCGAAGCGCCGGACCGAGGGTTCGCGGTGACCGACTTCGAAGACGTCCGCCTCTGGTCGTCGTGGCGGGACCTGGGGGGCGAACTAACGTTTGGCGCCCCGGTCTCGCGACGTTTTCCCTACCAGGGCCAGGTTGCCCAGATCTTTGAGCGCGGCATGCTGCGCTGGGATCCCGACCGCGGCATCTCCGTGGCTAACGTCATGGACCTGCTGGCTTCGAACGGCTACGACGGCCAACTGCTCAGCGACTTCGGAATCCCGGCGTCCGCCGACTGGTCGGGCAACACCGGTCTGGCCTGGCCGGAGGTCCAGCAACGGCACCTGGCACTGCTGGAGGGGGCTGAGCCCTGGCGCAACGCGCTGCGCCAGGCGTTCTACACGGCGGGCGCGGTCCTGGGCAACGACGCCGCGGCCATCCTGGTCCACGGGCTTCCGCTGGCCCTGGCCCAGGCTGATGGCGTCTACGCGTTACGGGCCCAGCGAGCGGCCTGGATCTACGCGCCCGACGTGGACGCTGCCCCGCGTCGCGTGGACATTTCCGAATTCCTGAAAGGCACGTCGCTCATCCCGCGGCGCGCGACTGTCCCGCACGGCCCGGACTACCGGCTGCCGCCACGTCCGGTCAGCGTGGTGCAGTTCTTTGACTGGTGGGACCACGACTATCTACCGACCGAGTACTTCACCCACCAGCTGTCCTGGGACCGGATTGGCATCACGCGGGAGCAGGTCGGATCGCCCGCCTACTACGACGCCAACTTCCGGCTGATCCGCGACCTGGGCGTCGACGGCGTGATGTGGGAGTGGTATCTCACCGGCGACAGCCTCACTCCCACCGACGTGGTGTTGGACTCGCTGCGCCGCCACGACCTGCGGATCGGGTTGTTCTACGACTGGGAGCTGCTGCACGCGGGCGGCCAGGCCGTGTTGAGCGACCGCGCCTATATCGCCGCCGACGAGGAAAGCCTCAGCAAGATCGCGGACGAAGTCATCGCCTTCTACCAGGGAATTCCGCGAGACCTCTGGCTCTACGACGCCGACGGCCAGCTGCCCGTGATCGTCTACGCCTACGGCTTTCCCGACGTTTTGGAAGACACCGAGGCCTGGACCTGGTTCTTTACCGAGCTCGTGCAGCGCGTCGAGGACGCCCTGGACGTGGACGTGATCTTTGATTGGTCGGCCTCGTCGCGCGTCCAGGAGTTGGCATTCGAGCGCTGGCCGGACGACTACGCGCCGTTCAACTTCGTGGTGGACACGCCGCAGTGGCAGTTCGGGCATCACGTGGTGACCTGGAACTACATCTTCGACAACCGCGGCGTGGCCGCGCGCGACCGGCTGCAACGCGTGGTCCGGGACGACAACCGGTACCTGCAGGAAACCGCCTGGCTGGCCGCGAACACCGGGCCAAGCCTGGTGTTCATCTATAGCTGGAACGAGTTCTGGGAAGGCTCGCACCTCTTTCCCGACGACACCTACCAATGGCGCCGCTACGAACTGGCGCAGGCGCAACTGGCGGAACTGGCCGAGAAGCGGACCGACGACCTGCCCCGGGCCGTCATTATTGGCGACCCGGCTGACGCCTTTGCGGCGCACACCGATGGGCTATTCGAAAGCCAGCGACTGCACATTCGCCACACGTTGCGGCGTTACGTGCCGCAGGCCGATTTCATGACCGCTGACCAGGCCACGGCCGACGCGCTGGCCCCTTATGACCTGGTGGTCAGCATGGCTACCGACCGCACCGTTGACCCGGTGTTGGCCGCGCTGCCCGACGAGGTGCTGATCGTGTACTGGAACGCCACGGATCGAGACAGCGAAATGCTGCAGCGCTTTGCGCAGATCGCGGTGGAATGGATGCGGCCCGAGAGCGATCTGGGTCTTCTCGACAGTGCGGGGCAGCCGACGGCTGACACGGTCAACCTCGGCGGCGACGCGTGGTTGGCAACGGCCGCGGAGGGCACGACGACCACGTTGGCGTTCATGTACAACGACCAGCCCCACCCGCTGGTGGTGCAAGCCGGCAACGACTTCTGGATCAACGTCTACGGCCCCAACGAGGCGGTCCTGGCCGCGGCGTTCGAGTCCGTGTACGGCCGCGAACTCGAACAGGCGATTACCTTCGCGCTGGGTGACCGCAGTCAGCGGCTGGAGATCTACCCGGACGGGCGGGTGGTGCAGAACACATTCAGCGCGCCCGCGGTATTCGTTCACGAACCGCTGGCGATACCGGACTTTGAGCCGGTACCTCCGAGCGGTGTCTAAGTCAGGCTGTCCGCGAGGCCGATGCGTGGCCTGCGCCAGGTCGCCAATGGTTCGCCCAGCGATTCCGACCGATATGGTTCCCTGACTCGACACGAGCGCGGCGTACCAACATGAGCCCACGGCGGACTTCACGGGCCGCGCGACCGACGCCTGCGTGGCTCCAATGGCCGCGGCTAGGCGTGCTTGGACACCGCAACTTTGCGCTGTTCTGGTTCAGCCTGGTGATCTCGCATTCGGGGACCTGGATGCAGATCATGGTGGTGGGGTGGCTGACCGACGAGATGACGCGCTCGGCCTTCTGGGTCGGGATGGTGGCCGCGGCGCGCGGCGTGCCCATGGTGGTGCTGCCCTTCTTTGGCGGCGTGGTGGCGGACCGGATGGACCGGCGGACGCTGCTCTGGATCACCCAGGTCAGCCAGGCACTGCTGGGACTGATGCTCGCGATCATTGTGGCCGCCGACGTGGCGCAGGTCTGGCACTTCGCCGTCATCGCCATGCTGGCCTCCGTCGCCGGAGCCTTTGACCAACCGACCCGCCAGGCCATCGTGCCCGCCCTGGTTCCACGTGAAGACCTGCGCAAGGCCATTGCTCTCAACGCCGTGGTCTTTACGGGCGGCGCGCTTATCGGACCGTCGATCGCCGGCTTGCTGGTGCCGGTGATCGGCGCCGCAGGGGTCCTCTTCATCAATGCCACCACGACCCTGCCGGTTTTCGCGGCCCTGGCGCTGATGCGGCTGCCACGGTTCAGGCCGCGCCCGCCCGAGGCGGTCCTGCATACCGTCCGGGACGGCCTGCGGTTCGCGTTCAGCCGCGAACTGATCGTGCTGGTGCTGCTGGTGTCGGCCGTCGCCAGCCTGTTCGGGCGTTCGTTCCAGCAACTGGCCCCGGTCTTCGCCAGGGAAGTGCTGTTCGCGGACGTTACCGGTTTGGGTTGGCTGGTTGCCGCACCGGGTTTAGGCGCGGTGATGGGCGCTTTCCTGGTGGCCAGCGGCAACTGGCTGCCGGCGAACGGACGTCTGGCCGGAATATCCGTCGCGGGTTACCTGGCCGCCCTGGCCGGCTTCGCGGCCTCGACGTCCTTCGGCCTGTCGCTGGTGTTGCTGGTGCTCGTGGGGATGCTGAATACCGTCTTCTCCGCCAGCGTGCGCACGATGCTGCAACTGGAAGCCACCGAGGCCTACTACGGCCGTGTGATGAGCCTGAACACCATCACCTTCATTGGCCTGTCGCCAATCGGCGCACTGATCATCGGCGCCATCGCCGAGTCGGCCGGCATCCAGGCCGCCACCCTCCTCGGCGTGGTGGTGGTGACCACGGTGTTTGGGGCCGTGTGGCTCATGCGCCCCACCCTGCGACGAGCCGCGTAGACTGCGCCGGATCAGGTTCGACGGGGTACCGACGAATGGCGCACATCGGCGTGTTCTACAGCGAAGGCTTTGATCCCGGCGCCTATAGCGTGGCGTTGTATCACGCGCAGTTGGAGGCGGCGCGGGGCGCGCACCGGCTGAGCATTCACCAGTTTCCCGAGGGCTCGCTGGCGGATGCCGCCGAGCGCGCGCCGGAGGTGGACGGCTTGCTGGCGTTCGCCACGGGAGCGGCGGACCTGGAATTCCTGCGCGGGCACTCGCGACCGTCGGTGGTGTGCGAGCGCGTCGCGCCCGGCTGTGCGTGGGTGGCTCCGGACAATCACGACATTGGGGGCACGGCGGCCCGGCATCTGCTGGACCTGGGACACGAGCGGCTGGCGGTAGTGCTGCCGGGCGACCCCGCAAACCTGGATAGCTATCACGGCTCCCGCTTCGCCGGGGTTCGGGACACGGCCGCAGCGGCCGGCCATCCGCTGGACGACGCGGACATCTACTTTGGCGCGAAGGTGGAGACCACCGGCCAGGACGCGGCCGAGGCCATGCTGGCGCGGGGCGACCTGCCGGACGCCATCTACTTGCAGAACATGCCCATGGCGCTGGCGGCGCTGCGGACGCTGACGCAGGCGGGCGTGGCTGTTCCGGACGACGTTTCAGTGCTTGGGACCACGTTCATCCAGCTCAATGCGCCGGCGGCTACCGATCACACCACGCCGCCAATGACGGCGGTGACCTTCGAGAAAGAGGAGATGGGCCGGCAGGGCGTGGCTTACCTGGCCGCCGCCGCCGAAGGCCGGACGAATGAGCGCCTGGAAGTGCTGTTGCCGGGGGTGCTGGTTCCAGGCAAGTCAACGTCCGAGGCTCGGACTGCAGCGATGATTACCTGACCAGTTCGGCATCGTTATGTGCGCGGCTTGGTGATTCCACATGAGGAGTTGCACACATCACACGGCTTCAGGCACGTTCGCTCCCTTGCCTAATCCAACCGATTGCTGACCTACCCCCATAAACAGGAGAAGAGTCGCAGTTAATGCGGAGAGATTTACGGTGACGGCCTGGACAAATGGCGGTGGAACATACGGATTTCGTGTGCGAATGGCCGATCGAGCGTCGTACTTCGAACAGAGTTGGACTAGAGTCTCGCTAAGGCTGGTCGGGGGTATACGACCCGCGACAGCGCACACAGACATAACCTCCAGTTTCTGGCGCAATTGCCCCGAGTTGCGAGGTAGAGCCATTCGAGACTGGCTCTTCGAAAACGAACTTGCTCCATGGAAACGTGGGGCCCCGCCGAGATTCCGGGTTGCACCAACGGCTAAACGCGAGTTCACGGTCGCCATCGACAACTGAGCCGTCCGCCGAGGGCCCAGGCTGCGCGCAGCCTGGGCCGGTGCTGAAGGTCGCGGCTTAGTCGGCGGGCTGTCGCTGGAGGACCGGCCGCCGCAGGGACTGCGGAAGCGGCGGCCCGACGAAGCCTTCCTCCTGCAGCCGGTGTCCCAGCTTGAGAGCCAGCGAGCGGCCGATGCCCAGTTCACGCGCCAACTGGTCGGGCGTGACGCTGTCGTGGCGCATCACCAGTTCGGTGGCTTCCACGAAGATCTCGTCCTCCTCGTCCTCCTCCGACTGCTGAAGTTCCTGCCTGGACACCTGGTTGGGCTCGCCCTGGTCACGCCAGTGCTGGACTACCGCGCGAACTTCCTCGTCGGTTACGCGGGCGCCCTGAATGCGCTGCGCCTTGCCGCCCTCCGGCGGTGCGTAGAGCATGTCGCCGCGCCCAATAAGCCGCTCGGCACCGGCGCTATCCAGCACGGTGCGCGAGTCGGCCTGGCTGCTGACCATGAAGGAGATACGGGTGGGGAAGTTGGCCTTGATCAGGCCGGTAATCACGTCTACCGACGGGCGCTGGGTGGCGATGACCAAGTGGATGCCGGTGGCGCGCGCCATCTGCGCCAAGCGCGCCAGGAGCCGCTCCACGTCGCCGGGGGCCGTCATCATCAGGTCAGCCAGTTCGTCGATCACGACCACGATGTTGGGCAGCGGGCCGTCCGAGTCCTCCGGCGGGGCCGCGTTGTAGGACGCCAGGTTGCGCACGCCAGCCTTGCTGAACGTGCGGTAGCGGCGGGCCATCTCGTTGCTGACCCAGGTCAGCACGTCCACGACCTCGTTGACGTCGGTGACTACCGGCATGCGCAGGTGCGGGATGCCCTCGAACGCCACCAGTTCGACCATCTTGGGGTCGATCAGAACGAACTGCATTTCCTCGGGCGTCTTGTTGAACATGATGCCGGTGATGAACGAGGTCAGGCAGACCGACTTGCCGGACCCAGTGGCGCCGGCGATCAGGACGTGCGGCATCCTGGCCAGGTCGGCGACGCGCACGTTGCCGGCGACGTCCTGGCCAAGCGCGACTTTGATGTCCGAGTCGGACGAGGCCCAGGTCTGGCTCTCCATGACCTCGCGCAGCGTGACCACCGCCGGGTTGTCGTTGGGCGTCTCCAGCCCCACGAACGGCTGCCCGGGCACCGGGGCTTCGATGCGTACGCTGCGGGCGGCCAGCTTCAGGGCCAGGTCGTTGGCCAGCGCGGTGATGCGCGCGACCTTGACGCCCGGGCCCGGCTCCAGGAGGTATTGGGTCACGACGGGCCCTGGCACGGCTTCGGCAACCCTGACCTGCACCTTGAAGGATTCCAGGGTCTCCTCGATCGAGGCGGCCTTGCTGACGATCTCGTCTTCCGGAACCTCGCCGGAATCCTCGGCGGGGAGCAATAGCTCCATGCCCGGCAGCTGCCAGCGGCCTTCCTGCTGCGGGGGCGCGGCGGCGGCCGGCATCCGGTCGGCGACGCGAATCAGCGGCTGCTGGCCCCAGGCCGGCCCTTCGCCGGCGTCGTCTTCCAACGATGCGTCCTCAGAGTCCGGCCGCGCCTGGTCGGCGCTCTCGTGGGCGTCCGCCTGCTGAGCCGGCGAAAACCATGGCCGCGCCCGGGTATTGGCGGCGGCAATCACCGACATCAAACCGACGCCCAGGTAGCGCGTGGCCCGGATGACTACGCGCCCGGGTCGCATCACGGTTTCGGTGCCCCACGGAGACGCGGCCATGCCGTAGGCAAGAGCCAGGACAGCGGCCGCGGCCAGCACCAGGAACGCGGGAACGGCGCCAATCGCTGTGCGAATGGCCGACCCGATGAGCCCGCCGATCACGCCGCCGCCGCCAGGCTGTCCCTGGTTGGCGACGGCGGCGGCCAGATCGGTCATTGCCGCCAGCGCCGCCACGAACACGGCCGCCGCCACGAAGTGGGTGACGTCGATGATGGCCCGCCGACGTGCGCCGGCGACCAGCACGGCCACACCAATCAGCGCGCCCGCCAATGCGCCCAACGGCGCGGCACGGCCCACACCGGCGGCCACGGTTGCGGCGGCGCCCGTCACGACCAAGGCGTCGTCGACGACCAGGCCAACGAACGAAAGCAGGCCGAAGGCGGCCACGATGAAGCCGCCAAAGCCCGCAATGTCCCAATGTTCGGGCCGCGTCGCGCGCGCAGGCAGCGCGGCGGCCTTTCGGCTCGTGGCCACGGGAGGCCCTCCTCAGGTGCGAACTGTCGCCCGCCCCTTAGCTAGACCTCAGTGACGATCGGCAAAATGACCGGTCGCCGCCGGGTCTCCCGGAACAAACGCCTCCCGAGTGCGTTCCGGATCTTCCTCTGTAGATGTTCGGGGGATACGTCCGCATGGTCGCCAGTGTCCACCACCGACAGCACGGTGTCGCGCGCACGCGTCAGCAACTCGTCCTGAGCATCCGACGCGTACACAAATCCCCTTGTGATGATATCCGGGTCTGTCAAGCATTGACCAGTGTGACGGTCGACGTTGACAACGGTAATCACGAGGCCGCCTTCCGCCAGGTGCTGACGGTCGCGAATAGTGGCGTCGCTCTCCTCGCCGACGGTGAGTCCGTCAACGTAGACGTTGCTCACGTCGGTCTCGCCGACCACGCCGATGTCGTCCGCGGATAGCTCCACGATGTTCCCGGACTCGGCCACCAGCACGTGCTCGGCGTCTACACCGACACGCTCCGCCAGGCGCCGGTGCTCCTCCAGGTGCCGGAACTCGCCGTGGACCGGCATGAAGAACTTGGGCTGAAGGGCGCTGAGCATGTACTTGAGGTCTTCCTGCCCGGCGTGGCCGGAAACGTGGACAGGGAGCAGACGCTCGTAGAGCACGCGGGCGCCCTGCCGCGCCAGCCGGTCAATCGTCTGGTTGACGGCCTCTTCGTTGCCGGGAATGGCCGAGGCCGAGACCACCACCGTGTCGTCGGGCAGCAGGTCAATGAACCGATGGTCGCGGTTGGCCATCCGCACCAGCGCGGAGCGCGGCTCGCCCTGCGAGCCGGTGCAGATGACGGCCAGTTCATCCGCCGGGTAATCCCGCAGGTCGCGCGGGTCAACTTCCATGGCGTCGTCGGGCACGTGCAGATAGCCGAGGTCGCGGGCCACCCGCACGTTGCGCTCCATGCTGCGCCCCACGAAGGCCACACGGCGCCCGTAGGCATAGGCGGCGTCGATGACCTGCTGCACACGGGAGATTAGCGACGAGAAGGTGGCGACGATGATGCGGCCGGGCGCGTCGTTGAAGACCCGGTCGAAGGACTCGGCAATCACCGCCTCGGACGGCGTATGGCCGGGCTGGTCGGCGTAGGTGCTGTCGGACATCAGCAGCAGCACGCCGTCGTCCCCCAGGCGGCCCAGGGTCTGGAAGTCCGGGGGGATTCCGTCCACCGGCGTGTGGTCGATCTTGAAGTCGCCGGTATGCACGATGGTTCCGATGGGCGTCTGGATAGCGATGCCCATGGCGTCGGGGATGCTGTGGCAGACGTGAAAGAACTGGCAGCGGAAAGGGCCGACGGTGATGGTCTCGCGCGCTTTGACCACGCGCAGGTCCGCCTGATCGCGCAGGCCCGGCTCTTCCAGCTTCACGCCGACCAATCCGAGCGTGAGCTTGGAGCCGTAGATCGGCAGATTGAACTCGCGCAGGGCGTAAGGCAGCGCCCCGATGTGATCTTCATGGCCGTGGGTGATGACAAAGGCGCGCAGCTTGTGCCGGATTTCGCGCAGGTAGTTGAAGTTCGGCAGTACGAGATCGACGCCCAACATGCCGGCGTCGGGGAAGGTGATGCCGCAGTCGAGCACGATGGCGTCGTCGCCATACTCGATCACGGTGCAGTTCTTGCCGATTTCGCCAATGCCGCCAAGAGAGACGACGCGCACGACCTCGGCTGGAGATTCGCGTGTCATAGGTGAAGTTCCGGGTTCTGTTGCGTCAGGCAAAAAGTGAGAGTTGCTGCGTATCGGGCGGTGGCGGTGGGTCGGGTTCGACCTCGGTCGCGTCGGCCAGCAGCTTGGGGATCATCTGAAAGTCTTGCGACAGGATGTCGCGCAGCCGTAGTTGGCGCAGCGCCGCCGCCGGATGGTAGACGGGCAGGTACACCCGCCCGTTCAGCCGCCGCGCCACGCCGCGAGCCCGCGAGATGCGCGCCTCGGGAAAGAACGCGTTCAAGGCGTGACGACCCAAGAGAACGATCAAGTCGGGATTGATCAACGCCAACTGCTGCTCCAGATAGGGACGGCAGGCTTCCGCCTCGTCCGGCAGCGGGTCGCGGTTGTTGGGCGGGCGGCACTTCAAGACGTTGGCGATGAACACGTCCGCCCGGCGCATGCCGATGCCCTGGATCAACTCGTCCAGCAACTGCCCGGCCTGGCCCACGAACGGACGGCCCAGCCGGTCCTCGTGAAAGCCCGGACCCTCGCCGATGAAGACGACGCGGGCCGTCGGTGAGCCCTCGCCGGGGACCGCGTTGTTTCGGCCGCGGTGCAAGCCGCACCGCTCACAGGTCCGAACGACAGACGCGAGGCTGGTGAGGTCAGGAAAAGTCGGAAGGCCGATCACGCGCTACGCATGCACCGCGGCGGGCTGGAGGAAGGCGTCGAGTTCGTAGAGGTCGAGCACCGACTTCAGGTCGTCCTGCATGTCGGCGGGAAACTCGATCAACGGGGAGCGTGGGACGCCCACCGAAAAACCGCTGAGGTTCACGGCGGCCTTGACGGCGATGGGGTTGGGCCAGCCGGCGGGAAACAGCGCTCGAGCGATCGGCAACAGGTGCAGATGCTTCTGGCGCGCCGTTTCGAGGTCGCCTTCCACGAAGGCGTCGATCATGTCGCGGGTTTCACCGCTCACGACGTGCGACTGGACGCTGACCACGCCAACGCCGCCCAACGCCATGAGCAGGTAGGTGTCGCTGTCGTTGCCGCTGTAGATGTCGAATCCGTCCTCGGCCGTGCGGGCGATCTCCGCGATCTGGTCGAAGTCGCCGCTGGCCTCCTTGACGGCCACGATGTTGTCCACGGCGCTCAGGCGCGCCACCGTGTCGGCGGTCATGTTCAGGCTGGTGCGGGCCGGCACGTTGTAGAGCATGTTGGGCAGCGGGGTGGCCTCCGCGATCGTCTCGAAATGGAGGACCAGCCCGTCCTGGGGCGGCTTGTTGTAGTAGGGCGTGACTTGCAGGAGGCCGTGCACGCCGATCTCGGCGGCCTCGCGCGACAGGTGCACGCTCTCGGTGGTGTTGTAGCCGCCGGTTCCGGCGATCACCAGGGCGCGGTCGCCTACCGCCGATAGGGCCTCGCGGTAGAGCTGAAAGCGCTCGTCGTCGCTGAGCACCGGGGATTCGCCGGTGGTGCCGGTGACGACGACCGCGTCGTTGCCGGCATCGACGAGTCCGGAGACGAGGCGTCCGAACGTGTCGTAGTCCACCGAGCCGTCATCGGCGAATGGGGTGATCACCGCGGTAATGAGCCGGCCAAAGGTCAACATGGGACAGCCTCCGCCCGCGACCGTACGAATGGCCGCGATACGCCGTGCTGTAAGGGCTGATTGTACCTAGCGAGTGCGAACGCCCTCGCCGCGTGGGGAAGGCGACGTTCGGATGGACGCAGTTGGAAGTGCTAGGCGGACGTCGGTGTGCTCGCTGTCACGGACTGTCGGGGATGGTCGGCCGGTTCGTCGCCTGTCTCGAGAGATGTTGGCTGGGCAGGCAGATCGCCCGTCGGTCGGGTGCGCTCTTCAATGCGGGACAGGGTGGCCAGCATGGCCTGTTGGGTAGCTTCCAGTCGCCCGACGGTTTGAGCGATTTCGTACTGACGCGCCTCAAACGTGACCATGCGGGCGTCCATTCGGTCCATACGAGCATCCATACCGTCCATGCGGGCACTCAGACGCTCTTCCATAGCGTCCATGCGATCACCTGAACGGCTATCAAGCCGCAACATCAGGCCGACAAGGGCGCCGGCGGTGGCCAGGCCGCCCACCACTAGCGTCGCGCCAACGCTCAGGATGCCGACCAACTCGGCGCTCATGGCGAGGGGTCGTTCGTTCCCGTGCGCGATTCAACGGGGCGACTCTAGCACGACGTCATCCGCCCTCCGTTTGACGGTGCGAGAGCCGGCGCGGCCAACGGCGCGCTGAACCGCGGGTACCGCCCTACCAGTTAACGCGGCGGCTGAAGTAGCGGTGCCAGCGGCGCCAGACGCCCTTGCCGTAGAAGGCCTCTTCCTGGCGCTCGATGATGACGGCTTCGGTCGTGAGAATCTGCGAGGCCAAACCAGCGGCGTTGTAAGGACTGAGCGCCTTGAGGATGTCGGGGAAGGCGGAGCGCCACAGCGAGCGAAACAGCAAGAGCCCAAGGGCCAACAGGAACAGCACCGGCACCGCACTGGACTCGCGCAGATACGGGGTCAGCGCCAGCAGCAGCGGAGCCAGCATGGCGACCCACAGGAGGATTTCGACCTGCGCGTTGATTCGCCGCGTACGGCGACGGTGGGCAAAGGAATAGGGCGCGCGCTGCCGCTCGAACCGCGCCCGCTCCAGCAAGGCCAGGCCGGCGCCCATGACGCCGAACACGGCCGATATGGCCAGGCCGGCGGCAATGAGAACGCCGCCCGGCGTTCCGACCGGCGGGCCCTCGCGCTCTCGCGGAATCTGCTCTTCGGCCACGGCCCGGCTGCCTTTGCCTTCCGGGTCGATCAGTAACTCGACCACGCCCGTCGCGACAATCATGACGATGAAGAGTGCCAAGGCCGCCAGGACAACCCCCATGCCGGCCAGAAAACCGGACTTCAGGAGATCGAGCGTAGGAGTTCGAGCCGCGCGAATCTCCTCCAGGTAGATATCCAACTCTTCCTGGGATGCCTCCGGCGACATGCCGGCCCGCACCAGCGCCTGCTGGGCCTGGCGGTAGTCGTCGCGCCGGTCCGCCGGACGCCGAACCTCGCGCCACCATGTCTGAATCGAGTACACCAGCGCCATGGCCCCATCCTAGCCGGGCCACGATCAGCCTATGGACTACGACTGGCCGCTGGCAGACCTCCGGCTCAGACCAGCCCCTGCTCGATCATCGACTCGGCGATCTGGAGCGAGTTGGTGGCCGCGCCCTTGCGCAGGTTGTCGGAGACGACCCAGAAGACCAGGCCGTTGGGATGCGACATGTCCTGCCGAAGGCGGCCGACCCAGGTGGTGTCGTTGCCTTCGGCGGTCATGGGCATGGGGTAGACCTCGGCGGCCAGGTCGTCCACGATCTCGACGCCCGGGACGTCTTCCAGCAGCGAGCGGGCGAGATCGGCGTCGATCGGATCGCTGAACTCGGCGTGAACGGCAGCCGAATGCGCCCGGAACACCGGCACGCGCACGCAGGTCGCGGACACGGCCAAGTCTGGGATGTGCATGATCTTGCGCGTCTCCGCCGAGACCTTCCACTCCTCCTTGGAGTAGCCGTCGTCGCGCGGATCGTCGATGGACGGGATCAGGTTGGAGGCGATCTGGTGCGGAAACACGTCCGGCGTCAACTCGGCGCCGTTGGACATGGCGGCGCTCTGCTCGGCCAGTTCCTCCATCGCCATGCCGCCCGCGCCGGATACCGACTGGTACGTGTCGGCAATCACACGCCGCACCGGGCTGTGCTCGTGCAGCGGCGCCAGCACCTGGACAATCGGCGTCGTCGAGCAGTTGGGAATCGCCACGATGCCCTTGTGCTCCTGGAGATCCTCAGCGTTGACCTCGGGAACCACCAGCGGCACGTCGTCGTCGTAGCGGAAGGCGGAACTGTCGTCGATGGCGATGACCCCGGCGGCGGCGACCCGCGGCGCCACGGCTCGGCTGATGGAGCCCGACGCCGAGATCAGCACGAAGTCCAGGCCCGAGAAATCGCTGTCGTCGTCCAGCACCATCACGGTGTGGGACTCGCCGTTGAATTCGATCTGCTTGCCGCGACTGCGCGCCGAGGCCCACAGGCGCAACTCACCAACCGGGAAGTTGCGCTCTTCCATCACGCTCAGGAACTCGCGGCCCACGGCGCCCGTGGCGCCAACAACCCCGATACCAAAACTGCGGCTCATGCGTCGTCTCTTTCCTCAAAGAGCAGGTGCTCAAGGCCTATGACCAGGCCGGGCAAGTCTCGCACCCGGCGGGCTGCCATCAACACGCCGGGCATAAACGAATCACGGCTCGTGGAGTCATGGCGAATGGTGAGCGTCTGGCCCAGCGCGCCGAAGATGACCTCCTGGTGGGCCACGAATCCCGGCAGGCGCACGCTATGCACGCGCACGCCGTGGTTCACGCCGCCGCGCACTCCCGGCAGGGTGAAGCGCTCGGTGGGCGCGTCGATGGACGCCCGGCCGTCGCGCGCCTGGGCGATCAGCTCAGCCGTGTGGGCGGCCGTGCCCGAGGGCGCGTCGATCTTCTGATCGTGGTGAAGCTCAATCACCTCAACGTGGTCCAGGTGCGGCGCGGCCAGTTGCGCCATCGCCATCATTAACACCGCGCCAATGGCGAAGTTGGGGGCGATAAAAGCGCCCACGCCCGCGCGCTCGGCGGCCGAACGAATAGCCTCGAGCTGGTCGGGGGTCATCCCCGTGGTTCCGATAACGGGTGAAACGCCGGCCGCAATGGCCATCAGTGCGTTCTCCGCCGCCGCGTCGGCCACGGTGAAGTCAATGGCGACATCAGGGCTTGTCTCGCGAATGGCCGTTTCCACGTCGGTAAACCAGGGGAAATCCGTGTCCCGATGCATTCGGTTGACGCCCGCCGCGAGTTCCATGTCGGGAGCGCCCTTCACGGCATCCACCACGGTCAGCCCCACGCGGCCTGAGGCCCCGAAAACGGCGACTCGCAACGGCGATCCCATCACAGCGCTCCTTTAGTCCCGGTAGCGGCCTCGTCGTGGTCCCCGACCGCCGCCGCCGCGTCCGCCCCGATCGTTCCGATCAAAGCGACCGCGCCCACCGCGGCCACCGCGGCCATCGCGACCGCCGCCGTCACGGCGTGGGCCGCCGCGTCCGCCGCCGCGCGGGGCGGGGGCGGCGGTAGCCAGCGTTTCTTCGGGCGAAAGACCCATCAGCACGGCCCGCCGCGACAGGTTGACGCGGCCCTGGTCGTCGGTCTCGATCACCATCACCATGATGTCGTCGCCGACGTTGACCACGTCCTCGATCATGCCGGGCGGCTCCTCGGCCAACTCGTGGCGCGGGACCAGGCCCTCGCGACCAGGCATGAACTCGACCATGGCGCCAAACCCGAAGATGCGGGTCACCTTGCCAAGCATGGTGCGCCCGGCGTCGATTTCACCGGTCATGTCCCGGATCATCTGGACGGCCTGCTCGGCGCCTTCGCGCGACGGCGAGCCGACCATGATGGTGCCGTCTTCCTGGATGTCGATCGACGCGCCGGTGTCGGCTTCGAGCTGGCGAATCATGCGGCCGCCAGGGCCGATGACGCTGCCAATGTTCTCGGGGTTGATCTGGGTTCGCATGATTTTGGGCGCGAACTCGCCCACCTCGGAGCGCGGAGCAGCCAGGGCGCCGTTCATGACTTCCAGGATCTTCATCCGCGCGTCGCGTCCGCGCCGGACGGCCAGTTCCACGATCTCCGGCGTCAGGTACTTGACCTTGATGTCCAGCTGGATGGCGGTAATGCCCTTCTCCGTGCCGGCCACCTTGAAGTCCATGTCGCCAAAGTGGTCTTCGGCGCCCTGGATGTCGGTCAGCACCTTGAACGCGCCGTTGTCGGACGTAACCAGGCCCATGGAGATCCCCGCCACCGACGCGCTGATCGGCACGCCGGCGTCCAGCAGCGCCAGCGTGCTGCCGCAGGTGGAAGCCATGGAGGTCGATCCGTTGGACGACAGAACCTCGGAGACCACGCGCATGGAATAGGGGAAGTCCTCATAGCTGGGGACCACCGGCAGCAGCGCGCGTTCGGCCAGGGCGCCGTGCCCGATCTCGCGCCGACGCGGCGAGCCGAGCCGGCCCGCCTCGCCGGAGGCGAAGGGCGGCATGTTGTAGTGGTGCATGTAGCGCTTGGGCTGGGCCAGTTCCTCAAGGTCGCGGAGACCGATCTTCTGCTCGTCGCGCTGGGTGCCCAGCGTCACGATCGAAAGCACCTGGGTCTCACCGCGCTCGAACAGGCCGGTGCCATGCGTGCGCGGGAGGATTCCCACGTCGGCGGATAGGTTCCGCAGCGCGTCGTCCGAGCGTCCATCCGGCCGGATGCCCTCGTCCACGATGGCTCGGCGCGTGTAGGCGCTCTCCAGGTCGTGGAAGGCCTCGCCGATGTCGCCGGCGTCGTGCTCGTCGGCGAAGGCTTCCGCGGCTTCGGCCTGGACCGCGGACAGCTTCTCGCTTCGTTCGGCGCGATCGGTTATGCGCGCGGCCTCGGCAATGATCGAGCCGAAGCGGCCGTCGACGGCTTCAAGAATCTCGTCGTCGAGCTTCTCAATCTTGACGGCCCGCGGTTCGGGGTTGATGAGGTCGCGGAGTTCAAGTTGCAAGTCAATGGCGGCCTGCAACTGTTCCTGGCCCCAGGCGATGGCGCGGATCATCGTGTCGTCGTCGACCTCGCGGGCGCCGGCTTCCAGCATGACCACGCCGTCGCGGGTCCCGGACACGACCAGGTCCAGGTCGCCGCTGGCGTTCTCCTCAATGGTCGGGTTGAGCGTGAACTCACCGTCGCGCAGACCCACGCGTACCGCGCCCACCGGACCCTCGAACGGGATACCGGAAATCATCAGCGCGGCCGACGCGGCTATGGTGCCGATCACGTCGGTCTCGGCCGTGCCGTCGTGCGAGAGCACGGTCAGGATGATCTGCACCTCGTTGCGCATGCCCTTCGGGAAGAGCGGGCGCAGCGGGCGGTCGGTGAGCCGGGACGCCAGGATGCCGGTCAGCGGCGGCCGGCCCTCACGCCGGAACACGCTGCCCGGGATCTTGCCGATGGAATAGCTGCGCTCTTCGTAGTCCACGGAGAGCGGGAAATAGTCAATCCCCTCGCGCAGGCGGTCGGACATCACCACGGTGCCGAGAATCACGGCGTCGCCGTAGGTCACCACGACGGCGCCATCCGCCTGCTGGGCCAAGCGGCCGGTCTCGAACGCGAGCCGGCGCCCCCCGAACTGGGTCTCAACGGTATGCATACAGGTCACTCCTCGCCGGCGGTCTGGACGAAGAGCGAAGAAGAGAGCCCGCAACCGGCGTTGCGCCCTCGGTTCTTGGCTCTTCCGTCAGGTCCCCCCGGCGTTCTGATCCGAAGCCGTCTACAACAACGAAAAGCGGTCCGGCTTCGGAGTGGACCGCTGATCAATCCGTGCGTGCTCGCCGCGCCTTGGGCGGCGGGCCGCATATCGCCTGGAATTCACGCGCCGTTAGCGCCGCGCTCGAATCTGGAGCTTGTCGATCACCTGCCGGTACCGTTCCGGGTCGCGATCCTGCAGGTACTTCAGGAGCCGCCGGCGACGGCCGACCATCTTGAGCAGTCCGTAACGGGAGTGTTTGTCCTTCTTGTGCTGCTTGAGATGTTCGGTGAGCTCTTCGATTCGGGCGCTGAGCAACGCAATCTGCACCGGCGCCGAGCCGGTGTCGTCCGGGTTCAAGCGAAGCTCGCCTACGAGTTCGCGCTTGGGTGAGGTTACGACCATAAGGAGGTGTCTGATCTCGCCGACCCTGCACGGGCCTTGGCGTAGCGGAAGGAAGGCGTTCAACGCGCCTCCCGGATGTCGCAAGTGTAGCGCACGGCACCTGGTTGTGGACCGCATTTTCGCGGTGCGATGTACGACCGAGTTGCCCTGCGAGTTTTAGTCGCATAAACTAGTTTGTATTACAAACCTAGCAGTGACCGACGACCGCCGCACGACCTGGAGGCACCCAATGCCAAACGCAGAACAAAAGGTCTCGGCGCTTCAGCCCGAGGAAAGCTGGAACGCCATCCACGACACCATGGACCGGGCGCGAAGTTCCATGTATGTCGCCGGCATGGAGACGATCTTGCTCCTGTGGGGCGCCATCGTGGCCATGGGCCTGCTCGGGCAATACGCCATCGCGACGCTTACCCCCGAGTTTGCTTCGGGACGTCCATGGTTTCCTGCGCTGCTGTGGGGCGTGTTGACAGCAGTGGGGTTTGCCGCCAGCGCCATGCTGGGGCACCGCGCGAGCGTCACGAATGCGACGGGCTCTGCATCGCAGCGCGCGGGACTCCGCGTGTTTTTCTTCTGGCTGACAGTGGCCGGCGCTTCGTTTGCCATTCCCGCGGCGGCCGGCCTGTGGACTGCCGAGGTCGAGGGAATCACGATCGCGCGCGTCTCCATTGGCATCGTGGCCCTGGGCTACATCCTGTTCGGCATCATGCACCGCCCGGTGCTCGTGGCCGTGGGCCTGGGCTTTGCCACGCCCTTCTACCTGGCCAGCCACTTCGCCGGCGAAGCCGCCTTGGTGATCTCGGCAGCCGCAACGCTGCTCGTGGTCGCATTGAGCGCGGCCTGGATCCGCTGGAGCGACAGCCGTTGACCGACGAGGCCATCGTCCTCAACGAAACCATCCACCAGTCCACCCGACTGCGGATCATGACGATGCTGGTAAGTCAGGCCGCGACGGACCGCGTGGCCTACGGCTTCATCCAGGAAACCCTCCAACTCACCGGCGGCAACCTCACGACGCATCTGCGAAGGCTGGAGGACGCGGGCTACCTGCTCATCGTCAAGGAGTTCCAGGGCGTCAAGCCGCGCACCTGGCTGCAGGCCACGCCCGCCGGCCGCCGCGCGTTTGCCGAGTACCTGGACAACCTGGAGCGAGCATTGAACTGGCGGCCAGGCGCCTGGGCCCACCGAGACCGAACCAGACCGATGCGCTCGTCTCACGAGCCTAGCGGCGCGTAACCCGGTAGATGTGTTTCCCGACGTGGTCACTAATGACCACCGCGCCATCCGGGGCGATGACCACGTCCGTCGGCCGGTCGAGGCCGGTAACAAACGGGTAGACCTCGCCGCTAAACGTCTCGCCCTGCGGCTCCAGGCGTACGCGCAGCACGTTGTGGGTGTAGGAACTGCGGCCCAGCCCCGGGCCCCAGGTCGCAATCAGGGCGTCACCCTCGAACTCACGCGCCTGCGGGCCGGTGAAGAACGTGATTCCGGTGGCCGCCGCATGCGCCGGCAGCGCGGCGACGGGACCCTGGACGGATGGATCCTCGGGCGGATAGTCCCAGGCATGCGGATGCCCGTAATCACGGCCTTCGATCACGTGGTTGAGCTCGTCCGGCGCGTCGTCAGCCGCGCGCACCGGCACATCCGGGGCGTTGTCGGTGCAGAAAAGCTCGCCGTCCGGAGCAAAGGCGAGGTCGAACGGATTCCTGAATCCGCGCGCCACCACCTCCACGCGCGACCCGTCCGGTGCGATGCGCAAGATCGTGCCCGAATGCTCGGTCTCCGGCAGTTCCCCGGCATTGCTGGTGCTGCCGACGGCCACGTAGAGCATGCCGTCGGGACCAGCCACGATTCCGTTGTTGCGGTGGAGCAAATGGGCCTGTTCCGGCAGGCCCGCCACGATCTCCACCGACTCGTCAGCCGCGCCCGTGCCGGTGGTATCGCGCAGGCGGATGATCTTCTGCCGCACGGAGGCATACGCGGCGTCGCCGATGAAGGCGACCCCGCGCGGTTCGTCCACGCCCAACGGGTCCAATCCCTGGGCAAAAACGACCGGAGCATCGGCCCCGGGCATGCCGGCATGCGTGAGGATGGCGTTGCTGGACATTGCCATGTACAGACGGTCGTCAGGCCCAAAGGCCAGAGCCACAGGCAGGCCCAGATCCGCGGTGTCAAGCAAACGCGCGATGGCAAAGCCCGCCGCGGCCCGCGGTGCGCCCGTGGCGGTTACGCCCAGGCCGCGTTGCAGCGGCTCCAGTTCGATCCCGTCGCCGGCCTGCCACCGACTGGCTGAACGAAAGCTGCGAATCAGCGTCCAGAGACCCGCCGGGTAGACACGATTGCGCACCGCATCGCCGCTGAGACGCAGGCGAACCGGTTCGGTTCGCCCGGGCGCGAACTCCATCACGCCCGCTTGAAAGTACTGCCGGATGACGCCCGCTTCGGCCGTTGGGTCAATCACGGTGCCCGGATCGCCCGTGTCGAGTCGCGCTTCGGTCTTGGGGAATCCAAGGCCAGCGGCGCCGCCGAACGCCTGGAACGCGTCCAGGAATCCGATGGCCTCCCCCTCGACGGAGGTGTTGGACACCACGTGACCGAACGGCCCAACGGCCGTACCGCCGTGGGGATTTGCCGTGCCGGCTTCCGTGCCGAGATCGGGGCTTCCTTCCAGCCCGCCGCCGATGAAGTCCCAGACCGGGCGCGGCGTCGGTGCGGCATCGGTCGCTTCGCCGGACCACTCCATAACGCCGCGTTGAAAATACTGAACCAGCACGCCATTTTCGATCACCGGCTCGGAGACCGCGTGACCCCAGCGCCGCAGCCCGCCGGAAGCGACGTAGTGGCTCAGCAGCGAAGCGGCGTGCGCGACACCGTTGAGACGCACGGTCAGATCGGCAATGTTGTGTCCCAGGGCCGAATCAAAGGTGACGCGGCGCACCGTAACGGCGCCAAGTCCGGGCAGCGCGCCGGCCCTGGGCGTCAGCAACGCCGGCAGGCCAAATGCGGCGGCGGCCAGGACTGCCCGGCGGCCGATCCGATGGCCTGCCGAGGTGAGACGCAGGCGTTGAGGATTCACGCGGCGATAACCGTGGGCGCGCGAACGCGCAATAGTAACCAGACCGACGGCCGATTTCCCTATACTCGCGGCACCCCATTCCCAGGTGAAGCCCCATGGCCTCGCGCCGCCGACGTCGCACCCGCCGCCAATCCGGCGGGGGCCAGAGCAACCCCGCACGCGACGCCAGCCGCGCATCCGGGACAAAACAGGCCGAAAAACGCGAGCAGCGCAAGGGCGGGCGGGGCAGCCAGCAGAAGGGCGGTCTGGGACGCGGGTTCTGGCTCTACATGATCGCGGTCATGGCCCTGTTCATCCCGCTCAACCTGTACTGCTTGAACCAGGCCAGTCCACCCGGTCCCGGCGAGGAGACAGACCAGCAGGCGGCCACAATTCTCAATGCCGTCACCGACCCGCACGAGCCGTATGCCACCGATCCGCCCACCTCGGGACCGCACGTGACCCAACTGGCCCCGCACGGCTTCCGGACCGACACCCTGCCCGACGAGATTCAGGTCGCCAACCTGTCGCGCGGGTTCGTAATCGTCCACTTCAGCGACGCGGGCCTGAGCAACGAAATGCGGCAACTGGCCGCGGAGTTCGAAGGGCACGATGTCATCGTGCAGCCCGACGTCAACTTGCCGGCCGAGACGCCCGTGGCGCTGACGGCCTGGGGCCGCATCGAGCGCCTGGACTCCTTCGACAAGGGCCGCGTCTACAACTTCGTCCGCAACTACGCGGGCCTTGCACAGCCCGTGGCGCCGCCCGCCGCCGGGGGCGGCGGTTAGCTCACGCGCAACTGCACCGGGCCGAGCATTCCGGAAACCAGCGACTCGGCCTCAATGTTGTCCTCGTGCCAGTAGCGGTGCCAGGCATTCCCCATCTTCGTGTCGTCCCGCTTCCAGCGCATTTCGTTGGCATAGAGATTGCTCACCCGAACCCGCAGGCTGTTGGATCCGGACTGCACGAAGCCGCTGAGATCGAACTGGTACGGCGGCCAGAGCCGCTTGCTCACGAGCCGGTTGTTCACAAGGACTTCGGCGTGATAGCGCACCTCGCCCAGATCCAGCGACACCGCCGAATTCGCCTGCTCCGCCGTAAGCTCGAAGCTGCGCTCATAGATGGCCGTGCCGGAAAACCAGCCGTAGCCAAAGTTCGCCCACGGCTGGAGGGCAATGGTTGTTGGCCGCGTGAAGAGCTCCAGCGGCGCCAGGATGCCGTTGGAAAAGTCGGCCGCCTCGATCTCAACCGTGAGCATCCGGCCTGTCGTGATGTTGTAGATGCCCTGAATGTCCGGCGTCCGTTCGCGTACGTCCACGTACACCTTGTGCGTACCCTTGATGTTGGGTATCCCAATGCCAACGCAGCCGACCGGCAGGCGCTGGCGGTACACCACCGTGCGGGGAAAGGCCACCGGCTCGCCCAGCAGCGGAATGTGGCGCCACGGCTCAACCGGCGGACGGCCGCGCTCCCATGTCACCAGCGGCGTGTCGCGCTCGTACGACAAACCGGACCACACCTCGGTGGGCGGCGCCTGCACGTCCCATGACTCGTCGGACACGATGACGATGGAACCGCCCGAGCGCAGGTCGATTTGGCCTTCGAACAGGAACGAAATCGGCGCGTCCGACACACACTCCACGTCGGCGACGATGGTGTTCTGGCCCGGCCGCAGGTAGGGCATGATGTTGTAGGTCACGGGGCTGGACCAGTCCTCGGACTCGCCCAATTGCGTGCCGTTCATGTACACGGCGACGCGGTCCACCCCCACAAAGGTGGCCCAGGCCTTGATCGGCGGCTCGGTCAGGTCGATCGTACGGCGAAATCGCAGGCGCCGGTGCTGATCGCTTGTGCGCGTGACCGCCCATCCGCCGTACTTGCGGACACCCGTGATCCAACTGGCTCGCCAGTTGCCCACGGTGTCGGCCCCGGCCCGGGCCAGCCAGGTCTCCGGCCATTCCGAGTCGTCGAACGCCGGGTCGCGCAATTGCTCCAGGCGGCCGGCGCCGAGCGAGAAGCTGGCGACGCGCATCACCGGAAGTTCGAAACGGCGAATCGATCCCTGGCCGGTCGGAATCCCGCCGTCCATCGCAAAGGTCCAGTCCGTCTTGAATTCCAGGTCCTTCTGCGGTGGCGGCTGGCCCACGGGAACCCGATGGCGGGCGGCCCGAACCGACGTGTCGAAGACCACCACGCGGGCCGCGTGCGGCGGCAGGTCAAGCCTGAACCGCCGTTGCCCATGCCGGCCGCTGATCGACAGGGCTTCGGCCGTCCCCGACTCGGGACTCCACACCTCGGGCCGGCCGGGCACGTCGGTTGTCACCGTCGCTGTCGTGCTTTCGGCCGAGCGGTTGACAACCATCAACACCTCGGCGCCGTCCAGTCGCCGGGGAACGACGATCACGTCGGTCGCACTGTCCACGGTGGTTCCCGGCGACAGGATCGCCGCGATGCGCTCGAGTGCCTCTGGCAGCACGTCGGACGTCTGAAACGTGCGGCCCTTTCCGACCAGGGCGCCCGTCGGCGTGGATGACTCGTCGCCGAACAGCGTGCCCGCGGCGCGCGTAATCGGGCGGTGCCGCCAGCCGCCCTCGTTGCTGCCCGAGGGGCGTTCGCCCATCACGATCAAGGTGCCGCCCGAGCGCACAAAGGCGCCCAGGCGCCGCATGGCCTGGGGGCTGATCACCGGCGTTGGCGGGAGTATCAGCGTCGTAATCGTCAGCGCGCCCTGCCGCAACCGTCCGTTCTCCAGCCGCGCCTGGCCGTGGCTGATGAATCGCTCGTCCACGATATGGACATCGATGCTGGCATCCGTCAAACCGTCAATCAGGCCTTCGTAGGCGTCGGCAATGGCGCGCGCCCGGGCATTGGGTCGCCCGTCGGCGGTATTGGCGGCCACGCTGGTCCAGGGATACAGCACACCCACCGCGGTTGCGGCCCTGGAGTGCCCCACCACCGCTGACAAGCGGGCCACGTATTCCGACAGATCCTTGAAATGCGTCCAATAGGGGTTGTGGTGGCCAAAACTCGGCGGCCAATCGTCGGCGGCCTCGGCGGTGGCCATGGAATAGAACAGCCCATGGAGCACCTGCATGTTGATGCCGTAGGCGGCCAGCAGGTTGGCGCCGTGCCGAATCTCGTCCAGCGTCACGCCCCACCCGGCGCCGCCGAAGGCCTCGGCCATCACGCGCGGCCGACCCGTCATGGCCGCGACCGACACCGCCGGCTTGACCTCCGCGGCCTGCACCGTTCGAGGTCGGGCGTAGCGGAACCCGTGATGATCGGTGCCCGGAATCGTGAGGTGGCGCAGACCTCGAAAATAATCGCCCTGCCGGGCGGGATGGGTGGCCACATGCTCTTCCGTGTGACCTGTCCATTCCAGGCCATGACGCTGGCACCACGCACTGATCTGGGCGAACCAGGCTTCCTCGTAGAGCGTGGCCACCGTGTCGTAGAAGTCGCAGCGAACCTTCACGGTGTCGTTCCCGCCCCGCAGCACCAGCAGCGGCAGTGACGTCAGCAGGTCGTACCCCTTGTCCTTCTCGAACCGCGCCGGCAGATCGTCGGTCCACGGCAGCGGTTCCGCCGTGATGTACGGCTCGTCGAAAAAGACGCCGGGAATCCCATCGCCAAACGCGGCCGCGTGACGCTCCGCGTAGTTTTCGTAGGCCGAATCAAGAAAGGCCTTGACCGTGGCTGCGCGCAGGTAATCGATCCGGTCCTCAAAGCTGCGGACCGAGAAACTCAGAACACGCCAAACGCCTTCCGGGCACTCCCAGGTGTTCAGCTTGGTCACGTCCGTGAGCGTCTCGGGATCCAGATCCCCATTGGCGTCCAGCCGAGCGGCAACCTGGCCAAGCGGCGTCCCGGTCGGATAGCGGCCTTCCAGCCCGACCTCGGCCGGACCTTCGACCTCGTGAATCATCCGCGTCAGGGTCTTGGCGTAGTGTTCGCTGCCCTGGGTCAGGACCGCGGACTCGGTCTGCCCGTTGCGGCCGCCGGGCGAACCCGCGGGTCCGCTGGGCCAGGCGTATTCGTCGTAGATCCAGGTCTTCAGCCCGGCCTCGCGACCCTTCCGGACCGCAAAGTCCACGGCGTCCCACCACCGCTCGCCGCCGTAGGGCGTCTGCAGACTTTCGCGCGCGTGCATGAACACGCCGCTGATGCCCTTGTCGGCAAACTCCTTGATCTGTCGACCAAGCTCGGCTTCGTGCAGCCGGCCGTTCCAAAACCAGAGCGCCAGCGGCGCAAAATCGCCGTCCGGCTGGCCAAAGGCCGTTCGCAAACGATCAAGTGCTCGGCTCACAGTGGGTTAGTCCTGACAGGAGTGCGCGGACGGTGCGCAGCAGCGGGTCATCGTCAGCGCAGGTGCGTGTTGGGAGGCGCGACGAGTGGGTTGAAAAATGCGAAAAAAGATCGCGCCGGAGCGGCACGCAAGGCCCATTATAAGAGCCAGCCCAAAATTACACCAAATTGCTTGACATAACCTCAATTTTGACGCTCGCCAGGCCGATCCCTATCGCCCGCGCCGCTGGCCCCGGGCGCACGTACCCGGGACCAGCGGCGGCGGAGAGCTGGTCTATTCCACCGGCCAGCCGTCAGGCGTTTCGTTGGCGTCCAGGGCCGACTGAATGGCGGTGGCCGCGTCAGCCGTAACCCAGCCGGTCCAGATCCCGGGGTTGCTCTTCAGCCACCAGAGGGCGGCGTCGTTCGTGCTGGCGCCTTCGTTCTCACGCTGCCACTGCGCAATGGCGCTATAGACCTGGATGTTGAGGCCCCAGGCCCTGAGCATGTCCACCACGTCAGGCGCGCCCGTCAGCACATCGGGATGCACCGCGATAAGGATCGTCGCGTCCTCGTACGCGCAGGCCTTGGTGGTGAACCAGCATTCGTCGCTGTAGTCCGGCTCCTTCAGCCGCACCAGGTCCAGCACCAGCGACGGATCGTTCGTACCCCATTGGTACCCCAGCCACGGCTCGCCCCGTTCATAGGCGCCGTAGAGGTCGGCGTTCGCGGCCGCGCCATCCCCCGGATTGACGATGTGTACGTGATCGGTGAGACCGTAAGCCTCGATCTGGGCGGCGTTCACCTCTTCACAGGCCCACCCGATCACGCACGAGACAAGGCGCGCCTTGTCTCCGGATTCTGTGGTTTGGAACAACGCCTTGAACTGCTCGTCCTTGAGATCCTCAACGCTGTCCAACTCTGGATACTCTTCCTGCAGGTAGGCTGGAATTACAAACGCCGACTGCCAGTCCTTGCCCAGGCTCTCGCCGATCGAGACCACCTCGCCCGCCGTCTGCGCCTCTGCCCAGGCTTCATCCTGGTTTGGCAGCCAGATTTCCATGGTGATGTGGCTGTCGCCGCGGCGCAGGCCCTGAAACAGCGGGAGCGTAGCGCCGAACACGACGTCGGTGGGATATCCGTAGCCCTTTTCGACGATGTACTGGGCAATCCGGTTCTGTATCTGGGCGCTGGTCCAGTTCAGGTCGCTAAAGACGAGGGTCTGTTTCTCTCCGGGCGGCGCCTCGACCATCTTTTCGACGACCTTTTCGACAACCACTTCCCGCGTGACGATCTTCTCGACTGGCACTTCCTTTTCAACGATCTTCTCGACCTCGACCTGCTGCGTCACAATTTTCTCGACAACCTGCGTCTCGCCGCACGCGGCTGCGACAACGGCGCCGGCAAAGCCTAATATCCCCAGTCGCATCATCCGTCGTCGGCTGATGTGTTTCATAGAAAAACCTCCACTTCTGGCGGGTCGACCTGGGCGGTCACCATCGCACTGAAGCTGCCGCAAACATGCCGTAGTGCATAAAGACTACTGCTATGCACAACACTACTTTGTGCAACTTGCTAACAGCGACCTGTATACCCACTTTACCTTACGAAATCATGCCTGTCAATGCAACGCTCGATGTGTCTGTCAAATTGCCGACACAATTCATATTATCTGTGTAATTACGTCAGCTATCCGGCGTCAACTAACCTACGGATCTCAGCATTTCCTGCCGGCTGCGCGACACGGCTTGTGTAAGGCGATCGATGATGATGGCCAGGAACACGATGGCCAGCCCGGCAATGGCCCCGTTGCCCGGCTGGTTCTTCTGCAGCGCCCGCAGCACGTTGTCGCCCAGGCCGCCGGCGGCAACCATACTGGCAATGGTCACCATGGACAGGGCCATGAGGGTGGTCTGATTGATCCCCGCCATGATCGTCGGTAGCGCCATCGGGATCTGAACTTTCGCCAGGATTTGCAGCGGCGACGCGCCGAACGATCGAACAGCCTCGATCGTTTCGCTCGGGACCTGGCGGATTCCCAGGTTCGTCAACCGGATGACGGGCGGAATCGCGTAGATGATCGTGGCGAAAATCCCGGCTGGCTTCCCCAGGCCAAAGGCCAGAATGCCCGGCAGGAGATAGACAAAGCTCGGCATGGTTTGCATCGCATCCAGAATGGGGCGCAACAGGTTGTCGGCCAGCCGGCTCCGCGAACTCAGGATTCCCAGGGGCAGGCCGCCCAACACGGCAATGACCACCGCCACCACCATCAGCGCAATGGTGTCGATCATGTTTTCCCACAGGTCCATGAAGCCCACGAAGAGCAGCGCGGCTGCCGTGAACCCCACGAGCCGCCATCCGCCCGCCGCAAAGGACAGGAAAGCCAGGCTGGTCACAATCGCTGGCCACGGCACCCACGTCAGTCCGTTCTCAATCAGGACCAATACAACATCCACAGCCGCGCTGAGTCCGTCGAACAGCCAGCTGCCGTCCTTCGTTATCCGATTAACCGCATCGTCAATAGCTCCGCTTGTGACTTCGCGCACGGTGCGGTCCAGCGTGATGGAACCACCGCCCGAAGTCGGGATTTCCGTACTGGACACCGTGGTCGGAAAACCCATATCCACGCCCCATAGCAGCAGGCTGACCAGCAGCACGGCGCCAATCGTCGCCAGCCCCGCCAGCCAGGCGGAGTGGCGCCGGATCAGGTGAAGCGATTTGTGCGGCTCCGAAGTACTTTGGTCGGGCGCACGGTCGACTTGCGCCATGTTTAAGTCTCCTGCTCGCCTTCAGACATCCCGGCGAGCAGTGCCCCGGACCGAATCTCGCCCAACAACGCGTGCGTGTCGCCAACCACGGCGATCGGATGCCGGGTGCGCGCCGCGATCGGGATGATGTCTTCGATCAACGCGTCGGGAGTCGTCGTCGTTGCCGGATCGACGTCCGCGCCTTCCAGGGTACGCCGTCCCTCCTCGATAAGTTCCATAACCCGGTCCTTCGTCAGCACCCCCCGCAGCGTGAAGTCGCGCGCGATCAGGAACACCGCCTCCAGGCTGTGGCTATCCATAATGTGCAACGCCGCGCGCGGTCCCTGCCGTTCGTAAACGACGACTTCGGACTCCTGCATCACGGCCTTGGCCTGTATGACCTTGGCTCGAGAAACGTCCTGCACGAATTCGGTCACGTACTCGTCCGACGGCAGCGTCACGATTTCCTCCGGCGAGCCCTCCTGGATGATCTCCCCATCCCGCATCACGGCAATCCGGTCGCCGATCTTCAGGGCTTCGTTCAGATCGTGCGTAATAAACACGATGGTCTTTTGCAGCTTGGTTTGCAGCGAGATAAGTTCGTCTTGCAGCTCCCGGCGAATCAGCGGGTCCAGCCCGCTGAACGGCTCATCCATCAGCAGCATGTCGGGATTCACGGCCAGTGCCCGGGCAAGCCCGACGCGCTGCTGCATACCGCCGCTCATCTCGCGCGGGCGATAGTCTTCCCAGCCGCTGAGGCCCACGGTTTCAATGCTGTCCGACGCCATTCGATAGCGCGTTTCCTTGTCGAGCCCGCGTATCTCAAGCCCAAGGGCAACGTTGTCGAGCACCGAACGATGTGGGAGCAGCCCATAGTTCTGAAACACCATCGCGATCTTCTGCCGGCGAAACTGCATCAACTGCTTCGGGGAGAAGGACAGCACGTCGTCGCCATCGATTCGCACGCTGCCGCGCGTGGGTTCGACCAGCCTGATCAGCGTGCGCACCAGGGTTGACTTACCGCTGCCCGAGAGTCCCATGACGACGAAAATCTGCCCCCGGTCCACGCGAAACGTCACGTCGCGGAGGGCGACGACGAGCCCAAGCTCGTCCTGGATTTCGGTTCGAGACTTGGAGTTGAACCCCGGGTCGAGGGCGCGGTCCGGGCGGTCGCCAAAGACCTTCCAGAGTCCCTGCACGTCAATGTGAGGTGCCGGCTCGTGCATCGTGGCGAGTTCCCTTGGTTTCCCTTCCGGCTACCTATCCCGGAAGGCCGTCATCGTCTGGTCGACCGCGCGTGCTGGAATCGCCGGACCTCTCGAAGCCGCGAGGGGTCGCTAGGCTGCGGACTGGATTCGGCGTGCCGTCCAATCGTTCGGTCACCGCTCCTGCCCATCAGACAGCCAGACGCCACCAATACTGCCCGAATCGCCCGCGCTTTTCATGGTTTGGCGGCCGGCGCCGTTGGCAATCGGGCCGCGTGACAGAATCCGGTCCCGCGCTCAAGCACCAGACGCAATCGAAATGACGACACCTCGACGCCACGCACGATGACGACCGGGCAGGAACTTCGGCCCGACGACCGGGCCGTGCGGGCCATGGTGGAGATGCTCGCCGACGATGATCCGGCCATCCGCACACGAGTCGTCGCCCACCTGGTGCAAGCCGGCGACCGTGCCGTGACCGCGCTGAAGGCGGTCCGCCGCGAGTCCTGGCATCCGGATCGCATTGACGAGGCCCTGGCGGCCATTGAGCGCGAAGACTTGCTGAGGGAACTCGAGAGCTTTCGTTCGATCGAACCGGCCGGCGCGCCCGAAACCGGCGCACTGCTGGTCGCGCGCGTGTTGGATCCGCACATCGACGCCCACGAGGTGCATCGCGTTCTCGATGAGCTCGCTGAAGACGCCCCAGTTCCAGTGCGAGATGCCGACCCCGATCAGGCGCTGCGGTCGCTTGCCGTCTTTATGCACGCGACGCGCGGGTTTGACGGCGCGCGCACCGACTACCCGAACCCGGCCAACAGCCTGCTGGACCAGGTGCTGCGGCGCCGCATCGGGCTGCCAATCACCCTGTCCGTCGTCTACCTGGCGGTGGCCCGGCGCGTCGGCATGCCCTTGGAAGGCGTGGGCCTGCCCGCACACTTTGTCGTGCGCCATCCCGCCGCCCTGGCCCGACCGTACCTGGACCCCTTCAATCGAGGCCGACTGCTCGACGAGGCCTCCTGCAAGGAGATTGTCCGGGACCACGGGTTCACGCTGCAGCGCGATCACCTGGCCACGGTCAGCCCGCAGGAGATCGCCGCCCGCATCTGTCGAAACCTCATCCTCGCCTATCGGCGGCAGCACGACGAAACGCGTGAGAAACTCGCCCTTGAGGCGCATCGTCGGCTTCGTCCCGGCCAGGACTTGCTGACGCCATGAGGCCAAAACCCGCTCGCGTCGCCACGCCGGTCGCACCGCTCCGGTAGTCGGCCGATCGCCCGCCCACCCATGCCCACCGTCAGCGCCTTCCATGACTGGCAACTCGGCCTGATCGATGTTCGCCGCGTGTACAGCGCCCTCGATGCCGGATGTGGCGAAGGACGCATGACCCGTGCCCTGCGCCGGCGGGCCGCCCCGGGCGCCTGGATTGTGGTCATGGACCACCAACCGCGGGCCGTAGCCCTCGCCCGGACCCCGAACGCGGCTGATGGAGTCGCCGCCCGCGTCGAATCCCTGCCGCTGGCATCCGGTCAGTTCGACCTCGTGACCGCCGGACATGTATTGCCGTCGGTAGCGAACATCGCGCACGCGGTACGCGAGTTGCGACGCGTTCTGGCGCCCGGCGGCACGTTGCTGGCCAGCGCCGACAGCGAATCCTCCGGCCGGCGACTGCTGGACTGGCATGTGGAGGCGTGCCGGCGGGCCGGCCTGGCCGATCAGGCCAGGGGAGCCGCCGCGCCGTCGGCCCGCGGCCGATTCACATTGGAAAACGGTGCACAGACACTGGCGCGCGCCTTCAACGCCGTGGACGTCCATGCCCGTGAGGAAGCGCTGGGGTTCCCTTCGGTGGACGCGCTGCTGCGGCTCTATGTCGGCGGGCTGCACCTGCGCGGCGCGCCGGCCGTGGACACTCCCGGCGAAGCCGACGCGCTGGCGCACAGACTGCGCCCGCACCTGCGCGACATCGCGTCCGCCGCCGCGGAACCGGACGGCCGCGTGATCGTGCCTCGCCGTTCCGGCTGCTTCGTCGCTCAAGCTGGGTAGCTTGGACCGTCAGGAACCGCCGGAGTAGTCTCACGAAAAAGGAGCGTTAAATCATGTCAGCTGCGGCAAAGACTGGAATAGCCAACGCGTTCCGAGGGCTGGCCGGACTTGCCACCCTGGCAACCCTGATTGCCGCCCTCATTGTCACGATCCTGGGAATCGTTGACGTCGTCGACGTGGACTGGGTCGTGGCGGATCAGACGATTTCACTCGCCTACCTGGTTGGGCTTGGCGCCATCGCGCTCAGCCCGCTCGTCGCGGTCGGAATCGTCGCCATCGGCCTGGGCAATGCCATCGGAATAGTTGCCGTCAGCGCCGGCTATGCCGGCGGCGTCATCGCCATCTCGGGGGATCACGCCAGCGGCGTCATTGCCATCAGCGCCGGCGGCCGGGCCAACGGCATGCTGGTCGGCATTGGTGACGAAGCGCGCGGCCTCATCGCCGTCGCCTACTCGGGGCGTACCACCGGGGCCTTCGGTAGCTGGCCGCCATGGCCGGGCGGCGAGTCGTCATCCGCCTGACTCGAGAGAGCTCCAGGGCGGCTCCTATCCGGCCGCGCGCCCCCTACGGCATTCGTCGCAACCTGAGGTGAGGCGCGGCCGCCCGGCGGCGAATCGCGAACCGACTACAATCCAGCGGACGCCGGGGCGTCGAACGCACGCCTTCCGGAACGCGTGCGACGGCGGGCACTGGTTCCGCTATGCCCTGGGATCCTGGGGGGCCCGCAGACAGCACTCATGTCCACCAGCCGCGCGCTGACAATCGCCGCCATCGCCGGGACCATTCTGCTGATCCCGGTGCTCATCATCCTGGCGCTCGGCCTTTACGGATCGTCCATCACCGGCGACTTTCCGCTGGCTGAGGATCACGGGCCGGAGCTTCAAATCGATCCCCCCAGCGGCGTGGCCGGCTCCGACATCACCATCCGCGGTGTCGACTGGATCCCGCGCACGCTGATTCGCCTGGAAATGGTCGTGGCGTCGGGCCGACCGTCCCTCACCGCCGACGGCCGGATTGACACCCAGCACGCCGCGTCGCCGGCCGTCTATGTGGGCGAGGTCATTGCCTCGCGCGCCGGCACCTTCACCGTCGAAACCCAGTTGCCCACCACGTTGCCCCTCACGGCCCAGTCCACCATCAGCTTCCGCGCGGAAGCCAGCTATCGCGGCGGCGAGTTTGCCGGCCTGTCCGAGACGGACTTCGATGTCGTCGCCGGGCCCGGCGTGATCGAGGTATCGATCGCCGACGAAGCCAGCGGCGCGCCGCTTACCGAAGGATTCGTGGATCTGCTTGGCCTGCGAGGCGACCCACTCGCCATCCTGCCGATCGCGGCTGACGGCACCGCGGCCTTTACCGGCCTGGCCCCGGGTCAGGGATACGACGTCCAGGCCCGCGTGCCGGGGTATCGCGTGTTGCGGTCACGCGGGGTCACGGTCGTGGAGTCCGAGCCCTCGACCGTTCGGTTCGAAATGCCGGCCGGTCCGCCGGGCCGCATCGTGGCTGGCGGCGTCCCCATGGTTGGCGCGACGGTTGAGTCCACCATGGCCGTCATTGACCTCCCCTCGCTCACGCCGCTGCCGCCGTCCGCCGCCGGTATCCTCCCGCCGGCCTGGGCCATCGCCTCGGATCCCGAGCGCGGAAGAGCCTTTGCTGTCGATGAGGTCGCCAAACACGTTGAGGTGATCGACGCGGACTCGGGCGTCCTGGGGCTGCCGATCCCCCTGACCTTCACGCTTGAGGTACGCGTCGTCGATCCCGACGAAGAGCCGATCGCCGACGCCTACGTCCGCCTCTTCTGGAACGTCCGTGGAACCCGGATATTCGTCAAATCCGCGCGAACCAATGCTGAAGGCCGTGTTCAGGTTCCCGACCTCATCAGCGGCAGCCAATACCAGATTCTGGTGACCGCCAGCGGCCACTTTCAGCCAATCGGCGAGCGAACCATGGCCGCAATCAAGCCAAATGTCATTTCCACCGCGACTGTAGTGCTGCGACGCGAGCCGGAAGCCGAGCAAAGTCTCTGGTCCGGCGAGCCCCGCGACGCCAGCGCCTTCGGCCAATTTCGGCTAGCGGCGCTGCCCGGCGCCGACCGCGCGCCCGCCACAGCCCTCGTAGCCGCCGACGTCGCCATCGAACCTGCCAACGGCCGCGTCTATGTTTCCGGGTCGGACATCGATCGAGGGCACCTGTTCGTCCTAGACCCGGACTCCCGCCAGGTCATCCACGACTGGGAAGTGCCTGCCGGCGTCGGCGACATCGTGCCGGCCGGCGACGGGACGACGGTCTTCCTGGCCAACCGGCCGTTCTCGACGGTTTCCCGTTTCAACGTGGAAACCGGCGAAGTGGAGGCGAAGGCATTCGTTCCGTCCTGGCCGGAAGCCCTCATCGGCGACGCGGCCGGCCGGCTGTTCGTGGGTAGCCTGCGCGACGGCAGCGTCAGCCGCCTCGACCCCGCCACGCTCGAGGTGCGGCAGACTCGCCGCCTGGAGGAAGGCATTAATCGGCTGGCGTTGGATGAACGCACATCAACGCTCTTTGCCACCAACCTCTGGACCGACACGGTCACCGGTCTCGATGCCGAGTCCCTCACCACTCGCTTTCTGCTGCCGGTCGCCAAGTCGCCGCGCGCCATTGCGCTGGACGCCGCCAGCGGCTTCCTGATCGTTGCCAGCGCTGATCAGGGCACGGTCGCCATCTACAGCCCTGAGACCTTTGAACTGGAGCAAACGCTGCACCTGCGGATTCCGATCAACGACATCGTGTCCGTCGCGACCATCGAGGCCTGATGGATTGGGGCTTCGTTGGCAATGCCCACGCGGTGCGCGCAATCCGAGGCTCGCTGCGCGCGGGTCGGGCCGCCCAGACGTACCTCATCACCGGTCCGCCCGGTGTTGGCCGTCGCACGTTCGCCATCCGGCTGGCGCAGGAAATCTGGTGCGCTGGGTTACCCCAGCCGGTTGAGTCCTCCCAACCCTTCAGGTTTCTGGACGACGCCAACGCCATGTGGCGCACCGCCGTGCGGCGCGGCCACCCCGACGAAGAGCCGGACCCTGACAAGCTGATCACCGCCGATGGACGCCGCCAGGACCTGCGCTTTGTCCTCACGGCCTACAACGATCTGCACGTGTTGCGTCGCGCGGACGGCGCCCGCGACATCGTGATCGACGGCGTACGCGAGTGGGGCGCCGGCCTTTACCGCACACCCGCAACCCAGCCCATGCGCATCGGCCTCATTGATGCGGCGCACGAGATCAACACCCTGGCCGCCAACGCGCTGTTGAAAACCCTGGAAGAGCCGGGCAAGCACGCCATCCTGATCCTCATGGCACCCCGAGCTGCCGACGTGTTGCCAACCATCGTGTCCCGCTGTCGCGTTATCGAACTCGGACCTGTCCCGGTGGCCGCGATCCTGGCGCATCTGTCGGCCCGCTTCTCGCTACCGGCCGACACGGTGGGCCAGATCGCGCACGCGGCCCGTGGGCGACCCGGCTGGGCAATTCGCATGGCGCGCGATCCCGAGGCCTGGAGCGCCTATCGGGAATCCCGCGAAGCGGCCAGCGAGTTTGAGAAGGCGCCAACGCCCGTTCGCTTCCGCGCCGTGGACGGCCTGCTGCCGCGTGGCCGCATGGTGGCGCAGACCAATGCGGCGCTCGCCTGGTTGGGCAGGGTCGAGGAGGAACAGTCGCATACACTGCGCTCGGCAATGCGGAGCAGCTCGCTTGGCGCGCCTCCGGAACGCCGGGCGGCCCTCGCCAGCGCCGTGGGCCGGCTGGCCCGGCTGCGCGAGACGCAACGCGCGCTGATCGCCAATGTCTCGCCGCGGCTTGCGCTTGAAGACTTCGCCCTGCGACCGGAGCCCGACCCGGGCGACGCACAAGGAGGTGGTCGTGGTCACCGCTGACGCGCCCACCACCATGGCCCGCGCCATTGGCGTTCGCTTTCGTCGCGCCGGCCGGCTCTACTACTACGACCCGCGCGACGACGATCTTGCCGTGGGCGACTACGCGATCGTCGAGACGCCTCGCGGCCTGACCGCCGCCCGCGTGGTCATGCCGGCGACCGAACTGGACCTGGACGACCTGCGCGGCGAACTGAAGCCGATCGTCCGGCGCGCCACCAACGACGACCTGTCAAGCATGACGAACTACCGGGAGCAGGAAATCGAAGCGGAGCGCGCCTTTGCCCAGGCCATCATGTCCAAGCGCCTGCCCATGCAAGCCGTCAAGGCCGAATACACGTTCGACGGCGCAACGCTGACCCTGCACTTCTCGTCCCGCGAGGCCAGGCTCGAACTGGGTGATCTGGTGGCTGAGATGGCGTCGCGGTTCCGCACGCGTGTCGAATTGCGGCAGGTCGGCCCCCGCGAGCGGGCCGCCATGCGCACCGGCATGGGACGCTGCGGGCGCGAACTGTGCTGCGCCACCTTCCTGTCGGAACTTGACACCGTGTCGCTGCGCATGGCCAAGGACCAGAACCTCCCGCTAAATCCCGACAAGATCTCCGGCGCCTGCGGTCGGCTGCTTTGCTGCCTGCAGTACGAGCACGACGGCTACGTGCAGGACAAGCTGGAGGCCGAGCAGGCGCAGGGCGGAGGCGGCTGCGCCACCAGCGGCGCCTGCGATAGCTGCGGCGTGCACGAACTGAAAGATGTGCTCGGGCAGGCGGTCGCCCCCGGCTACGAACCCGAGCCGCCGGCCGAGCCGCCCGAGCAACCACAAGCGCAAGCGCCCGAAGGCGCCGAAGCCGAGCCGCGGCGTCCTCGACGCAGCCGCGGAACCGGGTCCGCTTCGCCCGCGAAGGCCGACGCCGCCCCCGGCCAGGAGGCCAAGGCCTCAGGCCCGCAGCCGCGGCGCCGCCGTCGTCGTCGGAGACGCGGACGGATCCGGCAGCGGCCACAGGCCGGTTAAGCCCCGCGGCCCCCGTTGCCGGGGGCCGCATGCGTTGAAGCTGAGGCTCGACGCTACGCGTCGTAGTAGAGCATGAACTCGTACGGGTGCGGCCGCAGGTTGACCTCGTCGGCCTCGCGCGTGCGCTTGTATTCCAGCCAGGTGTCGATGACGTCCTGGGTGAACACGTCGCCGACCAGCAGAAACTCGTGGTCGGCTTCCAGCGCGTCCAGCACCTCGTAGAGGGAGCCTGGCACCGACTGGATCTTGGCCGCTTCCTCGGGTTCCAGCTCGTACAGGTCCATGTCGGCCGGCGGGGGCGGCTCGATCTTGTTGCGAATCCCGTCCAGCCCGGCCATCAGCAAGGCCGCGAACGCCAGGTACGGGTTCGCCGTCGGGTCGGGCGGGCGGAACTCCACGCGCCGCGCCGCCGGGCTGCTGGAGTACGTCGGAATGCGAATGCAGGCGCTCCGGTTCCGCATCGAGTAGACCAGGTTCACCGGGGCCTCGAAACCGGGCACCAGCCGCCGGTACGAGTTGGTGGTCGGCGCCGCGAATGCCAGCAGGGCCGGCGCGTGCCGCAGCAGGCCGCCGATGTAGTGACGGGCCGTCTCGCTCAACATGGCGTAGCCGCTCTCGTCGTAGAACAGCGGCGTGCCGTCCTTCCAGAGACTCTGGTGGACGTGCATGCCCGACCCGTTGTCGCCGAAGATCGGCTTGGGCATGAAGGTCACGGTGTACCCGGCCTTCTGCGCCACGTTCTTGACGATGTACTTGTACAGCATGATCCCGTCGGCCGACTTGACCAGCGGCGCGTACACCAGGTCAATCTCGGCCTGGCCGGCGGTGGCCACCTCGTGGTGGTGCACCTCCACGTCAAGGCCCACCTCGCCCAGCGCCAGCACCATCTGCGTGCGCAGGTCCTGCAGCTTGTCGTTCGGCGGGACCGGGAAGTACCCCATCTTGTGCCGCGGACGGTGGCCCAGGTTGGCCACGTGCATGTCGTCGGCGCCGGTGTTCCAGACGCCTTCCTCGCTGTCGATGAAGAAGTAGCCCGTGTTGGCCGTCTGGTCGTAGCGGATGCTGTTGAAGATGAAGAACTCGGCCTCGGGACCCCAGTAACTGGTGTCGGCGATGCCGCTGTCGATCAGGTGCTGCTCGGCCTTGCGCGCGATGTTGCGCGGGTCGCGCGTGTACGACTCACCGGTGATCGGGTCCCGGATGTCACAGGACATCACCAGGGTCGGGACTTCCGGAATCGGGTCCACGAACGCGGTGGCCGGGTCCGGCACCACCAGCATGTCGCTTTCCTGGATCTGCTGGAAGCCGCGGACGCTGGACCCGTCAAAGCCGAGGCCGTCGTCGAAGAGGTCTTCTTCGAGCTTGTCGATCGGCAGCGAGAAATGCTGCCAGGTGCCCGGCAGGTCCGTGAACCGGAGGTCGAAAATCCGGCAGTCGGCGTCGCGCGCCTTGCGCATGACGCTCTGGATGAGATCGTCTCGAGAGGGCTCAGACATTGCGATGCCGCTCCTCGCGTTGGCAGCCCGCCCGTCTCCTGCGGCCTGGCCTGCCGGCTATATAGTAAAAACGCCCCGCGGCATCGCTGCCGTACGGGGCGGGAGGTTCAACGTCCCAACGCTCCCACGCTGGAGCGCTGACTGCCGACATGCGTCGCCGGCGTGGAGCGATTGTAGGCGGCAGCCCGTTGGACTGTCTACGGAAACCGGCCGACGCGCCCGGCGTGCGATACCGTGAGCCGGTGACGCTGCACCCGCGGAACGAGCCGTGAGTTTCTGGGACCGCTGGGCTCGCGAAAGCCGCCTGGCCCTGGGCATTGGCCTGCTGGGGACGCTGGCGGTACCAGTAGTGGGCATCGTGATCCTGCGCTTCCTGCTGTCGGGCCCCGACGTAGCGGCGGTGGCGCTCCCGCAGCCGGCGCCGCCGCGGCCGGCCGCCGACGTTGGCGTCGCCAGTCCCGGCGCCGTGCCCACGGTGCTGGCGCCCGCGCCGCCGACCACGCCCACGCCCGCCCCCCCGGTGGCCACGGCCCCCCCGGGGGGCCCGCCCCCGCCCCCCCCCCGGGGGGCC
>JAJEGF010000066.1 GCA_022820025.1 Chloroflexota bacterium
TCGATGACGTATGTTCCCGCCATCTTGTCATGAACACCCTGCCGCTGCTCGTCGAACGTTGCCCAAAAGAACCCCAGGCAAAGTGGAATCTGCACGGTTCGCACCAACGCACGCTCAAGGCCTATTGGACCGCCAGCCTCGTTGACAACACGGAGACCAAAGATGAGCTTTCCTGGCGTTGCACCCCATACCCACCAGAATGACGCAAAGTAGATTATTGCATAGTATAGGTAATATGGAATGATATAGATTGCGAAGTCTGATTCGAGCAGACTTGAGTGATCAAGGCTGAATGCCAGACTGGCCAGCATGATGACGAGAAGCAAGACGCAGAGGTCAAGCAGGTTGGCATCGAACCGTGTTCGAAGGCGAGCCAATGGATATCCGCCAAGCGACGGCTGGTTGGTGGTTCCCCCATCGTCCTCAGGGGATCTTGCTGTTGGTTGGTCGGCCTGCGTGGCCACTCGTCGCCTCCAACTCAGCGTGCGGGCCGCTACTGCGGGGTGGAAGTATAGCGTTCGCTGGCCGGATGTGCAGCTACAACTGGGGCAGCGGACGTGGGTCAAACCGAACTATCGTGCAAGCTTGGCGGCGTTAGCCGGCGTGGGTTCGTACTGCGCAACCTACGTGAGTGACGGGGAGTGGGGCGGTCCGGTTCGGCAAGGCGCACCCGTACGGTTGCTGTCAGGACTTGGTCGAAATCGCTCTTCGGATTGCCCGTTGCTACTCCGTTGGCCAATCGCTCCGGCGCCGCCCCTTTCCGGTGGTGCGCGGACGTAACGATTTGCGTCGGTCGCTGACGCGCCCAGCGCCTGTGTAGGTAACGTAGGTGTCGGCAATCTTGTCATGCCATCCTTGGGAGGTATCATCGAACAAAACTGAGATGAATCCCATGAGTAATGGTGGGGCCGATACTACGTAACATATGTGTCTTGCAAAGAGCCTCGAAAGACCGGCATTCTGTCCGTCGAATCCGACGACTTGCAGGTGCATGAGTTTCTTGCCAATGGTGGATCTGAACATCCAGTTGGAAATCACCGGATATACAAGATAACCGAAAGTCAGGGAGACGATCACGGCAATCCTGATAGCGTCTTGCCTCGCAACATCGTCCCCGGGCAAATCGCCAGGAGTCTGCGGTATCCAAATAGACAGTACAAACAGGGCAGCAATCGAAGTAACAAGTGATGCCAAAACGTCGAGTCCGAAGGCAATCGCGCGGCGCGTGAAATTGGCAACGGGATAGTCGCCAATGACTGGTAGCTCCGCGCTGCCTTGCTTGGCGTCGTCGACATCTACGCGTCGCACAGGCAGCGCCGCGTGCCCCGAGTCCTGAGTTGCTAACGACCCAGTTGCAGCTTCGGCTGACTGGTTCACGGCGAAGTCTCGTTTCCTCGGCGGTCCACCCATGAGATCTTGATACAGGTCTCCGGCCATGTCCCGGGTCTTAGACCTTTTAGGACCCAGGTAAACGACGTACGTCCCGGCAATATGGTCATGCCAGCCACGTCCAAAACGACTGACGAAAATCCATGCGAAACCAAGGCCGACACAGAGAGTCGATATGCCGTAGCCGAAGAGTCGTCCGATCGACTGCACAATGCCAATTCGCCAGCCGTTGCGATCGACGATCTGCAGTTTCAGGATCATCTTGCCCGGGGTAGCGCTGAACGCGGTCCACGCCAGAATGTGATAGAAGACCAGGAAAGCGACGGTCAGCAGGCCGGCGGACTCTGGCGGCATCTGGGGGTTGTCGCCTGCGACCGCGCCTACGAAGAGCATCAAGACAATCAGCCCGACAATGGCGCCGTCGATTGCCAAGGCGCCCAAGCGACGGCTGCGGCTTGCGATCTCCTGGCCATGGAGTACGTAGACAGTCTTTTCGGGACCGTCGGTCGTGTCCGGCGTCTCTGGGACGGTCTGCTCAGGCGTAGCCACGATATCCAGGTGTTCGGCGTCAGCACGGCGGCTGCCAATCCATCGATTCTACGACCAGGTCAAGCGTCAATCTTGATCGCTCGGCCCTCCTGGCACCTTGGCTCGCGGGATCCTGTTGGGCCAAGGCGCCAATAGCAGCGAGTTCAGGTCGCAGCAGGATTGCAGTCGCGGGTCGTCCACTTGAAGCCGAAGCCGCGGTTGTTCACACTGCGGCCACCCCGCACCGCAAAGAGTCCCGCGAACCCGCATCGCGGCGTGAAGACGCGGGACCCGAACCGAAGGAGGCCCGCATGGCGTCGATGAAGGGCCCTGCCATCCTGCTGGCGCAGTTTCTGCGCGACGAACCGCCCTACGACAACCTGGAGAACATCGGTCGCTGGGTCGCCGGCCTTGGCTACAAGGGCGTGCAGATCCCCACGTGGGACCCGCGCGTGATCGACCTGGACAAGGTGGCCGACTCCAAGTCATACGCCGCCGATTACCTGGGCGGACTGGCCGACCTGGGGCTGGAGGTCACCGAGCTTGCCTCCCACTTGCAAGGCCAGGTGCTGGCCATGCATCCGGCCTATGCGGATGGCTTTTCCGTCTTCCACCCGCCCGGCCTCTCCGGGTCGGAAGTCACCGAGTGGGCGACGGATCAGCTCGGCAAGTCGATCAAGGCCTCGGCCAACCTCGGGGTCAGCGCGCTGCCAGTCATGTCCGGCGGCTTCGCCTGGCACATGATCTACCCGTGGCCGCAGCGGCCGCCGGGCGTAGTCGAGACGGCCTTTGAGGAACTGGCCCGCCGCTGGCGTCCGATCCTGGACATGGCGAGCGATCATGGGGTGACCATTGCGTACGAGCTTCATCCCGGATCGGATCTCTACGACGGCGCGACGTTCGAGATGTTCCTGGACGCCACCGACAACCACGATGCCGCCTGCATCAACTACGACCCGAGTCACTTCGTGCTCCAGCAGCTGGACTACCTGAACTTCATCCGACGGTATGCCGATCGGATTACGGCGTTCCACGTGAAGGACGCCGAGTTTCGACCAGACGGACGGGTTGGCGCGTACGGCGGGTACCAGGAGTGGGCCGGGCGGGCCGGGCGCTTCCGGTCGCTGGGCGACGGCCAGGTGGACTTCACGCAGGTGTTTACCCTGCTGACCGAGGCCGGCTACCGCAGCTGGGCGGTGCTGGAGTGGGAATGCTGCGTCAAGAGCCCCGAGCAAGGCGCGGCCGAGGGCGCGCCGTTCATTGCGCGCCACCTGATCGACGCGGCCGACGTGGCCTTTGACGACTTTGCCGGCGGCGACATGGACGCCGACGCCAACCGCCGACTGCTGGGCCTGGACTAGCCGCCAGGGATCGCCCGAAAGGACTCCGCTAATGGACTCGTGGAACCGCAAGCTGCGAATGGGCATGGTCGGCGGCGGCCCGGGCTCCTTCATCGGCCCGGTGCATCGGATGGTCGTGGCCATGGAACAGCAGGCCGAAATGGTCGCTGGCGTGTTTTCGCGCGACGCGGACCTCAACCGGGAAACGGGCGCCGAGCTTTACCTTGACCCGGGCCGGGTCTACGACTCGTACACCGAAATGGCCGCCGCCGAAGCGGCGCTGCCGTCCGACGAGCGTATCGACTTCGTCAGCATCGTCACGCCCAACGTTTCCCATTTCGAGATCTGCCGCACGTTCCTGGAAGCCGGGATTCACGTCGTCTGCGACAAGCCGATGACCTACACGCTGGAGCAGTCCGAGCAACTCGTAGACATTGTCGAGGAGTCCGGCCTGGTCTTTGCCCTCACCCACAACTACACCGGCCATCCCATGGTCCGGCAGGCACGCGCGCTGTTCCGTTCGGGACAGATGGGGCGGGTGCGCAAGGTCATCGTGGAGTACCTGCAGGACTTCCTGGCCACTCCGCACGAAAAGCTGGGCATGCGCCAGGCCGAGTGGCGGCTGGACCCGGCCCGCTCCGGCATCGGCGCCACCATTGGCGACATCGGCACCCACGCGTTCAACCTGCTGGAGTACGTCACCGGCGAGCGCGTGAGCGAAATGTGCGTGGACCTGAGCACATTTCTGCCCGACCGGACGCTGGACGAAGACGTGAATGCCCTGCTGCGGCTGGAAGGCGGCGGCAAGGGCCTGTTGACGGCCAGCCAGATCGCCACCGGCGAGGAAAACGGCATCACCCTGCGCGTCTACGCCGAACACGGCGCGATTCGCTGGGGGCAGGAGAACCCGAACTACCTGGACGTCTGGCGACTGGGCGAACCGCGCCAGACCTTCAGCCGCGCCCAGGGCTACCTGGACGCGCACGCCTCCGCCGCCGGACGCATCCCGCCCGGCCACCCCGAGGGATACCTGGAAGCCTTTGCCCAAATCTACGTTGGCGCCCTCACCGCCATCCGCCGCCACCTCGACGGCGACCCGATGCCGACGGAGGAGTACGACTTCCCCACGGCGCACGACGGGCTGCGCGGGATGCAGTTCATTTATCGCGCGGTGGAGTCGTCCGAGGGCGGTGCAAGATGGGTGTCGCTGTAATGGCTTGGCGCGTACGGAGTCTCTTGAGTGGCTGCGACTGATCTTGCTCGGTTGGAGCCTGTCGATCTGCGACAGGTCTGGCAAAGCGAGCCTGAGGACTTCACGCCGTGGCTGGCCGAGCCAGACAACATCACTCTTCTTGGCGAGACGCTTGGACTTGAGCTTGACGTGGAGTCGACGGAGTCGGGTGTTGGTCCGTACCGCGCCGACATCGTCTGCCGAGATACAGCCGAAGGCACCTCTGAGGGCTCCCTCGTACTCATCGAGAATCAGCTTGAACGGACGGACCACAATCACTTGGGCCAGTTGCTGACGTACGCAGCGGGGCTCGACGCGGTAACTGTGGTCTGGATTGCGGCGCCATTCACCGACGAGCACCGTACGGCTCTCGACTGGCTAAACCTGAAGACAGATCAAAGTGTCAACTTTTTTGGGTTGGAGATTGAGCTCTGGCGAATTGGCGATTCTCCGATCGCGCCGAAGTTCAATGTCGTCGCGCAGCCGAATGACTGGACAAAGACGCTACGAGTCGCCACGGGCCAAGGCCGTGAGATCTCTGAGACACAGCGCCAACAGCTTGAATTCTGGATTGAGTTCGACGAGTTTGTGAAGTCGCGTGGGGACGGCATTCGATGTCAGAACCCAGGAGCTCGACATTGGCTGTACAGTTCGCTTGGCAGAACTTGGATGACGTTCGCATGCGTTATCTCAACGTCCCCACCATTTTTGCGAGTCGAATTGGCCCTTGACGGCAATGATGCGAAGGCTTGGTTCTCACTGCTTGAGAATGAAAGTGAAGCAATTGAAAGAGAATTCGGTGAAGAGTTGATCTGGCATAGTCCTCCAGACATTAAGGGTGCCCGAGTCCAAACCAAGAACGAACTCGACTTTCGCAACCACTCTCAGCGCGAGGAAGCCAAGGAGTGGATCTATGAGCGCCTGAGGAGATTCCACGAAGTGCTGAAACCTCGCGCACTTGCGCTGAACGCCGCCGATGCAACGCTTGAAATGGATGATGCAGGTGACTCCAACAGCTAGCTTCTCCGAGTGCTGGCGTGATGGAGATTCTTTTGCTCGCTATCTGAACGACTGACAGTTGGGCGCTGGCTACGAACGGCTCCTCATAGATTCGTCAGGATGTCTCCTTCGATCCGCTGAAACCTCTCGGCAGCCACTGCCTCGTTCAGTTCGATCCCCAGTCCCGGGCGTTCGGGCACGTCTACATAGCCGTTGACCGGCAGCACGGGATCAATGAGCAGGTCATCCATCAACCTGTTGTTGATCATCTGGAATTCCAGCGTGTAGCGGTTGGGGATGGCGGCGACGAAGTGGGCGGTGGCGGCGAAGGAGATTCCGGTGGTCCAGCTGTGGGGGATGCAGAGCTTGCCGCGCGCTTCCAGCCAGCGGGCGAAGCGGCGGGCCTGGTCCAGGCCGACCCAGGTGACGTCGAGGTTGACGATGTCCAGCGCGTCGCTGTCGATCAGGCGGCGCACGACGCGGGGATCGAAGGTCGTCTCGCCGCCTGAGATCGGGACGCCGGATTCTTCCCGTAGCCGCCGGTAGACGGTGACGCTGTCGGCGTCGGTGGCTTCGGCGGTGATGCCGCGGTAGGAGGCGTCGTCTTCCGCGCGCATGATCGGGTCTTCGAACCAGCGGAAGTCCAGCTCGCGGAGCCCGCGGGCCAGTTCCAGCACTTCGTCCGCCTCGTCGGGGCTGAAGCGCATATTCGCGTCGAGCATCAATTCGAAACCGGGACCGACGGCGTGGCGCAGGCGGCCCAGCAGGTCCAGGAAGCGGGCCGGCGTGACGTGGGAACGGGCCCAGGAGGTTCCAATGCGCAGCTTCATGGCCGTGAAGCCGTTGGCCTGGTGCTCGAGCGCCTCCTCGATCAGCTGCTCGGGCCGGTCGAACCAGGCCCAGCCCACCCCGCCGCTGGCATAGCAGCGCAGGCGAGGTTGAGCCAGGCCCTCCGTGTCCAACAGCCGGAAGACCGGCGTATCCGTGGCCTTGCCCACGATGTCCCAGCAGGCCACGTTGGCGGCGGCCAGGGCGAGGTTGGTGTCGAGGTCGGGTCCAAACACCGTCAGCTTGTCGGCGTCGAAGGGGCTGCGGCCCACCAGCCGCGGCCGCACGACGTCGCGTACCGCGCGAATCCGGGTGTCGATGTCGGACCAGGGCATGATCTCGCCCAGGCCGGTGATGCCCTCGTCGGTATGCACGCGCAACACGATGGCGTTGAAGTGCATGGCCAGCGGCTCGCGCTCTCCGCGCCCGCCGGCGTACCAGCGGTCGGCCTCGGGGAAGGCGTAGCTGCAGACGAAGGTCTCGATGTCGGTGATGCGCATGTCAGTCGGCGCCTTCCTAGAGTCGAAACTCGCGTCCGAGCGGGTCGCGGCCTTGTGCTTGCAGCCACTCCTCGAACTCGGCCAGGACCTCGGCGTTTGGCGGATAGTGGGTGTGCAGGCTGCCGCGGCCGGCGCTGATCTCTTCGCGGATCCAGACTTCCAATTCCTCGTGCGTGGAGGCTTCCGCGATGACCTCGTCAACGGCGTGCGGCGGAATCACGACCACGCCGTCGCCGTCGCCCAGGACGATGTCGCCGGGCATGACGGCGACCTCGGCAATCTGCACCGGCTCCTGGCTGCCCACGGACATCAGGCGGCGGTCGATGCCCTGCCCGTGCACCCCGCGCGCATAGAGCGGCAGGCCGACTTCTCGTATGGCCGTGATGTCGCGGCAGACCCCATCGATCACGATGCCGAGTCCCCCGCGCGCCTGGACGCGCCGGGTGAAGATGTCGCCCACGACGGCGGCTTCCAGGCAGCCGCGCGCGTCGATGACCATGATTTCGCCGGGTTCGATCGATTCCAGGGCGCTGCGGTGGGGTGAGCTCTTCAGGTCGGCGTACTGGGCCTTCACCAGGTCTTCGCGCTTCTGGATGAACCGCAGCGTGCGCGCGCGCCCCACCATGCGGCCGGCCTCGGGTGGGGCCAACGGGTTAATGCCCGTCGCGTAGGTGAAGTCGAAGCCGAGCTTGCCGAGCGCCGCCGTGACGGTGGGCGTCGCCAATTCAGCCAGGGCGTCCAGGGCGGCCTGGTCAACGGATACATCGTTCGAGGGCGCGAGGTCGGCCATGCGCATGGGTTCCATTGCGTGTGCAGTCCCGATTGTGCGCGTTCGGCGCTCGTCGCGCACGACGGCAGGGTCACGCGCGTTCGGTGCCTGGCGCGTAGGATGCGAACTGTACGGCGGCCATTCGAACTCCCCAGGAGCGCGCCTCATGGCTGATTCCATCCGCGTCACAGTCTGGAACGAATTCCGACACGAACAGCGCAACCCCAAAATTGCGGCGATCTACCCGGATGGCATTCACGGCGCGATCGCCGGGCCCCTAGCCACGCACGACGACCTGGAGGTCCGCACCGCCACGCTGGACGAGCCGGAACACGGGCTCACGGACGAGGTGCTGGCGGCCACCGACGTGCTGACCTGGTGGGGTCACACGGCCCACGGCGAGGTGGACGACGCCATCGTCGAGCGCATTCGCACGCGGGTCTGGGAAGGCATGGGGTTGGTGGTCCTGCACTCCGGCCACCTCTCCAAGATCTTCTCGTCCCTCATGGGCACCAGTTGCTGGCTGAAGTGGCGCGAGGCCGACGAGCGGGAGCGCATCTGGGTAGTCGATCCGTCCCACCCGATCGCGGCCGGTCTGGGCGAGTACTTCGAGATCCCGCAGTGCGAGATGTACGGCGAGCACTTCGACATTCCGCCGCCCGACGAGCTCGTCTTCATCAGTTGGTTCCAGGGCGGCGAGGTCTTCCGCAGCGGCTGCACCTTCCGGCGCGGCAACGGCAAGATCTTCTACTTCCGGCCCGGCCACGAAACCCTGCCCATCTACCACCAGGCCGAAGTCCAGCACGTCATCGCCAACGCCGTGCGCTGGTGCGCGCAGCCGCGCGGGGTCTATCACGGCTATGGCAACTACATGCCGCGTGAGCAACTGGCCGGCTATGCGGGCCCGGACTTCAGCGGACATCCCGACGACGCGGCCGCCAAGGGCTAGCTGCACCGAGGCAGGGCTTCGCGCCGCCGCTGGACCGTGCGTTGGTTAGCGACCCGAGGCGCGCCCCTGCGCTGTAGACGTAGGATGCGGGGTGGCTGACGCGGGGAGGTCAATCCGATGGTGCAGGGCTATCCGGGACAGGCGGGCATCTGGTTTCAAGGTGATCCTGAGGTCATCAACGATTACCTCGAGTTCAACCCCGTCGGCATCGTGACCAACACGCTCGTTTTGGACGGTCTGGTCGACACCTATGGTCCGATGCTGGGCGTGATCGAGCGCTATTTGGAGCTCGACAACGCTGGCCCGGTGGTTGTGGAAGTGGACGGCGACACGACCGAGGACATCGTCAACGCCTCCGCCCCGTTCCAGGCCCTGTCCGAGCGCGTCGTGATGAAGATCCCCAGCACCAGCAAGGGATTCCGAGCCATCGCCCGCATGAAGGCCGAGGGCCGCGAGTCCATGGTCACCACCCTGTTTTCGGCCAGTCAGGCCGTGGCAGCCGTGCAAGTTGGCGCCACCTACATCGCCCCATTTGTCGGCCCCCTGATCGACTCGGGCGCCGACGCCGGCGCCATCGTCAGAGACATCGTCCAGGTCGTGCGCGGGCGCGCCAATCAGCCGTACGTGCTGGGCGGCATCATTCGCAACTGGATCGCCGCCGACGTGGCCCTGCGCGCCGGCTGCGACGGTGTCGTGGTGTTTCCCCACCACTTCGAGGAAATGATGGTGCATGCGGGCACGTCCGAATGGAACGCCACGTTCCGCGGGCACTGGGACAACATGGTCGAGAAGGGCGCACTTGCAGGCGTGATCGACGGCTGAGCCTCGGCATGCCGGACTGGGTGAGGCGGCGCCCGCCGTGCGGGCGCCAAACCTGATCGACCAAGCGTGAATTGCCTTTCATACAGGCTTCGGGCACACTCGCCAGCCGTGTGCAGGAGACAGCCACGCGGCTGGAGTGGAGGATCGTATGGGGCGGCTTAGTAGAAAGTATCTGAAGCTGGGGCTGGTTGTTGTGGCCCTCGCGCTAGCCATCGCCGCAATCGCGGCCTGCGGAGAAGAAGAGGCGGAAGAGACTGTAGTCGTCAACCGTCTCGCGGCCGTCAAGGAACGCGGCACCCTCATCTGTGCCAGCCGAAATGACGTTCCGGGTTATGGTTCGCTGGACGCGGCCGGCCGCAACGTCGGCTTTGACATCGACCTCTGCCGCGCCGTTGCTACGGCCGTGCTGGGTGACCCCGAAGCGATCCAGATCAACTACATCACCGCGGCCGAGCGCGGCCCGACCATCCAGTCTGGTGAAGTTGACTTGCTGGTCCGCACCGTCACATGGACAACCTCCCGCGACGCGCAGTGGGGCAACTACGTCCACACGACCTTCTACGACGGTCAGGGCTTCATGGTTCCGAGGAACCTGGGCGTCTCCTCGGCTCTTGAGTTGGGTGGATCCGCGGTCTGCGTGACCGCCGGAACCACGACCGAGCTGAACATGGCCGACTTCTTCCGTCAGAACAACCTGGAGTACAACCCGCAGGTGTTCGAGGACACGGACGTGGTGCTTGAGGCCTACCAGGAAGGCCAGTGCGATGTCTTCACGAACGACCGCTCGCAGTTGGCCGCGCTCCGCAGCGCCCTGCCGAACCCGCAGGACCACGTGATCCTTCCGGAGACCATTTCCGAGGAGCCGCTGGGTCCGGTGGTTCCGCACGGTGACGAGCAGTGGTTCGACATCGTCAAGACCGTCATGTCCGGCCTGATCTACGCCGAGGCATACGGCATCACCAGCGCGAACTACGCGCAGGTAGCGGCCGGCGACAACGTCAAGGCCAAGCGACTGCTCGGTACCGAAGGCAGCTTCGGCCAGGAGACACTGGGCCTGAGTGAGACCTTCATGCAGGACGTTCTCGGCGCCGTTGGCAACTACGGTGAGATCTACGACCGCAACCTCGGGCCGGGCGGCATCGACCTCCCGCGCGAAGGCGGCCGCAACGCGCTCTGGGCCAACGCCCCGTGCACGGACTGCCCCAAGGGCGGTCAGATCTACGCACCGCCGCTGCGCTAATCGCGGCAACCGGCGAGCTTGCTCGCCGCGGTCTCAGGGGGACGCGCAAGCGTCCCCCTGAAACGTTTAAGGGCATTTCTAGTAGGCTGACGCGGGCTTACACCGACGGGGGTGACTGCACAGCGCCGTGACGCGACTGCTCTACGTCCAAGGTGTCCCCATTTGGCGCAACGTGGTCGCTCTGCGCTGGATTGTGCAGATTGTCTCCGCGGTCGTGGTGCTCTCCACGATTGCCCTGTTTCTGCTCAACGTCGCTCGCGAGATCGAGGCGCGCGACATCCCCTTTGGCTTCACTTTCCTCAATCGTGCTGCCCAGATACCCATTGGCGAAGCGGTGATTCCGTATCACCCGTCCGACTCGTATCTGTATGGCCTGCTGGTGGCCGGCCTGAACACGATCAGGGCTTCGGTGCTTGGCGTCATCCTGGCCACCGCCATCGGAATCCTCATCGGCGTGGCACGTCTGTCGCCCAACTGGCTGCTAAGCCGAATAGCGCTCGTCTACATCGAGGTCTTTCGCAATATCCCGCTTATCGTGCAGTTGCTCTTCTGGCTGACCATCGTGCTCACCCTCCCCAAGGTGGCGGAGGGCTACGTGATCGCCGACAGCGTCTACATCAACAACAGCGGCTTTTTTATGCCCTGGTTCCTGGCGCAGGATGGTTTCTGGCCGTGGGCGCTCATCACCGCGATTGGCGTCGCATTGGCGGTGTACGCCTTCCGTCGCCTGAACCGGCGTGAAACCGAGACCGGCCAACAGAGCTATCCGCTGCTCGCGGCTGCTGTCATCGCCATCGGGCTCAGCCTCGTTGCACTTCTGATCCTGGGGCCCCTGGCGATCGACATCCCGCAAGTCGAGGGGCGATTCGGACGTCTGCAAGGCGGTGCGCAACTGAGCGGCAGCTTCATGGCGCTGCTGGTTGGGCTGGTGGTCTACACCTCGGCGTTCATCGCCGAAATCGTCCGAGCCGGCATTCAATCCGTTGGAAAGGGACAGACCGAGGCGGCCCGGTCGGTTGGGCTCTCGGGAATGCTCACGCTGCGGCACGTCACCTTTCCCCAGGCGTTGCGCGTCATCATTCCGCCGCTGATCAGCCAGTTCCTCAATCTGACCAAGAACTCCAGCCTGGCCGCCGCCATCGGTTATCCGGACCTGGTCAGCGTGGCCAACACGATGACGCAGATCGCGCCGGCCATCTCGCTGTTCATGATCGTGATGTTCAGCTACCTGTCCATGAGCCTGCTCTACTCGCTCATCGGCAACCTCTACAACCGCATGATCCGGTTCAAGGGCGCGTGAGGGCCTGGACATGACCGCGCGCGCCGCTCCCGCTCCGCTTCCCCCGGCCACAACCGTCGGACTCCAGGGCTGGCTGCGCCAGAACCTCTTCAGCTCTCGGGGCAACAGCGTCGTCACGGTTGTGTTGGCGGTCGTGCTGGCCTGGTTCGTCTTCAACCTGGGCAGTTGGGTCTTTGTGGAGGCCGACTGGACGGTCATCATCAGCCGCGCACCGCTCTACATCGTGGGTCTCTATCCCTACGAGGGCTATTGGCGGCTATGCATCTGTCTGCTGCTGATCAGCGTGCTGCTGGGCATGTCCTGGCGGGCCTGGCCCAACGCCGCGCGCCGCTTTGCCTTCGGCTTCGGCGCGGTCATATTGTTCGTGGGTGTGTTTCCGCATGAGATGGCGCCGGAGCATCGGGCCCTCCTGCTGCTCAATCTCCCAGCTATCGGCCTCGGCTACGTCCTGACCCCCCGACCCGCGGACGCAAGCCCCGGGCGCCTGGAAGCCATCGCCGGCGGCACGCTGGCCCCGGCCCTCGAGCGCGGCGCCATCTTCTCCACGCCCAGGCGCATGATCAGCGCGGCGCTGGTTGCCCTGGTTCTCACGATGATCCTGATCCTCGGCATCGCCGGCGTGCCAGGGCTCGATCCGGTCAATCCGCAGGATCTCGGCGGACTGATGATCAATCTGCTGCTGGCCTTCTTCGGCATCGTCTGCTCGTTGCCCATCGGCGTCGGATTGGCGCTGGGGCGTCGCAGCAGCCTTCCCATCCTCAAGGTCGCCTGCGTGATCTTCATCGAAGTGATTCGCGGGGTACCTCTCATCACCCTGCTTTTCATGTCCCGCCACATCCTGCCGCTCACCTTCCCAGAAGATCTGAACATCGACCGCGTGTACCTGGCGGGCATCACGATCACGATCTTCTCGTCGGCCTACATGGCCGAGAACGTGCGCGGCGGCATGGCGGCGGTGCACCCGGGCCAGGCCGAGGCGGCCCGCGCCCTGGGGCTGCGCGACTGGCAGAACACCCTCCTCATCACGCTTCCCCAGGGCCTGCGCAACATCATCCCCGCCATCGTCGGCCAGTTCATCAGCTTGTTTAAGGACACCAGCCTCGTCTACTTCATCGGCATGTTGGACCTGGTGGAGATGGGCCGCGTCAGCGTTCAGGGCAACCAGGAGTTCATCGACAACGGCCGCGAGGTCTACCTCTTCATTGCCCTGGTCTTCTGGGTTTTCTGTTTCAGCATGTCGTTCATCAGCCGGCGCATCGAGGGCGTCCTGGGCGTCGGTCGGCGCTAACCCGGACCGCGGAGGAGTTCAGCCATGGCGGAAACCAACGGAGTTCACGCAGCCGTCGATATCCCCGCGGACAAGGCGGAAATCCTGGCCCGCCCGCTCGAAGAGCGCGATGACATCGTCGTCTGCGAGAACGTCCACAAGTGGTTCGGCGACTTCTGCGCCGTGCGCGACGTCAGCATGCGCGTCAAGCGCGGCGAAGTGGTCGTCATCTTCGGCCCATCCGGCTCCGGCAAGTCCACCTTTATCCGCATGATCAACCGGCTCGAAGAACACCAGCAGGGCCGCATCGTCATCGACGGCATCGAGATGACCAACGACGTGCGCAACCTGGACGCCATCCGTCGCGAGGTCGGCATGGTCTTCCAGCAGTTCAACCTGTTTCCTCACATCACCGTGCTGGGCAATATCACGCTGGCGCCCCAGCGCGTGCGGCATTTGCCCCGGAGCGAGGCCGAGGCCCTGGCGATGCAGCTCCTGGAACGCGTCGGCATTCCGGAGCAGGCGGGGAAGTATCCCGCCGAACTTTCAGGCGGCCAGCAGCAGCGCGTCGCCATTGCTCGCGCGCTGGCCATGCAGCCGCAGATCATGCTCTTCGACGAGCCCACTTCGGCCCTCGACCCCGAGATGATCAAGGAAGTGCTGGACGCCATGCGCGAGTTGGCCGCCACCGGCATGACCATGCTCTGCGTCACTCATGAGATGGGCTTCGCCCGCGAAGTCGCCGACCGCATGGCCTTCTTCGACGAGGGCGCCCTGGTGGAACTCGGCCCGCCCGACCAGATCTTCAACGACCCCCAGGAAGACCGAACCAAGATGTTCCTGGACCAGATCCTCTAGGCGGCAGAACGGCCTTAAACCTCCGGGGCTGCCCTGCGTGTGACGGGCGGGGCGTCTACACGAGCGCTTCCAGGCTCCGTCGCAGCAGAACCGCGTAACGCGCGCGCTCGGCGTCTTCCGCCAGTTCATGCCGGTATTCCGGATTCGGCCTGTCGTCATGCCTCGGAACCACGTGCGTGTGCAGGTGCCACACGTCCTGGCCGCCGGCCGGCTCGTTGTTTTGTCGGACGGCAACCCCGTCGCAGGGATAGCCGCTTCGCATGGCCGTGGCGACAAGTCGCACCATGCGGGCAATCCCGCCAGCTACATCGTCCGGCAGCGCGTAGATGTTCTCGTAGTGAATCGTTGGGATCACCAGCGCCCGCCCCGGCCCTCCCGGATCCCAGTGCTTCGCGATCAGCACGAACACCTGCTCCTCGCGCCACGCGGTGAACTCCGGTTCCGCCCCGCCCGCGATGGCGCAGAACGGGCACTGGTAGCCGGGCGGCTCGTGCGAAGGGGCCCAGTCAGCCAATAGACCAAACCTCATTGGAGGGGCTGGGTTCAGGGTACTGAGCGCGGGCTGATCGACGACGTTCGCGAACACGATGGCGTCCTGGAGGTGCTGGCCGACGGTCTATTGTCATAGCATCTGGACTTTCCGCGTCCACGGGAGCGACTACCTCGAACGGCGTAACTCGTCACTCAATCTGGGCCGCGCGGCTGGTCGTGTTCGCGGCCTTCTTTGATCTCTTCGTGCAGTTTCCGACCATGGCGCCCCATGCCCGAAACCTCGGGGCGTCGGCGGCGCTCGTCGGCATCGTGGTGGCGGCCTACTCCATCACGAACCTGTTCGGCAACCTGGGCGCGGGCTTTGTCCTGGACCGATGGGGCCGTCGCGGCCCTATCGTCCTCGGTCTGGCGATCACGGCCCTCGCGGTCCTCAGCTACGCATTCGTGCGGTCACCGGAGCAACTTCTGATTGCTCGCGCGATCCATGGCCTCGGGGCGGCCGCGCTCACACCCGGGGCGTTCTCCATCATCGGCGATTGGGTGGCCTCGGATCAGCGAGGCCGTGCCATGGGCCTCGCCGGGGCCATGATCGCCATTCCGGCCATGATCGGCCCGCCAGTTGCTGGCATTCTGCGGGATGCCTGGGGCGCCAGTTCGGTGTTCTTCCTCGACGCGGCCGTGCTGTCACTCACGCTGGTCGCCTTTGTGGCCGTGACACGTCAACTGCCGGACAAGGTTTCTCGGCGGGTTCGGCAGCGGGGCGTGAACGTGGCCGCGGCGCGCGTGGGGCGACTAATACTCGCGGCCAACGCCACCCTCTTTGCCGTGACGGTGGGCGTTGGAGTGCTCGTCGCGCACCTGCCGCTGGTGCTGGAAGGCCAGGGGGAGTCCGCCGCTCGGTCCGGCTACAGCTTCGCCATCTTTGCTTTGGTGGCCATACTCGTCATGGCCAGTCCAATTGGTGGTGCGAGCGATCGCTTCGGTCGCTTTATCCCGCTGCTCGTTGGTCTGATCGGTGTCGCTGGAGGCTTGGCTTTGCTCGGCGTCGCCGAGGGCTATGGCCTAGTCGCGGCGGGCATGGCGGTGTTCGGCCTCGGCTACGGGCTGGTCTTCCCCGCGGCGACCGCGTTGGTCACCGAAGCCTCAGGCCCCGGGCGCCGTGGCATGGCGTTCGGCATCTTTTATGCGGTGTATTCGCTGGGCGTTGCCTTGGGGTCGGCCGGGAGCGGGCGGCTGGCAGGACTGTACGCCGACTCAGCAGGGTCGCCCTTCTTGGTGGCCGCGGCCGTTGTACTAACTGCCGTTCCGGTCGTCGCCATTATCGGGCGCGTGAGAGTCGAACATTCGTGAGCGCCCACTCCCGCGAGTCCCCGGCTGCCCCAGACGCTACGCATACCACGGAAGCATCGGCTCGACAGCCAGGACCAGGAACACCAGGGCGAGGTAGAGCAGGGAGAACTTGTAGGCAGCCAACGTCTGATCGGGGCTTGCGCCGTTACGCAGCGGCCACGAGGCGCGGAGCCAGTAGGCACTCAGCAGCGTGCCGGCCAACCCGAAAGCGATCCCGCCGTAGCCCGCCGCCAGCGGAAGCCATGCCAGCGCGGTGAGCAAGAGGATGTACAGCTTGATCTGGAGTCCCGTGTCGCGGGCGCTCGCGACCGCTCCAAGCATTGGGACTTTGGCCGCGGCGTAGTCGGCTCGCAGGAACAGCGAGAGCGTCCAGAAGTGCGGCGGTGTCCAGAAGAAAATGAAGGCGAACATGTAGAGGCCGAGTGCGTCGACCTGGCCCGAGACCGCCGCCGCGCCAATCAGCGGCGGAAAGGCTCCGGCCGCGCCGCCGATCACGATGTTGTTCCAGGACCGGCGCTTTAGCACCACGGTGTAGACGAGCACGTAAGTCACCGCCGCGGCCAGCGTAAGGATTGCGGCGACAAGGTTTGTCGTGACCGCCAGGGTCACGACGGCCGCTGCGACAAGGACCAGGCCGGCGGCGATTACGGCGACCGCGCTGACGCGACGCGAAGCTACCGCGCGCCCGCGCGTTCGGCGCATAAGCGCGTCGATGTCGGCTTCGAGTCCCTGGTTGATCAGGTTGGACCCGGCGGCCGATACGGCGACGGCCACGATCACGGCAAGCATCGTCGCGGGCTCAGGCAGACCGCCGGCGGCCTTCCATGCACCGGCGGCAGCGACGAAGACGAGCAGCAGGACGATGCGTGGCTTGGCCAGCGGGAACAGGTAGCGGGCCAGGGCTCCCATCAGCCGCTGCGGTGCTTCAGCGCCAGGCCGAAGTGGATGACTACCACCCACCACAGCAGCGCCGCCAGCGTCAGGTGCAGGACGCGCAGTTCCGGATACAAGCCGATGGCCTTGGACGCGACGCCAATGCCAATCTGCGCGGAAACCAGCAGCACAGCGCCATAGCTGAGCAGTACGGCCATCCGCGATCCCCCGCGCTTCCTGACTTGCCAGGCCGTGAGGTAGATGGTCAGCGCGAGCGCCGATGCGGCAATGCGGTGCAGCATGTGAAGGCTCAAGGCCTCCATGCTCACGTTGCCGTCGCAGAAGGGCAGTGTCGGGCAGCTGGCGCTCGCGTTTCTTCCCACAATCGTGCCCCCGAGCAGAACCACAAACCCGGTGGCAACCAACACGGCCCGCGTGCGGCGTACGCCGGGGAGTTCCACGCCGGGCACTTCCAGGGCGCGCAGTGCGCCGCCGGTCAGCAGGGCTAGGGTAAGCATTGAAAAGACTAGGTGGGCCAGCCGGACCATGCCGTGGAGATGCGTGAGAACGGTAATGCCGCCCAGCACGGCCTGGATCAGGATGGCCGCTAGCGCACCGCCGACCAGCTTCAGCGTGAGCGGGTCGGCGGCCCGGCCGCGAACCGCGTACCACGTGGCCAGTACAACGGCCAGCATGGTCACGCCGGCAAAGACGCGATGGCCGAACTCAATGGCGGTGGCGCCCTCCAGTTCAGGAACTATCACGCCTTCGCACAGCGGCCAGTCCGGACATCCCAGGCCGGATCCCGACACCCGCACCCACGACCCGTAAGCAATCAAACCAATGGTCAGGATCGCCGCGGCGGCGGCCCACTGGCCGGCACGGCGCACGTGAACCGAGGGCGTTGGACGGGTCGAATTCAAGGGAGGCTTCGGCTCTAGCTGGCGTCGATTGACATCACGACCAGCGCAACGAGCAGTAGCGCCGGAAGCAGCGTCCAAACCACTTCCGCGGGCCGCCCGCCAACGACGCTGCGCGCCGCGAGGGGCTGCACCCGCATCCGCAGCGCGGTAACGATGATGGCGGCTTCAACGAGGATCAGCGAACCCACGACGAGCCATAGGCCTGGAGTGGTCACAGACTCAAGATTAGCGATTTGCCACCGACCATGCGGCGAATTGCCGACGATTGCGGGACCCTTTAGCGGCCTGCCCGCATTGGCTGCCCGCGCGAAGCTCTCGGGTCTGGCAGGCTGAATCGTCCGCAGTTGCAGGTCGCGGGAGTGGACCGTGGCGGCACCGCGCCCCAACGTTCTTATCGTGCTCATGGACCAGCTCCAACGTGGCGCCCTGGGCTCCTACGGCTGCCGGGCCGCGCGCACGCCATACTTCGACCGGCTGGCCGCCGATGGCCTCAGGCTCACCCGCGCCTACGTGCCGCTGCCGCAATGTGCCCCCGCGCGGGCGTCGATGTTCACCGGACGCTATCCCCACCAGCATCGCGTCTACCGCGTTGGCGACTCGACGGAGTTCCCGGCGGACTGGCAGGCCGAGATCGGCCCGCTGGTCCATCGCACGCCGCTGCCGGAGTCAGTGCCCTCGCTCGGGCAGGCCTTCAAGGCCGCCGGCTATCGCATGGGCTACACCGGCCCCTGGCACATGGGCGACGACGAAACCCCGCATCATGGCTGGACCGACTTTTGGCGCACCTACCGCTATTGGAAGAACGGCCGAGACTTCTACGTCCGGCACCTCGAACGTCACGGCCTGGCCGACACCTTCCACCGCGAGCACCGCCGCTACAGCGCCTCCGGCTCGCTGGCCAGCGGCGTATTCCCGTCCGGCGCGTCCACCATCCCCGTCGAGCACGCCCGTACCTCATGGGCCGTCGATCGGGCCATCGAGTTCCTGGACTCCCGCGACGACCGTCCCTGGGTCTTCTGCTGCTCCATCAAAGACCCGCATCCGCCAATCATTTCGCCCGGCGACTTCCCCGACCTGGTGTCTCCGGACGAGGTTGACCTGCCGGTTTCGTTGGCCGACGACCTCTCCACCAAGCCCCGCACCCTGCGCGAATCCGTCCAGCACCAGTGGGTCCGCAACATGACGGACGCCGACTGGCGTCGCCTGATTGCCCACTACCACGGGCTGGTGGCGCACGTGGACACAGAGGTAGGCCGCATGCTCGATTACCTGCAATCCGAGGGGCTGGCCGACGACACCATCGTGGTCGTCCTCTCCGATCACGGCGAGAGCCTGGGCGCGCACCGCATGATCGAGAAGGGCCCTTCCATGTACGAGGAGTCCCTCGGCATCCCCTTCATCGTGCACTGGCCCGGACGGATCGACGGCGGTCGGGTCAGCGACATGCTCTTCAGCACGATCGATCTGCTCAGCACTCTCGGAGAGCTCTGTGAAGTCACAGTTGACCCCGGCGAAGGCCACAGCTTCGCCGGTGCCTGGACATTGGATTCACCGGGTCCGCGTGAGGAGGTCTTTGCCGAGTTCTACTCCCACTTCGAAGACCAGCACCAATTCATCAAGACTGTCTGCACCGACCGCTGGAAGCTCAACCTGTTCCTGCTCGACGACTCAGAGCTATACGACCTGCAAGCCGATCCACACGAAATGACAAACCTCATCGCCGACCCGGCCCACGCCGCCATCCGTGCACGCCTCGCCTGCCGCATCGTCGACTGGGTATCCGAGACCGGCGACTCACTTCGCCCCATTGTCAGACGCGCCGCACGAGCTCTTGCTGGCTGACCTAATCGCAACTGGTGCTCGTCAAGTCACCCCCGTATGTCGTCCCGAGCAATCGCGTCTTGTTCTTCGCTGACCTTGCCGCCAATCGTCGCGAAGATGCGGCTAATCTGGCTGGGCTACAGGTCGAGGAACCCGATGCCGTGGCGGACCCGCGCTGGCTGCGAATCGATGATCAGGGCTGACCGTCGGGGATACACCAAGCCGCTTGATCGCGTCGCACTCGTGAGCGCTCTCCGCCGCCTCGGCGTGCCGCGGGGCGGCCTGCTTATGGTTCATAGTTCCCTGCGCAGCATGGGTCAAGTTCCCGGCGGCGCCTTGACGGTGGTGGACGCGTTGCTGGAGACGCTGGGATCGGAAGGAACGCTGGTGGTCCCCACCTTCACCTATCCGATAGCCCGAGAGCGGGGATTCGTGTTCGATCCGCTTCGTACCCCGTCGCTCATGGGTGCGATTTCGGAAGCTGGCCGGCGGCACCCGCGGGCGCTGCGCAGCATTCACCTCCAGCACAGCATCGCCGCTATAGGTCCGCTTGCGGAGACCATTGTGAATTCTGGCGGTGAGTCGGCGTGGGACGCCGACAGTCCCATGCGGCAGATCCTCGACCGCGACGGACAGTACCTGCTGCTCGGCGTCCCCTATCAGAACCTCACGGCAGTCCACCTCTGCGAGGTTGAACTGGAGGTTCCCTATCGGAAGCCCGTTCGAATCGAGACCAGGATGCGCTGTGCCGACGGCTCGCTCGCGCCACTCGTCAGCGCCGGCTGCCCGCCGCTGCCCGGGCATCCGGGCAGCGACTTCAACCGGCTCGGTCAGCGCATGGAAGGTGTCGGCCTCGTTCGGATCGGCGAGGTCGGAAACGCGGTCGCCCGACTCCTCGGCGGCCACGACCTGATGCACAAGGCGCGAGAACTCTTCGAAGCAGACGTCGACGGATTCCTCCGGCAGGAGGGTGTGGTCACTCGGCTCAGCTACGGTCACACCGTCGAAACTCACCGTGGTGAGCACTGTGTCGCTGACCCGTCTCGAATGTACGGCGCGTCGTAACACGATGAACCTGCCCGATGCCCTACGAGACGTGGCGTCACTCCGGACAACCAGGCGCTAGCCAATCATTCGAGACCTGATCGACCGGCGGCGGCCATTGGGGCTGCGCGAACGCTTCGAGTAGAGTCGTTTCGAGAATGCCGTCGCCGCGGGCGTCGAAGTCAGCCAGGGGGCCGGGAGGGGCTGCCAGATCCGCCGGGTGACCCGGAACGCCCTTTCGGAGCCGGGCGCCAGGTGCTCGACGGCGAACTCGACCAGCCCTAGGACGCCACGCGGCGGAGGGGACTCGGTGCCCCGTACCTGCCGTCAATTGCGACCTTCGGCTATTCCCTGTCTTCGGGCGCCACTTCCTCCTGCTCGACAGCGCCGTTCTGAGGCGACTCGTCCGACACGATGCCTGGCAGGTTCTTCAGTGAACTGATCAGATCGACGCCTGTCAGCGACTGCACAAGCGCGGGAAGCTGCGCAATCGTGGACGAAACGTCCTGCGTGACCTTGCTGGCCCCAGCGCCTGAGTTGCCGTCGCCGCCGTTGCTGATCACTACGATGCTGTCAGTCTTGGCCAGCGGCTGCGCCACTGCTCCCGCAACGTCCGGCAGCGAGTCAAACAGCTGTTGGATCATGGCCGCCTGGCCGTACTCCTTCCAGGCGTCGGCCTTCTTGTTCATGGCCTGGGCCTCGGCGAGACCCTGGGCTCTGATCGCGTCGGCTTCGGCTTCACCTCGCGCCCTGATGGCGTCGGCGTCCGCCTGGCCTCGCAGCCTGATGGACTCGGCGCCGGCCTGGGCCTCGGCGATGATCCGAGAGCGCTCGCCTTCGGCGACTGTCTCCAGCTTGTACCGCTCGGCTTCCGACTCGACCCTAATGCGCCGCCGGTTACCTTCGGCGAGCAGTTCCAACTGGTCGCGTTCGGCCTCGGCCGGGCGCCGGACCGTCGCGTCCAGTTCGCGCTCTCGCCGAATGATCTCCTGCTGCTGGACTTCGATCTGCTTCTGGCGTTCGACAACGTCGATCTGAAGTTCCTCGCCGCGGATCTGCTGTCGAGTCTTGGCTTCCTGAAGTGCGTAAGCCAGCTCGGCCTCGGCCCGCCGGGCGTTGACTTGCTGGTCGTAGGCGGCTTTCTGAGTTTGGAAATCTCGCTCGGACTCGGCGATCGACGTGTCGGCCTGGAAGCGCGCAGCCTGCCGTTGCTGATCGGCCCCGGCCTCCTTGATACCAGCGTCGCGTTCGGCCTGGGCCTCACCGATCGCGGCGTCCCGCTTGACCTCTGCGGTCCTCCGCACGCCGAGGGCTTCCAGGTAGCCCTGCTCATCCTGAATGTCGCGGATCGAGAAGCTGACGATTTCTAACCCCATGTTGGTCATGTCGGTTGCCGCTACGTCGCGGACTTGCTCCGCAAACGCCACACGGTCGCGGTAAATGTCTTCAACTGTCATCGTGCCCAGGATGGCGCGTTGCTGACCTTCTAGGGTTTGCAGGGCGACTTCGGCGATTTGCGTCGCGGTCTTGCCCAAGAACTGCTCGGCGGCGGTGCGAATGGCTTCCTCGCTGCGCCCGACTTTCACCTGAGCCACACCGTCAACGGAAACCGATACACCTTCCTTGGTATAGACCCTGGCGGTGTTGACCTGGAGGGTCATTACCTCCAGCGAGATGATTTGCGCTTTCTGCAAGATCGGCAGCACGAACATTCGGCCGCCGACCTTCAGTTTGGGCTGCGCACTTCCGCCAGAGACGATTAACGCGTGATTTGGGCCTACCGTGTGAAAGCCAGCCATGGGTTGACTCCTGTCATTCCGCTCTAGGCTTCAAGTATGCCCGACTTACCGCTTGCGTTCCTGAAGCAGGCGTTCAACTTTGAGCACTTGTCCGTAAACGCCGGTGACTCGGACTTCGTCGCCTTTACGAATTGAGACGCCCGGATCGGTTGAAGCCGCCCACTCCTTGCTCGCTATTCTGACTCGCCCGGACGGCTCAAGATCGGAGAGTGCCACACCCCACGCCCCCTCCAACTGTGACTCGTCCTCTGTCTGGAATCCGCTTGACGTTCCACCCTCGACCCTTACAAACCGAATGAACAGGACCCAGGTTACGGCCGTGAGCCCGGCGGCGACCGCGATCATGATTGGGCTCACCATGTAGCTCGGCTCCGGAAAGTCCGACGGACCCGAGGTGTCTCCGAAGAGGAAGACCGAGCCAAGGACAAGCGCAACCAGCCCACCGGCGCCAAAGAGGCTGAATCCAGGCGCCGCTGCCTCGGCGTAGAAGAGGCCCAGCGCTACCGCGATAAGCAGCAATCCGCCCCAACTGCCAGGCAGACTGAAGAAGCCGACGAATGCCAGGGCGAGCGCGATTGCACCTGCGATCCCGGGCGCCAGCATCCCGGGAGCGGAAACTTCAACAAGAACAGCGAGACCTCCGATGAGAAACAATGCGAGAACGACATTGGGGTTCGCGAGGATGTCAAGGGCACGTTCGATCAGAGTTCGATCAACCCTGGTGACATCCCCACCCACGGACGAGATGACCACCTGGCCCGCCGCGGTTTCGACGGTACGTCCATGTAACTGCTCGAGCATCGAGTTCATATCGGGAACGATCAGATCGGCGATGTCCTGCTCAACTGCTTCCTGGGCCGAATACGCCAGGGCCTTGGACACGGTGGCTTCCAAGGCGGAAGCGTTGCGATTGCGGACCTGCGCGATGCTCCGAATGAAGGCTTGCGTACCTTCACTGACTTTGCGCGAGAGGGTCACGGGGAGGTCGGCGCCTCCTGTGCCAACTGGAGTGGCCGCCCCTACGCTCGTCCCCGGAGCCATCACGGCAACATGGGCGGCGGCCAATACGAAAGTTCCAGCTGAAGCAGCCCTGGCGCCGGCTGGCGATACGTAGACCGCGATTGGAATCTCCGATTCGAGCATGTGCTCCACGATTTCACGCGTGGAGTCAAGTCGACCGCCTGGTGTGTCCAGTTGAATGACGAAGAGCGTGGCGGCGTCGTTGTGCGCCTGATCAAGCGTCCGTTCGATGTGCCCGGCAGTAAGTGAATCGATGGTCCCGTCGATCCTTATCACCGAGACACGCGGTGCAGCCCCAAGAGCTGCGCCGGTCGACTGCCAGGCGAGCAGCGCGATGGCCGCAATTGCTGACGTAAGGACGATGAGGCGACGGACATTCCGACCGCGGGCGAAGCTTCTTGTGGTGGCTAGCCTCACGGCTCTGTCACCGCTGCGCTGCGTCCTGCGCACCACTTGAGTTCGCGCACCTGCCGGCCGACTGCATTGGGCTCTGAAGGACGGCGCCGGATTCGGTGGCATTGCGCATGTTTCCTTGCAGTGCTTTCTACGAGCCTTGCATTCAATCGGTCGTTGACTCGCGCGCGACAAGAACTGCGGGTGCCGAGGGCGGGACTCGAACCCGCACAGCCCGAAGGCCACTAGCACCTCAAGCTAGCGCGTCTACCAGATTCCGCCACCTCGGCCTGCGCATATTGTAGACGGGTGTCAGCCCGAATCCCGGGCTCGCTCTTCTGACGCTTGCACGAACGAGGCGAAGAGTGCGCGGTGGGGGGCGGCGTCCAACATTTCCTCCGGGTGCCACTGCACCCCCAGCACGAATCGGTGGGTTGGATCCTCGACGGCTTCAATCAGGCCGTCGGAGCTCCACGCCGTTGGTCGCAGCCCCCGACCGAGTTCGCGTATCGCCTGATGATGAAACGAGTTTGCCTCCAGGTGCTCGGAGCCGACGATTTGGCGAAGCAGGGATCCGTCTGCCACGGAGAGCGTGTGGCCGGGCGAGTGCGGATCGCCACGCTGGCTGTGGCGCAAGCCATCGGGTCGCTGGGTCGGAAGGTCCTGCCAGAGCGATCCGCCGCGGGCAACGTTGAGAACCTGGTGACCCCGGCAGATGGCCAGAATCGGCAGGTCGTGCTTGAACGCGGATTGCAACAGGGCCAGTTCCAGCGCGTCGCGCTCCGGGCCCGGATGAACGGTGGCGTTCAGCACTGATTCTCCGTAGTTGGCGGGGTGCACATCTATGCCGCCGACGAGCACAAGACCGTCGATGCGGGACACAACCGCGTCGGTGGCCGCCGTCGCCTCAGGAGCGATAACGATCGGAATCGCGGCTGCGCCTGCGACTGCATCCAAATAGTCCTGCTTCAGCGCGGCATGAGGCCGATTCGGCACACCTTCGGCTGAGCGCTCGCTAAAGGCGTCGCCCGAGGTCACGCCGATTATCGCCGGCACGTCAGCTTCCTCCTGCTGCGGACCGCGTCGCAGTGCCGACGATTCGATGCAACAATGCATGCATGCGCTTCAGGGTATCCGGATTCGGCGACGAAATCTCCGACGAACTGTCGGTGCAACTTGGCGTCATGTCCGACCTTGGCGTCGACGCGCTGGAGCCGCGCCGAATCCAGCTGCCGGGCGGCGATACGAAGAACATCGTCGAAATGTCGGACGCTGACCTTCAAGTCATGCGTCGGATGCTGGACGACCACGGGATGGGCTGTTCGCAGATCGGCTCACCGGTCGGCAAGGCGCCGTTGGATTCCGACCTGCAGGCGCAGTTTCGGCAGCTCGAAGGCGCGGTGCGCGCGGCTCAGGTCCTGGATGCGTCGTACATTCGGGTTTTCGGGTTTCAGCCGGTGCAAGGCGAGCCGCTGCCTGCTGACCGCCCAGCGGCGCTCGGCAGGTTCCAGCGCGTTGCCGAGCACTTGGCTTCACTCGATCCGAGCCTCACGCTAAGTCTGGAGAACGAACACGATCTGTACGACGACACGCCCGCCGCCTGCGCCGAGTTCCTCGCGCTGGAGGGCGCACCGATCAGCATGTGCTTCGATCCGGGCAACTTTGTGCGGGCTGGTGTACGCCCGTATGACGAGGGGTGGCCCGTACTTGCCGCGGCAACGCGAATGGTCCATGTGAAGGACTATGACACCGAGATCGCCGACTGGGCGCCCGCAGGCGCCGGCGACGGTCAACTGGCCGATGTGCTGGGCGCGGCCGATCCCAAGCAGGTGGCCTACTTATCGCTTGAACCCCACCTGTCGGGTACCGACGCTGGCCGTGGGCGTGATCGCGCGGACGTGTGGCGCGAAGCGCACGCCGCCCTGATACGGATTCTCGACTCCCTGTGAGCCTGCCACCGCACGTGGCCTGGGTTCGAGTGTCGCCGAAGCCAGGTCGCAATGAAGAGATGTCCAGCCTCAACCTGATTGAGGGACTTGGTATTGAAGGCGACCGGCACGCGCGACCCGAGAAGCGAAACCAGATCCTGGTGATGGATGTCGAGACGCTGGACCGATTTCAGCTACGGGCGGGAGACATCCGCGAGAACATTGCCACCCGCGGTGTGGACGTTGCCAACCTTGCCGAAGGCGACCGGCTCCGATTCGGCGTCGACGCCGAGGTGTTGATCTCGCATCCGTGCGCGCCCTGTTACAAGATGGACATCGTGCGTCCGGGGCTCCAAGAAGACCTGCGAGGACGCCGCGGGATGCTGGGTGTGGTCACGCGCGGCGGCGTTGTACTTCCGGGTGATCTCGTCGAGCTCGTTCCAAAGCAAGGTTGAGGCCGCCGGAGGCACGTCTAATCCTGTGCGATGGAGACCTCGCGACCACTGACGGCCGACTCGTAGGCCGCCTCGACCCAGCGGTGGGTGCGTAGCGCCTCGTTCCAGTCCGGAGAGTATCCGGCGCCGGTGGCGACGCTGCGTACAAAGGCGCGGAGCTGAACTTCGAACGGGTCGACGGCGACCGTCGGGACCGTGTCCCAGCCGTCCAGGGGATCGCCTTGCTCGGCGGCCGGGTCGTAGGAGAAGAGCGGACCGTGGCCGCGTTGCACCCAGCAGCGGTTGGCTGTGACGAGGAGTCCGCCGCGACTGCAGTCGATCTCAATGGTCGGCACGTCTTCGTGGCGGCGGCGCACCCAACTCGAAAAGACCTGGCCAATGGCGCCGTTTTCGAAGCGCAGGTTGACCGCGCAGGAGTCCTCGACATCGCTGTGAAATGGCCCAGACTCCGGGTCCTCGCGATCGGTGATGCCCTCGAACGTCAGGCAGTGCGTGCTGGCAATGGGGCCCACCAGCCAGCCAAGGAGGTCGTAGAAGTGCGCCATCATGTCATGCACCACGCCGCCCGCGGACTCTTCGTGCTTGAAAAACCAGGGCGGCCGGTTGGCCACTAGCGGCGGGACGAAGTAGCCAAACACCACGCGCGCATGAAACACGTCGCCCAGGTCGCCCGATTCCAGAATGGCCCTGGCCGCCTGCGGTCCGCCCTGGAACCGCATGTTCTGGATGATGCCGTGGCGGACGCCGGCCGCCGTAGCGGCCGCCAGAAGCTCCTCGGACTCTTCCAGTGTGGCGCCGAGGGGCTTGTCCGTGAATACGTGCTTGCCGTCGCCGATGGCCTGCATCAGCGGGTCAAAGTGCAGCCGGTTAACGAGGCAGTTGTCGACCACGTCCACGTCGAATCGCCCGACGGAGCCTTCCAGATGGTCGCTGGAGAAGTCGGCGTTGTACGCGTGGAAGATCTCGCGCAGACGCTCGGGCGTGCGGCCATATACGCCGAGAAGTACAGGGACATCTTCGCCGTCGACGATCTCTGGCTGCGCGCGGATCTTGGCCAATGCAGCCGCGTGACGGTGGGCCATGCGGCCGGTCCCGAGGACGAGGAACGTGATGGGGTTGGCAGGCACGGGCGATCTCTAGAGTGATAGTGGGCGAAGTCTATATGAGTGCGGACCGCAAACTTCGGCTTCCGATGAAGCGGTCACCAGACATGGTCGTCAGCTAAGCAAGCGGATTGCGCGGGCGTGCGGCTGGTTTCTAGGAGAGCCCTCGGCTAGCCTTGACCGTCAGGCGGCTGGGGACTGCAAGTGTTCTCGACAGCAGGCAGCGACGGCCTGACAGCACTTCGCGGCCCGCGCCGAGCCTCGATGCCATGAGCCCGGATTCTCAGACCCCCACGGCGCGGCCAACTGGCTGGTTCTTCACACGCATCAGCCTGTTCTGGGTCGGCCTTTCGTTCATGTGGGGGGCCATCAACATCCAGATTCTCCCCGGCGTGATTCCCGACATGGTGGGATCGGATGTTCAGGGCACGGCCATTGGCGCGGTCGTGTTCGTGGGTCTGGCCATCGCGATTGTGGTGCAGCCGTTTGCGGGTGCGGTCAGCGACCGGGCCCAGTTCGGGATCGGTCGGCGTCGTCCGTTCATGCTCGCCGGCGTGCTCGTCGTCATTCCATTCCTAGTGGTCATTGGTCTGTCGCCGTACTACTGGTTGCTGTTTCTCGCCGTAGTCGGCGTGCAGGTCGGCGGAAATATTGCCCACGGGCCTTACCAGGGCGTGATTCCCGACCAGGTACCAGCGTCTGCCCGGGGCAGGGCGTCGGGTTTCTTTGGCATTGCGAATCTCATCGGCACGATTCTCGGCGCCGCGGTCGCCGGGCAATTTCTGGCCGAGGGTCAGGTGCTCCTGGCCTTGCTGACGATTGCCATCGTGCTGGCGGCCATGTCGTTGATGACTTGGGTCTTCGTGAAGGAGTCGCCGCCGCCACCTCCGGAATCGTACGGCCCTGTCTGGAAGGAGGTGCGACGCCGCGTTCGGGAACTTCGGGGAAGGCGGGCGTTTATCTGGCTCATGGGATCGCGCCTGCTGTTCTTCATGGGATTGCAGTCGATGGACAATTTCCTCCAGCTCTTCTTTCGCCAGGGCCTCGGCGACGACAGTCCAGAAGGCAAGACCACGATCGTGCTGGGCACGGTGTTGATCCTGGCGGTGCTCACAAGCATCCCGGCGGGTTGGGCGTCTGACCGATTCGGCCGGTTGCGGCTGGTGGCCGCTGGTTCGTGCCTAGGCTTGGGCTCGGCTGTCCTCCTGGTATTCGCGCAGGATTTCGTCCAGGTTGTTGCGTTTGCCACCCTCCTGGGAGTCGGGCTCGGTCTGTTCACGGCCGCGGACTGGGCCGCGGCGATTGATCTTGTTCCAGATGCGCGCGCGGCAGGGCTCTACATGGGGCTGACCAACGTCGCTACCGCCGGTGGGGACGCATTGGCAACGCTCTCGGCCGGAATCGCGCTCGACGTGGTGAACCAGATTGCGCCGGGCTATGGATTCCGCGCAGTGTTTGCTCTCATGGGGCTCTACTTCTTGCTCAGCGTGGTTGTGCTGGGCAAGGTGCGCACCCACGTGCATGCGGCGCCGGACTCCCGGGTTCTCGCTCCGGAGGCGCGTGGCTCAAGTCACGAGCCGTCACCCAACCGCCCCGTAACGTAGGTCGGGGCTTCTTCAACGTCGCTTCCGGTCGGCGGCGTGGCGTGGCGGTATGCGCGAATGGGAGATGTTAGGCATAATCTCGGGCGCGGCCCCGTCTGACGTGTGGGCAGGGCCGGTACGTCCGAGCCAGCCCAGCCCTTATGCACGGGCCGAACTGGAGGAAGTCCGGAATGCAGACAGTTGTTTTCTATCTCGTGATCGGGGTCTCTTTTGGAGGTCTCATCATCGGACTCCTCTACTGGATCTACTCTCTGATTCGCGGCTCGGCCGAGGACGAATAGCCGAGACGCCGACATAAGTCGTAGGCGGCTACGGCCAGGGTGCGGATTCAATCGCTTGGCAGGTCTTCGAAAGCTCACCGGCGGGATGTTGGCCTTGAGCGGCGGGGTTTATGGTCTGCGCGTGGAACCTGCCGTGACAGCCTCGGGCTATCGGTAGGGGTCCAGCCGCATCGGGATGCCCGATGCGGCCATGAACTCCTTCGCCTCGCGCACGCTGTAAACCTCAAAGTGAAATATTGACGCTGCCAAGACGGCGTGGGCATTCCCGAGCGTTACCGCATCCCGCAGGTGCTCCAACGATCCCGCCCCGCCGGAGGCGACGACTGGAATCGATACGCTCTCGGTGACGGCGCGTAGAAACTCGACGTCGTAGCCTTCGCGCGTTCCGTCTGCATCGATGCTGTTCAGGACGATCTCGCCGGCACCGAGGTCTTGTCCGCGTTGGGCGGTCTCTACGGCATCGAGTTCGGTGCGAACGCGCCCGCCGTTTAGGTAGATCGTCCAGCGCGGTGGGTCGCTTTCCGGATCGCGCAGCGCGTCGATTGAGAGCACGACGCACTGAGATCCGAACCTGTCGGCACAGGCTCGAATCAGGTCAGGATCGCGGTGGGCTGCGCTGTTGATCGATACCTTCTCGGCGCCGCTGCGCAGCATCAGATACATATCGTCGATCGTTCGGACGCCTCCGCCGACCGAAAGCGGAATGAAGACCTGCGAGGCCACGCGCTCCACGAGGTCGACCATGATGTTGCGGCCCTCGGCCGATGCGGTGATGTCGTAAAAGACGAGCTCGTCGGCGCCCTCGCGGTCGTAGCGGGCCGCCAGTTCGACCGGATCTCCGGCGTCGACGTCGGCGGAGAATCGAACGCCGCGGACGTTGCGTCCATTCTTCACGTCCAGGCACGGAATCACGCGGCGCGTGAGCATTGGTCAGGTCCGAGCAGCGCGTCGCGCGTCGGCCAGCGTGACGGCTCCGGTGTACAGCGCCCGTCCAATGATCACCCCGGCGGCTCCGATTTCGGCGAGCTGCGCGACGTCGGCCGGGCTGTGCACCCCGCCGGACGCGATGACGTCCAACTGTCGGCCATGGCGGCAAACCAACGCCGCGGTGCCTTCGAAGTTCGGCTGCGCCAGCATGCCGTCGCGGTTCACGTCCGTGAAAACGATCGCCGCCGCGCCCGTCTTCGCGGCGGTCGCGGCCAGATCCGTTGCTGTCATCGAGCTGTCTTCAGCCCACGCTTCGATTGCGACTTGGCCGTTGCGCGCATCGACGCCAACGGCAATGCGACCTGGGAAGGCCTCGACGGCGGCAGGGACAAGGCCCGGATTGCGCACGGCGGCGGTGCCAATCACGACTCGGGCCGCGCCGGCTTTGAGTACTTCGCGAACGGCCTCTAGGTCTCGGATTCCGCCGCCGACCTGCACGGGAACGGGTCCCGCGAGGTGGATGATTTCGCTTATGAGCGCAGCGTGGGCGCGCGCCGCGCTGCGCGCGGCGTCGAGATCCACTATGTGGAGCCAATCAGTCCCGCTGTCCAAGAAGGAGCGAGCGGCCTCGCGTGGATCTTCGTAAAACATGGTCTCGCGAGCAAAGTCGCCCTGGATGAGGTTGACGCACTTACCTCCGCGTATGTCGATGGCGGCATAGATATCCATGTGTCAGTCGAACTCTGGGGCCGGCGTCTGGCCGGCCAGACGAATGAAGTTCGCGTAGATTCGAAGTCCCACAAGACCACTCTTCTCAGGGTGAAACTGGGTGGCGTAGAGGTGGTCGCGACGTACGACACTCGTGAATTCCAGCCCGTAGTCGGTAGTGCCGGATACGCGGGCGGGATCCGAAGGCCGAGCAAAGTAGGAGTGCACGAAATAGAAGTTGGCGTCCTGCGGCACACCCGCGAACAGCGGAGAGTTCTCAACCTGCCGCACTTGATTCCAACCCATGTGTGGAACTTCCAAGCCTTCAGGAAAGCGGACGACATCGCCCGGAAGCACGCCGAGGCACGGTGTGTCGTCGTCCTCTTCGCTGCGATCAAACAGGACCTGGAGTCCCATGCAGATTCCCAGGTAGGGGACGCCGCGTGCGATGGCGGCAACAACCGGATCGTCCACGCGCGCATAGCGCAGACCGCGCATCGTGTCCGCCGCAGCGCCCACGCCGGGCAGAATGACTGCATCGGCAGCGGCCACGGCGGCTGGTTCGGCCGTGACGTCAAATGCTGCGCCCACGCGCTTGAGCGCCCGCGCCACGCTATGGATATTGCCCGCACCATAATCGACGACGGCGATCACGGGTCGCCCGCCAGGATTTCCTGTATCCGACGTACGGCGTCGCAGTGACGCACCTCTACTTGAGCGGCGCCGTTGAGCGGCTTGAGCGCTACAACGCCCCGTTCCAGCTCGCGTGCGCCGATCAGGATCGCGAGGCGCGCCTGCGATCGGCTGGCGCGGCGCAGGTGCGAGCGCGGACTGGTCGCGCGGAAGCCGCACTCGACGGCGACGCCCGCTTGACGAAGCTGGCGAGCCAGGCGCATGGCGTGCGCGACGGCAACATCCGACAGCGGAGCGACATAGGCGCCAATGGTTCGAGAATCTCCCGCGGTCGTGCCGCAGCGCTCGAGGTTGAGCAGCACGCGCTCGATGCCGCTGCCAAAGCCAACACCGGGCACGTGGCTCGCTCCAATCATTTCAGCTAGGTAGTCATAGCGCCCACCACCTCCCACGGTGCTCTGCGATCCAGCATCGGGCGGAACGAACTCGAACACCGTGCGGTTGTAGTAGTCCAGACCACGCACGAGCCGGTGGTTGATCGTGTAAGAGATATCGAGGGCCTCTAGCAGTTCCTTCAACTCTTCAAAGTGGTCGAGCGCAGGTTCGTCCAGGTAGTCCAGCGACTGCGGCGCGCCTTTGCTCAGGTCGGCGACCGCCGGGTTCTTTGCATCGAGGATACGCAGCGGGTTAGTTGTGAGGCGCTCGCGGCTCTCGGAATCCAGTCGGTCGGCCAGGGGCGTGAAGTAGTCCACGAGCGCCTGCCGGTAGGCGGGTCGGGTGTCCGGGTCTCCGAGCGAATTCAACTCAAGCCGCAGGTCATCGATTCCCAGGGCCCGATAGGTGGACCAGAGCAGGTCAATCACCTCGGCGTCCACCGCCGGACTGGGGTCCCCGAGCGCTTCGGCGCCAATCTGGTGGTGTTCCCGATAACGTCCGGCCTGCGGGCGGTCGTAACGAAAAATCGAGGTGACGTAGTAGAGCTTCACGGGCTGCGGCAGGTTATGCAGGCCGTTCTGAACGTACGCGCGGACGACGGGGGCCGTGCCTTCGGACCGCAGCGTCAGTGAGTCGCCACCCCGATCCTGGAAGCTGTACATCTCCTTCTGCGCAAGGTCCGTTGCATCGCCGGTGGTACGAGAAAACAGTTCAGTACGCTCAATCGTTGGCGTACTGATCGGGGCGAAGCCGCGCAGTTCGCACTGGCGCTGAAAGGTCTCGGACACCAAGCGCCACGCGGGCGCCACATCCGGCAGGCGGTCGGCGGTTCCCCTCGGACGCTGGATCATCCGGCGGCCTGCAGGCGATTGACAGCCGCTTGTACCGCGGTCGGATTGTCGGTCGTGACGGCGATTCGCTTGTCGCGAGCGCGCTTGTCGCGTTCCATGCTGATTGCGCGCCGCGGCAGGTCCAACGACTTTGCCAGCAAATCCATCAACGCGCGGTTCGCACGGCCGTCGCTGGGCGGCACGGCGATTCGGGCGGCGAGTGACCCGTCAGCTCGACGCCTGAGGACCGTGGATTGTGCTCGCGGCGTTGCTCGGACGCGGAGTCGAATTGTGGTCGGCATGTGGAGGCTCTGTCATCGCATGCTCACCCGAGGGCGAGTGAACGCACAAGGCTCCAGAGCACCTGAATGACCAGAATTGCGATCAGCGGCGAGAGGTCGATCATCCAGGATTGCGGTAGCGCCCGGCGAATTGGACCGAGAACCGGCTCAGTCACGTCGATGAGTAGTCGCATGATCGGATGGGACGGGTCGCGGACGAACCACGAGAGAATGGCGCGACCGATGATGGCAAAGACGATGATCGTCACCAGCCAATCGAGAAGTTGAACGAGTGCCGGGAGCACGATGTGTCAGGGACCTGGAGTCGGGGAACGCGTGCCAAAGATAGCGCGTCCGACGCGCACGATCGTGGCGCCTTCCATCAGCGCCGCGTCGAGGTCGTCCGTCATGCCCATGGAGAGTTCGGCGATCGGCTGGTTGGGCAGGCTGCCTCGCAGGGAGTCGCGTAGTTGGCGCAGCCGGCGAAAACAGGTGCGGCTGGTTGCCCGATCCGGACCCATCGGTCCAATGGTCATCAGGCCGCGCAGCGTCAGGTCCGTTTCGCGGTCGAGGACCGATGCCAGCGGCAATAGTTCGGCAGGCTCGATGCCGCCCTGCGTCTGCGCGCCTGTGAGGTTGACCTGGATCAGCACGTCGCAGGGTTGGCCGTTCCGCACGGCTTCGAGGCGGCGGGCCAGGCGCACCGAATCCACCGAGTGGATGAGCGAAAACAGTTGCGTTGCCGCGCGGGCCTTATTGCGCTGCAGGTGTCCCACGAGGTGCCAGCGCCCGCCACCGACCTGAGGGATCTTGGCCTGCGCTTCCTGTACCCGATTTTCGCCGAAATCCGTTAGCCCCGCGGCTAGGCCCAAACGCACCGTTGTGGCGTCGAATGTCTTGCAGACGGCCACCAGTGTCACCGAATCCGGCGAGCGGCCGGTTTCCAGGCAGACTTTGGTGATCTGTCTGCGGACGGCCGCCACATTCGCGGTGACCCTGCCCGCGGCATCGGCCAGTGTCATGGGCCGGCGAGACTTTGGGTTAGCGCCCTTCCGAGCGGCGACGAAGGAAGGCTGGGATATCCACTTCGCTCGATTCGCGCGAACGGCTCGAGAAATCAAGCTCGCGAACCACGGGGCTACTTGAGTGTCGCGAGGTGCGGCGTCTGGTCGGGCGCGCCTCTGCGCTGCCGGTCTGGAAGCCGGTCGCGATGACCGTGACCTGGAGACGACCCTCCATGGCCTCGTCGATTACCGTCCCGAAGATGATGTTGGCATTCGGCTCGGCCGCCTTGGCCACGATGTCGGCGGCTTCGTTGACTTCGTGTAGGGTCATGTCCGGGCCACCGGTGAAGTTCAGAAGCACCCCGCGCGCGCCGTCCACCGACACATTGAGCAGCGGGCTGTTGAGGGCTTGCTGAATCGCTTCGGTTGCTCGGTCTTCACCCTGGGCCTCGCCAATGGCCATCAAGGCTGTGCCGGATTCGGTCATGACGGCACGCACGTCGTTGAAGTCGAGGTTGATAAGGCCTGGCTGAGTTATCAGGTCGGATACGCCCTGGATACCCTGGCGCAGTACGTCGTCGGCCAAAGCAAAGGCTTCGGTGACCGACATCTTCGGGTCGGCGACCGCCAAGAGTTGCTGGTTGGGGATCATCACAAGAGTGTCGACGCGCTCCTGCAGGTTTCGAATACCTTCCTCGGCGTAACGAGCCCGCGTGCTGCCTTCGAAATCAAACGGTCGAGTCACGACACCGACCGTGAGCGCACCCGTTTCGCGGGCGACGTCGGCAACAACGGGTGCACCGCCGGTGCCGGTACCGCCGCCCATGCCGGCGGCAATGAAGACCATGTCGGCGCCTTCCACGGCTTCGCGTATCTCATCCAAGGACTCTTCGGCGGCTTTCTGGCCAAGGGACGGTTGGCCGCCTGAGCCAAGTCCGCGGGTGGCCTTGTCGCCAACGCGAATCCGTGTGGGCGCACTTGAGCGCACCAGCGCCTGCGCGTCCGTGTTGACGGCGATGAACTCGACGCCTTGCACATGCTCGTCGATCATGCGATCGACGGCGTTGCTGCCGCCACCACCGATGCCAACGACCTTGAGTTCCGCTAACGAGTCGCCGCCGACCGGCTGCCTTGATACGCGACCTGCCGGTGCCGAATGCGGCTCGCCATCGGCGCCCGTCAGCCGCGTGATTCGACTTCCACCGCGGCCATCACTTTCGGCCATGTCCACTCACCCTTCCCAGGCGCGCCAACATTGGACGGCCAGACTGCTCTCGGTGCGGCGCCACAACTGTAACGCCATTATGCCCAAACTGAATCACCGCAACTCGCCTTTCACCTGACAGTTGGCGAGACGACCGAACGCATCCATCCACCCAGCCTGTCCAAGACGCCACGGTGCCGGAGGCTCGTGGCGGTCACCCAGCCGTCTGCTTCTTCAGCCGCGGCGGCCGAGAGCAGAAGGCCGACACCGGTGCTGAATTCTGGTGCTCGAAGGTTATCGCCCAGACCCCAGAGTGCTCGCGGTCGTCCCGTGGCGACCGGCATGTCCAGGACCGTGCTGGCCAAGTCCTTGATGCCAGTCAGACGGGAACCGCCGCCTGTGAGCACGGCGCCCGCCGGCAGTATGTCGTAATACCCGCTGCGCGTGATTTCATCACGTACGAGGTGCAGCAACTCCTCCACTCTTGCCGTGATGACCTCGGCAAGATCGCGGCGGCGAACGGCCACCGGCGCGCCGTGGTCGAACCCCGGGACGGCGACGGTTGCATCGTCTTCGTCGACGGGCCATCCGACGCTGCCATGTTCGACTTTCACTGCTTCGGCGACTTTGGTTGGTAACCGGAGCCCTCGGGCAATGTCGGCCGTGACCAGCGCGCCTCCAATCGGGATTACGGCAATGTGCCAGCACGCATCATCGACGAATAGGGCAACATCGGTTGTTCCACCGCCAATGTCGATTAGCACCACACCCTCGCGCCGCTGCTCGGGCATCAGGCAAGCGCGTGCCGAGGCGAGAGGCTGCAGCACGCGGCCCTGCGTTGACAGGCCCGCCTGGCTCACGCAGTGCTCCAAGTTCGCCATGGCGTTTGTGGCTCCGGTGATGACGTGAGCTTCGACGGCAAGCCGGCGCGCGGTGAGTCCACGCGGATCGAGCACGTCGGTGAGGTGGTCGGTTGCAAACGTCTTGGGTATGACCGCCACGACCTCCCGGTCTTCGGCAAGGCTCAACATGGTCGCTCCGCGGACGACCGCCCCGACATGGCGTTCGCGCACCTCGCGCTCACCGGACGGCAAGCGAACTTCGCCACGCTGGCTGTGAGACTGGAGGTGGCCGCCGGCGATTCCAGTAACGACGTGCGACGAGCGCGCTCGCGCGGCCTTCTCGGCGCGATGTATTGCTTCGTCAATGGCCTTAACGGTTAGCACGACGTCAACGACCTGCCCGCCCTTGAGACCGTACGAAGGCGCGGTGCCGACGCCAAGGACATGCAATTGCGCGCCTCGGTATTCCTGCCCAATCACGGCGCAGGTCTTGGTCGTTCCGACGTCCAGTCCGACGAATATCCGTTTGCGGCTCATGCTCCCTTCCTTGGCCAAACGGAGTGCACGAAAAGTGACAGTTTACATAACACAGCTACGGCGCCCGAGGATTCCGGCCTGTGGCGAGCGGCGGCGCGTCCACCGTGCGGTAGGTGGGTCGTTCGATCGGACGGAGGTCCACGCTCGCGATTCGCTCGCCCAAGCGGTTTGCTTGCTCAAGCACGGCATGCAGCGCGACGAGCTTTGCGTCGAGTTGCGACGTATCACCAAAACCGAGCTCCCGCCCAGCGTGGTCAACCACGGTCAGCTGGCCGGCTGAATAGCGAATGTGGCTGGGTATGACCCGGAGCAGCGGCAAATTGCTCTGTAGTTGATGCGCGGCTATTAGCGCACCCACGCTCACCACGTCGCCCGGCACCAGACGAGCCGACGAGTCGTCCTCGATCGTGAGCGGCACCTTTGGCTCGAACTGCTCCGCCAGGACCTCGCCTGACGCATTGACCAGAAAGCTCTGACCGTTTGCCACCCAGTTTGCCACCGGTGCCTCGTAGGCGACCGTCACCGTAGCCCGGCCGTCGATCCCTACCCGAACCGTTGCGTCGGCCACTCCCGGAAGATTCCGGATTTGCCGCCGCAGCGCGTTGCTGTCGATGCGAAACACGTTCTCGCCAATCAGGGGACGAGTGGCGGCCTCGATGCTGGCCGGATCGACCGCTGGAGGCGGCGAAGAATCCGCCCGGTGTACGGCGACGTTTCTAACGTCAAATACGGGCGAATTGAGAAACCAGATGAGGACACCTGACGAGATCATGGCGATAACCAGCGACAACGCCTTGGTAAAGAGTCCTCCGCGTTGGTCGGTCATTTGAACAACGCCCGCGCGTGACTGTTCCAGCGGCCCAGGAGCCTTACTTCGGGTGTGAGCCGGACGCCGCTTGCCTGGGCCACGCGTTCACGCACTGCAATGGCCAGGTCCAGAACGTCCGTAGCCGTCGCGCCGGGTCTGGCCGAGAGGAAGTTTGCGTGGATAGGCGAAACAAACGCCCCGCCGAGCTCGTGGCCCTTGAGGCCGGCCGCCTCAATCAACCGTCCTGCGTAATCGCCATCCGGATTCATGAAGAACGATCCCGCGTTTTGTCCGAGAGGCTGGGTGGCGCGTCGCCGTCGCGCCAAGGCCAGCAACTCGCGGCGAAGCACGGCAGGATCGGCAGGTTGGACGCGAAAGCTGGCCGCCAGCACTACGGGTTCTTTGTCGTCGTCGTGCAGGCTGCTTTGCCGATACCCAAAGCCAAAGTCCGACGCCGGGACTTCACTTTCGTGACCACATCGCCACACGCGGGCGGACGTCAGAACGGCGGCAACGTCGGATCCGAACGCTCCCGCGTTGCCGTAGATGGCGCCGCCCACGGTGCCCGGGACGCCGATCGCGAACGACAAGCCCGCAAGACCCACGCGCGCGCATCGCCCGGCGAGGCGCGCCATGCTGTGGCCCGATGCAACCCGCACGAAATCGTTGGCCGGGTGCGCGTTGAAATCCTGATAGCGGTTGTAGATCACCAGGCCGTCGATCCCAGCGTCGGCTACGAGGGTGTTGGTGCCGTGCCCCATGACAGTTCGAGGAATCCCCAGGCGATTCGCGGTCTCCAGGGCCAGGCGCAGTGCAGGCAGGCTGCGCACTTCAACCCACAGGTCGGCCGGGCCCCCCACGCCAAAGGATGTGTGGCGCTTCATGGGCTCGTGCGCGCGAACGCGGAGCGTCGAAGGGAATCTCGCATCCGCGCTCATTTGACCGTTGCTTGTTTCAGGCGCGTTACCAAGTGATCGGCCAGCGGAGTCACGGACTCCGGGCCCATGACCAGGACTATGTCACCGGCACGTGCCTCTTCGAGAACTCGTTCGGCAATCTCATCGAGACTGGGAAGCGCTCGGGCGTTTGGGTGGCGTATTGCCTGAGCCAGGTCTCGTGAATTGATGCCGATGGCCGTTTCGCGTCCTGGCGGCGAGTAGACGTCCGCCAGAAACACCTGATCGGCATCTCCAAAGGCGTCGAGGAAGTCGTCAAATAAGTCTCGCGTCCGCGACGCCAAGAGCGGTTGGTACACCGCGAGCACTCGCTGCGGCTCAAGTTCGCGCACGGCTTGCAGGCTCGCGCGCACGGCGGTTGGGTGGTGGGCGTAATCCTCAAAGACGGCTATGCCCTGGCTGTTGGTCCGAAGCTCTAGCCGGCGTTCGGCGCCGGCGTAGCGCTCCAGCGCTCGCGCGGCTTCGGACCCTTCAATCCCGGCCAAGTTCGCTGTGGCCATTGCGGCCAACGCGTTCAAGGCGTTATGGCGCCCGGGGATTGGCAGGCTGAGCCTCAGGTGTCCTCCCGGGCCTCGCACGTCGAGGGTTGGTCCTGGCGCGCCCGGGGCGTAGTGCTCAATCTGCCAGTCGCCTTCTGGTCCAAACCACGCAATTGCCCCTGGATGCCGCTCAGCCACGCGCCGCAGCAGAGGTACGTCGCAGCGGGCGACAAGCGCGGAATCGGCGGGCAACTGGTCGACAAACTGCTCGAACGTAGAGACCATTCGGTCGACGGTGCCGAAGTGGTCCAGGTGGTCGGGTTCCAGGTGCGTCAGAGCGGTGATCCGGGGCCTATAGGCGAGGAATGCGTCGTCGAATTCATCCGCCTCCAGCACCATCCACGACCCTACTCCTATCCGCCCGTTGGCTCCGCCAAGCGACGGAACGTCGGCGCCAATGAGAAACGAGGGCGCCAGACCCGCGCGTTGCAAGATCGTCGCAATCAGCGCTGATGTGGTGGTCTTGCCGTGGGTTCCCGCGACAGCGATCCCGCAGCGAGTGTTGAACAGGGCTGCCACGGCTTCAGCTCGCGTACCAACGGCGGTTCCCTGGGCTCGAGCGGTCACGAGCTCAGGATTGTCCACAGGTATCGCCGATGAGTGAATGACGATGTCGGCGTCGCCGATGTTCTCAGAGCGATGCCCTAAGGCGATCTGGGCGCCGCGGCTCTCCAGTCGTGCCGATTGTGTCGAGTGTTTCAAGTCGCTGCCGCTCACGGTCTTGCCCAAATCCAGCAACGCCGCGCCGATCGCACTCATTCCCTTGCCGCCGATGCCCACAATATGGACGTGGCGCACGCTGGGGTCCGTGACCTGTGGCGACATCATCCGTCGACCGTCGAGTCCCGGCTCGCCAGCCCAAGGGCAATCCGGGCGATCTGTCTGGCCGCCCGCGGCCGTCCACGTGACCGCGTGGCCTCGCTCAAGCGGACCAACCGGCTTCGATCGTTCAGCAGATTGAGCAGCGTCCGGCCCAAGTGACCGGATTTCAGGTCCGACTCAGAGAGCATCACCGCGGCACCGGCCGTCGCCATAGCTGTGGCAGTTGCAACCTGATGCCCTGCCCCAAACTGTCCCGGAATGAGTACAGCAGGCGCGCCCACCGCGCTCAACTCGGCGACTGAGGTGGCGCCGGCCCGACTCACGACGACGTCTGCTGCGGCCAGTAGGTTGGCGAATCCGCTGTGAATAAATTCGTGGAGGCGGTAGCGTCCGCGCTGTGGAGCGGGCAGTTGGTCGCGTGCGGCCGCGAGGGCTTGATAGTCGCGTTGACCGCTGACATGAACAATCTGGGCTTTCTCAAGGAGACACGACAGGTCTGCGCGCAGCGCCTCGTTGATGACATGGGAGCCCTGGCTCCCGCCCATCACGAGAATCAGGGGGTCGGTCGTGGGAACACCAAGCGCTGTGCGACCGGCTGACGCATCGGGTGACGAAAAGGTGCCGCGAATCGGGTACCCCACCAGTTCGACCGGCGTACGCCAGATCTGACCGCGAGCTTCCTCGAATGCAATCGTGGCGACCGATGCCAGGGGGGCCATAACACGCGTGGCCCATCCAAGAGCGGCATCACCTGAGAAGATCACCGCTGGAATGCGCCGCAACCAGCTAACGAGCAGCACGGGGGCGCTGACGTAGCCGCCACTCGCGACCACCGCGTCCGGAGGCCGCCGGCTGAAGTCGCGCCAGACCAGAAGGAGTGACTGGATGAGCAGCCAGCCACGCCACGGCAATCGCCACCAGTCAACACCGACGATTCCACGGGCCGGCAGCGGAACGACATCGAGATCGACATCCCGATACAGCACGCGATCGAGATCCCGGGATCCGCAGACGACCCTGAGTTCAACCGCAGGCCCAGACAGCGCGGACAACTGCCGGGCGACGGCGATCGTGGGAAAAATGTGACCGGCCGTGCCGCCGCCGACCAGCACAAGCCTCACGTGCTTCGTCCCAGATCGGATTGGCGGGCCACATTCATCAGGATGCCCATCAGGATCATCGAGGCCAGAAGTGACGAGCCCCCGCGACTGATGAACGGCAAGGTGATGCCCGTCACCGGTGTCAGGCCCGTTACGACCGCCATGTTTACGAAGGCCTGGAAACACAATTGCGTCACGATTCCGATAGCCAACAACCGGCCAAACACGTCCTCGGTGGCAGCCGCAATCTGAATCCCGCGAACGAAGAGCGCGAGAAACAACACCAGCACTAGCCCGGTGCCCACGAGCCCAAACTCCTCGCCAAGGACCGCGAATACCGCGTCGGAATCTGGGATGGGCAGCCGGAACTTCTGCGTTCCCAGGCCGAGCCCACGACCGGTGATGCCCCCCGATCCCATGGCGATCTGCGCCTGCGCCGCCTGGTAGCCGGTTCGATTGATATCCGGGTCTCCACTGAGATACGTCAAGAGACGCTCGCGCTGATAGGAGTTTTGGGTCACGGACACAAACGCGACGGGAACCAACGACGCGAAGCCCAAGAGCAGGTGCCATAGTCGGGCGCCTGCGGCAAAGATCATTACGAAGCCGACGAACGCAATGGTTATGGCGGCGCCCAAGTCGGGTTCCAACACAATCGGGATTACGACCAGAGCCACGACGCCGCCCATGTACAGGATAGAAACCCGCAGTTCGCGGATTCGGCCTCCGAACTGCTGGGCCATCGCGGCCAGCATGACCACCATGGCGACCTTCGCAAACTCGCTTGGCTGCACGGTCAAATCGCCCACGCGATACCAGCGGCGGGCCGCAAACAGGCTGGTGGCGTCTTCGACAAACAGCACACCGACAAGGGCAATGAGCATGCCCACCAACGCAACTGGCGCAATTCGCGCATAGCGCTGGTAATTCACTGCACTAAGCGTCAACGCCAGCGCGACGCCCACGGCTGCCAGCACCATCTGCTGGACCGACACACGTTCAAATACCGAATCTGCGCCCAGGACCACTGGCACCCGGGCGCTGGCCACCAGCACGACACCCCCGAGCGGCAAGACGAACGACAGCAGCAGCAGGTATGGGTCGCGCGAAGGCCAGTTTGGTAGCCGCCCTGCCAGCCACTGGCCGGTTCGCGAACTCATGCCGGCCCGGTTCGCGGGGGTACTCGAAGGTGAGCAAAGACTCGGCTCATCACACGGGCGAATGTGGGCGAAGCGACGTGGGCGCCGAAGAACGCTTCCTGCGGCCGTTCGATGACCACCAGGGCCAGTACGCGGGGCAATTCCAATGGGCCGAATCCCACGTAGGACGCAATCGATGTGTCTTCGAGAAATCGACCGCTCGAGGCAATCTCCGACGTCCCAGTCTTGCCGGCGGTTCGGTATCCGGGAATACGGGCCAGGTTATTCAGCACGCCGGATTCCGCCGCTTCCATCATCTTGATGAGTGTCAGGGCTGTCTCGCGCGAAATCACTCGTCGAATCGGCTGCGACTCAATCGTCTCGCGGCGTCCGCCCGCCTGGGTGACGGCGCGCGCCACATGGGGTCGCATCATCACCCCATCGTTCGCAATGGCCCCGACGGCGGTCGCTAGTTGTAGTGGTGTGACCGATATCCCCTGGCCGAACGAATTCGAGGCAAGGTCAGGAAGAAACCAGCCCTGGTCACCTCGGCGTCGGACGATGCCCGGGACCTCGCCGGCCAGGTCAACTCCGGTTCGGGTGCCGAAGCCGAAGCGTTCGATGTATTCGTAGAAGTTGTCGGCGCCGATGGTGTCCGCGACGAAAATCGTGCCAGTGTTGCTGGAGTGCTGCAGCACGCTGACCATCGTCTGCGCCGGGTACGTGCGCTCGTCCCAGTTCTTGAACTCCTGCCCGAAGTAGTTGACGGTTCCCGGCAGATTGTGGGTGGTGTCGGGTCGAATCGCTCCGATGTCGAGTCCCGCTGCCATCGTAATCAGCTTGAACGTGCTCCCCGGTTCATAGATCAGGCTGCACGCGCGGTTGGCAAACTCGGGGCCGAACTCACGATAGGAGTGAACGCGACCTGGGTCGTAGGTTGGCCTGTTGGCAAGCCCCAGCACTTCACCAGTCCGCGGATTGGTGATGAGAATGGTGCCTGCCGTCGCGCCGAACTGCTCGATCGCGGCCTCGAGCTCCTGCTCGGCGATGTGCTGGATCGTCCGATCAATCGACAATACGACGTGTGCGCCGTGGCGAGGCGGTTGAAGCGCGTACCGGCCAATTGGGATCCGTCGGCCAAGTCGATCAATGTCCGAACTCACAAGTCCGGATTGTCCGCCCAGCACATCGTTATACCAGGCTTCCACTCCGGCTTGTCCCACCACTTCGCCAGGACGCGCCGTTCCTTCGCCAACGAAGCCCACGACATGTGCGGCCAGTGTTCGATTGGGATAGACGCGAACTCGATCGGGATCTAGTCGAACACCCGGCAGTTGGCCGTCGAGAATCGCGGCTTCGACGGCCTTTGCCGGCTCGCCAACGAGACCCCGTGCGATTTCCGTGTAGCGAAGACTTGGATTACCGAGGCGTTCGGCCACGCTGGCTGCGTCCAGGTCCAGCAGTGCACTAAGCCGATCGGCGATCTCAAATGAATCGGACGTCTCGTGGATGGCAAGCGGATCGCCTACCACCCGTACGGCACCTCGGCTGATAGCCAGGACGGCATCGTCACGGTCATAAATGCTGCCGCGCCTCGGGTTTATCTCGCTTCGCGTGAGTAGCGCGCTAGCCCCGCGGGCCGTGAGTTCGGCTGACTGTTGGACATGCCAGTCGTAGAGACGCCAGCCAAGGACGCCGGCTGCAGCCACGGCCCCGCCCAGCATGACAATGAGCCGCCGCGTGGGGTCGGGCGGCTCTCCAGCTTCGTTCGCCAACTTGGGGCTACTCGGCGAGTCGCGACGTATGTGCACTGATTTCCCGAACTACGGCTTCCCACCATGGCGGCTCGAGCAGCCGCTGTGTCGGAGCGGCCCACAGTGGGAGGTCAAATGAGACACCGGGCGGAAGCGGCTGAGCCCTTGTGAAGACGGGCTTTCGAGTCTGGCGCATATCGAGTTCCGTAAACGCGATTCGCTGGACCCTGGAAAGGTCATTGCGCTCAGCCAACTCGGCCAGGATTCGTTGCCGCTCGAGTTCGACCGTCTCGAGCTGACGCTCCAAACGCTGAATCTCGCCGCCGAGCCGAACCAGAGTCTGCGTTTGCTGTACCCAGACCATGGCCAGTACGAACGCGGCGATGATGACGACAAGAACCAGGCGCGACAGAGGAATCGCCGTTGGAAGTCTTCGCGCGATTCGGGCCGGCCAGACTGAATCGCGCAGCAACGGTTCTTGTCGAAGGGCCATCAGTTGCTCCGGAACGCGACAAACACACGCAGCCGGGCGCTGCGCGCGCGGGGGTTTCGCTGCGTTTCGGACCGGTTGGGCCGAAGCGGCCGCCGTGTCAGCACTTCGCCGAGACCCTCTTGTGCCCACCGGCGAAATGTCTGCTTGACAATCCGGTCTTCAAGGCTATGAAAGGCGATTACCGCGAGCCGGCCGTCGGCACGAAGCGCTAGACGCGTACCGGCCAGACCTTCGCGCAGCACCTGAAGCTCGTCATTCGTAGCGATACGAAACGCCTGAAACGTCCTCGTGGCGGGATGACGACGACGTCGTCCGGGAAACGCTCGCGCGACAACGCGGGCGAGTTCGGTGGTGGTTTCGATAGGACGACTTGCGACGATTCGACGCGCGATCGCGCGGGACCGCCGTTCCTCGCCGTACTCTCGAATCAGGGCGGCCAGATCAGCCTCGGGGAGGCGGTTTACCAGCTGCCCGGCCGGCGCACCGGCTGTCGAGTCAAACCTCATGTCCAGCGGACCTTCCAGCCGAAACGAAAAACCACGCGCCGGCGTCTCCAACTGTCTGGACGACACGCCGAGGTCCAGCAGGACGCCCGCCGCGCGTTCGGCGCCGATGGCTTGCGATAAATCGGAATAGCTGGCGTGCAACGGCTGAACCCGCGATTCGTCCTGAAACCGTATGGAGAGCCAGCGAACCGCGTCCGGGTCCAGATCGATGGCCAGAACCCGCTCGGCGCCCGCCTCCAGTAAGGCTTGGGTGTGGCCGCCGTGCCCGGCCGTTCCATCCACGATCAACCCGCCAAGACACGGCCGTAGCGCATCGACGATGGCGTCTTGCATCACCGGCTGATGCCGACCAGCGCCTGGGATCACGAGATTCGGTGTGTGTGGGGCGCGGGGGAGGCGCCGCGCCCCACACAGAACACCCTAGGTAGTGAGCGGTACGCCTCCGCGGGCGCGCCGCATGATGTCGGACGCATCGGCGACGATGCGCACATGCCGCTTCTGCCAGGCCGTTGCGTCCCATAGTTCAATCACGTCACCCACACCCATGACGACCACTTCCTTGGTCAGTCCGGCGTGGTCGCGCAGGTGGACGGGAATCGGAATCCGACCTTGCTTGTCGAAGGACACGTCCTCGGCGGATCCGAATATCTGTCGTTTCGTATCGCGTGCGTCGGGATTGAGGGGATCCAGCGTGGCCAATTCGCGCTCTACGTCGCTCCATAGGCCCGCCGGGTAAAACGTGAGGCAATCCTCGGCGCTGACGGTCAAGGTTCCCCCCTCGGGAATCTGGGCGCGAAGTCGGCTGGGAAACGCAAGGCGTGCCTTGGCGTCCATCTGGTGGACATAGGTCCCCTTGAAGCTGGCCATGCACCGCTATTCGGCCGAAGCCTACCCCTTTGTTCCCCACTACAACCCACCAATCACCACGTTCGTGGTTATTTGGCCTCAGAAGTGAAGCATATTCCCCACCGCGTGTCAACAACAATCCACCTACCCCCACCATGGCCGTAGGCGGATGACCGACTCGTCAAGTGCTGTAGGGCCTAGAACTCGTTCGGAATGTCGGGCGAGGTGCGGTCGAGAGCCCAGTTTGCTAGCCGGTCGGCCAACGAATTCTCAGACCGCGCCACGTGCACGTATCTCACAGGCACGTTCTTGGGGGCGGCCGCGTGAACCCGGGTGGCTAGATCGCGAAGAGCAGCATTCTTGATCTTCCAAGCCCCAGACAGCTGTTGCACCGCCAACTCGCTGTCGAGCCGAAACTCGATTTCGCTGGGCTGAAGCTGCTCAACCAACCGCATGCCGGCCAGTACGGCTTGGTATTCCGCCTGGTTGTTGGTTAGCACACCCAGGCGAAGTGCAATGCGTCCGGCGATCGCGCCGAATCTATCGCAGATGACAACCCCGGCAGCGGCCTCGCCCGGATTGCCGCGACTGGCGCCGTCACAGTGGACCCGATATCGCATACGTATCTCGCCGCCAATCACGGTCTAGGATTGGCGTGCATGGTACGCATGACTTCAAGCGCACCAAGGTGAACGTACAGTCCAAGCAGCCGCTGGATCCGGTCGTCAATTCGTCCGACGAGTTACCCCACCCGCCACCCGATCCCATTAGTCGCTTCGATGCTGAGCTCGAAGCTGGTTCGCACTGGTTCCTGGCGGCACTGCGCGCGTGCGGCCAGTGGCGGCTGGCGGCGGAAACTCACCAGGGGCGTCGTTTCACCTATCTCATTGCGCGTGAGGCCTTGGATCTCGTGCTCTTGATCGATCGCATCGCCGCGACACGACGTGATGCCGTGCCCCGGTCCGAACGGAACGAGCTACGGTTTCATGGACGTCCGCCTATCTACGTGCCCAGCCATGTGTTTGCCAGCGCCCTGGGCGAAGCCCGCTATCGCGCATATCTGAACCACTTCTACGGCATTGACGTGGAGGAGGCCGTCGTGCACGCCGTGGAGCTCGAAGGGTCCAAGGCCCATCCGCTTGATCGGACCTCGATCGATGTGAATCCGGTTGTTTATGGCGCGACACTTCACGAATTGCTGGCGAGCTACCGGGCCGAGCGCGGGCTTTCCGACGTCGGACGACTTCACTGGGCTGACTGGAAGGACTTCACATACTGGCGCTTTCGGCGACGGCTGCGGACCCAGGTTCCGGCGCGCATTGCCAGCGACACGCGCAAGGGTATTGCGTTGCTACAACGGCTGCGCGGAGTTGGACCGGACGGATCGCCAGATCCGCTGCGTCCGGGTGCAGCACCGTCCGCCACGCTGGAACCGACGGACGAGGCCCAGGTGATTGACCTGCGTCGACTCTCCTAGCGCGCAGACTTTGGGCCAGAGAGCGGCGCCAGGGTCACCAACACTCCCAGCAGAACGACCACGCCAGCAGCGCCGAAAACGATGCGAAAGGCGTTGACTGTGTCCGGGCCGGCAGCGACGTCCGGTCCGGCTACCCCGAGTTGCAGCACGACGATAGACGCCCAAATCGTGCCCCAAAGCGCCTGACCCGTGGCTTGGGCCATGTTGCGGGCTAGGGCCAGGACGGCGCTGGCCTGGTTGCGGTGCTCGGCGGCGGCCGAGCCCATGAGCATGCTGGCGTTGCCGCTGTTGAACAAGGCCATGCCGATGCCGATGACGGCCAGTCGTGGAACCACGGCCCACGGCGCCGTGTCGGCCGCGAGCGTGGTCAGCAGCCACAGCCCGACCGCGACGAGGCCTATGCCAAGCGCGCCGACGGTACGGGAGCTGGTCCGGTCGGCCAACATTCCCGAGGGCGTGCCGAGGAGTCCCATGAGGGCTGGGACCGTAACCATGAGGAGGCCGACCTGCTGGACCGGAAGTTCCAGCACGCGCTGGAGGTAGAAGGGCAGCAACAGGATCTGGGTGGCCGCGCCGGCGAACGCCAGGTAGCCGGCCAACATCGCGGCGGTGAAATCCGGCACGTGAAACATGGCTGGCTCGATCGTCGGCCAGCGCGTACGGGTTTGCCACCAGCCGAACGTCAGCAGCAGCGCGATGCCCGTAACGACCAGCACGATGACAACGGGTGACGCAATGCCGAGCGTCTGGATCCGATTCAGGCCGACGACCAGGAGGGTCAGACCGATTGTGAGCAGGGCGGCTCCGCGCAAGTCGAAGCGGCCGCCGGTGCCTTGCGCTCCCTCGGGCAGGATTCGAGCGCCCAGGGCTATGGCCGCCACGCCAATAGGGACGTTCAGCAGGAAGATGAACGGCCATCCCAGCGAGCCCAGAATGAAACCGCCCACGACGGGACCGCTGACGAGGCCGATCGATACCGCCGACAGGATGAAGCCGATGGCTTTGCCGCGTTCGCCGGGCGGGAAGGCGGTGACAACCAGGGCCGGTCCTAGGGCCTGGGTGATCGAGCCACCAATGCCCTGGATGACCCGGAAGGCGATGAGCGCTCCGGCGTTCGGCGCGAGGCCGCAGAGGAGGGAGCCGATGGTGAAGACGACGAAACCAACCAGATAGAGCCGCTTGGCGCCGCGCATCTGGGCCAGCCGCCCGGCGGGCAGCAGCAGGCTGGTGATGGCGATAACGTAGGCCAGCGTGACCCACTGGACGCGGTCGAAGGGGGCGTCGAGTTCGCGGACCAGGGTGGGCAGCGAGACGTTGACGATGCTGGCGTCCAGCGTGGCCATGAAGACGCCGCTGGCCACGACGGCCATGGTGGCCCAGCGGGTGGTGACCGCCGGCGGTTGGTTGGTGCCGATGTCGGCGGCGGTCAAGCGAGCGAGAGGCCGAACTGCGCGAGGGCCGAGGCCAGGCGTTCCATGTCGGCGCCGCCCAGCTCAACGGTGAGCGGTAGCTCAACCAGCGATTCGGAATCGCCGGGAACGTGGGTTGGAAAGCGGGTCAGGTCGTCGCGTAAGCCGTCGATCTGCTCGGCGTCCACGCCTCGTCGCCGCAGGAGATCGAGGGCGACCTCGACGCGCGCCACCGGGTGGCGGCGGTCTGGGGCGTAGACCCAGGCGACGGTGGTCAGGCGTTCACCGTGCGGGGCCTGGAAGGCGAAGCCGCGCCGGGCGGGGCGCAGGGGCATGCCGGCTTGCTGCCAGCGACCCATCAGGCCTTCCACCAGCGCGAATGTCTCCTGCGGCATTGCGCGTTGCAGGGCGCGGACTTCCGGCGCATCGATGTCGTAGGTGCGGAATTCTTCCTCAAACACACTGCTTCTCCGGCTTGCCTTAGGGCTGATTATGCGGGGCTGGGCCTGTCAGTAGAATTCCCGAAAGGTTCTCGGAGGCTCGAGCGTGCAGACGTATGGCGTTGCCGTGCACGGGGCTGGATGGGTGGCGGCGGAGCATGTGCGGGCGTTTGCGGCGGATGCGCGGGCGCGGGTGGTGGCGATTTCGAGCCGGCGGGCCGAGTCGGCGGAGCGCGTCGCCCAGGAGACGGGGAATGCGGACGCGCTGATCGAGACGGACCTGGACGCGCTGCTGCGCCGGGATGACGTGGACATTCTGGCGGTCTGCACGCCGCACGATTTGCATCCCGAGAACACGATTGCGGCGGCGAAGGCGGGGAAGCACGTGCTGATCGAGAAGCCGGCGGCGCTGGACCTGGCGAGTTTGCGGGCAATGCGCGATGCCGTAAACGAAGCCGGTGTGCGAACGGTAGTGAGTTTTGTGCTGCGTTGGAATCCGCTGTTTGACGTAATTCGCGCGCAGTTGAGCCACGGGGCGCTGGGACGGCTGTTCATGGCCGAGGTGGATTACGTGCACGGGCTGGGGCCCTGGTACGCGCAGTACGAGTGGTCGCGAACGGCGGCGCAGGGAAGATCGTCGTTTCTGAACGCGGGGTGTCACGCGGTGGACGCGCTGCGCTATTTCACGGAGAGCGACATCGTGGAGGTGAGTGCCTACGCGGTGAGCGGGAGTGACCGGTTCGAGTACCCGGGAACCTCGGTGATGATTTGCAAGTTTGCGAACGGGGCGCTGGGGAAGGCGCTGTCGAACCTGGACGATGCCGCGCCGTACAAGTTCCGGATCTCGCTGTACGGCGACGAGGGGACGATGCTGGACAACCGGATTTTCAGCCGGACGCTACCGGGGCAGACTGACTACGCGGAGATTCCGACGGTGCTGCCGGACAGCGGCGACGTGTCGCACCATCCGTTCCAGGGTGAGGTGTCCCACCTGCTGGACTGCATTGAATGCGGCGAGGAGTCGCACGTGAGCCTGGCGAACTCGATCAATACGCATGAGGCGTGCATTGCGGCGGATATTTCGGCGGCGGAAGGGCGGCCGGTGGAGTTGCCGCTGCCGTAGGTTCGCTAGCGCAGCAGGCGCCCGATCAGACGTGCGATTAACGACGATGCGCCCAGCGCGATGCCGAAGGCGATGGCGGCGCGGGTTCCGAAGAGGCTGCGGACGTTGCCGCTGACGTTGCCGCCCACCACGGCCAGACTGAGGACGCGGTCGGCCTGGACGTTGCCTGCGACGACCCAACTGGCGGCGACGTTTTCGAGCCGGGCGTTGCCGCTGACGTTGACGCCCATGGCGGCGTTGCGGACCTGGGTGCGCCCAGAGGTGGCACCACCCAGGGCGCTGCGGGTCACCTGCAACTGGTCCGTGCGGTTCATCACCATCAGGGAACGGTCGGCCTCGACATGCTGGGCATGGGTGTGGCGCATGGTGGCGCGCTGGGAGACGACGCGGTCGGCGCGGACGGATCCGACGGCGGCTTCGGTGACTCGGACGACGTCGCCCTGAGCGCTGGGGACGACCGGGGCATCGGGTTCGGGCATTGCTGGACCCTTAATCTTCGGAGTCGGGACCGGGCGGCGCGGCGGCGCGTCCGGCGGCTCGAGCGGCATCGTACACGTCGCGCCAGGGGACGCCCTGGTCGGCGGCGATGCGGTGGCAGTCGGCGGCTTCGGGGGCGGCGTCGCGAAGCGTGCCGTGCCGGTAGGAGGCCTTGACGCGGATCTCGCCGAAGGGTGTCGTGACGCTGTAGCTCGCGCGTTGCAGCTTGGTTCGCTGGACCTGGTGGGTGCGGACGCCGAGGGTGGTGGTTTCGGTGAGGATCAAATCGATGAGCGCGTCGACGGTGTCGTCTGGAGCGAGCGCGCAGAGTTGGGTGGCCGGGCGGCCGCCTTTCATGACGATGGGGGCCGTCCAGACGTCGAGGGCGCCGGCAGCGAAGAGGCGGGCGGAGACGTACTCGTAGGCCTCGGGGTTCATGTCGTCGATGTTGGTCTCGATGACGGTTGCGGTGTCGGTTTGGTGCGCGCCGACGGGCTGGCCGAGGGTTACCCGGAGGACGTTGGGGATGCTGAGGCGGGCGGTGCCGGCGCCGTAGCCGGTTTGGAGCACGCGCATGGGGGGCAGGGGGCCATGGGCGTCGGCCACATGGGTGAGGACGGCGGCGCCGGTGGGGGTGAGGAGTTCGAACTTCACGTCCGATCCGTAGGCGACGGCGCCGCTGCCGGCCAGGAGTTGCGTGGTGGCGGGGGCGGGCACGGGGAGGCGTCCGTGGACTGTCTCGACCCAGCCGCTGCCGGTGTTGATGGGGGATACGACGACACGGTCGATGCTTAGCAGGTCGAACGCAACGGCGGCCCCAACGACGTCCAGGACGGAGTCGGCTGCGCCGACCTCGTGGAACTCGACCTCGTGCACGGCGGTGCCGTGGACGTGGGCCTCGGCTTCGGCGAGGCGGCGGAAGACCTGGCGGGCTTCATCTTTGACTTGTGGCTTCAGGTCGGCGGCGGCGATGCGGGCGTCGATGTCGGTGTAGGCGTGGTGATGGCCGCGGTCTTCGATGGCGAAGTCGACCAGGCGGGCTTCGATGAGGCCGCGGCGGACGCGCTCGTCGCGAAGCTCCCAGCGCGGCAGATCCAGCTTGCGGAGTTCGGCGAGGAGGCGGGCTTTGTCCAAGCCGGCGTCGAGTAGCGCGCCGAGGATCATGTTGCCGCTGGCGCCGGCCTGGCAGTCGAAGTAGGCGATGGTCATGGGGATGCGCGGCGGGCGACGAGGGTGGCCTGGACGCCGGCGCCGAAGCCGTTGTCGATGTTGACGA
>JAJEGF010000056.1 GCA_022820025.1 Chloroflexota bacterium
GGGTTGGGTGCCCGGAAGACCCCTCACCGATTTCGGCCGAAGACGCCCGAATCTGCCTCTCCCCTTGGAGAGGGAAAGAACGGCGCCCGCTTGATGAGATTGACATTGCACGCCCGCTCCCTGGGTTATGCAAGGGTCTCCACGGGGAGAGGGAGCAAGAGCAGCCGAACTCTCGAGGGTGCGGGGTGTCTTGCAGAGGACTCCGAGGAGCGGGTGAAGAGCCGCGCGGCCCGCTGGGGCGTGGCGTCGCTAGGATGATGGTGGATCCAGCGCGGTCTTCAGGACGTATCCCATGACCCCTGTTAGCTACGACTTTGGCGACTCCGCGGTTCTGATCACCGGCGGCACGCAGGGCATCGGGTTGGCGGTGGCGGAGGCATACGCGCGGGCTGGGGCGAACGTGGCGATTTGCGCGCGGACCGAAGGGGACGTGGCGGAGGCCGTGGGGGCGCTGGACGAACTGGGTTCGGGCTCGGTTTACGGAACCACGGCGGACCTGGCCGAGCCGGACGACGTGGGCCGGCTGTTCGACGAGGTGGTGGCGAACCTCAGAGCGCCGGACATCCTGGTGAACAACGCGGCGGCGCAAGGGAACTTTCCGTTTCCGGAAATGGACAGCGAGCGTTGGCGCTGGATGGCGCAGGTGAACCTGGAAGCGCCGTTCGAGCTGTCGCGCCGCTTCGTGTTGGCGCGCGGGGATTCCGGCGGGAGCATCGTCAACGTGGTGACCAACCAAGTGATTCGCCACGCCAGGGGGCGCGTGGGCTACGGGTCCACGAAGGTCGGCCTGGTGGGGTTGACCCGCACGATGGCGCTGGAACTGGCGCATCGCGGCATCCGGGTGAATGCCGTCGCGCCCGGCTTCGTTGACGTGCCGCGCATCTACCGCGAATTCGACGACGTGGAGGACCGGCTGGCGGCGATGCCGTCGGGACGATTCGTGACGCCGGACGAAGTGGCGCAGGCAATTCTCTTTCTGTCGTCCGAGGCGGCGTCGGCGATCAGCGGGGTGGTGCTAGCGGTGGACGGTGGGCACGCGCTGGACGGGACCTGGGTGCGTGACTAACGCGTTGCAAGCGAGTCCCCTCTGCCCCCTGACGCCTAGGGGATCTGCTCGCTGCTCTCCACCGGCCACTGGCCGCTAGCTACCGGCTGCCAATCCGCATGAACCTGGTCGTAACCAACGACGACGGGATCGAAGTGCCGGGCATCTGGGCGCTGGCGCGCGAGCTGTCGCGGCTGGGACAGGTGGAGGTGTACGCGCCGACTCGAAACTTCAGCGGCGCGGGGATGTCCGTCCGGCTGGATCGTGAGGCCCGGCTGTTTCGGGCCGCGCCGCCGCCGGGCATTGACCCGGATATCGCGGCGTTCACGCTGGAGGCGCCGCCGGCCTCGTTGGCGGCCATCGGCACCGTCCACGCCTTTGGCGGGAAGGTGGACGCGCTGATATCCGGCATTAACCCGGGGTGGAATCCGGGCGAAGAACCCTACAAGGTCTCGGGCACCGCGGGCGCGGCCCAAGTGGCGGTGGAGCGCGGCTTGCTGGGTGTGGCGGTTTCGGCCGAGTACTTCGCCGCCGCCGGCCAATTTGGGGACATCGCCGTGGCGACCCGTCGGCTGCTGGACGCCATTCGCGCCGAGTTCGATCCGCTGCCCAACGTGCTGGTGAACGTCAACGTTCCCGAGAGCTTCGGCTCGGACACGGCGGTTCGGCTGACCAGACCGAGCCGGAATACGATGTTCGGTGAATTCAGGATCGAGGAGTGCGAAGCCGACGAGCGCGGGGTGAACTTGCGCTTCGAGTTTGGTAACTACTTCGACCGTGAGCCGACGCCGGGTGACGAGATGCACGCGCTGCGGGAGGGCGTGGTGTCGATCGCTGTGACGGGACAGCGTCCGAGCGAGGTGTTGATGGGCGATCCGTGGCCGGCCGTCGTCCAGGGGTTCAGGGCCTGAGCGGCCGCCAGCAGGAGATACGAATCCAATGAGCGTTCAATCCGACCTGGGCGACCTGAAGTCTCGATTGCGCGAGACGCGGGACATTTCGTCCTCGGCAGCGGTCTTGTATTGGGACCAGTCCACCTACATGCCGACGGGCGGCGCGGCGGGGCGTGGACGACAGCTAGCGGTGCTGAGCCGGTTGGCGCATGAGAGCGCGACGGACCCGGAGATCGGGCGGTTGCTGGACCGGCTGGGGCCGTACGCGGAGTCTCTGCCGCCGGAGCATGACGACGCGGCACTGATCCGTGTGGCCCGCCACGACTATGAGATCAATACGCGCGTGCCGGCCGAGTACAGCGAGCGCGCGGCCAGGCACTCATCCGCCACGTACGCCGCGTGGGTGGAAGCGCGGCCTACGAACGACTTCGCCACGCTGCGTCCGATGTTGGAGACCACCCTGGACCTCAGCCGCGAACTCGCCGACTTCTTTCCCGGATACGACCACGTGGCGGATCCGCTGATCGACCTGGTGGATGAAGGGATCACCGTGGCTAGCATCCGGCCCGTGTTCGACGAACTGCGGCGAGGGCTGACGCCGCTGGTGGCTCGAATCGCGGCCGCCCGGCAGGTCGACGACTCTCCGGTGCGCAAGCACTTCCCGCAGGCGCAACAGTCGCGGTTCGCGGAGAAGGTGATCCGGTCGATTGGGTTCGACTTCGAGCGCGGGCGGCTGGATCCGACGGCGCATCCGTTCATGACGCGGTTCGGTCATGGCGACACTCGGATCACCACGCGCACGAACGAGAACTTCCTGGCCGAGCAGCTGTTCAGCACCATCCACGAAGCCGGGCACGCGCTGTACGAGCAGGGCACGCGGGCCGAGGACGACGGGTTGCCGCTGGGCAGCGGGACGTCGGCCGGGGTGCACGAGAGCCAGTCGCGGCTCTGGGAGAACATCGTGGGGCGCAGCCTGGGATTCTGGTCGCACTGGTACCCGACGCTGCAAGAGGAGTTTCCGGAGCAGCTTGGCGGCGTGGACCTGCGCGACTTCTACGCGGCCGTGAACCGGGTGGAGCCGTCGCTGATCCGGACCGACGCGGACGAGGTGACCTACAACCTGCACGTGATGATCCGGTTCGACCTGGAGCTGCAACTGCTGGAGGGCCAACTGGCGGTGGCCGACCTGCCGGAGGCCTGGCACGCGCGCTATGAAGCGGACCTGGGCGTGCGCGCGCCGGATGACCGCGATGGCGTGCTGCAGGACGTGCACTGGTACGCCGGGCGCATCGGCGGCGCGTTCCAGTGCTACACGCTGGGCAACATCATCGGGGCGCAGCTGTATGAGGCGGCGCTGCGGGAGCGGCCGGGTATACCGGAACAGATTGCGAGCGGGGATACGTCGTCGCTGCTGGAGTGGATGACCACCAACGTGTACCGGGTGGGGCGACGGCTGACGCCGGATGCGTTGATCGAGCGGGTCTGCAGCGGACCGTTGGACGCGCAGCCGCTGCTGCGGCGCCTGACGGCGAAGTTCGAGGACTTGTACGCGCTCTGATCCGGGAAGCCGAGCTGGGCAAACCGTGAGGTTGGTGTGAACGAGGACGGGCCGCGCGCTCCGCGGTCGAACGAGTTCGATGAACTGCTTGCCCAGGTCAACGGCGTCATGCGCGAAGAGGTGAGGGCCGCTCCCACCTACGGCGAGGAATGGCCGCGCATCTACTGCCTGGAGAACCTGGAGAACATCCGGGTGATCCACGTGGATGGGCGGATCGTGTCGTCGGCGGCCATCTATCCGCACGAGGTCCGTTTTGGCGATGCGCGGCTGCGGGTTGGCGGGATAACCGGGGTTGCGACCGACGCGGCCTACCGGCGGCGCGGGTTTGGGACGCGGGTGATGCAGGCCTGTATTGAGCGGATGGCCGAGTTGGGGTGTCACCTGAGCCTCCTGGGTTCGGGGGTGCCGAGCTGGTACCGGAAGCTGGGGTGGGAGTACGGAGGGGTGGAGCGCAGCTACCGCTTCAGCCGGGGGAACCGGCACCTGGTGCCGACGGATGCCGGACTGGCGATGCGGGAGGCGGAGGACGGCGACTTCGAGACGCTTGCGGAGATCCACGAGGCGCGGGCGCTGGGCGGGGTGCGGTCGCCCGACCTGTTGCGCTCGATGTGGGGGCCAAAGCCCGGAGCGGCGGTGTGGGTTGCGCTGCGGGACGGGCAGGTCGGCGCGTACCTGCGGGTGCGGGGGACGTCGGTGACGGAGTACGGCGGGCCGGCGGGACTGGTGCTGCCGATGCTGTCGCGACTCCTGGCGGCCTGGGACGATCCCTCGATTGCAACGTCCACGCGCTCGATCGAGGAGCGGCACGCGAACGTCAAGCCGACAGTGCATGCGAGCCTGGACGCGCCGTGGCGGCCGGATGACGTGACGGAGGCGCTGGACGCCCTGGGGATTCTGCGGTCCGCCGGCTACGTGCGGATGATTCGGATTGAGAAGCCGCAGGCCCTGGTGCGGGCCTACGGGCGTACGGATCTGAGCGCGCGGGCCGATGGCGACCGGATCGTGGTGGAGACGGTGAACCGGACGCTGCGGCTCAGCCGGACCGATGCGGTGAAGCTGTTTTTCGGGCCGGAGCGGCCGGTCACGCCCGACGTCTCCGGGTTGCCGTTCGTGTTTCACGTGTGGACAGCCGATCGGGTGTGAGACAGGCGTCGGCCCGGAATAGCCGCCACCGGCGCGCCGCCAGATGCTCCGCGTCGGGCGAGCCCCGGTTGACATCCCACCCCACGTCGGCACGATTGACGCAGTCCGCGCCCTGGAGCGTTCTTGATCCATGTCCTACCGCCTTGCCGCCCTGACGATCCCCTACGCCCGCGACGGGCTGTCCCGTCAACGCGCCTACGCCGGTATCCGACGCGCCGGCTTCACCCACGTCGGCCTCTACGACCGCCACGACGAGGGTCCGCTCTGGCCCGACGGCGCCGATGCGGCCGCGGCCCGCACGGCCGTCCAGCCCGCCCTCGACGCGGGCCTTCAACTCGACCACAAGTCCCACGGCGGGGTCACTTCCGACCCCGGCGAGCCCGAGCGCTTCCTCAAGGCCATCGAACTCGCCGCCGAAGCCGGAGTCCCCGCGCTGGTCTGCTGGGGCCCCTACGAATACCCGGCGGATGGTTTCCCCGACCATCCCAAGTCCGGCCCCGCCTGGCAGGCGGAGGTCGACGGCTTCTACGCGGCCTTTGAACCCGGCGTGCGCGCCGCCGAGGATGCGGGCGTCCTGCTGCTGCCCAAGCCCCACACCGGCGTCGGCAAGCACGGCGCCGCCCTGCGCGAGTTGCACGACCGCTTCGGCTCGCCGGCGGTCGGCGTCTGTTACGACACCGGCAACGTCCACTACTACGAGGGCCTGGACCCGGTCGAGGACATCGCTCCCGTGGCCGGCCTCTGCCGCCAACTCATCATGAAAGACCACGTCGGCCCCCGCGGCGCGCCCGTCTTCCGCACTCCCGGCGACGGCGACATCGACCACCAGGCCGTCATTGCCAGGCTTGCCAGGGCTGGATTCGACGGCACGCTGACCAACGAACGCGTGGACGTTTCGGGCGCCGACGCGATCGACGTGGAACTCGGTCGCGCCCGCCGTCATATGCTGGCGGTGGCCGACGCCGCGTTCGGGGAGTCCTCCGGTGCCTGAAACCGTGGGCGTCGGCATGCTCGGCTACGGCTTCATGGCCGCCGCCCACCTGTCCGGCCTCAGCCAGGTTCCCGGCGCGCGCGTCACCGCCATTGCCGGCCCCAACCAGGAGCGCGCTTCGGCCGTCGCCGCCGCCCACGGTGTGCCGTCGGTCTACCCCGATGAGCACGCGTTGCTGGCCGATCCGTCCGTTGACGCCGTCGTGATCACCTCGCCCGACGACCAGCATTACGCGCAGACCATGGCCTGCATCGAGGCCGGCAAGCATGTCTTCGTCGAGAAGCCGATCTCGCTGGACGCCATGCAGGCCCGCGAGATGTACATGGCCGCCATGTCGGCCGGCGTTCGCACGGGCGTCGGTTTCACCCTGCGCTGGAACCCGCTGATCGAGCGGATTGCCTCCATGGTCCAGGCCGGCGAGTTAGGTCAGTTGGTCAGCGTGCATTGCCAGCGGTTCAACCGGCGCTTGCTGGGCGACGTTCCCGTCATGGAGTGGCGCTACGACCCGAGCCGCGGCCGCAGCGGCGTGCTGGGCGACCTGGGCAGCCACATGATCGATTTGGCCCAGTTCCTGGCGGGACCGATCACCGCCGTGGCCGCCGACCTGAACACCGTTCGGCCGCACGCCCTGGATCCCGAAACAGGGGCTGAGGTTCCGCTCACGCTGGATGACGACGCGGTGCTAAGCGTCCGCTTCGCCAGCGGCGCTCACGGCACGATTTCCACCAGCCGCGTCGGCGCCGTGGACTCGCACCTGCCGCTGGGCCGCAGCAGCTTCCTGATCAACGGCACCGAGGCCGGCGTCCTGACCGATTGCGTCCTGCAGGCGACGATCAACCGGGTTGGGCAGGAGCCCGAACTGGTCGACCCCGGCCTGCCGCTGGACGACGCCGATCACGCCGGCATCCTGGCCTTCTTCGGCGAGCGCATGATGCGGGGCTTCGTGGACTCGATCCGCAAGGACCGTGACGTGCCGCCGACGCTCATGGACGGCCTGCGGACGCAGGAAGTGATCGATTGCGCCCTGGAAGCCGCGCGGATCCGACGCTGGGTCGACGTACCCCCGACTCATGGCTGACACCAGCACGTTTGCCAAGTTGCGGGAGGCGATTCCCGCCATCCGGCACTACCACTGCCTCAACTCGGGCGGCGTCGCGCCGACCCCGCAGGCCACGTTCGACCTGCAGCAGTCGTGGTACGACCGGGAAGCAGTGATGACCACCACCAATACCGATTTGCGCGAGATCTACAACGAGGAGCTCGCGGCGCTGCGCAGCGAGATCGCCGCGCTGCTCAACGCCGATTCCGACGAGGTCGCGCTCATTCGCGCCGTTTCGGAGGCCGTCTCATTCGTCGCCGCCGCCCTCCGGTTGCAGCGCGGCGACCGGGTCATCCTCACGGCCGCGGAGCATCCCAGCGGCTACCTGGCGTGGCTGACCCTGCGGGATCGGCTTGGCCTGGAGCTCGTGGCCATCGAAGCCGACGGGGACGACGACGCCTTTGTGCGCGACGCGGAAGCGGCGATGACCCCGAACACCCGCGCGTTTTGCCTGAGCCACGTCACCACGGAGCGCGGCATCGTGTTGCCGGTGGACAGGGTGTCCGCGCTGGCCCGCGAGCGCGGCGTGGTCACGGTGGTGGACGCCGCCCAGTCCTTTGGCGCGCGGCCCACGGACATGCGGCAGCTTGGCTGCGACGTGTTCACCTTCCCCGCCTTCAAGTGGAGCATGGGCCCCTACGGCGTGGGCGCCATGTACGTGCGTCGAGACGCCCAGGAGCGTCTGCATCCCTGGGGCAGCGGGGCCGGGGCGGTGTCACAGTCGAGCTTCCCGCCGGGCGAGGCCCATCTGCACGAGAACGCCCAGCGCTATGAGTTTGGGGCCCGGCCCTTTGCCCTTTACGCGGCCTGGCGCGCCTCGGTCAAGATCCTCGGTCCCCTGGGCGTGGAGACCATTCAACAGCGCAGCGCGGCACTGGCGGCCGAGGCCCGAGCGGTGTTCAGCGACCTGCCCGGCGCCAGCATCCGCACGCCCGAGCAAGGCGACGCGCGCTCAGGCATCTTCACGGTCGGGCTGGAAGGCGCCGACGGCATGGCGCTGGCCGAGCACTGCCTGAAGGCTCACCGCATCCTCTGCCGGGCGGCGGACCACCACACGGCGGTGCGCCTCTCGTTCCACGCCTTCAACGACGCGAGCGACATCCAGGCGGCGGCCAACGCCTTCGAGGACTTCCCGGCCTAGACCCCGCGAATCTGCTCGAGGCTGCGGGCCATGGCGATGGCGGCCAGGGCGGCGTCGCCGCCGCGGTTGCCGAATTTGCCGCCGCAGCGGTTGATGGCCTGCTCGACCGTTTCGGCGGTCACGATCCCGTAGATCACCGGCGTCCTGGAGTTCAGCGCCACCTGGGCGATCCCGCGCGCCGACTCCTGCGCGACGTGGTCGTAGTGTGTGGTTTCGCCGCGGATGATGCAGCCGAGGCAGATCACGACATCCGGCTGCTCGGCCTCGATCAGGTCCCGCGCCGCCACCGGCAATTCGAACGAACCGGGCACCCAGGCGATTGTCTGGTCGCTCTCAGCCACGCCGTGCCGCCGCAACTCGCGCTGGCAGGCCTCCAGCAGGTGGCTCACGAAGAACTCGTTGAAGCGCGCGGCGGCGATGCTCACGCGCAGTCCCTCGCCGTCCAGCGGCGGATCGATCACTCGCGATTCGTTCGTTTGCTCGCTCATAGCTCGTGCCCCATTCGTGCGCGCTTGGTTTCCAGGTAGCGGCGGTTGTGCGCGCCCGGCTCAACTGCCAATGGCAACTGTTCGACGACCTTCAGTCCGTAGGCCCGGAAGCCCGCGGTTTTCTTGGGGTTGTTGGTCAGCAGGCGCAGGCCGCTGATGCCAAGCTCGCGCAGGATCTGCGCGCCCACGCCGTAGTCGCGCAGGTCGGCGGCGAACCCCAGGTGACGGTTGGCATCCACGGTGTCCAGTCCCCGATCCTGCAGTTCGTAGGTGCGCAGCTTGTTGGCCAAGCCGATGCCGCGGCCTTCCTGCCGCATGTACAGCACCACGCCGCGGCCTTCGTTGGCGATCCGCGCCAGGGCGGCGTCCAACTGGTCGCCGCAGTCGCAGCGCATCGAGCCGAAGACGTCGCCGGTGAGGCACTCGGAATGCACTCGCACCAGCGGCGGCGAGTCGCCGGCCAGATCACCCAGGGTCAGGGCTACGTGGTCTTCGCCGGTCGTGGTGTCGTGAAAGGCCACGGCCCGATAGGGCCCGTGCGCGGTCGGCAGCTCCGCGGCGGCCACCTCGTATACCACGCGCTCATTTGCCCGCCGGTGATGAACGATCTGGCTGATGCGTACGACCGGGATCGACGGATCGCCGGGGCTGGCAGCCAAGATCGGTTGCTCAAAGGCCGAGGCATCGGGCGCGTCGACGTGGCTGAGCACGGCCACGGGCGCGAGTCCCGCCAGCACGGCAAGGTCGACGGCGGCTTCGGTATGGCCGAGCCGTCGCAGCACGCCGCCTTTGCGTGCCCGGATGGGCGTCACGGGACCGGGCGAGCGGAAGTCGGCGCCGTTGCGATTGGAGGCCAGGGCCCGGATCACCGCGGCAGTTGCTTCGTCGCCTGACTGGGGGGAAGCGTCGGCGAGAGCAACGGATGCCGCCAGTGCCGGACGCCGTGCCAGGGGGTCGGCGGAGTCCGGTGGCTGTTCGGATAGTCCAAGATCGTCGAGCCGACGCGCGGCGGCCGGTGCGTAGACCTGGCCGTCACCGAGGTCTCGCAGACGTCGAAGGGTACCGGCGTGGACGTTCTGTGCGGCTGCTACGAGATCGAGGTCCGGCCGCGCCAGCCCATCGTCCACCACAGCCACGATGCCGCCACGACCGATGCACTCAATGGCGGTCGACACCGCGTCGCTGGTCATCGCGTCTCGTCCAGCTTGTAGCCGGCGGCCCGAAGCTGGGCGATGGAGGGGCCGCCGCCATCCTCCCGCTCAGGCACGTGTCCGTACTTGGCCAGGATGTCGACTTCCAGGTTAGCCAGGTAGCCGACGGGCGCCGCGCCCAGGGTGACCGAACGCAGCGTGTGGGGGATCAGGGCGACCGCGAACGTCGCATCGCGCGGTTCGACGACGGTCAGGCTCACGCCGTCGAGGGCGATGAAGCCCTTGGAGACGATGTAGCGCGTGAGGTATGGCGGGACGCCAAAGCGAACGACTTCTGAGTCGCCGTCGGGTTGGCGTTCGATCAACTCGGCGGTGGCGTCCACGTGGCCCTGCACGTAGTGCCCGCCCATGCGGTCGCCGAAGGCCAGCGGGCGTTCGAGGTTGACGGGACTGTCGACGGCCAGTTGACCGAGGTTGGTCAGGCGCAGGGTCTCGGGGACGGCCTCCACTGAAATCTCGTTATTCGCCACGTTGACGGCGGTCAGGCAGGCGCCGTTGACCGCGATGGAGTCGCCGACGCGCACACCGCCGGCGCAGATGTCCGACCGAAGGGTGAAGCGGCGCAGGCCTGCGTCGTCCTGTACGCGAGTTACGCGTCCGAGGTCCTCGACGATGCCGGTGAACATTTCAGGTCACCGCCGGTCCGTAGCGGTGCAGATCGGCTTCAAGCAGGGAGTCCTTGCCGATCTCGCTGATGCGCGGACGGTCCAGCATGCGACTCCGAAGACTGTCGATGTCAGCAGCGGCCTCGAGCCCATCGCCCATCGACCAGGGCGCGACGAAGACGGCCAGGCTGTCGACGGCGTCGGCGGCCAGGAAGGCACCGGTAAGCGCTGGGCCGGCCTCGAGCAGCGCGGTTGAGAGACGAAGGTCGCCAAGGAGGTCCAATGCCGTACTGATGTCAACGCGTCCGGCGGGGGTGGGTGCGCAGGTGCGCACTTCGGCGCCGGCCTCCTTGAGGCTGTGAACGCGGTCGGGCGGCGCGGCTGCTGTCGTGAGAATCAGGACTCTGCCGTCGTGACCAACTACCCGGGATGACGGCCTGGTTCGCGCGTTCGAGTCAACGACCACGCGCAGCGGCTGGCGGCCGTCGGCGGGCGGCGGGCGTACGGTGAGGCGGGAGTCGTCGACGAGAATCGAGTCGACGCCGGTGATGATGGCGTCGGCCGCATCGCGCATTTCGTGGACACGACGCCAGGCTGGGTTGCCGGTGATCCGGCCGCCGCCGGTGGGTTGCGCCACCTTGCCGTCCCTGGTCATGGCCCACTTGGCGGTGACGTGGGGGCGGCCGGTTTCGGTCAGCTTGAAGTGCCCCTGCGCGAGGTCGCTGGCCGCCCGGGCGCCGACGCCGGTGACGACTTCAACTCCCTGGCCGCGCAGGTAGTCGAAGCCGCCGCCACGGACGCCGGGATTCGTGTCGCGAATCGCCGCGACCACGCGGCGGATGCCGGCTTGCAGGATTGCTTGTGTGCAGGGCGGGGTGTGGCCGTGGTGATTGCAGGGTTCGAGGGTGACGGCCAGCCTCGCGCCGCGAGCCCGGGCGCCCGCCGCGCGCAAGGCCATGACCTCGGCGTGGTCGCCGCCGGCCGGCTGGGTGGCGCCTTCGCCGAGGATGATTCCATCGTTGCCGACGACCACGGCGCCAACCGGGGGATTGGGATGGGTACGACCCCTCGCCCGGCGCGCCACTGCCAGGGCAGCTTCCATGGCGGATTCGCCGGCTCCAAGAGTTTCGGCGCTACGACGTTCGCTCAGGGCGGTCGTCAGATCGCGGGTCCTCGACGCGTCAAACCGCCGGGGCGCGGGCGTGCACGCGTAGCACGCCCACGGCGCCTTCTCCCTTCCGGACTGTACCGTCGGCTCCGGATTCGCACCGGATCAGCCGGCGAAGGCCGGCTCGCGGGCTTGGCTTTGGGCCTCACCGCCGGTCGGGAATTTCCCGGCGCTTGCGCCGGGATCACCCTGCCCCGAAGGCACGTGTGTGCGTGGGCCAAGCATACGCCCGCGATTCGCGGCGTCCAATTGCGACCGTATGCTCCAGCAGGAATCAGTCGGATCGAGGCACTTTGACACCGGACCGTCACATCGTGATCGGCTTGACCGGGAACCTTGGCGCCGGCAAGTCAACCGTCGGGCGAATTGCGGGCGAGCTCGGTGCGCGCGTCATCGACTCCGACCTTACGGTGCGCGACCTGCTTGCGAACGATCCGGAACTGGCGGGAAGCATCCAGGACGCCTTTGGTTCCGCGGTCATGCTGGACGGCCGACCGGACCGGGCGGCGCTGGCGCGGATCGTGTTCAACGATTCGGACGCCCTCGCGCGCCTGGAAGAACTCATCTATCCGCGGGTCGGTGAGCGATCGGCGGAACTGCTGGCGGAACCGACCACGGCGCCAGCCACCATTATTGAGGCCATCAAGGTGGTCGAGGGTCCGAGCGCGCAGCGGCTGGACGCGCTCTGGATCGTGGAATCGACGCCTGAACTTCAGGTCGAGCGAGCGGCTGCCACGGGTCGCATCAGGCGGGCGGAGGCGCGCCGGCGCCTGGCCGTGCAATCCAGCGCCGACGACAAGGAGCGCATGTTCAGGGCACGACGGCCCGGGCGACCGGTTTGGCGCATCGACAACAGCGGTGACCTGAAGGCGCTACAACAGCGAGTCGTGCTCGTGTGGCATGAGAGCCTGGCGCTCTCTAGCGAGCCGCCGAAGTAGCCGTCCGGTCAGCGACCGAGTACGGCGGTTAGAAGCGTCGACTCAGGCGCAGAGCTCGTGGCTGTTGTCCCAGCGGTGGGCGCGTATGGGCACCGGGTTGTCCATGAGCCGATGCAGCGTGTCCTCCCACGACTGCTTCCAGGCCGCCGCGTCGTGCAACTCCGTCTCCGGATTCGCACGGCTGCGTGCCACCCAACTTGGAAAGTAGGTGCGACCGGTGGACTGGCCAGTGGGGTTGTAGCGCAAGTCGAAGCTCCAGCGGACGCTGTCGCTGTGATTGGTCAGCGAGGCGTGCATGCAGCCCTTGTGCATCAACAGCACGTCGCCCGGCGACATGGGCAGCGGCTTGGCGCGCTCCTTGGGAATCAACTGGGTCGGAATGGTGGTGGCGTTGAGCCCTCGCTCGTTGGGCATCGTGCAGTGCACCTGCAGGCCGTCCCTGTAACTTCCAGGCACGACCATCAGGCAGCCGTTGCGCTCCGTGGCTTCGGTTAGCGGCAACCAGACCGTGAGCATGTTGGTGTCGTCGGCTTCCTCGTGGACCACGCCGTTGTCCTGGTGCCAGCCGGTGGTCGTGACCAGGCCGGTTCCCTCGTTCTTGGTGACGTAGCGTTCCGGCGGCTTGATGCGCACGTGCTGGACCGGGTTGGAGGTGATCTCGGGCCCGATCAGGGACTCAACGGCGTCCAGCAAGCGCTCGTTGCGCAGCAGGGCAAATACGGCCGGTCCAAAGTGGTATTTGGTGTCCGAATTGATCGAGGCGGTGTTGATCGGAATGGTGATGTCGAACGGCCGTGGGTCAAGCAGCCCGGCCTCGCGGGTGATGGCGATCGTGCGCCGGTCAAAGGGCAACTCGTCATAAGTGCTGGAGATCTCGCCGTCGCGGAACATGCGCTCGGCTTCCCGGTCGAGAATCTCGGCGTACTCGTCCATGACCGGCTGCAAGTCCTCTTCGGGGGACAAGATGCCGCGGGCGACGACGAAGCCGTCGCGGTCGAAATCGGCCAGTTGTTCGGCTGTGAGGTGCATGGTGGTATATCGGAGTCGAAGTTCTTGAGAGTCTAGCCCAAACCGACGGGCATTTTGCGACTTTGGCCGGGTTTATTCGGCGCCTTCCGGCTAGGTTCGGCTGAGTGCCACGAGCAGGATGGCCGCGGCGAATCCGCCGACTCCAACGGCGATCGCCAGGGCACTGCTGAAAAGCAGCACCCCGGCGGACTGTCCGCGCTGCCCGCTGGGATTCGGCGCGTTCAAGGCCAGGTAGGCGGCAAGAGCCACGATCGCAGCCACGAGTACGGCGCCGCCCGCCCGCACGTTCTCGATGAGGAAGTACGTTCCGGCCAGCACGACTCCGAACGCCAGCGCGCTGGCCACCAGCGTGCGCCGCCAGTGGATTCTCGGGTTCACGAAATCGAGCATACGCCAGCCATTGCGCTGTCTTTGGGGGCTCCGGTTGCCGTGCGGGGTGCAGCGTGTCACCGTAGGCGCACGACCGCTCGGAAGCGCGTGCCCGGAAGGACGAACGACGTGACTGGCGCCGATGCCCTGGTCCACATCCTCAAAGCCGAAGGCGTGAAGCAGGTGTTCTGCTTTCCCTACACGCCGGTCATGGAAGCCATGGCCCGCGCCGACCTCCGCATCCTGCTGACCCGGCAGGAACGAGTGGCCGGCAACATGGCCGATGGCGTTTCCCGCTCGACGAACGGGCGCGAGATCGGCACCTGGACCGTGCAACAGTCGGCCGGCGTGGAAAACGCGTTTGCCGCGATTGCGCACTCCTACACGGACTCGACGCCGGTGCTGTTCGTGCCCGGCCACCCCGGCATGCCCAAGACCAGCGTCCCGCCGGCCTTCGAAGGTGTTCGCAACTACCAGGCGACCATTCGCCATGGGGCGGTCGTTGGCTCGGCGGCCGAGGTGCCGCAGCGCGCGCGCATGGCGTTCACGGCCCTGCGGTCGGGCCGTCCCGGACCGGTGATGTTGGAAATGCCGGTGGAGGTCTGCGCGGAGGAGTTCACCGGGCCGCTGGACTACACGCCGATCCGGCCGGCGCGCTCCGCCGCCGACAGCGGCGCGGTATCGGAAGCCGCGGACCTGCTGCTTCGTGCCGGGTCGATCCTCATTTGGGCCGGACAGGGCGTGCTCTACGCCGAAGCCTCGGACGAGTTGCAGGAAGTCGCCGAACTGCTAGGCGCACCGGTCATGTGCACCCTGCAGGGCAAGAGCGCCATTTCCGAGAAGCACGAGCTCTCCGCCGGCGTTGGCGCCTATGTGCGGACGGCGATGGCCGCCCACTACCTGGAGACGGCGGACACCGTGCTGGTGGTCGGCTCGAGTCTCAGCCGCATGTCGTTCACGCCCGATCTGCCGGACGGCAAGACCATCATTCACGCCACCAACGATTCGGTGGACTTGAACAAGAGCTACGAGACGGCGGTTCCCATCCTGGCCGACGCCAAGCTGTTCCTGCGCCAGCTGGCCGATGAGCTGCGCACGCGCGTTGGCGATGGTCGCGAAGCCCAGCGCCAGCAGACAGCGGCAGACATCGCCACCATGAAGCGCAACTGGTTTGCGGACTACGCCGCCCACTTCAACGACGACTCCGAGCCGATCAACGCCTACCGCATGCTGCGTGAACTCTGGAGCGTGCTGGACCCGGACACGAGCATGCTGACGCACGAGTCCGGCGCGTCGCGCGACATCCAGAGCGTGTTCTACCAGTCGACGGTGCCCCGCAGCTATCTCGGTTGGGGACAGTCGTCCCAGCTTGGCTTCTCGATCGGCCTGGCGATGGGCGCCAAGATCGCCAATCCCGACAAGACCATCGTCAACGTCATGGGCGATGGTGCTGTGGGCATGACGGGCATGGACTGGGAGACAGCGGCGCGGGAGAACCTGCCCATCCTCAGCGTCATCAAGCACGATGCCATTTTCAGCGGCTACGACAAGAACATCCCGGAGTCGATCGAGAAATTCGGCTCGTCCACGCTGCACGGCGACTACGCCGGCGTGGCCGCGGCGCTGGGATGCCATGCGGAGTCGGTGTCCGCCATCGGCGACTTGCGACCGGCGCTGTTGCGCGGCCTGCGCGCGGTGAAGGAGGGACAGCCCGCCGTGGTGGACGTGTCCACCGCCGAAACGCGGGAGTTGTCGATGGCGCCAAAGGCCAGGCTCTACGACCGGTAGCTCCGAAACGCGGCGGCTGTGACGCTTCCCCAGGGCGGCCGACCGGTTGGGTTTGCGTGGGTGTTTGGCGGGCCGAGCAGGTCTTGGCACCCTAGACTGCCGCCGCTGGATACGCCTGCCCGCCGTCCTGGAGTGCCGCAATGCCTGAAGTCACCGTGATCGCCACCATCCATCCCAAGCCCGGTCACACCGACGCGTTGATTCGCAAGATGCAGGACAACGTGCGCAACGTGCACGAGGAAGACGGCTGCCTGCATTACACGTATCACCGGGGCATTGACGATCCCGACGCCCTGGTCGTGATCGAGCGCTGGGAGTCGGAGGAACACCTGGCCGCCCACGCGGCCGCGCCGCACATGAAGGCATTCGGTGAACTGGCCGCCGAACACCGGGCCGCCCCGTCCGAGGTCGTCCGCTACGTGATGGTCGACACGGACGGCGATCCGGAGAAGTCGCACTTCTAGCCAGTAGCGCGGATTCCTGGCTCATTGGAGATGTCTGCATGACCCAGGGTTGGTTGCGCGGAAGACCCTCACCCCAACCCTCTCCCCCAGGAGAGGGATTAGGACGGGTGCCTCATCAGCCTGGTTGCCGCTGGCCTGGCACATGGCAGGGGGCGGGTGCGTGCCCGGAAGGCCCTTACCCCAACACTCCCCCCGAGAGGGATTAAGAGGCGAGCTTTCCGGGCCGGGTTGCTGGACCCCTGGGTGGGTGGTTGGGATAGCAGCCACCCACACCCCAGCCCTCTCCCTCAAGGGAGAGGGAGAAAGAGCGGCTGCAATTTCGAGGAGCAGGGGGTTTCGCAAAGGTCTCCACGGGGAGAGGGAGAAAGAGCCGGCCTACATTTGAGGGCGCGGGGCGTTTTGCAAAGGTCTCCCAGGAGCGGGAGTACGAGTTGCCACTGCCTGGAAGACGAGGGACCGTAATGCCAACGTCTCTGGAGAGGGGAACGAGCGTCGTCACCTCGAAGGGATTGACACCGTGCACCGGTCCATCGGATTACGCAAAGGACTCTGATTGGGGCCGGCTTCCATCAAGACGGAACCTTCATTCCCGCCAGCATTTCGTCGGTAATTGAACGGCCCAGCCCAAACATCTTGCGGTCCGAGTACCAGAGGGTGCGCTGGCCGTTGTGCTCGGTGAGGCTGGCGTACATGGAGAGCCACGGGCGGTAGAAGGGCGGAACGCCCACGCCGTTGGTGTCGAAGAGAAACTTCGGGTCACTGAACCAGATGGGCTGGTGAGCTCCGGGACGGAATTCGCCCACCGCGATGAATTGCGGCCGACGGGCGCGGGTGTTGTCGGTTGGCCCGCCAGCCCCGTGTCCCCAGCCATCGTGGCTCTGGAGGAATTGCAGGTAGCGGCCGTCCCGCAGGCGGTAGAGCGGCGTGGGGGACACCGGGTTTTGCATCGGCGCGCCTCCGTCCTTGAAGCGCAGCATCTCGGTAGGCCGCCAGGAGTGCCCGTGGTCGTCGGACACCGTGTACCAGATCTGTCCGTTGCGGGTGCGCATGACCGCGAACAGGCGGTCGTCGGGCAGCAGTGCGACCGCCGGTTCCTGGCAGAAGGACAAGTCCGTCGGGGCGTCGGGATCGGTTGTGATGGGCACTGCGATCAGCTCGTCGCTGTCGGGTAGCCAGGTAATTCGCACGTCCTGTGGTTCGGGTCCCTCGTCGATGTTGTCGAAGCGCATGAACTGGCAACGGCACTCGCTGTTAAAGATCTTGGCCGTGCCGTCCGGCTTACGGACAACGAGCGGTCGTGCGGCCGCGGCGGATGACCACTCGGTGTAGCCCACCAGCACGCGGTCGCGCGCGTCCCGGATCGGTTTCTGCCATACCAGGGCGTTGGTGCCGATGCTCGGGTCGGGGTGGCTGAGGATGGTTCGCCGGTAGGGAATGTCGACATTGCCGGGCGCCCAGGTGCGGCCATCGTCGTCGGAGTAGCTGCAGCGCATGACGCTGGTTGTGTAGTCGGTCCCGACGGCCGTGGCCTTGTTGTAGAAGACGTAGATGCGGCCCGTGCGGCTGATCACGGGAAACCCGAAACACGCGACCTGGCCGTACTTTGGGCCCGGCGGGTCAAACGCGCCAGGGTCGGACCAGGTGCGGCCGCCGTCTTCGCTGCGCGCGTAAAGCACGGTCTGATCCGCGGCGTCCGACGCGGCGCCGTAGGTCCAGACGGCCAGCAGGTCGCCTCCCGGGGTCACGTCCACCAGCACGTGATCGACAGCCTCGACAAACTGCGGCGGCTGCTTGGGCAGGAAGAAGACCAGGTCAGGGTCGGTGCGGCGCCAATCGTCGCTGAAGCACTCGTAGTCGCCGGCGACCGGCATGGGGCGCCTCGCTTGCCATCAGCCCAGACGCGCTTCGCCCAGGCAGCGGCAGCCTAGATCGTTGCCCGGGTTTCTAGCGAACCGCAGGGACCGAATGCGGCACGTGGAACCTGCGGAGACCCAGGCAA
>JAJEGF010000088.1 GCA_022820025.1 Chloroflexota bacterium
CCCGTCTCCCGCAGCAACCGGGCCAAACGCGGAACGTCCTCGTCGAGCGCTGCTTGCCAATCAGGGTCCGTGGTCATCGACGCCCACCTGACCGTCAGACGCGCGTCTGGTACTCGCCGCTACGCGAGTCGATGCGCAGCACGTCGCCCGTCTCAACAAACAGCGGCACCTGGACTTCCAGACCGGTCGCCACCCGCGCCATCTTGGTGGCGCCGGTCGCCGTATCGCCACGCACGCCCGGCTCGGTCTCGACAACCTCGATGTCCACGTTGATCGGCAGTTCCACGCCCAGCGGCACACCCTCGAAGGCCGTGATTTCCAAGTCCAGCCCGTCGGTGAGGTACTGGGCAGCCTCGCCGACCGCGTCCGCAGACAGCGTCATGTCTTCGTACGTCTCCATGTCCATGAAGTGATAGCCGGAAGCGTCCTGATAGAGGTACTGCACCTTGTGCGTATCCAGGATCACGCGCTCGAACCGCTTCGAGGCCTGGAACGAGCGGTCCGTCGTCGTCCCGCGACGCACGTCGCGCACCTTAATCCGCACGTTGGCCGATCCGCGGCCGATCTTCTGGTGCTGAAAGTCGATGATCTGGCAGAGATCGCCGTCCATCCGCAACACCCATCCACGTCTCAGTTCGCCCGCGTCAATCACGCAGCGGCCTCCTTAGCCATGAGTTCTCAGATTGCGAGTCAGGTTTTCCGTTCCGGTCACTTTCGGGCCTGGGTCAATACGTCCACTCCCTCGAATCCAATCACTACCAGGTCCTCGATCCGCACACCGCCCCAGCCCGGCAGGTAAATGCCCGGCTCGACCGACACCACTGCTCCGGCTTCCAGCACATTAGTGCCTCGCGGAGAGAGCGTGGGCGCTTCATGAATCTCAAGTCCTACGCCGTGGCCGGTCCCGTGACCGAAATACCCTCCGTAGCCCGCGTCGGTGATCACCTGGCGAGCCAGCCCATCGGCTTCGCGCCCCGTCATCCCGGCGCATGTTCCGGCCTCCGTCGCGACCTGCGCCTCCAGCACGATCGCGTAGATCTCATCGAAACGGCCGTCGGCTTCGCCCGCCGTAAACGTCCGCGTGATGTCCGAGCAGTAGCCATCCAGCCGCACGCCGAGGTCAACGATCACCGGCTCGCCCGCCCCAATTGGGCGCGCGCCCGGCGAGTGATGCGCCATGGCCGCGTTCGGTCCCCCGGCCACGATCGTCGGAAATGATGGCCCATCCCCGGCTTCCCGAATCAGACGTTCCAACTCCAGTGAAAGCTCGCGCTCGGTCATGCCGGGCACTACCGTTTCGCCTGCGGCCGCCATCACGTCGTCGGCCAGCCGCACCGCCTCACGCAGAGTGGCGAGTTCTGCGTCGTCCTTCACGACGCGCTGATCCTCAACCACACCGTCGAGCGGAATGACTGGCAATTCGCGCCCTTCATCGGCCAGTCGATCCACCAACTCACGGTGCTGCTTCAGCGACGTGTGCTCGGACTCGACACCCAGGCGTGCGATCGCCCTTTCGCCAATCCAGGCCGCAACCACTCCCAGCGTGTCCACGTTTTCGATCACGTCGAATCCGGGAGCCTGTCGCGTCGCCTGCTCCGTGTAGCGAGCGTCCGTCACCAGCCGCCTGTCGTCCGCCGAGATCAGCAGCGTGGCGGCCGTCCCCGTAAAGCCACTCAGGTAGCGCCGATTTGCCTCGCCTGTCACCAACAGGGCGTCCACGCCTGATTCGTCCAGACGCGACGCCAACCGCTCGGTCCGAGCGGCCGTTAGTTCAGATAACGCTCGATGTTGCGTGTGTGTTCCTCCAGCGTCTCGGAAAAGGCGTGCGACCCATCGCCACGAGCGACAAAGAAAATGTACGGGGTGGATTCGGGTCTGGCGGCCGCAATGATCGACGCCAGCCCGGGTGCGGCAATAGGCCCCGGAGGCAACCCGTTGACCACATACGTATTGTACGGAGACTGCGTCCGCAGGTCGTCACCGTCAATGTCCGGCTTCCACCAGCGCCCGCCCGGACCCGTGCGCCCAATCGCGTATTGGGCGGTCGGATCCGCCTGCAGCGGAATCCCACGCGCGAGGCGGTTGTGGAACACCCCAGAGATCACGGGTCGCTCCTGATCCAATACGGCCTCCCGCTCAATAATTGACGCGAGGGTGAGCAGATCATGGACCGACAAGCCGTTTCCCGCCGCATCCGCCCGGATTTCGGGTGTCACAACCTCGTCGAAGCGCCGCAGCATGCGTCGGATCAGATTGTGCGCATTTGACGATCCGTCAATCTGGTACGTGTCGGGAAACAGATAGCCCTCCAGCGACTGACCCGCCGGCAGGCTGGCCAGGAAGTCGAAGTCCGACGCGAAGGCCGGTGCGCCCTCGCGTGCCAGTCGCAGGAACTCCAGATCGTCTATCTCGGTCTGATCGGCCAGTCGTTCGGCGATCTCTTCCAGCCTCCAGCCTTCGGGAAAGGTCACCGTCTGGTCCACCGCGGTTGCCGTGCTCAGCGCGCGCACAATCTCATCAAGAGTCATGTCCGACCGAAGGAGGAAGGTTCCCTGGCGAAACGCCCCTTCCAGTCCACGACGTTCCACCAGCACCTGGAACAGGAGATCGCTGCGTATCAAGCTCGCCTCACGCAACCCCTGGGCAATGTCAGACGCTGTCGCCCCAATCGGGATCGTAAAGGGCACGGTGCGCGCCGCGACAGGGGACGGCGAGTCAGCAAACCGGGCCGCCGCCGAATAGCCCAATAGCAGTACGCCGGCGAGCGTCAAAAGTCCGATGCCAAACGCCTGCGTGATCGCACTTACGCGGCTCAGCATGTGGTCTGGCTCCTGAGGTAATCCAGCAACAGAATTTCGGCGGCACGCGCATCCACATCCGCGTCTCCCGCGCCATCCCGCCGGGCGGCCTGCGTGGTCAGACTCTCGTCCCGCCAAACAACAGGCTCGCTGCGGCCTTCAAGCAGTTTGGTTGCCCAACGCCGATTACGTACGGCCTGCGGGCTTTCGGATCCGTCAGTATTCAACGGCACGCCAATCACTATTGTTGCGCCAGGGTATGCGTCCAGAACGGCCTTGAGGGCGGTTGCGTCACTTATTCCGCCACGGCGGGTCACGACCTGTCGCACCGTCACAAACGCGCCGCTCGCATCGGTCATAGCCACGCCGATTCGGCGTTCCCCCAGATCCAGCGCGCCCACCCGGCGGCCCAGTGCCGCGGGGGGCCGCTCCGGCTCATGGGGCCTCGATCGGACGCGGCGCCTTGACCTTGACATCAATACGAAAACCAATTCTTGGAAAGTTGGCTGTGTCGGGTGGATCGTGGGTCACAGTCACTTCGTCCACGCCCGGCAGCGCTCGGAGCGCCTGCAATCCCTCACCTAGCGAACGTCCGGTGGCCGTGCCGCGCACCGAGTTGTGGTCAATCGAATCCACAGCCTCCGCAATCGCCTGCACTCGCAAATCCAGCACGCCTTGACGCTCGCCGAGCACTTCAGTAGCAAGCACGCGAACTTCGTCAATTTCAAACGCCTGCCCCTCCAGCGAGTCCCGCAGACGCTGCAGCAGCACAGCCTCCAGATCTTCCGTGGCGAAAGACGTTCCCAGAGCCCGGATCTCCATGGCCAGGGAGAGTTCGGAGGCATGTTCGTCGGGCCTGGCGCTGAACTCGCGCCGCAAGACTTGTGGATTGCCGCTTGCCGGCGACCACACGATCAGTGTCTGGTTTTCCGGACGGTCTCGGCGCAGGCGCTCAATGGCCGCGCTCTGCAACCGCTCGGTCAAGAGGGCATCCAGTTCGGTGAAGTCGCGCTGAGACACCAGGGCCACTTCGCGCTCCGAACCGCCTTGCAGCGGCTGCGGGTTGAAGGCCTCCAGCGCGCCGCCAAACGGTCCAGCCACCGTCGTAATGGCAAGCGCCGGCGCGTTGCCCGAGAGACCCGGCACCTCGGCCGTCACCGCCGCGATGGCCTCCCCCGGCACATCGCGGCCGCCGACCTGCAGCGTTGGCGGCACCAGAAACTCTGCGTCGGTCAGGAATCCAGTCCCGTCGGTCGTCAATACTCGAGTCCCGGCCGGCAGTACCACGGCCTGGCGCGTGCGATTGCGAATCGTGACCAAGCCCCTGGCCACGCCCTGAGCCTCGCGCTGTCGTCCCGTCGTGGGCTTGGTTAGCGAGTCCTGGACCGTAGCGTCCATGACCGTCCCGGGCACGACGCCGCGCGCGACGTCAAGCGAGCCGGCGTCGGGATCGATCCGCACCGTCGCGTCAATTGGTAGCCGCTTCGCCTGAGGGATCACCACGATCGTGCTCGTGGGAACCACGAAGTACTGAAAGGCAAACACGACAATCAACGCTGCCAAGAGCCCAATTGCGATTGTCGCGACCGAGAGCCGGGACATTGGCTCCCGCCAGATCCGAGTCGGAACAACCGGCGAGCGTGGGAGGCGCCACGATCCCGTTCGCGACTCGGTGGCGTCTGATGGAAGGCGTTCGAAGACGACGTTGCGGCCTGCGCGGGCGGATCTTTCGAACGTCGGCCGCGGCGGGCTATGGACTCGTGGCCGGTTGATCCCAGCCTCCGGAATGTAGACCCGCCGCACCACGTCTGGTCTCCGCTCGCCAATGGCTCTCACGGCGCGGCCACCGAGTCGATCACGCAGGCGCGTGCAGCTTCCAGCGCCGCCGGAATTCGCGATGGATCCTTGCCACCAGCCATGGCCAGCCCCGGTCGTCCCCCACCGCCTCCGCCGGCCGCATGCGCCATGGCACGAGCCAAGGTTCCCGCATTTGCCCCTGCCGCCACAGCCTCGTCCGACGCCGCAGCCACGAACGCCGGCCGTCCGTCGATCGTGGCCGCCAACACGATTACCCAGGGCGTCTCCAGCCGCTGGCGCAGATCGTCGCTCAACTCGCGTAGCGCGTCGCGAGTGGCCGCCGATGTATTGGCCGCAACCAAGGAAATCGGGCCCACCGCCACGGACGCCGCGGCCAGCCGTTCAGCTTGCCGTTGGGCCTCGGATCGCTCAGCCGCCTGCAGTCGTCGCCGCAGGTCGGCCTGCTGGTCGAGCAAGCGGTGCAGGCGTTCGGGCGCCTCCGCCGGGGCCGACTCCAGCTGACGGGCAATCCCGGCCAGCAAGTCTTGATTCCGCTCCACCAACGTCACCGCCCCGGCGCCGGTCACGGCTTCGATTCGGCGGACGCCCGCCGCGATTCCGCCTTCTTGCACGATGGCGAAGAGTCCGATCTGGTTGCTCGATGCACAGTGCGTGCCGCCGCATAGTTCACGGCTCACGTCGCCCATCCGCACCATACGCACGACTTCGCCGTACTTCTCGCCGAACAGCGCCATGGCTCCAGCTTCCACCGCCGCCTGCACTTCGGTCTGCTCGGTGACCAGTCGGTGATCTTCGAGAATCTGCGAATTCACCCACTGTTGGATTTCGCGCAACTCGTCATCGGCCACAGGCGCCGGATTCGTGAAGTCGAATCTCAGCCGGTCAGGCGCCACCAGCGAGCCGGCCTGACGCACATGATCACCCAGCGTCCGGCGCAAGCCGGCGTGCAGCAGGTGCGTGGCCGTGTGGTTGCGCATGATGTTGAAGCGCCGTTCGCGGTTGACGCAAGCGCGCACGGACTCGCCCACCGCGAGGTGGCCGCGCGTCACGTCGGCCACCATCACCACCGTGCCCTCGGGATTCTTGAGCGTGTCAATCACGCGCGCCGCGCCGGTTTGCCCTACCAGAACACCCGAGTCACCAACTTGACCTCCGGCCTCCCCGTAAAACGGCGTCTGATCCAACACGACCATCACGTTGCCGCCGCTCGCCGCAGCGTCCAGCAACTCACCGTCACGGGCCAGCGCCACGATCGTGCCCTCGCCCTCCGTCACAAAGTCGTGGCCCAGGAACACCGACTCCCCGAAGCCCGACGGCAGCTCCCGCGCCTGTCCATCGGACTGAGCCGCGCGGCTGCGCGCCTGCTGTTCTGCCAGCGCGGCGTCGAAGCCGGACTCGTCGACCCCTACCCCGCGTGCCGCCGCAATGTCTTTTGTGATATCCGGAGGAAACCCGAACGTGTCATAGAGCTCAAACATGCGAGCACCGTCCACGAGACCACGCGGCGGCACGTTCGCCAGCAGGTCGTCCAGCCGCGCGACGCCGGCGTCGAGGGTTCGGCGGAAGCGCTGCTCCTCGTCGCTGACCACGCTGCGGATGAAGTCAGCCCGCGGCAGCAGGTCCTCGTACCCCTCCTCGGACATGACATCGATGGCCGCTGCGACGACGGGCGCGAGGGCGTCCGATTCAGTGCCCAGCTGCCGCGCGTGCCGCACAGCCTGACGGATGCTACGCCGGAGGATGTAGCCGCGGCCCTCGTTTCCCGGCATCACGCCGTCGCCGATAAGGAACGCCGCCGCCCGGCTGTGCTGCGCGATGACCCGGAGCGATCGCCCACTCTCGCGCTCGGCCTCGTAATCCAGGTTCGCTTGACCTGCCGCCGCATGCACGAGCGGCCACCAGGTGTCCGTCTCGTAGATCGAGTTGACACCTTGCAGCACCACCGCCCAGCGTTCCAGGCCGGCGCCGGTGTCTACCCCGTGATGCTCTAATGGCGTCAAGCCACCGCTCGCCGACTTGAAGTACTGATTGAACACCAGGTTCCAAATCTCGAGGTATTGCTCGGGCGCCGCCAGCGGTCCGACGTCAGGCAAATCCGGCCGCAGATTGATGTGAACCTCGGTCGTCGGCCCGCATGGGCCGCTGTCGCCCGTTGGCCCCCAAAAGTTGTCGTCACCTGCGTAGGCAATGCGTTCGCGGGGATGACCCAGGTCCGCCCAGATATCCGCGGCTTCCTCGTCCCGCGGCACGCCCGGGCTGCCTTCGTAGACCGTGGCCCAGACCCGCTCCGGCTCGATGCCAATCACATCCTGGACAAGCTCGCGCGCCCAGGTGATCGCCTCCACCTTGAAGTAGTCGCCAAAGCTGAAGTTGCCAAGCATTTCAAAAAACGTCAGGTGGCTAAGATCTCCAACCTCGTCCAGATCCGTCGTCCGGAAGCACTTTTGCACTGTCGCGATCCGCGGGTAGGGCGAGGGTCGTTCACCGCTGAAATACGGCTTGAACTGCTGCATCCCGGCCGACGTCAGCAACACGCTCGGATCGCCGACGGGCACCAGCGACGCGCTGGGCAACACGCGGTGGCCGCGCTCGGAAAAGAAACGTAGGTAGCGGTGGCGGATTTCAGAGGTATTCATCGAATGGTCCCCAGGCGGGCCGGGCCCGCAAACAAAGAAAGACCGACGGAAGCTGCCTCCCGATCAGCCTTATACGGACGTGCGAGCCGTGGGTTATGCCTGCGTTATCGGAACTCCTCCGTCACTTGATCGTCCGCCGCTTGCGGACGCATTACGCTCAGGGCGTATCCGGCGACCAGACCGACCAGAAACCCCAGCGTCAGTTTGGCGAACCGGACAACCATTGTCCGACCACCCTGGACGCATCGTGCCCTGAGAAGCTAGCACAGTTCTCCGCCGTGGAATGGCTCTATTCCCCGTAGGGCGCGGGCACGTCCAGGCACCGCAAAGGTCACGTCAGCACCAGGTGGGCCACCAGCAAGCCCACCACACACCCTACGAACGCGCCCAGAATCGGCAGGCCGCCAATCGCCAAGTAGGTCGCCCCAATCGCGCCGGCGGCCAGCGCCCCGCCCGCGAAGCCGGCAACGCCGAACGGCCAGTAGAAGAACCCCGAGTTTTGGCGCCGGCCTATCACCGCGTGGAACGTAAAACTGACGAACGTGGCCAAGAGCAAGCCGAGATAAACGGACGGCGGAATCACAACCAGCACGTCCATGACTATGCGACCCCTGCCGGCGGCGCCGCGACGTCCCGCAACGCCCGTACGTGCCGCACGATCGCGTCGCCGGCCCGAGCAATCTCATCGGATGTCGTGCTTCGTCCGACCGTGCAGCGCAACGAACCTTGTCGAAAGCGCTCAGGCAGTCCCAATGCTTGAATCACGTGCGATGGCTCAAGCGAGCCCGACGAACACGCGGCCCCTGTTGAGACGGCAACCCCTTCCAGGTCCAGGCGAATCAGCAGCGACTCGGCGTCGATATCCGGGAACGCGAAGGACGCAAACGCGGACAGCCGCCGCTGGGGATCGCCCGTCACACGCGTCTGTGGACATTGGGCCGTCACTCGTTCGATCAGCGCCGAACTCAGGGAATGCATGTGCGCGGACCGGCGTTCCCGATCGCATTCCGCACGCTTCACGGCTTCACCCAGTCCTACGATTCCCGGCACATTTTCGGTGCCCGCCCGGCGGTCGCGCTCCTGCGCTCCGCCAAAAGCCCGACGCTCCACGCGAACGCCCTCGCGAACGAATAACGCACCGACCCCCTTGGGGCCGTAGAGCTTGTGTGCGGACAAACTTAACAGGTCAACTCCAAGCTGATCAACATTTATGTCGAGCTGTCCCGCTGCCTGCACCGCATCCGTATGCACACACGCGCCTGCTTCGCGCGCGAGTTGCGCGAGCGACGACAGATCCTGAATCGTCCCGACCTCGTTGTTCGCCAAACCGATACTCACAAGGACTGTGTCCGTACGCAGAGCTGCCACCAAATCACCCGGATCCACCCGGCCGTCCTGATCGACCGGGAGCTCCGTAACCTCAAACCCGCGGGCCTGCAGCGCGCGGGCGGCAAACAGCACGGCGTGGTGTTCGATTGCCGTGGTCACGACGTGTCGGCCGCGTCCCGCTTCGGCCTCCGCCAGGCCAATCACCGCCAGGTTGTCCGACTCGGTGCCGCCGCTGGTGAACACCAGCTCGCCGGGTTTACAGCCCAAGACGCTCGCGACCTGTTCACGAGCGGTATCGACAGCCTCGCGCGCGCGTCTGCCCGCAGCATGCACGCTCGACGGATTGCCTGGCCGAGACCAGAGGTATGGCCGCATGGCCTCGAACACCGCCGGATCCAGCGGCGTGGTCGCGGCGTGGTCAAGGTAGATGTGCGAAGGCGCGCGTAGCGTCACGTCGTCAGTATGCCGACGTCTGTTCTGACAGCCGGAGTGCCAAACGCTGTCCGTGAAAGGGATCGACCGAGCCGACACCGCAGGGCGATTCGGTGAGCGATGTAACCCAAGACCGGTCACGCACCCGTTACTCTTGTCTCCCTATGCCTCGACTACTTTCTCGACGACGACTCGGCCGGGCCGCCGCTCTGGGCGCCCTTGGGTTAACGTCGGCGCCGGCCGCGCGGGTCCTGGCTGATCCGACGGCGGCGTCTGACGCAACGATTGACCCACTGTTTGCACGCTTTGTTGAGCGCGTGGGAGGCGTTGCGGTCGTCGGCGATCCAATCACGAATCGATTTGAACGCAACGGACGCTCGGCACAGCTTTTTGCCAACTTTCTCCTTGAGTACTGGCCCGAGAACGCCGGGACTCAGTACGAGATTCAGCCCGCGCTTTTGGGCGAACTGGTCTCGGGCGGTCGCTACTTTCACGAGATCGCGCCGTTTCGCAGTGAATCCAGCGTGGAGTACATCTGGCAGACTCGTCACTCGGTACGCTTTGGCTTCCTGGACTTCTGGAATCGCCTGGGACGTGGCGACTTGCTCGGGCTCCCGATCTCCGAGGAAGTGCCCGAGTCCGGTGGCGTGACCGTGCAGTTCTTTCAGCGCGGCAAGCTCAGCTACCTGTCTACTCGCCAGGCGCCAATTCAGATCGAACCGATCGGTCGGACCTATCTGGCCACCCTTACCGACGGCATCGACGCCGCCTACACCGCCGATCCGATTCACACACAGACGCCCGGCACTTCGATAGCTCTGCGCGTGACGGTCAAAAACACTGGCACCAACACCTGGGCGGCGACTGGCAACGATGCGGTGAAGGTCGGCGCGCGCTGGGCCGACTCGAATGCACCTTCGACTCGCGTGATCCCTTCCTTCGCCTCGCTCTCCAACGACGTTGCGCCCGGCGAATCCGCAACGCTGGACATCCCGGTGCAGATGCCGTCGGTTCCAGGTCCATTCCGGCTCCAACCCGATCTGCAAACCGGTGGCGCGTGGTTTACGTCGGTAGCCGTGTCCGCGCCGGTCGTGGATGCCCCGGCTCGTCTCGCCACTCCGGACATTCGGGTCGGGCTGCTGGACATTAGCGACGACAATCCGGGCGTCGACCAAGCCACCATTTTCTCAACCGGTGGCCTCGAGATACGCGACGAGGGCGACACGGTCCTGGCACAACTGGACGCGGACGAGCGCGTGGTGATCCGTCGCGACATTGCCAACGAGGTGCATCTGCTTGACCTTCCGGACGGCAGCCGGCTGCGGACTGTTGGCCGAGTGCACATAGATCCCACGGACGAGTCGCGGCTCCGGCTTGAGGAAACGGCCCCGCAGCGGACTTACCGAGGGTCCATGGAGTTTGCCTGGCTCGCCAGTTATCGCAGCGCTTGGGTCGTCAACACGCTCTCCATGGACGATTATCTTTCCGGGCTTGTGGAACAGAACGACACGATTCCCTGGGAAGCCTTGCGGGCCTCGGCAATCGCCTTTCGCACCTACGCCTACACGGTGCGCAGGCAACGCCGCGCCAGCGGCGCTCTCTTTGACGTTGCGGCCTCCACCCGGCACACCCCCACCCTGTATACGCGCGATCAGGTCTACCACGGCTACGCGCGCGAGCTTTCGGGCACCCGCCTGCGGGACGCTGTTCGGGATACGCGAGGCTGCGTGCTGACGCACGCGGGCAGTACCATCCACGCGGTGTATTTCTCTCGCGCCGACGGCCGCACGCGCAGCTGGCACGAGGAATGGGGAGGGCCACTCAAGCCGTGGGCGGTAGCCGTTGATGATCCGTATAGCCGGGGTCAGACATTGCTGGGCCACGGCATAGGACTCCCGCTGCGCAGCGCCAACGCCATGGCGGCGGCCGGGGCAAACGGCGAGCAGATTCTGGCCGCGTATTACACCGACATCGACTTCGAGCACGTCTATTGACCATGCCGACGGCGACGACGGACTTGCGCGGCCAGGATTTCCTGACGCTGGCCGACCTCGCACCCGAGCAGGTGCTGGGACTCCTGGATCGAGCTGCTCAGCTGAAGATCATGCAGGCAGACCGCCAGCCACATCAGTTCCTATCCGGCCTGAGCCTGGCGATGCTCTTTGAGAAGGCTTCACTGCGTACCCGTACGACGTTCATGGTTGGCATGTCCCAACTCGGAGGCTTCGCCGTCGACCTGATGAACGAACACACGCAGATTGGCGTGCGCGAGTCGATTCCCGACATCGCGCGCAACCTGGAACGATGGGTTGACGCGCTCATGGCTCGAGTGTATTCCCACCGGACGCTCGAAGAACTGGCGGCCTGGGCCGAGATTCCCGTGATCAACGGGCTCAGCGACCTTGCCCACCCCTGTCAGGCCCTGGCTGACGTCCTTACGATCCGCGAGCACCTGGGCGGGCTCGCTGGCCGGCGGCTCGCCTACGTCGGCGACGGCTTTAACGTCTGCAACTCGCTGCTGTTTGCCGGAGCGCAGACAGGCATGCACGTCCGCGTTGCCTCACCGGTCGGCTATGAGCCCGACGAAGACATGCTGGAGCGAGCCCAGGAGATTGCCGAGGACGGCGGCGGTAGCATTGGGATTGGAAACGATCCGAAGGCCGCCGTGGATGGCGCGGAAGTCGTGTACACGGATGCGTGGGTCAGCATGGGCCTGGAAGACGAGGCGGCCGAACGTCGCGAGGTGTTCGCTCCATTTCGAGTGGACCGTGACCTGCTGGCGCTGGCCCGACCGACCGCCGCTTTTATGCACTGTCTTCCGGCCCACCGTGGCGAAGAAGTGACGGACGACGTTTTGGATGGCCCCCGGTCGATAGTGTTTGACCAGGCCGAAAACCGCTTGCACGCCCAGAAGGCTCTCTTGGTAGCCATCCTGCGCGGCGACGATGCGTTCGAAGCGACGGGAGCGTAGGTAGACTGAAACTCCGTCGGCGCTGACGATAAGCGACTCGCGTGGAACAGCTTGAGTACCTCGCAGGTGAGTTTGACTTTGGCGCCGCCATTCAGATTCTGCTCGTCGCCCTCCTCTTTAACGCCGTGCTTTCGCTGATTCGCGGCACTCAGGCCGATCAGTTGCTTCGCGGCCTGCTCGTCGTAGCCGTGGGCTTGTTCGTCATTGGTCGCGTGCTCCAACTCGAACTCATCAACTGGATCCTGGACCAGGGATTGTTGGTGGCAACGTTTGCCCTGATCGTGGTCTTTCAGCCCGAATTGCGGCGGCTTTTGGAACGTGTCGGCCGCACGGGGACGCTGGTGGCACATCCGTTCGGGATGGTCACACCTGAGCAGACACAACAGATGATCGGCGCTGTCGTCGGCTCGGCGGAGGAACTCTCGGCCCGACTGTGGGGAGCCCTCATCGTCATTCAGCGCCAAGGCGGCCTGGATGAATTCGCCAGTACCGGGACTCGCCTGGAAGCAAGTCTTTCCCGAAACTTGCTGGTGACCGTGTTCCATCCAGGCTCGGAGTTGCACGATGGTGCGATCCTGCTCAGCGGAATGGAAGTCGTGGCCGCGCACGTCATGCTGCCCCTCAGCGATGAGCTGGGCCCGCAGGACCATGTCGGAACCCGGCACCGCGCCGGACTGGGGATTACCGAAGCCACGGATGCCATTGCGGTAATCATCTCCGAGGAGACCGGCGGAGTCTCGATGGCCGTGGACGGACGCCTAGAGCGTCATCTCACACCCGATCAGTTGCGCCGTCGCCTTGAGACCGCGCTGCGGGTCCAAACGCGCGGCGCGGGCCTCCAAGGGCTTCCGGCCTGGATATCGCGGAGTAGGTGAACGCCGCACGACGCCGCCGGGCGCGCCGCGTCATCCTGGCGCGCCGGTTTTTTGTTCGCACCCTCGGCGTTCGATTCCTGGTGGCGCTGGTCATGTCCGCTCTTGTTTGGGTGGTCTGGACACTCGAGCAGAATCCGAGCACGCAAGAGCTCATCGACGATGACATCCAGGTTGACGAAGTGAATCTCGGTCCAAGCCTGGTCCTGGCCAGCCCAATCCAGCCCGTACGGGTGACCGTGGGCGGGCCGCGCGAGAACATTGGTCGGCTGACAGTGCGCGACTTCTCGGCCCGCGTGAATTTGGCCGGTATCGGTTCCGGAGTCCATCAGCTTCCCGTGGAAGTGGCTGTCGCGGATGCCGCGATGGATGTCGTACGCGTCACACCCGAGACCGTCACCGTACAGATCGATCCATTTGAAGTTCGCGCCTACGAAGTCACCGCCCGCCTGGAGAGCGCGCCAGCGGTCGGATTCCGCGCCGAACTCAACGACGTCGAAGCCAGTCCGGCCAGCGTCCAGGTCAGCGGTGGGGCTTCGGAGGTCGACGAGGTTGCCTCCGTGGTGGCCACGTTGAGCCTGCAAGGCGCCACCAGCGACGTCTCCACCCAGGCCCTGTTGATTCCAACGGATCGAAGCGGCAACGAAGTTGAGGACGTCCATCTTGACCCTCAGACCGCCCAGGTCCGTGTCCCCATCACTCGTATCACTAGCCGCAAGCGCGTGCCGGTCCTCGCCGAACTGACCGGGAACGTCGCGCCTGGATTCTTCGTCCGAGAGATCAGCGTCGTCCCGACAACCGTCGAAATCCAGGGTCAGCCTGAGGACATCGAGCGGGTTAGCGCCGTCAGTACCGTTGGGTTGGATATTGATGGTGCACGCGGAGACGTGGAGGGCAATGTGCCATTTGACAACCCAGTGGGCGTGCTGGTGCTTAGTGATGAGCCCACCGCCACCATTGTCGCCGTCGTGGAGCCCCTGTCGGACACCACCACCATTCAGGCCGCCGTCGTTGCGGTGAACATTGACCCCAGCCTGGCGGCCGCCGTGTCGCAACCGTCAGTCCAGGTCGTCGTTGGCGGGTCCGTCGAAACGCTACAGGAGCTCCGTGCCGGGGACGTTGTGGCTGAAGTGGACGTTTCGAACCTCAGCCCCGGACGGCACCAGCTTCGACCCGTCATCACCGTTCCACCAGGCATTGAAATCTCGCAAGTGACGCCACCAGTGCTGACCGTCGAGCTCCAGCGTGGCGACAGCGACACTTCAGCGGCCCAGGGTCAGGTTCTTATCGGACCAGGCGGCGCCGTCGCCACGGCTACCCCGACGCCAGCGCCTACGCCGGCGGTCCCACCATCAACCGGCACGGCGTCACCGATCAGTTGATCAGGCGCGGCGCAGCGCGGCGCGCGTCACCGCACCTTCGTAGAGCCCGGTTAGCGGCGCAGTTAGCCGCTTCCACGAGAGTTCGTCAACGGCCCGCGTTCGAGCCCTGGCGCGCAGGTCCGATGCTCCCTTAGCCGTGAGCGCCCGACGTACGGCGGCCGCCACTTCCAACGGCGACGAATCGGCCGCCACGTAGCCAGTCTCGCCATCAGCAATAAAGGTTAGAGCCTCACCCACCGGGGTGGTGACCACGGGCACCCCGGCGAACATCAAGTCGATATACCGCGGTGAGCACTTGGCCCGGTTGGCCACGGTGTCCGCCAGCGGCATCAGGGCCAGATCAACCGCCGCCAGCGCGGAGGGAATGTCCGCAAATGGAAGCCACCCGAGGAAGGACATCCGGTCGGCCAATCCCGAGATACGCATGTCGGCTGCCAGATCGCGCTCCTGCCCGAACTTTCCGGCCCCAAGTACCAGAAAGCGCGCGGCCGGTGACTTCGACGCGACTTCCCGGATGACATACGCCCACTCTTCGAGACCGTAGTCAAAAAACCGCGTATAGATGAGGATTAGCTGTGCGTCGCTTCCGATGCCGAGCGAACGACGAAATGCGCCGCCGACCCGATTGGGCGACCAGTTCTCATAGGCCGCCGGATCAAACCCGTTGGGAATGTGCAACCGCGGGCGATCCGAAGCGACCTCGCCCGCCCGCTCGGCCAGCAGCCGACTGGCCGCCGTGAACGCGTCGCATCGCCGCATGCCAAGACGTTCCTGAATCTCGAACACTTCCACCAGCGCGCGCGCGTAGTCTTCGTTCTGGCTCCAGCCGTCGCGGCCCTCCCAATCGTCTAAGTCCAAGACGATGGCTGGACGGTCTCGCCACCGCGAGATCAGGGTCTGCGCCAACCCCGAGACCGCCTTTGGCTTAAACACGTGGACCAGATCTGGGCGCCACGCATCCACGAGGTCAGCCGCCGCCCGCGCCAGCCGCCACTGCGTCCAGGCCGAGCCGACGACTACCGTGCCATCGAATCGCGGGCGCGGCAGGCACGTCACCTCCACGTCGCTATCCTCCCACTCGCGTCCGTACGTGGCGGGGTCGTCATACGGCGGCACGATGACCCGCACCCGATGCCCAACCGCGGCAGCCGCCCGCGCCATCGGCATGACTCGACGACCCGTGGTGTTTTTTGGCGCGAAACCGAACGGCGCGATATAGACGACGTACATCGGCTACCGGCGCCGGCTGCGGAACGATAGTGCGACTGCCGCAAAGACCAGCACCGCCAGGCTGGCCAGCGAGACGATCCGGCCCGCCTCGTATGACCTCGACTGGTATCTAAACTCCACCAAGTGCTCGCCAGGCTCTCGAATGAGCACGGCCCGATGCCCGATATTTGCCCGCCATACGGGCACTTCGACTCCATTCACGGACGCTCGCCAGCCGGGATAGGGCGTGTCCGGGAGAACCAACACCCGCGGCCCCGACGTCCGAACCCGCAGCCGAACGAGTTCGGGCTCTTCAGCAAGCGATTCCACGCTGTCGATCCTCGGTCCCGCTCCCTCCGCATCCGGCTTCGAGATCAAGGCTTTCAATGCCGAAGCGTCGCTGGCACTGACCCGGCCCTCGGTCATCGACGGTCCCAGGATCCCAACGGCCCGTGCCGCCTCACCGAGTGATCCCCAGCGCGGCTCGGTGTCGGAGGCAACGGTGAGCACGACGGTGCGATGGGGAGCGAAGTCGAAGCCGCCGACGAGGTCGCGGACTTCCTCATCGCGAGACATCCGCGCGTCCGTGACCAGCCAACCCCGCGGAAGCGTTGTCCCGCGACGCGTCACGACTACTTCACCGGCACGCTGACTCAGCGCCGCGGCTTCGGACCGCAGCGCGACGGGAGTTGAATCACCATCACCATGGAGCAGTGCAAGTCCTCGAAGATCGAAGGGGGACCCTTCGGCAGCAACCATCACGCCGGTCACGTCCATCGGCGCCGCGAACATGGATCGGCTCAGGTATGAGGGGCGATCGAGGCCACGGCGGACCGAGACCAGGCGCCCTGCACCCAGAGCAACGCGTTCCGGTCGCTCCTTCCGCCGAATCAGTGGCAGGGAAACTACCGACCCGTCCGACCCGTAGACGTCGATGCGGCCCGCCGGCCCGGCCGGCAGGTCCGACGATGCATCAATCAGCACCGCGACGCCCCGCACGTTCTCCACGTACAACTGGTCGACGCGACCGGTCCGATCGATCCGACGCCAATACCCCAGATCCAACGTGCCCGACTGAACATCCAGCATGGTGTCGGGGCTGCGAATAATCGACTGCACCCCCAGTCCGTCCAGCACCCGGTCGGCGGGAATGTCCGAGATCGCCTGCTGAATCAAGCGATCCGGGGTCGCACCGGTCCCTGGCAACAGCAAATCGCGGAATTCCACGTAGCTGCGCAGCGGCAATACTCCGCCGTCGTACCCGTCGGCGGTCGCCAGCCCATAGGCCATACCGAGATTGGGATTCATGATCGATGCGTTCTTCAGCGTAACCAGCAACTCGCGAAATGACCGCTCGCCCAACCGGTTGAACCATGCCTCGGCCAGCCTGGCGCGAACAGGCTGGCTGATCTCGAACGACGGATTCGCCAGGCTCAGCACACGACCACCCCAGCGCTCGGCGCTCAGGACCGCCGACACGTCCTTATCGGCCGCAAATGCCTCGGGAGGCACGGGATGGCGAATCGGGCTTGGACCTGAAGCCACCGCGAGCTCAATCACTACCAATCCAGCGGCCGCCCACCGAGCCCAGGGCCACGGCGACACACGAGCGGCCGCCAGCACCACCAGTGCCAGCACCCCGACCACAATCCACGGTCGGAAGGTCTCCCCGTTTACGGGATGTATGACCCCGATCGTTGCCAGAACGAGCGCCACCGCCGCCAGTGCCAACCCAGGTCGTGTCCAGCGCCGCCACTCACGCGGAGCGAACGGCGACTGTCCGAGCGACTCAGCCCCCTGCGCTGCCAGAAGCGCCGCCGCCAGAATCCCCAACAACAACCAACGCGGCGGAACCCGGAATAGATCAAACCCCGGCACGAGCCGGTGCGCCACGGCAAACAGGGGCGTGGCTGGCCCTACGGCCAGGAGCAGCGTGCCCCCGAGCGTCGCAAGCAGCAGAGCCGTTCGCGCCCTTCGGGGTCTTGCCACTACTCCGAGCACCACCAGGATGATTCCGCTCAGCCCAATGTGCGCAACAAACTCGGTGCTTGAGGGCAACGCCGTAAACGTAGGAAGAACCGCTTGCAGAAACTCCTCCCCCGGCAGAGAAAACGATGCCGCCTCATTCAGCGGCAGACCGCCGGAACGGATTCCGTAGTGAGAGAGTTCCAGCGTTGGCAGCAATTGGACGGCTGCCAGCAACCCGCCGGTGGCGGCAGCCGCTGCCCATAGAAGAAAACCGCGCCCGGCACCCTTCAGTCGTCCATGCCACGGCTTCTCACGACCGGCGCTGCCCACGGTCGTCGCGTAGAGCAAGCCAAACAGCAGGCTCATGTACGCCACCTGCGGATGACCCGCGAGGAACATCAGGGCCGTCACCGGCGGCAGCGCAAACCAGGCCCGCCGATTCCCAGCCACCCCCAGATCCAGCGTCAGCAACAGCCAGGGCAGCCAGGACGCAGCGGACACCTGATTCACGTGACCTGACTGGGCAACGAAGTAGCCGCCGAAGGCAAACACCGCCGCCCCCGTGGCCGCGGCGGCCCAGCTCAGCCGCCATGCTTCCCTGGCCAGCAGCAACGTACCGACCGCCGCCCAGCCCACGTGCAGCATCAGCGCGACGCTCATGGCACGCTCCGGACTCAGCCCCAGCAGCAGCCAGTTCGGCAGATAGAACACGGCCGCCTGCGGATTCGCAAGGAAGGGCGCGCCCATGAAGAGGTCCGGATTCCACAGCGGGATCCGAGCCGTCCGCAGAGCCTCGAATCCTGCGGCCCAGTAGGGATAAAAGTAGGTCTGCGTGTCGTAGCCCGCGACCACCAGGCCCTCGAAGATTTGCCGGCTATACGTGAGAATCAGGCCAACCAACAGCAGAGCCGCAGCCAACACCGGCGCTCCAAGCGAGCGGGGAACTCGCTCACGCAGCTCCCGGGTCACAACGCCCCGCATGGGGCTCGCGTGCGCCTTCCTAGATCTCTTCGGCCAGGATGATCGCTTCCGCGATGTCGCGCATCGAGCGACGCCGGTCCATGCTCAGCTTTTGGATTCGCTTGAACGCGTCGGGCTCCGAGAGTCCAAGCCGGGTCATTAGCAACCCTTTGGCTCGCTCCACAACCTTGCGGGTTTCGAGTTGTTCCGTCAGGTTCTGCACGTCGCGGCTCACCGCCTCAAACTCCCCGTAGCGGGAAACCGCCACGGCGATGGCGGATTCCAGGTCGCGGTCGCGCAACGGCTTGAGCACGTACCCGATGACGCCCACTTCGCTGGCGCGCTCAACCAACTCTTGCTCGCCGTGCGCCGTAACCAACACGACCGGGGCAATGTGCTCGGCCGTAAGCGCTCGGGCCGCCTCGATCCCGTCTACGCCGGGCATCTTGATGTCCATCACCACCAGGTCTGGCCGCAGTTCGCGCGCCATCTGCACCGCGCTCTCGCCATCGCCCGCCTCGCCAACGACTTGATGGCCCGATGCCTCCAACCGTTCCTTCAGGTCGAGCCGAATAATCGTTTCGTCTTCAGCGACGATGACTCGCAAGCTCAAGCGAGGTCCTTTCCGATGAGTCTCGGCCCACGCGCGCAGCGGGCAGACGAAGCAAGCGTACCAGCGACGATTCGCAACCTCAGAGGCCCGCCAGACCCGGCGGCGGATTGACCACCCCGTAGTACGACATCTAGTATCCGCCGGCTGCGGCGCCCAACATGTGCGATACCAATCGCCGGTTGGGCCTGCACCATTGATTTCGCCGCTACGAATTCGGAGATCGCCGCGTGAACGTCACCTGCCTGCAAGAGAACCTGAATCGCGGGCTCAGCCTCGTAAGCCGGGCCGTCGCGCCCCGCAGCCCGCTCCCCGTGCTGAGCAACGTCCTCGTCGCAACCGAAGACGGTGGGCTCAAGCTCGCCGCCATGAATCAACAGATGGCTATCTCCGTCTGGACTGGCGCCAGCATTCAGACAGAGGGCGCGATCACCGTCCCCGCGCGGTTGCTCTCCGATTTCATCGGTCAACTGCCCGAGGGTGTCGTCGCTCTCGAACTCGATGCCGAAACCGACACCCTCGAGGTTTCCTCAGGCCGCTTCCGCGCCAAAAT
>JAJEGF010000055.1 GCA_022820025.1 Chloroflexota bacterium
CTTGACGGCAATCGAGTCTGCGCTGCCGACGTTTGCGACCAAAGCCGACATTCAGGCGCTGCGAGTCGAGATGCAGGCGATGCGGACTGAGTGGAAGTCTGACCTTGGTGAGCTGCGGTCGGAGTGGAGGGCTGAGTTTGGGGAGTTGAAGGCGGAGCTTCACGCTCGGGAGGCGCGGCTGATCAAGTGGGTTGCCGGGCTGGTGGTGGCTGGAGCGGCGGCGGCGGCGGGGGTGGCTATTGCCGTGAACCAGATTATCGGTCCTGGGGTCGGGGGCTGATGGCGACCAGGCGACTTCGAGTTAAGGACTCCGGGCGCACGCCTACCACGAGCTATCCGAGGCAACGACTCCGGCTATGCTTGACCCACGAGCAGCGAGGCATACCCGATGGCGACAACCGTTGACGCGCGGCCCGAGTGGCTGCCGGACGAATACGAACACGTGCAGGTCACGCGCGAAGAAGTGTGGCAGGCGCTGGACCGAGACGCGCGGCGGCTGTTTGGCCTTACGGCCGATGAGTTCCTGCGCATCTTCCGCAACCCGCCCGAGCAATATCACGGCGACGTGCGGTTCCGCTCGCTGTGCCACGTTGCCGATCTGATTGCCGAGCCGGACGACCTATAGCAGCCGTCGGGCTGCTCGAGACTTTCTGCGCCGCATCCGCGAGGTCTACAAGCTCGTGGCAAACGCGGAGCTTGGCCATGCGTGGCTGGCCGGAGACGTATTGGTGATCGGGCACCGCGTCTCTCACATCGCGCAGCATGGTTGGCCGGTTCCACTCGGCAATGGCATGTACCTGAACGTTGAACTGACGCTGGCCGCCGACGACACCACTGCGCCGCGTTTAGCCACCACGCGCGCCTCGTACACCTATCAGGCCGGCGAGGGCTTGGACGACCCGCGCCCGCTGTTTACGTACCAGTACGACCGAAACGCGCCGTTCCCATATCCACGCTGCCACCTCCACGTGTTCGCCGCGCCTAATGACTATGTGCAGGAGCGGCCGTTTTCACGCCTGCATCTCCCGACCCGGCGAATCACGCTGGAGCAGATCGTGTGGCACCTGATCCAGGAGCACAACGTTGAACCTCGTCGTGACGACTGGCGGCAAGTGTTGTGGCGTCATGAGGAGTGGTTTCGAACGATTCAGCAGGACAGAGACTGGCCGTACGACCAGCCCTTTGCGCCACCCTGGGTTAGCTGAAGGCGGGAAGAACGGCTGAGCGGTCGCCAAGCGGCGACTCGAAGACTTTGACGCAGGAGCGGTGATGGCAGACATTCGGATGACAAGGTCGGAGTGGAGGGCTGAGTTTGGCGAGTTGAAGGCCGAGCTGCACGCTCGGGAGGCGCGGCTGATCAAGTGGGTTGCCGGGCTGGTGGTGGCCAGCGCGGCGGCCGCGGCTGGAGTGGCTATTGCCGTGAACCAGATTCTTGCGGCCGGCGTGGGGGGCTGATCGAGGCCCTCGCAGGACGCGACATGGGCTCTGGACGCGGCTTCGAAGGGGCGGCCACTTGCAACGCTTGATCTACAGTCGAACAAGAAGCGGCTTTCGGGGTAACCGATGACCTCCGACTCTGAGCGGCTGGCTCGGTTGGAAGGCGCCTATGAGCACCTGGCGACGAAGGCGGATTTGAAGGACCTGGAGTTGCGACTGACGAGCGATCTCCGAAGCCTGGAAACCCGGTTGACGGTACGGCTGATGCTGGTGGTGAGCCTTGCCACGGGTGTTGTGGTGGCCGTCGATCGGCTTTGGAGCTGAGGGGCCGTATCAGAAGACGCCGTTTGGTTCAGAAGATTGGAGTAATGCACGTACGGGGCGGGGATGGCGGGCTGATGGAGTCCGGGGCGGCGGCCGCAGCTGGGGTGGCGATTGCGGTGAACCAGGTTCTTGCGACCGGCGTGGGGGGCTGATCAGGGCCACCCAGGACGCGACGCGGGCTGACGAGGGGCAGGGGGCGAGGCGGGGCCAGGGGTGGCGGGTGCTGGCGGTGCAGGCAAATTGGTTGGGCTGGGGAGTTGGGTAGCCAGGGCTTCTCAAAGGGAAACAGAGTGCGCTTGAAGTAGTGGGGGCCGCTGGGTCCCCCTCTCCTTCCACAGGCTCAGGACGGGGTCTTCGGCAAGCTCAGGGCAAGGCTCCGGCGACTCTGGACTGGCTCACCATGGACGGTAAGGGATCGGGCGCGGGAGTCCTGAGTAAGCGATGTTGTGTAACCGCTCCCGTCTATCTTCGACTAGGTCTTTAGACACCACCAGAATATGGTCTTGCAACAAGCGATGGTCTAGTTTTGGGAGTGCGATAGGATCACACTTGCTTGTACTCTTGACCACCCTAGCGGCGTCAAGAATTTAGCCGCCTTCGTATAGAGTGGGTCGGCTCGCCTATTTCGTGTAGAGAAGGTGAGTTGCCGTGTCATATCTCGGGAAAGCAGGAAGGCTCGCTATGAGCTCTCGCAACCTGCGGCGACGCACGTTTAGGTCTATCCGGACTCCGAAGAGCTCGGCCAAGTCTGGCTCTCTCTTGCAAGCGTCTAGTTCCCTGATAAGCTCTCGCGTGGAGGCTACTATCTCAGAGTGCGTTTCGTCCGTCGGATCAAAGGCTGGAGTCTCGTCTTGAGGGAGCGTGTGAAGGTGCCGTCCACCGAACTTGCCCTCGGGAACAAAGCACGCGACTCGGCGCCGCAATGCTCGACTGTTTATGACTCCACAAAAGTATAGTGCCTCGTCTTCTGACGTGACTGCGAAGCCATAGAGCGTCTGGTCAACTATCGCCGAGTGCTCGCCGACTCGAGCAAAAGCGGCGGCCGGTATTCCCCCACCTGCCGCGTACACCACAAGCCAGCTCCTTGGGTGCCACTGCTGATTGGATAACTTGTGGCGCATGTCTAGAGCCTCCCAAAATGCTTCAAGAGATCCAAAGTCGCTGGCCGCTACCACATCGCGGAAATGGTCATGAGCTCTCGGCGCAATCGCGAGCTCTTCACGAGTTACCGGTCGCCAACCGAATCTCTCGCGAACGACCGGTAGGATCGCTCTAGAAGGGTCGGCGAGTGCGAATGGAGCTAGGTGGATGGAAAGAAGGCAGGGATGCGCGAATCTCGCCGGCAGATGTCGACTCTGTACAACGAAGGACGAGTGCTTCTTGGCCCTCGACACTAACTGCCAAGAATCGCTTTCTTGCAGAATTGGAGCTACCAACACCCTATCTTGCCCTCGGCTCGCGACATCAAAGAAAACCAGACGCCGTGGCATCACGTCTGCACCCTGTGCGGCAACGCCAGAGTATGTGTTTGATATCTCGACAACGCCTTCGTGTTCGCACCATGCAGTGCGGCTACCAGACGATCGGAAAGCGAACATCGTCTCCTCTGATTCTTCTTGGCTGAGCCGGCGGCCACGAATCAATGCAATCTGTTCAGCAGTCGTCTTTCGTCCCATCAAGACTGCCGCCGTATTGCCGAATGTGTTCTTGTCAAGGCGCCATATCTCGTCGACGCTAAAGGTTAACTTATCATTCGCGTGTCTACCCGTCGCAATTTCACGGAACGGCTTGTGGTGCTGACCGTTACGAACCGTGTCGGGAAGAATACATGCGACAAGGCCGTCTGCCTTCAGATACCGATCTATGGCATAGGCTAGGAATACAGTAGACATATCCAGATGGTGCGCTGACGATCCACCCGGCACCAGCCCATATTGTCTCGCAAGGCGCTCAACTATGGGGCGAAAGGGATTCGAGCCAATCTTGCTCATTGCAAGCCAAGGAGGATTGCTCAGTATGCCATTGAAACGTCCCTCGAAAAATACGGGTCGATAGCTATTTCCTAGCACGTAGCTCCAGACCCCATCCCGTCCTCGTTCTTCCAGACGTGCAAGTGCATTTACAAACTCGGCACAAAATTCGGCCAGTTTTTCTTCTGAATGCCTGTCGAGCGTAACTTCTGCTTGTTCCGCTGCTTGCTGCACAGCACTTACGGCAGTCGCATTACTGACGGTTGTTAGCCTGTCTTCCGCGAGGAGGTCACCAAGATTGCGACAGCGCTCTAGTAACTCTTCGAATAGGACTCGCGCCGGTGGCTCTAGGAGAAAGCGAGGAGGCTTAATCGTGATGTTGTCGAGCTTGAAGATGTTCTGTCCCGCTTTGTCAATATTGTGACCTTTAGCAAAGACGGGAGCAAGAGCGAACAGGGAGTCCGCATGGTAGATAGGCGGTGATACCGATATGGAGCCGTCAAGAGGGAGCACGTCTCGGTTGGAGATTATCCAGTTGATTCGAGCAAGAAGCACTGCCAACGGATTGATATCGAAGCCGGTCGCTGCCGCCGCCAGCGCCTCTATATACGGGAGGGTCTTGGGGACCAGGCTGGTGTCAGCCAGTCGTCGGCGCACCAGGCGCGTTGTAGCCACGAGCATTGCGCCAGATCCACAGCACATGTCGACGAAGCGTGGCCACTCGTTCTTCGGCAACGACGCCATGAGCCTCCGGGCCATCTCCAGCGAGAGCCATACTGGGGTACACGCCTGGCCGAGCAGAATGCGCGTAACAGGATCGGCAAGACTAGCAAGTAGCTGGCCGAACAGATCGTCATCCGAGACGTCCCAGAAGTCATATGCGATCAACTCCGATTGGACCTTGCTGGCTACAGAGCGCAGCACGCCAGGTTTTCGAAAGATCCAATCGAACTGATCTCTATCGACCAGCCGTAATCCCATAGCTGAAAAGTAACTGCCATCGAGAATGTGATCGAGCTCGTCGCTTGGACTGTGCAGCGCACGCCGAGCAAGTGCGTTGGCGCAAATCAGCCTAGCCACTATTGCGAGATGGCACTCCCGCGCGTATGTAGCACCCTCCTCTAGATCAACACGGCCCGTTCCTAAGTATGAATCATACTGCCGCCGAACGTGAAAGACCATTTCCGCGGAGTTAGCATCGATTTCCGTGCATTCATCGATTACGGCTGTAATATCCTGAACGCACTCCCGACCCAGTGCACTTTCAAGCCCAAATCTGTACGAGATTCCCATTCCGGTTAAAGGCTGGAGTTGCTCACGACCTAGATACATCGTAAGAAATGCTATCAGCCGTTTGGCATCCTCTTCCCCTGCGCAGATCAACTGCTCAATGGTAGATAGCTCAACATCGTCCACTCCATATTGACCCAGTTTCCTGTTGCACACAAGTACAATACTGAATGCGCGCCATTCGACACCGTCGGACAGGACGCAGCGACAGGCATCCGCCCGATAGCCATCGTTCACTAGACCAGCAGCATAGCTTCGAAGTTGCCTCAGTCCTTCACGATTATTCTGCTTCCTTCGCAAGTCGGCTTTGTACTCGATCGCCGTCATCCCGACGAGGCTGTCTGCGTAATGCGATGCTCGTCCTCCTTGGTCCAGTGTATTGAGCTGCGATTCAGCTCCACGGATGTGACTTATAACCCACCACGGCCTGGTTGAGGAAGGAAAAACATCTGAAAGCTGTGCAATCAGAGTTTGACGTACTACAGTCTCGTTTGCATTTGAGTTCCTAACGTCGTTGCACTCTGCGATCAAAGCTCGAGCTGCGTCAATTCGAAAGTCAGGAAGGCCTCCCTCAAAGTCGGACATCAGGAGGGTACTGCACGCCCGGGCGCCCGCGTCTGCGTGAGTGACTTCAATAATGTATGCAAACCGGCTTGGCGAGCACCGGTTGGAAGTACGTCCTGCAGTGCAACATCGATTTCGTGAAGGAGGTCCTCGGACAGAGCGGTGGAGACTATTTTCTTTCCGAGAACGTGGAGCCGAAATCGACTCCGGCGGTCTAAGCGAGGGAATAGCATTCGCCGCAATTGCGCGGCCTCAAGCTTGAGTGCACCTGCACCCAGAATGGTTCCAGTGAGCTCAAAGATGCAGCGAGCCCAGGTGCTATTTAGGAGTGCTACCATAGTGGATGCTGTGACGTCATCACGTCTCGGCCATAGCGTCACAAAGTTCGCGTCGATTACGAGAGCTTTCTTTGGATTTAGCCGCGCTGACGGGAGTCCGGCATTTATTCTTGGGATGTAGAGCGAGGGTCTATGTCGCGGCTGAAGCGGTGGGAGGTGGTACCAGAAACGCGCCGGAATGTCCGGGCGACGGGCGTCAAATCGACGGATGTTGGTAGACACCGCCGAGAGTTCCGGGATCTGGCTGCCACGGTGTTCTCGTCGGGCAGCTACTCGCACGAGTCGCGCGAGTGAGCCGTCGAGTCTTTCCCATGGTCTGGGTCCTTCAGCGCGAGCAATGTCCTCCGGCAGTGCCCAAGACTCCAACACTAGCACCCGTGACCTTGAACTTGAGGGAGAAAGAGCTGATTTTGGAATGTCCGCCTGGCGGCGAATTGCTGGTCGAGCAGCATTGTGCGGAATCTGCAGCGATTGACCAGGAAGAATCGCGGACACAAGCCCGCCAGCTTGGCTCTCTGTGACGTAAAAGAAGTCGTTGGCACCGGTTCGCAGGCCCTGCCCAACTTGCCAACCTACGTCTGACAGCGAGCTCAACTCGGGGATAACACACAATATATCGCGCATTCGCTCAGGCAGAGAGTAGCTCTCGGGTCCCGCAACTCCGGCTTTGCCGCCAAGATGCGTGCGAGTAGAGCTCATTAGCCGCCGAAGATCGGACTCATCTGACCAAGTCGCGTGGATCGAACCGGCTTTTCCGTCACGGCGCGCTGTGCGGAGTTTAGCCGCCCACGCCGCAAACGCGGACTCGGGCCGCCCAGAATCTGGGAACGCACCGCCAACGACACTTCCGCGGTCCGCTGCATCAGCCGGGATTCGTATTCGAAGATGGCCGCTCGATGCGTGCGTCGAGCCTTTGTCGTGAACGCGCTTGGCAACTACGAGAGTCGGACGCACCAAGGCGTCAGAAAACCACGATCCATCAGCGTCCTCGACGATGTATTCGATTTCGAAGAATCGGCGAACTAGATGCAGAACCGTAGCGGCATACTCCCTGGATAGCCAGGTACTGGGAGCGACTATGGCAAGTCGTCCTCCGACTGCGAGGCTGGAAGCGCACAGCAACCATGCTGGTACTGCTAAGTCTGCGAGACCGCTGTAGGAGTCGCAATACCGAAGAAACACCTCACGATCCCGCTTCTCCAGCCACGAGGCAGACGCGATCCACTCGCGCAGTGACCTGCGAACCTGAAGTGCGCTGGGCACTCCCCCAGCGGCGCTAGCGGCTCCAGTCTGGTAGCGGACGTAGGGTGGGTTCGTGATTGCGATGTCCCATGGAAGTTCCGGCTGCGGCCACGATCTTCGATTGAAAGTGTCGCCGTGTACGACGGTAGCCTGGACACCGAGCTGGATCATTCGGGCTCGGCACGCGCGGGCGACATCTTCGTCAATTTCAATGGCTGCCAGCCGCTTGGGCACAGCACCTTCCAGGAGGCAAGCTTCGAGCATGTCACCCGTGCCGCCCATGGGATCGACGATTGTGCGTGCTTCCTTGGCGCCCGCAAGGGCGGCAAGTACTCGGGCGAGCGGGACTCCGCTAAAAAACTGGCCCAGTCGCTTTCGCCGCACACGTTCCGTGGTCGTCATGCATTAACCCTGCCAGATTCGGTGAACGACTACGGCATGGAGTCAGGAGGGTCCGACGCCGTTCGCAGCAGTAAAACAGTGTTGCTCTGCGCTCCGGACGCGGCCTGCTTGAATGTCGGCTGCTGCCGATCGAGCAGACTAGATCGCTCTGAAACGAAACCGTGGTCGCTAAGTGCTCGGCTTAGAGCGTGCCAAACCTTGACCGACGACGAGTGAAAGATGATCGACGCGAGCCCCGATGGACGAAGCACGCGGGCGACCTCGCCAAATATGCTTGACAGTAGCCGACCATACTCCTCTACGTCCTTTCCCTGTGCAGGACTTATGATCGCTTCTTGGGTTCGGTCGGTAAACCTACCCAGCCAAGCCTCATTGACTTGGTTGACTTCGGCATATGGGATGTATCCGCCGAAGGGCGGATCTGTAAAAACGTAGTCGACGGAGTCAGTTGCGAGATCGATAGCTGTACTCGACCCACAGACAACCCGAACCGTGCTGCGGCTGCCGTCGGCCAAGGAGAATGCGCTCTTGAATGTGCGGATCTTTCGGCGTACGCCAGCAAAAACGTGCTTTTCTACTGGTAGTCCGCTCAGGTAGAGCACTCCGCTTTGGGCGCCAGTGACGATCAAGTCCCGCTGTCCTTGCTTTGCCACAACGCGCGCAAGCTGAGTCGAGTGGGAACTGTTGTACGAGAGCACAAGGAGACGAAGCGAGTCCTGAAGTTTGGGAGGACAACCATTGATTCCCTCCCAGAACGATGCCACGGCGCTGAGGTTTCGAGGAGTGTAGAGATGGTGGATGTGATCGATTCCCAGGTGATAGCCCGAGCGACGAAGATCGCCCCATTCGACTCTAACTATCGGTGCGGAAGGCGCTAGTTCAGCTAACTGCGATCGGATGCGACATGCAAGTCGCTGATCGTCGTCGACCGGAGGCCTTGACCACATTCGAGTTCCGCTACGTCCATATACCTGGGCCATCACTCGGTGCCGCTGCGACGATTGCTGGCCCGTGAGCGGGTCCTGCTGGGTGCGAGTCGCCCTTTCGCACCTGCTGGCTTGAGTCAGCTCTCCGCAAGTAGGACAACTGAACGAATCGCGAATCGCGGCTGGATTGAGTTCCACGACGGCGTCCCAGAATGTGATGCGCGCGCTGCAGCATGGCGTTATCAAGACTTCTGACCAGACGGCGTATCGAAGTACGCCATCTCCTCCTGCGGGGCTCTTTGCGTCGTACATCCACCCGAGGCGACGTTCGCTTTCCGCGATGAGTTCATCCGCCGCCTGCGCGAACTCAGATGGATTCGGCGGTTCGCACATGACTGAGGCCAAAAGAACGCCGAGCGGGCTAAGTTCGTAGACAACTGCGTGGCGCGGCCCCCAGATCGGCTCAAGCGACATCTCGCGTGCGAGGACTTGCATTCGAGGCGTAGGCTGATCGCAAAGTCGCGCCGCGATCCCCGTCGAGCCACTTCCGCCAAAGGGATCCAGCACCGTCCCGCCGGGGTCAGTGTGCGTAGCTAGGAACAAGGCTACGAGTTCTGGATCAACCTTCGTCGGGTAGGAGAAGCAGTTGAACAGCGGCCCGGACCGCCGCGCCCTCACTGGGCGCGCGTAAAGGTCCCCGAAGTCGCGCCTGCAGATTCGCATCCCAATGCCCCGGCAATAGGTGAGAACTCCCTCAGCACATACGATAGCGCCGCCGACGTACCGGAGGGAGGACTCGTGACGCTGCGTCCGATCGGCACTGGGTAGCGACTAGGTTCACGCCGAGCGCAAAGAGGAGTGAGCAGTGAGAGGTGGGAGGGACGAAGAAGGGAAGGGGGAAGAGTCCGAGGTTAGGAGCATCTGGTGCGGGTGGGTTGCCAGGGGTGGCCTGGGTGCGGTTTGACGGTTGGGTGGTGCTGGGTCCCGGCCGGGGACGCCGGGATGGCGGAAGGAAGACGGACGGGGTCCGCCGTGACAGGGGGCGGGGTTGGGCGGAAACTGGGGGTTGATTGGGGACCGCAGCGCTGGGATGGCAGATGAAGTACCGCGAGGTTGGGAATACGGGGATCGAGGTTTCGGAGGTTGGGTTCGGGACCTGGGAATTGGGCGGGATGGAGTGGGGGGATATCTCGGACGAGGATGCGCTGGCGGTGCTGCGTCATGCGTATGACAGCGGGATCACCTTCTACGACACAGCGAATGTGTATGGGCCGGGTCGCAGCGAAGAACTGCTGGGGCAGGCGTTTGCGGGGATGGATGACGTGATTATCGCCACGAAGGTGGCGTTTCCGATGGACACGGACGGGCATATCGTGGCGGGCGGCCCCGGTCCGGTGCACAACCTGTCGCGCGAAGCGATTCTGATGGAGTGCGACCTGAGCCTGAAGCGCCTGCAGCGGGAGACGATTGACTTCTACCAGATGCACCGGCCGCCGGATCACCATGAGTGGGATGAGTCTTTTGGGGCGATGGAGGAGTTGCGGGCGGCGGGGAAGATCCGGCATTACGGGGTGGCGCTGGGGTCGATGGCGGATGGGTTGAAGGCGGTGCGGGAGAACGACATCGCCTCGATTATGACGACGTTCAATTGCCTGAACCAGGAGCCGGCCGAGGAGTTGTTGCCGGCGATGCTGGCGAAGGGCGTGAGCCTGTTTGCGCGGGTGCCGCTGGCTTCGGGGTTCCTGACGGGGACGCTGACGGCGGACACGAAGTTTGCCTGGAATGACAAGCGCGGGGTGATTCCGCGCGACGAGTACCTGGCGCAGCTGGCGCAGGCGGAGCAGATGCGGTTCCTGGAGGATGAGCCGGGCGTGAGCTCGATGGCGGAAGGGGCGCTGAAGTTTGTGCTGGCGCATGAGGCGGTGGCCTCGGTGGTGGCGGGGATGATGCGTCCGTTTGAGGTGGATCTGAACGTGCAGGCTTCGGGGGAGGGGTTGTCGGAGGGGGCGGTGGAAAGGGTGCGGGAGGTTTATAGAGAAGGGTTGGGCGGGGGGTAGCACTTCCGAACTAGCCGCAAGCCGTTTCCGAGGCGTTGGCGTTTTCCCAGGGATGGGTGCGCGGAAGACCCTCACCCTGACCCTCTCCCACGGGGAGAGGGGAGAGAGATAGGCCGCGGGGGGTGGGTTGCTGGTGGTTTGGCGTGGGGGGTGGGGGTGGCTGCCACCCTCACCCCAGCCCTCTCCCTCAAGGGCGAGGGAGGAAGAGGACGGACGGTGCGTTTGTGGTGGGTTGCTGCACCGGGGGGGTGGTTCGACACGGCTCTGCGCGGACTTTGAGCCGGCTCACCACGAACGGGTGGGCGCCTCGGGCGGAAGAGGCCGGTTAGAAACCGGCCCCTACGCGAGAGGGGACGCGCGTCGCGCGAAAGACGGGCGGGTCGGGGACCCGCCCCTACGTAAGAGGGGACGCGCGTCGCGCGAAGACGGGGGACTGGATCCCGGCTGAAGACGCCGGGATGACGGAGGGAAGACGGGCGGGCGGGGTGGTTACCGCATCGGTGGGTGGTTCGACACGGCTCTGCGCGGACTTTGAGCCGGCTCACCACGAACGGGCAGGCGCCTCGAGCGAAAGACGGGCGGGTCGGGGACCCGCCCCTACGCAAGAACGCACCCGGGCAGTGGGGTTAGTGGGGGATGCCTAGGGCGTGCATGCGTTGGTGGATGGCTTCGCGGGCCTGGTGGAAGGGTTCTTCGAGGTAGGCGAGGTGGTCGTGGTGGCCGTGGTGGTGGGCGGCGTGACCTTCCGGGTACTGGGTGCTGCGCTGGCGGATGTACTGGATGCTGCCGTCGATGAGGGTGAGCATGTAGCGGGCGGTCTCATCGCTCCACATGGACCAGTCGCCCTCACCTGTGGTGACGTAGACGGGTGAGGTGTGGCCGAAGCGGTTGCGGTGCCAGCCATCGTGGTGGGCGGGCGCATCGAAGTAGCTTGGGCCGCCGGTGCGGGCGGCGATCCAGGAATCGGCGGTGACACGCACGTCGGCCGTCAGGTCGAGACGGCGGGCGCCGGCGACTTCGCGGGTCTCGGCGACGATTTCGCCTTCCTGGACGATTTGCAGGCTGTGGATGGGGAGGATGGACTCGGCGCAGGCGCGGACGGTGACGGTGCCGCCGCCTTCGGGGAGGCGGATGGTGTCGCCGATTTCGTGGCCGTCGACGGTGAGTTCCATGAGCGGGCCGCCGCTGAGGTAGGTGCGGCCGGCGGCCATGTTGCGGCACCAGGCGTCGTAGTCGAAGTCCTCGCCCTCAGGCAGGCGGACGTAGGTGCGGTAGAGGCCGACCGGCACCTCGGACGACATCTTGTCGGTACCGCCGGCGAGGGGGAGTCGGTAGCCGCCGTTGAGGTAGCGGTAGTACTCCATGTGGGGGAAGTTCTGCTGGCGGAGCATCTCAACAGCGTCGACGCGGCCGGTGGCGATGAGGGTGGCGGGTTCGCCGTTGGGGCTGGGGAGGTGGGGAATGACGACGTGGCCGCCCTGAGCGTGGGTGGCGTCGGCCCAGTGGGAGAGGGCGATTTCGAGGGAGCCACCGGCTTCAGCCTCGCCGGGGCCGTCGGAGCACCAGGGCATGATGGTTTCCTTGAGGCCGAGCAGGGTGAGGTGGCCGAGGAAGTGCTGCCGGTTTTCCTGGGAGACGTAGACGATGGTGCGGCCGTCATCGGAAACGCGGGGGCGGCCGATGAAGTCCTCGGTGTTGGTGAAGAGGCTGCCCCACTGGGAGGCGAGGACGTTGACGACGTTGAGGCCTTCGCCGGCGGCTTCGAGGTTGGCACCGTCACCCGACAGGAAGTGGACGTGGGTGTCGCCGGAGTACCAGCCGCGGGCGTTGGGGTCTGACCAGCGCTTGAGGCGGAGTTCGAGTTCGCGCTGGCCGGGCTTGATTTGGAGCTCGGTGCGGAGGGGTTGGTATTCGAAGCCGCAGGCGGCGTCGACCTGGACTTTGCCGACGGGGAGCCAGCCCTGGCAGCGGCCATCGATGTAGGCGTAGATGGCCTGGTCCATGCGCAGGTCGCCGCCGACATCGGTGTGCCAGGTGTCGTGGCCGGTGTTGAGGTGGTTGTGGTGGCCGTGGGGCTGGTAGGGGACGCCTTCGGGGGATCGGAAGTGGACGCGGCAGGGGAGGGGCTGGCCGGTGGCGTCGTCGACGACGCGGGTGTGGACCCAGTTGCGGCCCTGTTCGGCGAGGCGGAGGCGCAGGCGCGGCGAGGCGTCGACGGGCTGGCCGCCTTCGAGGTCGGAGAGGCGGGCGGCGCCGAGTTGGTCTGAGCCGCGGGCGACGTGGATCTGGGCTGAGGGGACACCGGCGATTTCGGTGTAGGCGGGGCTGTTGGATTCGTTGCGGGGTTCGCCGAAGCCGGCGGTGTCGGAGGCGAGGAATTCGGCGGGGTCGCGGGTGATGGGGTGGGGGAAGGTGGCGATGCCGCGTTCGACATTGACTTCGAGGTCGAAGGGGGCGTCGGCATCTTCGGGTTCGGGGAGTTCGATGACGACGGCGCGGCGGGCGGCGCGGCGGAAGGGGTCTTCGTCGACGTGGCCGAGGCAGAGGCCTCCGAGGATGATGCGGCGGTCGGTGGGGCGGAACTCAACGTGCTGGATGGGGACGTCGGGGCGGGGGTTGCGCCAGGGCCAGAGGTAAAAGGCGTTGGCGGAGACGCCGCCGGTGACTTCGGTGAGGGCGCGGCCCATCTCGCTGCGACCGGCGGTGTCGCGGGGGACGAGTTCGTCGTCCACGTCGGGCATGGCGACGAAGGGGGCGCCGGGGGAGCGGACGTCGGAGATCATGTCCTGGGCGGAGACGAGCCAGCCGATTTCGAAGCGTTCGCGGATGGGGAGTTCGGTTTGCTGGCCGTCGGCGTGGTGGATGACGTAGGTGGCGACGTGGTCGCCGGGGACGCCGCTGCGGTGGAGCTGGGGGTCGACGAGGACGTGGGCGAAGACGAGGGTGTGGGCGGTTTGGGCGATGTCGATGCGAACGGCGCCAGTGTGGCCGCCTTCGCCGAGGAGGGGGAGCTGGGCGGAGTCGGGGTCGCCGATGTGGAAGGGGACGCCGCGGTAGGCCTGGGGGCCGAGGGAGCCGGCGCTGTCGGGGCCGAGGAGGTCGGCGGAGGCGTTGCTGAGGGTGGTGAGGTTGAGGGGCTGGTAGTCGGACATCGCGCGCTCCGCGTGGGTGGTTGGTGGACGGCCGGTGGGGGGATGGTGGAGGGAATCGGGCGGGGCGTCAATTTCGGGGGTGAATTTGGGGGTCGCGTGCGCGATAAGAGTTTTATCTAAAAGACTCTTGAGGTGATTCGGGGCGATCTTTTGCAGGGTTTCGGAGCGTGGGAGCGGGCAACTTTGGGCTCTGGACGGCGTCCGGGGCTGGGTAATCCGGGATGCGGGCGTGGTCCGGGTGGTTGGGTGCTGCCTGGTCAGGACTCGGAATGCCAGGACGACGCGCGGAAGGATGAGCCCGTGGAGGAGCCGGATAACGAGTGCCACGAGGATGGGCAGGAGGCGTCGGGGCGTGGGCATTTGCGAGAAGTTGCGAGGCTTACTTGGCTAGTGCGCACTTGTTGCGGACAGGCTGCAAGGCGAGGGGATGGCGGCGGCGGTTAGCGGGGGCGAGGCGGGTTGGCAGTGGGTGGCGGCGTGAACGGAGGATCCCTCTTCGCTGACTGCTCGCCGTGCATTCTGTCCACCGGCGGGTCGCAAGCAATGCCATGACTGTTGGCGCTGACTGCATTGCCAGCAAAGCCTGCATTGATGTCACTGCCTGGAATGCTGGTACCGCGAGTGCCCGCGTCAGCTGGCCGCGTCTTCCGTCGTCACGTCGTCGGCCTGCCCTACGGCGACGGTGGTGGTGTAATGCTGACGTTCGCGCGCTCCTCCAACGGCAGCGTCGTGAACCCGGTCTCGTGTGACCACTCGGCTGTCGAGCAGTCTTCCTGGTTGGTGCAGGCGCGCATCTGGATCGTGTACCACGTGTCCGGTGCAAGCCCGGTGAGCCTGTGCTGCCAGGTGTTTGCGCCGGTGATCTCGACCGTGGTGGCTTTGGACGGTTCAACATGCGGCCAGTACCGCAGCTGGTAGCCGGTAATCTCCACGTCGCCCGTGGGGGCCGATGCCCACCAGGTCGCCCAGCTCACGGTGGACGCGGACGTGGTGGCGCTACTTACGTAGCCGAACAGCCGTGGCGGGAATGGCCGCTGCACCGGCCGCACCTGCGCCGCCCGGGCGAAGGCGTCACGCACTGACTGCATGTCCTCCTCCGTCAACGCCCGATGTTGCTCCCACACCCAGTCGGGGATCGGTTCAACCGTCACATGCTGGCTCACGCTGGCCGCGGCGCTGTTGGCCACGGCCGGGCGAACCTCGATCGTGACCGTCGCACTGCCCGGCGTGCAGCCGCGCATGACGAACCTCAGGCTGAGAGACGTTGATCCGGTAAACGTGCCCCATTCCGATGCCCCCAGACAATCACCGATCCCCACGATGGACGGGTTGCTGCTGGATACCAGGACCTCGTAAACCTGGTCAGCATCCAGGTTGGACAGGTCGAGGGTGCCCCCGTCCCAGTAAGAGACTGTGATCCGTTCCACCAGGTCCCAGAGGCGGATGTTGGGCGCGGTCGCCGGAGCCTGGCTCTGGGCGCCCTGATCGATCTGCGGCGCCTCAGGCGCGAGGGGACAGGCCGGGCTTCGCCGGGGGCAATTCCAGCGCCCGAACTGAACACCTGAATCCGTTCCGCGAAGGAAGCTGTCGATGGCCGCACGTTCGATGACGTTGGATGCCACCGCATCGGCAAGGTCCGCATCGCCGCTGCGAGCGAAGGCCGCACTCCGAACGCGTGGATAGTCCGGATGCTCCGCTGGCGGGGTTGACCGAGGACCAGGCGTAGCCTCGGGCGCAGGTTCCGGCGTTGGTTCCGGCGTGGGTTCCGGGATGGCCCAGGCGAAGGTCGCGATCACATTGGCGCGATGATCGGACCGGCAGGCGCGCTCGGCCTCGGCGTCGTCAGTGAAGGCTCGCTGGTAAATGCCGACGTTGCCCGGGTTGCCGCGGGCGGCTTCCGCCAGATCGTTGAGCGCGACGCAGTTGGTTGGCCACGTCCCGGCCACCGCTTCGCCCGCGCCTCCCAGCGCCCAGGCAAAGGTCCGACGCACATCGTCGCGGTGATCGTTCTGACACCGGGCTTCAGCCTGATCCCCGTACGTGCGCTGATAGATGCCGACGTTCTGGTGATTGCCTGCCGCCGCCTCGGCGAGGTCGTTGAGTTCAACGCAGGTTGTGGGCCACTGGGCTTGGGCGATCGATACGCCAACCGTGACGAGAGCCATCGTCGCCATAAGCAGCAACACCGCGCGTCGGACTCCCGCACGCTTTCGCGACGACTTTGTTTCGCTGATGGACGGCTTCACCAGGCCACGCTCCAGTGACCCCCTGCCCGCCCGCACGGGATCTGCAGTTGCTCAGCATCGAGCCGATATGAAGAAGCCTACACAACTGACCAGGGCCAATGGGATGCGGTCTGAGGGTGCGCCGTGCATATCGCGACTGGAACGATGTGACCACGATGGTGCGCATCCACAAGCGGCTCTGACGAGGCCAGGCCTACGGGACGAATCGGATCGGACGCTGAATCACTAGGCGACGAATGCCGAAGCAGCGAATCTCACGACGTGGATGGTGGGGCTGTGGCTGATGGTCGTTCTGAATGTCGTTGGGGCGGTTGGGGCAGCGGTGGTGACTGGTAGCTCAATCTGCGAGGCGCCGGCTTGGCGGGTCGGTAATCAGTCATTCGTAGCCCCGCGGGAGCTGCGCTCGACTAAACCTCCGTCGTCGGCAAAGGTACGCAGCATTGGAGCCCGGGCGTAGACTGCCTGGGGTCGGGTGGTCGCGGGATCCGAATACGTGAGTAAGGGCGCTTCCAAGACCGGGTCTGGTGGATCCGTCACTAAATGGGTGACAACGATCTTCGTCACGCTGTTGATCTCGCCCTTCGCTGGCGGATGCGGGGCGGCGATTGCGAATGTTTGGAGCGATGGGAACCCTGTCGTGACGATCTCTGGGGCCGTAGTGATGATTTTGTTCTTCTTTCTTATAGCTCTATTCATGGTTTCCGTCCATGTACAAACAAAAGCGATGGAAGAAAAAAGAATGCGGGAAGACGAGGAAATCAGACAGTCTGTTCTTCGGATAGCCAGGAAGGATGAGTCGTAGGCATTTGGTGGTCGTTTGTCCGTTATCGAGGATTTAAAGTTCTTGAGTTGATCACGATGCTCGAGTGGGGATTTCGTCCGCGAAAACGAATTGGACGGGGCGGCGTTTGCGGGTGTAGCCGGGGATTATGCCCTGGCGGTGGGCGGCGATTCTGACGTCCAGATCGTCGGTGTGGCCGGTGTAGTAGGAGCCGTCGGCGCGTCTGAGGATGTAGACGTAGAAGGGCATGGGGTGAGCAGGTTTGGGAGCGCTGCCGGGCAGCGTAGCGCGGGGGAGGAGGGCTAGTTGGGACGCTTGGTCGCTGCGGCCTGTGTGGTTCGACACGGTCCGGTGGGTACACCGGCCCGGCTCACCACGAACGGGGGTGGGCCGGCGGCGGAATTGGACCGAAGTCAGTCTCAGAGGTTTGGGTGGTGAGGGCTTTGTGGTTCGACACGACCGTCCGAGGACTCCCGGTCAGCTCACCACGAACGGGATGGGGCTCGGCGAAGGTGCGCGGAGGACTGCCTTGGGGGGTGGGTGCTGGGGCTGTGTGGTTCCCTTCGACGGGCTCAGGGCAGGCTCTACGGGCCTCCGAGGGACTCCGGCTCGGCTCACCACGAACGGGGGCCGGCGACTGTCACGGAGGCTTGGGTGCTGTCGGCTTTGTGGTTCGACACGACCGTCCGAGGACTCCCGGTCGGCTCACGACGAACGGAGGGGGACGGGCGGTTTTTGGGGGCGGAAGAGGGCGGTTCGCGAACCGCCTCTACGGGAAATGGGCTCGCCACGAACAGGGGTGGTTGCGCGGAAGAGGCCGGTTAGAAACCGGCCCCTACGTGAGATCGGGACGCCGGGATAGCGGTGGGATGAAGGCGAGATCCCTCGGGGGCCCTCGGGATGACAAGAGAAGACGGGCGGGTGGGAGGCGCGGGCTCTATGGTCTTGGTGGTGGCTCTGGCGGCGGTGGGTTTGGTTTGGGTCTTGGAGCGGTGCCGCTCCTGGTGGCCGTGTCATCGCGGGCGTGACGTGTCACCCGGATTGCACGCTGTACTCCGCCCGTACGATTTCAATCGCCCTGTCGTGACACTGGTTGTTCAGGTTGTCGTCTATGGCGACGGGAACCTCGGGCCCCGACATGCTTCGGACTTCGAGCATGCGGGCCTTGATTTCAGCGTCGGGGTCGTACTGATGCCACCAGAGGTACTTCCACTCATCGCTGATGGACTTGAAGTGCTGCCTGGCGCTTTCGGCCTTGGCCGATTTCATGGAGGGATCGACGGTGATCAGGGCGAGGGCAAGCAGGGAGGCCAGCATGGCGAGGACCGCACTGGTCCAGGCGGGCAGTACTTCAATGACAAAGCTGGAGCCCGCAAAGAACGAGGCGGCGGCAACGGCCGCAATCAGCCACTGGTGTTGCCGCCGAAACCGATCGGCTAAGGCAGCGTAGTACAGGTAATTGCGCTCAGCGTCGAGCCGCCCATCCCACGCTATCTGCGCAATCCCCGTTTGGGGGATTGGCCCGGCCACTTGCGTGCCACCGGTCTTGCAGGGACTGAGGATTCTAGCAAGGCAGGCTTGGACGTATGGGGCTGAGGGGAGGGTGGTTGGCTTCGACATGCTCAGGGCAGGCTCTACGGGCCTCCGATGGACTACGGACCGGCTCACCACGAACGGGG
>JAJEGF010000076.1 GCA_022820025.1 Chloroflexota bacterium
CTTGACGGCAATCGAGTCTGCGCTGCCGACGTTTGCGACCAAAGCCGACATTCAGGCGCTGCGAGTCGAGATGCAGGCGATGCGGACTGAGTGGAAGTCTGACCTTGGTGAGCTGCGGTCGGAGTGGAGGGCTGAGTTTGGCGAGTTAAAGGCCGAACTGCACGCGCGGGAGGCGCGGCTGATCAAGTGGGTTACCGGTCTGGTGGTGGCCGGGGCGGCCGCGGCGGCCGGGGTGGCGATTGCGGTGAACCAGATTATCGGACCTGGGGTCGGGGGCTGATCAGGGCCGCCGGACGTTGGGGCTGGGTGTCGGCGGTATAGTTGATGATGGTCAGGAGGGTCACGGCCATGAGACCCACGGGATTCGTCTCCCTGACCACGTTCTTTTTTCAACGCAAGCGCTGAGGTAGACGTGAATACGGAGAACGCGGGCCGCGAGTTTCCGGGCGAGTACCGGCTGAACGTTGAAGACTTCGGGCCGATTGGCAAGGCCAGCGTGGACCTGCGGCCGCTGACGGTGTTCATTGGTCCAAGCAACACCGGAAAGTCGTATTTGGCGACGCTGGTGTACGCACTGCATCAGTGTTTTGGCGAAGGGAAAAAACATACTTACGGGGACCGACTACTGAGTTTGATCTTGGACCGATTCATTAATTCAGAATCCACCAAAGAAACGGACGACATACTTAAGCACTATGGTGATTGGCTGCTACGTCGGGATAATGGGCGAGTGCGAAACAACCCACAATTCGCTACGAGTCCCGAGCTTGGTTTCCCGATGCAGGTGGACTCGCGAATCCGTAGCGTGTTTGAGCAAGTGAACGACTTTGGCAACTATATCACGAGCAGGATTTCTGGGTACTTCGGTTTCGGGGCTGAAGAAATCGATCTGCTGATACGACGATCGAAAGATGTGTCGGATGCCAGAGTCGAATTATCTATTCCTCGGATGGCCGGCGACGGGATCGTTGGATATAGCATTAGAATCAACGAAGAAGGGGTTGCATTTTCGGGGCATATTGGCGGCGCTGATCAAGTCGTCGACGAAATCGAACGATCCGCCGCTCTTCATGACACGTCATTGAATCTGAGATATCTGCGACGGTCGGCGCGACAGGCCGTCGACGACGATGAAGACCTGAAGTTCTCGCTTTCACGACTCATGGAAGCTGCGTTCAAGGAGTTGACAAGACCGATAAATCGCAACGCGTATTACCTGCCGGCTGATCGAACCGGTGGCATGCACACCCATAAGTCCGTGGTTAGAGCCTTGATCCAAAGTGCTCCATTCAGGACGTCGAGCCTGACTGCCGGTAGTCCTCTATTCTCAGGAGTATTGGGAGATTTTTTGAGTGAACTGGTCGAGTTGAATCCAATTCGGATGGGGAGGCAGACAAAGTCTCGGCGTGTTCCCGCTCGGCTCAGCGACGAATTGGCGACGAGTCTGGAGCATGACGTCCTTGAGGGCGCCGTGCGGATGGAAGACGCAGGGAGCGGTTACCCGACCTTCGATTACCGCCCGGATGGCTGGGATCGGTCCCTGTCCCTGGTGCAGGCGTCTTCCATGGTCGCCGAGCTAGCGCCGGTGGTGCTGTACTTGCGGCACCTTGTCCGACCAGACGACGTTCTCATCATCGAAGAACCGGAGTCGAATTTGCATCCGGCCATGCAGGTTGAGTTCACACGGCAGCTTGCGGGGCTGGTGCGGGCCGGGATTCGGGTGATCGTGACGACGCATAGCGAGTGGGTTCTGCAAGAGTTGGCCAACGTGGTGCGGGCGTCGGAGCTACCGGAAGGTGAGCGAGCGGGAATCGCCGGCGGCGAGGTAGCGCTGGATGCCAGCCAGGTTGGGGCCTGGTTTTTCAAGCCGGAGCCGAACGGCGAGGGTTCCACGGTAAGCGAGATCGGTCTCCACGAAGAATCCGGCCTTTACCCGACCGACTTCGAAGACGTGGCCGTGGCGATGCATAACGACTGGGCCACGATTTTCAGCCGACTTGGGGAGACTGAGTGAGCGGACTCGTTAGACGAGTCCACGCGAATGTGGACTGCAGGTGCATCGTCACGCGGATTCGCAAGGAAGGCTGTCGAGCATCTCTTGAGGATGCACCTGAGCCATACGTGATCGTCGACTTGGACACGCCGGGGTCGCCGCTTGGCCCTTCGGACGAACGCTGCGACTACCTGTTCGTGGCCAACGCTGCCGATCTCGCCGGGTGGGTGGCGCCGCTGGAGTTGAAGCGAGGCAAGTTTGATGCCGGCCAGATTGCTGATCAACTACAAGCTGGGGCCGGGGCCGCGGAGAGACTCGTGCCACCGAACTTCGCGGTTGAGTTCCGACCGATTGCGGTGTTCGGCGGCGGAACCACCAAGGCAGAGCGGATCGAGGCGCAGAAAAAGAAAAACTGGGTCCGCTTTCGCGGGTCGGCTCGGGAAATGCGCCTTATGAAATCCGGCCAGAAGCTCGCCGACCAACTTAGATAGTCACGTCGCGATGGGCCATGGAGGATTTCCCAGTCTTGCTGCGTGCGGCAGTGCGTGGAGTTTGAGCTGGGGCGATAGCCGGCGTAATTGACAATGGCCTCAAAGCCTACGGTCAGCGGGTCCACGACCAGGACGAAGCGCTCGGAGATGGCCCGCAGAATCGGGTTGCCTCTTCGGAATCGCTTCACAGATTGAACGTAGCAACGCCGATCTAACGTTCCACATCGACCGTCGCCTCACTGCCTGCGTAATCACGCCGGTTGGTCCCAATCCTCCGTCAAATGCTGCTCCACATCTGATATGCACATACCGCGACGTTCGACAGTAAATTGAATTTCGAGTACACACGAAATGGGATCGATAATATTGTCGCCAAAAAGTGAACCTTCCAGCCTAAGCGAGCCAGGCTCCTTCGATCCGAATAGTATCGGATCCGAGAGCCAAGTCTCATCTCGAGGTCGAATGTCACCAAAGTCAATCTCGACCGTCCATTGTTCGCCATATTCCGAAACTTCAGGACTAGATCCGTCGTGGTGCAAATACGAAAGCGCTGACGTCATATAGAAGTCTCTCGAGCGACTTGGTTTGTAGATTCCATCTCGAATAGACAGACCATCAAACTTGGCAATTGATCCCTTAAATACGACACGTCGGGCAACTGTGCCACTGACATTACGAACCACTAACCCCACGGGTGTCAGCAGAGCTGCGTCGGAAGAATAAGAGATAATCTCACGTGAGTATTCTTGGTTGATATCCATGTTGAATATGTAATCCGGAATCCGAATACTCAGGAGACCTGATCTTTCAGTCGAATACCGAGGCTTAATTTCAAATGTATCCCCAGGAAGTTTGGGATCGAGAACGAGGGACTTGACGTCGATCGACGAGGACAGTGGAGTCTTTTTCTTAAGGTCGGCCCACTCAAGATAGAGTTGCGGCGAATCTATTGGATGGGAACCAGTGGACATGCGCGGCATATTCACTATCTCGTCTGGACTCGCTGTGTCGGTTGCGCTTCCACGTCTAATGTAGACAGCGTGCCTCGCTACCTTTCCATACGTCCCGTGAACGAAGAGGGGTGGCTCTTGATCAAAAATCTCTAGCAGGCCGAGTTCTACCCCCTGAAACGAGATCTGTCGATATTGGAAGTTCACTGACCTATTGGTTTTATGGTTTACAAACTGTTGAAGATTGGCGTCGTCTAAGTGATTGCACACTCCGACTACAGTACAGCGTTGGCCCGGGACCTCCTGGACTCCTATGAGTATGTAAGCATTTGAGTTCCGTGACGTATTGGCAAAGGCAAGTATATCTTTGAGAAGTTCGCTCTTCGTCTTCTTATCGGCACCATCAAACTCATATTGATCGCGCTTGAAGTCTAGGGCGACGCTCTCTTCTTCGTGTAGGAGTCGTTCAATGAGTTCATGGTCAGGCGACTTCATGTGGAGACCTGTGTAGCTGTGTCGCCAGCGGCTAGGGCGTTCATGTAGGCGAGGATTAGGGTTTTGGTGCGGTAGTGGCCGAACTCGGCTTCGTCCTGGCGTTGGATGATGGGGAAGGTGGAGAGGATGTAGGCGGCGTCGTGGCGGGTGAGGCCGTAGAGGTGGAAGTAGAGGGCGTCGAGGCGGGCTCGGAGGTGGCGGCGTTCTTCTTCGTCCCAGGGGAAGGGTGGGGCGTGGTGGTTGAGGTCGCGGGCGAAGGGGGCCATGTCATGGGAGGTGTAGGTGAGACGGAGGACGTGGTCTCCGACGAGGTCGGCGGCGGTGCGGTCGCCGAAGGGGCGGTTGTAGGCGTCGGGAGCGATGAACGGAAGCTGCTCGATCATGTACAGCTTGATATGGGTGGCCGGAATCTTCTGACGCGCAACGAAGTCGAAACTCAAGCTGTTGAGATTAGCCAGTATCAACGCTGCATCTCGCGCTTCAAGATTGGCGTCTTCAGGTAGGAGGACAGGCAACGTATCAAGACAACCTACCTGTGGAACCATCGAGGCAATCATGGTTCGGACGTTGGTCGATGCCGTGATCTCCTTGAAGGTCAGCAAGTATTGGAGTTCGTGGGTGGCAGCGTGCTCGCGCTGATTCACCCAGAAACGCGGACGCGGCGAAAAGCCTGGGTCGCAATACTCAGCATCGGAAGTTCTAACTGGCTGTCCGGGACGGAATAGATTGCTCGTGCGGGTAGCGATGCTGGCAGCGCGGTGGTCGAATGCTTGAACCATCTTGCCCTCGTACAGTGGTACGTATGTTTCCTCACCCCTCTTCCAGCGACCACCGGCTACGGGGTATGCCCCATCGGCTTCGAGTTGGGCGGCAGTGCGAAAGAGATCCGAGTCGTTCTGCGAGTGAAAGAGGCCCTGTCGATACTTCACCGGCCATAGCTTGTCCTCGTCATCGTCAGAGTGGTCCACGAGGACGGGGTGGCGCTGGTAGATGCGGCGGGTGAGGTCGGCGTCGCGGCGGGTTCGGAAGACGGGGGCGGTGCCGGTGTTGGGATTGACGCGGGCGAAGTCGTCGGGCGACAGGGTGAAGGCGCGGTCGGGGTCACTGATGGCGTCGGTACCGGGTAGGAAAAAGCCGCAGCGGGTCTCGGGAAATGTGCGCTGGGGGCCGCCGACGATGAGGGCGCAGAACTTGAAGCGGGAATCAATGTCGGGGAAGAAGGGCGGCTGATCGGTTCCCAAGCGGCGATTCTCGAAGTCGTAGATGCCGGCGACGCGGCCGGTGGTGGAGACGGATTGGAAGAAGCGGGCGGCGGTGCGGTCGGCGTAGATGCCGGAGGGGGTGAGGAGGCCGACGAGGCCGTTGGGTCTGACGAGGCGCAGGGAGCGTTCGACGAAGAGGGAATACAGGTTGATGTCGCCGCCGCCGAGCAAGGGGTAGTGGCCGGAGGCGCGGACGACCTTGCCGAGCTGGTCGGCGCGGGCCTTGGCTGCGTCGAAGGCCGCGGCCAGCGGGTCGCCCTGGTCGCGCAGGCGCTTGATGCCCTGGCGGCGGGCGGCGGCGGTGGGGGCGCGGGCGAGGTCGGGATCGCGGGTGGCGAACCATTCGACTTCCTGGAGCTTGATGCGGTCCCAAGGGGGATTGCCGATGACGGCGTCGAAGCCGCCCGAGGGAACGTCGTCCTGCCAGCGTTGCCATACGCCGGGGAATGCGGCTTCCCAGTGGAGAAACGCTTCCTCGTCGGCTATCGAGCGTGCCTCGGTCCATCGATCGCGAAAGGCCGACGAGTCGTTTTCCGGGTGGTCGGCGGGGTTCTGCGCCAGAAGTTCATAGGCGCGGCTGGGATCCGCGCCCAGCGTCTCGGCGATCGGTGCTTCGAAAATCGCGCGCTGTCGGACCTTCATTCCGGCCGTCAGCCAGCGAAGGCCGCCAAGCGTGTCGAGGAACCCGCGAACATCGTCCGTGGCGGACTCGACAGCCTCGAACAACGACTGAGATTCGTGGACTTCCGACACGTCAGCGTCTGAGAGCTGTTCAATCTGCTGCATTCCCTGGGCAGCGTTCTCGACGCCCTGCAGGGCGCTGGCCGCGAACATAGGAACTTTGAGCCTCTGTAGCTCCTCCTTGGCGTCGGCGATACGGAGGCCGAGGAGGGAGTCGCCGCAGCGGAGGTGGTGGTCCAAAAAGGAAAGGGGCGCGCCGACGGTGAAGCTGTGGAGCCAGAGGGAGACCTTGGCGAGCTCGACGGTGAGCGGGTTCTTGTCGACGCCGTAGATGCAGCGCTTGAGGACGAGGCGGCGGATGATGGCCTGGTCGGTGAGCTGGGCCTCGTTGACCTTCCAGTTGGACTGGCGGGCACGGTGCAGGATGTCGGCGCGGATGGCAGCGACGCGGTCGAGCAGGGGCGACTGGTAGGGATCGTCGTCGGGCAACCAGTCGGGGACGGCGGGGGCGAACTCGACCAAGTCGGCGATGTAGTCGGTGAGGAAGTCGACGGCGCTGACGAGGAAGTGGCCGCTGCCCATGGCGGGGTCGAGGACCTTGAGATCGAGGACGGCCTGGGCCGGATCCAGCCGGGCTAGCTCAGCCTTGCGCTCGGCCTTGGGGCGGCGGTCGCTCCGAAGCTCGTTGGCCCTGGTCTCGAAGGCGTCCAGTCGTTCCTCGATGAGCGGCGTGAGGGTCTGGTCGACGATGAGATCCACGAGGTCCTGCGGGGTGTAGAAGCTGCCGCTGTCCTTGCGGGCGTAGGGGTTGGGGCGGACGTGGACCCGGCCGTGGGCGTCCTGGACGGGTTCCTGTTCGAGCAGGCGTTCGTAGATGGAGCCGAGTTGCTGGACGGACATGTCGCGGTAGTTGACGTAGCCGGGCTGGCCGTCGGTATCGGTGTGGCTGAGGTCGTGGACGACGTCGGCGATGACGGCGTCGGGGAGGCGGACTTGGTTGAGCAGCGGGGCGGCGTCTTGGGCGAAGAGGCCGCCGTTGTAGGGCGGGAGGCCGATGGACTGGTCGCCGACGTCGATCAGGCGAGACAGTGTGCTCAGGTGGTCGTAGTAGCTGGAGGCGACGCCGGAGAAGGTGTCGTTACGGGCCTTGCGGGCGGCGACGTCGTCACGGACGCGCTTGCGGAGGCCGTAGTCGTCGTAGGCGGCGTCGTTGACGGGGAGGAGGCCGCGGTCTTCGGCGTAGAGGACGAAGAGCAGGCGGTAGAGAAAGATGAGGGCGGCTTCGCGGATTTCGGGCATGGGGCGGTGGGCGGCGTCGGCGAGGGCCTGGAGGAGGCGGGGAAAGACGCGCTGGAACACGATGCCGGCGAGGCTCTGGGCGACGCGCTGTTCGTAGCGTTTGCCCTCGGCGAGCGCGGTTTCGACAAAGGTGGCGTCGGCACCGGGGCGGCGGAGGAAGGCGGCGCGGCGGAAGAGGAGGTGGAAGGTGCGGAGGGCGTCTTCGTCGTCGTCGCTTAGGAGGGTTTCAAGGTCGGCTTCGTAGTAGGCGGTGGCGTGGGGGCGGGTTTTCTGGTCGTAGAGCCGCCAGACGGCGCCGTTGGTGAGGATGCCCCAGCGGAGGTGGCCGTCGGTGACGGTTTCGGCGGTGGACAGGTAGCGCAGGATCTGGGCGTGGGGGGATGAGGCCTTGGTTCCCTTGCCCTGGCCGCGGGTGTCGAGGGGCGTGCGGAAGCTCTTGAGCTCGGCGACGGCGAGGCCTTCGAGGTAGGGGGTGGTCTCAGAAGCGCCGGCGCGGGTTTTGGCCTGGGTGTCGGGGAAGAGAAGGAGGTCGGGACGGTCTTCGCCGCCCGGGGCGGTTGGCTGGGGGAGGTCGTCGGTCCAGCCGAGGAGTTGGAGCAGGGGGCGAATGAGGTCCTGTTCGGTGTGGTGTTCGTTGGGGTTGTGGGTGGCGGCGAAGTCGTGGAAGAGGCGGTCGGCCCGATCACGAAAGTCCTGGAAGGCGGAGGCCTGGGCGCGGCGTTCAGGGGTTTGGCGGATGCCGTCCGTGAGGAAGTACTGGGTGAAGAGGTGGCCGGGCATGGGGGTGGGGGGAATTGGGTATGGGGGAGTATCGCGTGTTTGGATTGCGGGAGGGGAGAGGGATGAGAGGGGAGCAGTGAGAGCGGAGGGGAGGTTGGGAGCGCTGGGAGCGGTTGGTTGCCAGGGGTGGCTTGGGTGTCCTTTTGTGGTGGGTTGCTGCTGGGTCCCGGCCGGGGACGCCGGGATGTCGGAGGAAGAGGAAGACGGGCGGGTAGCAGACGCCGCCCGTGCGTCGGAGGGAGAAGACGGAGGATTGGGGTTCGGTGCTTCATCCCGCGGTGGTTCGACACGCCCCTCCGAGGGACTCCGCGGCGGCTCACCACGAACGGTGGGATTGGGCGGGGTTGGGTGCGCGGAAGACCCCTCACCCTGACCCTCTCCCCTTGGAGAGGGATTAAGAGCGTGGTTGGGAGGGCCTTACCAGAGGCGGTGGATGGGGTAGCGGTCGAAGAGGGTTTCGTTGGAGATGAGGATGAGGTTGTGGGACAGGGTTTGGGCGATGAGCATGCGGTCGAAGGGGTCGCGGTGGGGGCCGGGGAGGGCGCCGGCGCGGGCGGCTTCGGCGACGGTGATGGGGAGCTCCTGGAAGCCCTGGGCGGCGATGGCTCCGGGAATGTCGGAGGCGATGGGGTCGGCATCGGGCAGTTTGCCGATCCGATGCTTGGTGGTGATTTCCCAGGCTGTGGCGGCGCTGATCAATACGTCGTTGTTCTCGTCCCGGATGGCTTGCCGGGCGGGCGGAGGTAACCGCGGATTGTCCTCGGACCACCACAGAAACGCGTGGGTGTCGAGCAGCAGCCGCACGGTTCAGCCGCCCTCCCACAGGCGCAACTCCTCCTCGGGAAGCGGGTCGAAGAAGCTGTCGTCGACCTTGATCTTCCCTTTGAACGCGCCCGGGCGCCGTACGCCTCGAGGCGTGCACGCCACCAGCCGGGCCACGGGCTTGCCGTTGCGGGCGATGGTGACTTCTTCGCCCGCCTCGACCTGCGCGAGCAGGCGGGACAGGTGGGTCTTGGCTTCGTGGACGTTGACCGTGGCCATTGCCGGCTCCTCTGCTGTTTGGTTAGCTAAGGATATGACTAATGCGGAGGGTGTTCAAGACGTGGGGTGGTTGGGGCCTAGCTGAGGATCATCGAGCATGGTGATGAGGAGCGCTCACTTTCCTGACAGATTCCGCTGATCCGGCTCATGACAGCCGACGCGCCCCTTGCGCCCACTTAACCAGTCGGCCGCGTGGTGAGGGTGTCGCGTCATGCGCGTGACAACAAGGGGTTGGATTGCTGTACGGTGAGCGGCGCAGGCGACTTGTAAGGGCTTGGCATGGCGGTACCTCTGCGACCGATTAGTGACGTTGAGTTCATTGTGGGCGGGGCGCCCGGAGACCTGGATCATCCGGAAGGGGTGACGTGGGGGCCGGACGGGTTTGCGTATGCGGGGGGTGAGGCGGGGCAGATTTACCGGATCGACGTGGAGGCGCGGACGTACGAGCAGATTGCCTCGCTGGAAGGGTTTGTGGCGGGGCTGTGCTGCGACCGGGACGCGAACATTTACGCCTGCGACATCGGGGCGCACAAGGTGATGCGCATCGAGGCGGGGGGTGGGGCGGTCTCGGTGCTGAGCACCGGCACGGCCGAGACGCCGATGGTGGTTCCGAACTATCCGTGCTTTCATCCGTCGGGCGACCTTTACGTGTCGGACTCGCAGACGGCGGGCGAGTTCACCGGTCGCATTTTCCGAATCAAGCCGTCGGGCGAGACGGTGATGTTCAGCGACGCGTCGCGGTATTTCACCAACGGAATGTGCGTGGACCGCAACGGCGAATGGCTGTACGTGGTGGAGACGTGGCTGCCGGGCGTGTCGCGCATCCGAATCCTGGACGACGGGTCCGCCGGCGAGCGGCAGGTGGTGACGGTGCTGCCGGATCACATGCCGGACGGGGTGCAGTTCGACGAGGACGATGTGCTGCACATCACGATGTACACGCCGGACCGGATCTACCGGATGCTGCCGGACGGGCACCTGCAATTGCTGGTGGACGATCCGACGCACGAGACGATTTCGTCGCCGACGAACATCGTCTTTGGCGGCGCGGACCGACGGCTTCTGCTGATGGCGTGCCTGGGCCGCTGGCAGATCAACGGGATGCGGGTGGAGACGCCGGGGATTCCGCTGGTGTATCCGGCGCCGATCGGGGGCTAAGGAGCGGTGCGGATCGTGCCCACCGCGTCGGCACCAGTTCGGGCACTGAAGGTCCTGCTGCTAATTGCGCTGGCGGTCATCCTCTTAGGCGCGTGCGACAGCCAAGATGCATCGCAGTCCGCCGTTGGCGAATCCGCGCACCCGACTGCGGAGAACCAATCCGTTAGCCAGGCGGCAACGCAATCCGTCGCTGCACAAACGATTACCGCGCCGGCGTCAGCAGCCGGTGAAACGCCGGAGGTAGCTCAGGCTGCTGTTAACGAAACCTGCGCGGCCCTCACTCACCTTCAGCAGGAATGGCGTCTCGGGCGCGTTGGCGATGATCAGTGGCACACGGCGTACAACGACATACTGACATCGCTTGTTGCCGCAGGTGAGCGAATCGGTCGACCGCTCGGCCCTGATGTTTCGGCACGCTGTCCCAATGCCTGGCACGACACGAACGAGGTCTTCGAGGAACTTCGGGCAGAGAACGAGGCGACCCTGGTCGAATTGCACTGCCAGTTGCTCATCGTCATCCGTCCGGTGGTTGGCTACGCCGACCTCAACTATGCCAAGGAGTACGACGACCTTAGGTCCAAGCTTGGCGCGCTAGCGCTCACCGAAGCCGTGGCGGAGCATTGTCCTGCCGTGTGGGAGGACGGGGTCGTGCGACGTGACAGTGTTAGTGAGGAAACTGCTGATAAGAGGGGACCGGCGGAGTTGAGAGAGCGGCCACCGGAGGAGGGTCAAACTCCTAGCCCAACTCCAGCCCGTAGACCGGAATCGACGCCAAGCGCCGTCGTCGGGGCAGCATCGACCCCCATCCCGACTTCAGCATCAGGAACAGACCAGTCACAAGCGCTAGGCAGCTCCGACAGTACTCCAGGCGCAGACGACCGCGCTTTTGAGGAGCAAGACAATGTTGACCGCGATGTGCTCCTAATCGAGCGAGTTGGAGATGTAGCTCTGCTCAATACCAAGACTAGTGAACTTAGGCCACTTGCTGATTTTCTTGATCTTCCCGACGCCCCCATTGGTGAATCTTATCTTTCACGAGATACCAGCAAGCTGGCTATCACCTTCGGAATCGTAAGCGAGAACAGAATTTATAATGGAGAGAGTATTTATATTATGGATCTGATCGAGCCTAAAGAGACAAATTTCAAATTAGATTTGCTGGGTTGTGTTGTCTACGATTTTGAATGGTCGATCGATGGACGAAAGGCCATGTTCACATCAACACATATTGGCGGTCATGTGCCGACCTGCGAGAACCCGTCCGCATATGTGCTGGATATCGAGCAGCAATCTGTACTTGCTGAGGTTAGCGGTCTAGGATATGAAGCCTTGTCTGAAGATGGAAGTCGGATACTTGGTTGGGAACCTATGCGTGAGAGTCCCTTGGACAGAACACCTATCAGCAAGAGTAATATACTTCTCTATGATGTAATAGGGGAAACTGTGCAGAGGTTTCCGTTGGTAGTTGATGAGCATGATCAAGCGGACGCATTGACGGGATTTCAAAGCCTAGCAATAGAGTGGTCGCCTGATAGATCGAGAGTTGCTGTATATGGAATGAAGGATGCATCAGCTAGTGGGCCGCGGTCCAGACCCGTAAAATCCTATGACGATAAGGGACAAGAGTTTACTTACTATGTGGAATATGGCATCTTTATCATTTCCATGCAGAATGGTCATTGGAAAATCAAGCCGTCTTGGATTCCTGTGGACGGAGGAATTAGTCGCCATCTGCACTGGTCTTCTGACGGTCTCTATGTGGCACTGCTGGGCAGACGGCATGACGACACTAGAGGATGGGGAGATATTGATGCTTTTGTAATCCATACTCAAGACGGCAGTGTTACGCAACTTTCTTCTATGGTGGGTGAGTTTCGAGATTTTAGTAATCTAACTTGGGTTCCTAAAGGCTCGGTGATAGCAGTAGTGGCTAGTTCGTCTAACCTGCATGGAGAGGATAGGCATTTGGTGTTGACCGATGTTTCAAGTGGAGAGATTGTTGATTACTCTTTTGAGTCAGGAATTGAGACAAGTGGAAATATAGGATTCTCTTGGGATATGAGTAGAATTGCAGTTGCGGGCTGCATAGCACCCTGTCATCAAACCAATCGAAATGCTGTTCGAATCGTGAATAGAGCTGATGGACAATATGATGAGTTCCTGACTTATCATTTGCGATCGACTTCGTTCGCTCAAGTTCAGTGGCTGGGCATGAAGCACCCGGACTAGGATCGACGAGTGGAGACGCCGGTGATTCCGCTGGTGTATCCGGCGCCTGTCGGCGACTAGCGTTCGCGAACGACTCGCGTGACCCCAGGGCAGCCGATTGGACCGTGGAGTGTGTCGCTGGGACTAGCGGTGTGCGGACTGTAGCCGCCGGCGGCTCACACTTCGCACACCACGCCGTCGCCATCGCCATCGCGGGCTGAGGGCACGGTGGCCTGGGGGAAGCCCCGGCCGGATCCGGCGCTGCCCTGGATGCGTGGTTCGCCGGCGGCGACGGCGGCATCACAGGAGTCGTAGACCGTCTCCCTACCAGATTGCGTCGGGGCTGTGGCTGTCTCGGACGTGCCAGCGGCCGAAGTAGTCGAATCGCCAGCCTTGACGTGGCCGGCGGCGATGAGGGCCGCCACGACGTCGATTTCCTGGCCCTGGTAGACGACGAACACGTGGCGCAGGAGGCGGCCGAAGTTGTCGCGATTGCGGCCGTCGCGGACCAGGCGAACCGTCTGGCCTTCCACGCGTACGCGATTGAACTCAGTGGCTTCGGCGCCGCCCGGCTCGCTCTTTTCGGGCGTATCGATGCCCAGATAGCGGACCTTCTCGACGTGGCCGACGACGGCTTCGCCGCCGCTCAAGTAGCGAATCTCGATGGTGTCGCCGTCCAGGATGCGCAGGACCTGGCCGCGCTCGACGCTTGACGCAGCAGGCGCACCGCCGATGGCCCAGGCGAAGACGCTGCGTACGTCGTCGCGATGGTCGTTGCGGCAAGCCTGCTCGGCCTGGTCGCCAAAGACTTTCTGATAGATGCCGACGTTGTGGTCGTTGCCCAGGTGGGCTTCGACGATGTCGTTGAGTTCGACGCAGGTGGTCGGCCATTGGGCCGCCGCGTACGAAACCGATGCCGCTGTCAACAACGCTGCCAGAACGACAGCCCAAACCGCCCGTGTTCGCATAACCCCGCCCAGTGTTAATGCGTAAGGCTCGGATTAGAGCCCCGGGGGAGGGTATAGACAGTTGGCGAGCAGAGAAAGCGTTGCAGCCGAAATCATTTGAGCCCGCGGCTGCAGTGGGGCTTGAAACGTCTGTCTAGTCGGTTACGGCCATGGCGGAGGTGACGCCGCCGTCGATGTAGAGGACGGCGCCGGTGACGTAGCGGGCTTCGTCGGAGGCGAGGTAGGCGGCGGCGCCGGCGATGTCGTCGGGGTAGCCGAGGCGCTGGTTGGGGATGGAGGTGCGGATGGCTTCCAGGTCACGGTTGTCGCGGTCGTAGCGTTCGACGTAGATGGCGCCGGGGGCGATGACGTTGGACGTGACCTGGTGGGGGGCGAGCTCCACGGCGAGGGCACGGGTGAAGGCGTTGATGGCGCCCTTGGTGGCGCCGTAGATGACGTGGCCGTTGGCGTGCAGGGCGCCATGCACGGAACTGATGTTGATGATGCGACCGCCGCCGCGCTCGATCATGTGGGGCGCGGCGGCGTGGGACGAGGCGATCATGGCCTGGATGTTGATGTTGAAAAGTGACGACCAGTCCTCGGGCGTGGTCTCCAGGAACGGCTTGTCGAGGGTGTAGCCGGCGTTGTTGACGAGGATGTCGACGCCGCCGAACTCGTCAACGGCGGTTTGGACCACGTCGATAGCCGTGGTGGGGTCGCGAAAGTCGGCCTGGACGGCGAGGGCGGTTCCTCCGGAGGCGACGATCTCGTCAGCCAGGTCGCGGGCGCCCTGGATGCTGCTGGCGGCGGAGACGACCACGCGCGCGCCTTCTTCGGCGAGCCGGCGGGCGATGCCGACACCGATGCCGGTGCCGGCGCCGGTGACGACGGCCACGCGGTCCGTTAGACGCTGGTTCATGATCGTCCTGCTTTTGAGCCTGGGAGTTCGGGGCGCGATCGACCCTCACCCCGGCCCTCTCCCTGGAAGGGAGAGGGAGAAGACGGGCGGCGGATCGAGGTGAGGCGCTGGTTCACGGTGCTGCTTCTCTTGGGCTTGGCTGGTGGGGGTGCGATCGACCCTCACCCCGGCCCTCTCCCTGGAAGGGAGAGGGAGAGGAGGGGCGCGGAAGCATCGTTAGGCGTTGTTTGCGACGGCGGCCTGGACTTCGCGGGGGGAGGCGGGGAGGTCGCGGATACGGACGCCGATGGCGTTGGAGATGGCGTTGGCCATGGCGGCGAGGGGCGGGACGATGGGAACTTCGCCGACGCCGCGGACGCCGTAGGGGTGGCCGGGGTTGGGCACTTCGACGATGACGGTTTCGATCATCGGCAGGTCCAGCGAGGTGGGCATGCGGTAGTCCAGGAAGCTGGCGTTGAGCATGCGACCGTCGGGGCTGTACACGTACTCCTCGTTGAGCGCCCAACCGACGCCCTGGGCCACGCCGCCCTCCATCTGGCCCTCCACGTAGGGCGGGTAGATGGCGGTGCCGGCGTCCTGCAGGGCGGTGTAGCGGAGGACGTCGACTTTGCCGGTTTCGGTGTCGACTTCCACGTCGGCGATGTGGATGGCGAAGGTGTTGCCGGCGGCGTTGGGCGAGGCGGTGGACTTGCCGACGACTTCCAGGCCGTCTTCCTGCAGCGCGGCGGCGGCCTCGGTGAAGTCGAGGCTGGTGCCGTTCTGGCTGAAGACGCCGGCGTCGAAGCTGATCGACTCGGCCGGCACGTCCCAGTAGTCGGCCAGGCCCTCGACCATCTGGTCCTTGAGGTCCTCGGCGGCTTCGATTGCGGCCCAGCCGGTGGCGTAGGTCACGCGACTGCCGCCGGTCACTCCGGTGAAGGCAATGGAGTCGGTGTCGGGAACTATCGGATCGACATCCTCGATGGGGATGCCCAGGAATTCGGCCAGTTGCATGGCGATGGACGTGCGGGTGCCGCCGATGTCCATGGAGCCTTCGAGCAGGGTGACGGTGCCGTCGCCATTGAGCCGGGCCACGGCGCTGGACTTGCCGCCGCCGTTGAGCCAGTAGCCGGAGGCCACGCCGCGGCCGCGGCGCTTAGTTCCGGTGGACTCGCCAAGCTCGGACTGCCAGTGGTCGGTGGCGACCGCCGCATCGATGGTTTCAATGTTGCCGATGGGATGGAAGCGCGTGCCGTCAACGCGCAGGTCGCCTTCCTTGGAGGCGTTGAGGCGGCGGAACTCCAGTGGGTCCATGTCGAGTTCAGCGCAGATTTCGTCGATGAGCGCGTCAACGGCGAACTCGGCCTGGGGCGCGCCGGGGGCGCGGTAGGCGTGCGACTTGGGCTTGTTGACGACGACGTCGTAGCCGTCGACCCGGAAGTTCTCGATATCGAACGGGCCGATGCAGCACAGGCAGCCGGCACTTACGGCTGAGCCGGGGTATCCGCCAGCCTCGAAGGCCAGGTCGACGTTGACGGCCGTGATCTTGCCCTCGTTGGTGACGCCCATCTTGACGGTCATGAAGGCGCCCGGAGCAGGGCCGGTGCCGATCAGAACCTCGGTGCGGTTCATGGTCATCTTGACCGGCCGCCCGATCTTGCGTGAGAGCACGGCCGCGAGGGGTTCGAGATAGACGGTGGTCTTGCCGCCGAATCCACCGCCGATTTCCGCCGGCAGCACGCGGATCTTCGACTTGGGATGCTCAAGCATGGTGGCCAGTTCATCGCGGATGCCGAAATGGCCCTGCGAACTGGATTCGACGATCAGGTGGCCGTCCGGGTTCCAGTAGGCCAGGGCGTTGTGCGGCTCGATGTAGCCCTGGTGAACCATGGCGGTGGAGTAGGACCGTTCCATGACCAGGTCGGCCGCGGAATAGCCGGCCTCGACGTCGCCTTCTTCGAAGATGAAGTGCTTGGCGATGTTGCTGGGTTTGTCGTCGAATACGCCGCCGGTCTCAGTGCGGAGGTCGTCCAGGATGACCGGGGCGTCGTCCTGCATGGCTTCGCGCACGTCGAGGACGGGCGGCAGGACTTCGTAGTCCACGTCGATCAGGCTGAGGGCTTCCTCGGCCTCGTGGACGCTGGCGGCCGCCACGGCGGCGATGACCTGACCCTCGTAGGTGACGCGGCGGCGGGCGATGACGCGCTCGGCCATGTAGCGCAGGCTCTGCATGCCGGACTCGTTGGCCTCGGCCTCGCCGGCGCCCGGGTCGGGGAAGTCGTCACCGGTCACCACGGCCAGCACCTGGCCGGCGGCCTCGGCGCGGGACGTGTCGATACCGCGGATGCGAGCCCTGGCGTGCGGGCTGCGCAGCACTTTGCCCCAGACCATGCCGGGCATGTTGGCGTCCACGCCGTAGCGTGCCCGTCCGGTGACCTTGTCCACGCCGTCGTGACGGACCGGTCGGGTCCCAACGACTCGATACGCGCCGTTGCCTGCTGTCATTCGCTGCTCCCGCGGTGCTGTGGTGAGTCTGAGTCGAAAAAGCGGACGTGTGAAAGTCTAGCCGCCGCCGAGCGCCTCCACGAAGAACAGCTCGCTGTCGGGCTGAAGCCTGGTGCGAAGACGCCGGCCGACGTTGGCGCCGTCGACAAAAATGGCCAGACCCGGGCGGAGCTGGCCGTCATCGACCAGCCTCCCGCCCAGGTCCGGGAATTGCTCCGTGAGACGATCCACGATTTCCCGCGCCGTGGCGCCCTCAATCTGAACCGTGGCGGCGCCGTCCGTCGCCACCCGCATGGGGGTGGGGATGTGAACGGTCGCCACCGTGGTTACGCCTGGGCGGCCAGCGCCGCCTGCACGCGCGGCGGCGACATGGGCAGATGGCTCATGCGGAGGCCGGTCGCGTCGTGGATCGCGTTGGCCACGGCCGCGGGGGGCGGCACGATGGGTACTTCGCCCACGCCGCGAACACCGTAGGGATGCCCCGGGTTGGGCACCTCGACGATGATCGTCTCGATGTTGGGAACGTCGAGCGCGGTCGGCATGCGGTAGTCCAGCAGGCTGGCGTTGAGCAAGTGACCGTCGTCGTCGTAGACGTACTCCTCGTTCAGCGCCCAGCCAACGCCCTGCACGACGCCGCCCTGCATCTGGCCTTCGACGTATGGCGGATAGATGGCAACGCCGGCGTCCTGAACGGCGGTGTACCGCAGGATTTCGACCTTGCCGGTTTCTTCATCCACTTCCACGTCGGCGATGTGAACGGCGAAGGCGCCACCCTCGCGGGTGGGCGTGACGGTGTTCTTGCCGATGGGGAAGACGCCCTCTTCCTCCAGCAGCCCGGCCGCTTCGCGCACGGTGGCCGAGTTGCCGTTGGCCGAGAACGTGCCGTCGGCGTGGGTGATCGCGTCAGCGGCGACATCCCAGAGGTCCGCCAGCCCTTCGGCGATCTGGTCCTTCATGTCGTTGGCCGCGTTGTGGGCGGCCAAGCCGGTGGCAAAGGTGACCCGGCTGCCGCCGGTGACGTCGGTCTGCCCGACCGAGTCGGTGTCCGCCACGATGGGGTCCACGTCCTCGATCGCGATGCCCAACGTCTCCGCGAACTGCATGGCAACCGACGTGCGGGTTCCGCCGATGTCGGTTGAACCCTCGAGCAGCGTCACGCTGCCGTCGCTGTTCAGCTTTGCGATCACGCTGGAGGTGAAGCCGATGTTGAACCAGAACCCGGAGGCGATGCCGCGCCCACGCTTCTTGCCCGGGGCGGTTTCCAGCGGGGTCTGCCACTGGGCGGAGTCGCGCGCGGCCTCCATGCACTCGATGTGACCGATGCGCGGATAGGGCGGCTGAGCGAGCTGCCAGTCGCCTTCCTTGGCGCTGTTCTTGAGGCGGAACTCGACCGGATCGATGTCCAGCGTGCGGCAGATTTCATCCACCACCGTCTCGCTGGCGAACTCGGCGTGGGTGGCGCCGGGCGCGCGGTAGGCGTGGGTCTTGGGCTTGTTGACGACGACGTCAAAGCCTTCGACCTTGGCGTTGGGCATGTTGTACGGCGCGAAGACGCAGCGGCAGCCAGCGCCCACGACCGATCCGGGATAGCCGCCGGCATCGAACGCCAGGTTGGCGTAGCCGGCGGTAATCGTGCCGTCGTTGGTGACGCCCATCTTGACGCGGACGTAACCGCCCGGCGTGGGGCCCGTCGCCTTCAGGACGTCGGCCCGATCCATGGCCATCTTGACCGGATGGCCGGTCTGCTGGGAGAGCAGGGCGGCCAGGGGTTCCAGGTAAGCCGTGGTCTTGCCGCCGAACCCGCCGCCGATCTCCATCGGCACGACGTGGATCTTGGTGATGGGGTGATTGAGCAGGTCGGCCAGTTCCTGCCGGATCGTGAAGGCGCCCTGGGAACTGCACCAGACGTGCAGGTGGCCGTCCTTGAGCCAGTTGGCCGTGGCGTTATGGGTTTCGACGTAGCCCTGGTGGACAACGCCGAAGGTGAACTCGCGGTCGACGACCAGGTCGGCCTCGGCGAAGCCGGCGTCGACGTCGCCAACCTCGTACAGCATTTCCGCCGCGACGTTGCTGGGCTCTTCGGCGGTGGTGCCGTCGGCTTTGGCGGTGTAGAGGTCCTCGATGATGACCGGAGCGTCCGGCTTCATCGCGTCCCAGACCTCGAGGACCGGGTCGAGCACTTCGTACTCGACGTCGATCAGCTTGAGGGCTTCGGCGGCGATGTGCTGGTTGGTGGCCGCCACCGCGGCAACGGCATGCCCGTGGTAGTGAACCTTGCCGCGGGCGAGCATGTTGGCGCTCTTGAATTTGACCGGAAGGCCGGGCGCCTCGCCGCCGGTGGTGAGCTTGTCGCCCGGGTCGGGCAGGTCGGCGCTGGTGATAACCGCGCTTACGCCGTGCAGGGCCTCGGCGCGACTGGCGTCGATGCTGACGATGCGCGCGTGGGCGTGCGGGCTGCGCAGCACCTTGCCGTGCAGCTGTCCGGGCAGGTTGATGTCGGAACCGTAGCGCGCTTCGCCGGTGACCTTTTCAAGGCCGTCGTGGCGAATCGGCCGGGTTCCGATGACCTTGTATTCCTCGTCGTGATGCTTGATTTTCGGAGCGACTCGGGTGTCAATGGCCATGGCTAAGCCTCCGCGCGCATGCGTTCGGCGGCGTCCAGCACGGCGCGTACGATCTTGTCGTAGCCCGTGCACCGGCAGAGGTTGCCGGCGAGCCACCAGCGAACTTCGTACTCCGTGGGATTCGGGTTTTCCTCCAGGAGGGCCTTGGCCGCGACGATGAAGCCGGGCGTGCAGACGCCGCACTGGAGGGCGGCGTTTTCAAGGAACGACTGCTGAAGGGGGTGCAGCCCCTCGGGCGAAGCGACGCCCTCGATGGTTTCAATGGAGGCGCCGGCCGCTTCGACGCTGAGCACGCAGCAGGAGTTGACCAGCGCGCCGTCCATGACGACGTTGCAGGCGCCGCAGTTGCCGTTGTTACAGCCTTCCTTGGCGCCGGTCAGTCCCAGGTGGTCGCGCAGGACTTCCAGCAGGCTCTCCCGCGGTTCGGCCAGGAAGTCCACCTGCTCACCGTTGATCGTGGTCTGAACGTGGACCTTTCCCGACAGGATTTCAGTGGCCATTGGTGGGACTGCCTCCCTGGGCGCGAGCCTTGGCGCCGCGCAGGGCGCGCTGGGTAAGAACGTAGGAGAGTTGCTTGCGATGGGCGATCGTGCCGCGCATGTCGTCGATCGGCGTGGCGGCGTCGCGTGCGATGTCCGCGGCGACCGCGAAGGCGTCTTCGTCGGCGGTCATGCCCACCAGGGCGTCGCCAGCGGCCTGAACGAACAGGGGGGTGGGCGCCACGGCGCCGAGGCCGGTGCGGGCGGCGGTGATGGTGTCGCCATCCAACTGCAGCCAGGCGCCGGCGCCTACGACTGCGATGTCCATCTCGTTGCGGGGGATGAAGCGCAGGTAGTGCGAGCCTGAGCCCGCGGGCGGCTTGGGCAGGGTGAGGGAAACCAGCAACTCGCCGTCGGCCAGCACGTTGCGGCCGGGAGCGGTGCAGAAGTCCTCGACGGCGACGGTTCGCTCACCGTCGGGGCCGGCGATGTTGCAGACGGCCGAGTGGACGATCAGCGGGGGAATGGTGTCGCCGGCGGGACCGGAGTTACACAGGTTGCCGCCGACCGATGCGCGGCCCTGGATGCCGGTGCTGCCAATGATGCGGGCAGCATCCGTGACGGCGGGATAGGTCGCCGTGAAGTGCGCGTCGTTGTAGAGCTGATGGCAAGGAACCGCGGCGCCGAGCGTGGTGCTGCCGTCGGCATTGACCGAGAGCTCCATGAGCTCGGGAATCTTCTTGGCGTCGACGAAAACCCCGGTATCCCGAGCGTCTTCGCGGACCTGGACGATCAAGTCCGTCCCGCCGGCAAGCATGCGGGCGTCCGAGCCGTGCTCGGCAAGGATGGCTACAGCGTCCTCGACGGTTGAGGGCGCGGCGTACTGAATCGCGCGCAAAGCGGCCTCCGTTTCCTGGCAGTGACGGAATCTGCGCGCCCATTGTCACGACTTCGGGGGATGCTTACCAGTCGGAAGCGGGAATCGGGGGCCGGAGGCCCACGGATGGGTCGTGATCAGGCGAGATTTGGCCGCTGATTCAGCCGATGCGCAGAGCCGCGGCAGCCGAAGTCCGAACTAGGCGTATAGCCCCGCGCCCGGACGCCGACCCCAGGGGCTGGCCATAGCCCTGGGGGAGGCCTGCTCGACGGTGTGGGCGGCCAGGAGGTCGGCGTCGAACTCGATGCCGAAGCCGGGGCGCTCGCCGAGGACGAGCCAGCCGTCGTCGAGCTGGATGTCAATGTCAAACAGGGAGGATCGTCCGGCGTCCAGGACTTCCAGCATGGCGTGATTGGGCATGGCCGCGGCGGCGTGGGCCATGAAGCTGCCGGGCGAGTTCATCATGGAGACTGGCCGCTCGATGCCGTAGACCATGTCGGCCACGATCAGCCCGCCGGTCACGCCGCAGGTGTCGCTGCCGACCTGGACGACGTCGATTGCCCGGTGGTCCAGCAGATGGAGGAACTCGCCGGGATGCCGCAGGTTTTCGCCGCTGGCCACGGCGGCGGCTACGCCGTCGGACACCTGGCGCAAGCCGGTGGCGTCCCAGCGCCGGGCGGGTTCCTCGATCCAGGTCAGGTCGAAGTTGCGCTCGATCTCGCGCACCCGGCGAATGGCCTCCTTGGGCGTCCAGAATTCGTTGACGTCCAGCATCAGGTCAACCCGCTTGCCGGAGGTGGCGAGGGCGTCGCGCATGATTCCGAGGCGGCGCAGGTCGTCCTGGAAGTCGGCCCCACCCTTGAGCTTGCCGGCTGAAACGCCGCGCGCGGCCATGCCGGCGTAGTAGGCGTGCAGTTCCTCGTCGGACAGCGGCGAGTCCAGGCCGCTGGCGTAGGCGCGTACGCGCGGCGAGGAGGCGCCCAGGGTGCGCCACAGCGGCTCGTTGTTGGCCTTGGCCTTGAGATCCCAGAGCGCGAGGTCGATCGTGGACAGCCCCGCGGCGACTGGACCCACGGGTCCAAGCTTGAAGACGACGTCCATCATGCGCTTCCAGAGACCGCGCACGCCGCGCGGGTCGGCCCCGATCAGGAGATTGGCGAGCGACTGGACGTGGGGGCGGCCGACCGGGCTGCCGAGCCCAAGGCCGGTGATGCCGGCGTCGGTGTCCACATGAACCACGAGGCCGGACGTGAGGGACCGGCCGGTTGGGCTGTTGACGTCGCCCAGGGGGCGCGCCAATTCATGCTCGAAGACGACCGTACGAACCTCGGTGATGCGCATGGTGTGCGGCCCTGGGGCGGGAGCGACGTCCAGTTTAGTGACGTTGCGCGTGCGATGACGGCGGCACGTAAACGATTGGTTCGAGCAAACCTTGTACAGTGGGTGTCAGAAGTTGGAGGTGCGCTATGGCTGTCTTCGATACGCTGCGCGCAGCTCGAACACTGAGGGCGGCAGGGTTCGAAGACGCGAAAGCGGAAGCGGTTGCCGAAGTTGTGCAGGCAGTCGCGAATGGGAACCGTGTGACCAGGGCGGACATGCAGGGCGTCGCCATGAAGGTGGACCTGGAGCGGTTCGCCACCAAGAAAGACCTGGAGCGGTTCGCCACCAAGGAGGACCTGAAAAGGTTCGCCACCAAGGAGGACCTGAAAAGGTTCGCTACCAAGGAGGACCTGAAAGGGTTCGCCACCAAGGAAGACCTGAATCGATTTGCGACGCAGGCGGCGGTGAAGTCCGACCTGCAAGACCTAGAGCTTCGCCTGACCATCCGGATGGGCGTGATTGCCGCGGCTTCGGTCACGATGGGGGTAGCGCTGATGGTGGCGCTGAACCAACTCCTGCTCTGACTTGAGGCACCGACCGAGCGCCCGGCCGCGCTAGACGAGGGCCAGGAAGATCGCCGTGAGGACGGCTACGGCGGCTGCGCTGCCGTATGCCAGCACCCCGATAAGGCCGGCCGGGAGCGGCGCGTGGAGGTCAATGGCCAGGTGGCGGAGCCGGTGGCAGGCGTGGACGGCGATGAGGGCGATGACGGCTCCGATGGCCAGCCGCACGATGGAGTGCTGCAGGAGGTCGCGGATACCGTCGTGGGTAAACGCGTCGGCGAACCAGCGCCAGCCGAACGGTCCGAAGACCGAAGTCACCAGGATGAGCGCCGGCACGATCACGGCGGCGAGCACGCTGCCGACCACGAACAGCGACCAGAACAGCGGCTCGTGCGAACGACCGCTCATGTTGCTCCGACCCAGGCGACCCAAAGGAAGAGGAGCAAGGTGACGGCCGCCAGCCCGGCAAACTGCTGGCCGATGATGAAGGCTGCGGGGATTCGCCGCCCGGCGACCTGGCCTGGCAGCGCATTGGGAGCGATCAGGAAGAACGAGATGGTGTGCCAGAGGGCGAAGGCGAGCGCCACGAGGTGGAAGACCACCATCAGCGGGTGCCAGAGAAAGTCGCGATAGGCCAGGTAGGTCTCCGCGTCCTGCCCCGCCTTGTGGAGCAGGAGCATGAAGAGCACGACCTCGGCCAGGATGAAGGCCGACGTAGCTTCGCGAAGGAAGATTCGGAAATAGGACCCATTCCGAGTCCACCAGGTCCAGCCCAGGCGCCGGTCCAGCGGCCGGTTCACGAGCGCCTGGCCCACGGAGTGAGCAGCCGCTTGTAGTAATCGACCGCGCCTTCCAGCTTGGCCTGTTGAATGGCGCCGGCCGGGTCGACGTGCTTGGGGCAGACCTCGGAGCACTCGCCCACGAAGGTGCACTCCCAGATGCCCTCGTTCTGGAATATCACGTCCTGCCGCATGTTCTTGCCCTGGTCGCGCGAATCCAGGTTGTAGCGCTGGGCCAGGGCCAGGGCGGCGGGTCCGATGAACTCGTCCACGCGCCCGATCACCGGGCAGGCGGCGTAGCAGAGCATGCAGTTGATGCACATGCTGAACTGCTTGTAGCGGTCCAGCTGGGTCGGCGTTTGCAGGTATTCGGCGCTCAGGTCGTCCGCCTCGTCGTCGCGCACCAGGTAAGGCTTGACGTGGTCGAGTTTCTCCATGAAGCCATTGATGTCGACGACGAGATCCCGCTCGACCGGGAAGTTGACCAGCGGTTCCACGCGAATCGGTCCGGGCATGTGGTCGCGCACGAACGCGGCGCAGGTCAGGGCCGGTTCGCCGTTGACCTGCATGCCGCAGGAGCCGCAGACACCCATTCGGCAGGACCAGCGGAAGCTGAGGGAGCCGTCGATGTAGTTCTTGACATAATTCAGGGCGTCCAGCACGACCCAGTCGTCGTGGTACGGGACTTCGTAGGACTGGAAGGTCGGGCCGCCGTTGTCGGGGCGGTAGCGGAAGACCTCAAGCTGGATTGTCGTGTCGCTCACCGTGCCTACTTCCCGTCTTTCCCCGCGGACGACCCATATACGCGGTCGGCGGGCGGCCAGCGCGTGATGACCACGTCCTTGTAGTCGATGCGCGGGTCGCCGTCGGTGCGGTAGGCCATGGAGTGCTTGAGGTAGTTTGCGTCGTCGCGCGCCGCGTAGTCGGTGCGCTGATGCGAGCCTCGGGACTCGGTGCGGTCGAGGGCGGCGTGGGCCAACGCCCGCGAGATGTCGACCATGCCGTCGATTTCGAGCGCGCTGATCAATTCGGTGTTGTAGACCGGGCTCGTGTCGTCCAGCGAGATGCGGGCCACACGCTCTTCCAGCTCGCGAAGGGTGGCGCAGCAGGCGGACAGCGAAGCTTCGTCGCGGAAGATTCCGGCGCCGGCTTCCATGGCCGTGTTCAGGTCGTCGCGGATGACGGCGATGCGCTCTCCGCCGGCCGGCCGCGCGCGAAGCTCGGCGATGCGGTCGCGTTCGGCAGCCACCTGCCGGTCAATTTCCGGCCCGTCGGACAACGGCTGGCCGGCGACCGCGGTGGCGGCGTGGCGTCCGGCACGGGCGCCGAAGACGACCAATTCGGTCAGTGAGTTGGACCCGAGCCGGTTTGCGCCGTTAATGCTGACGCAGGCGCATTCGCCGGCGGCATAGAGGCCCGGCAGCGTCGTCGCCCCATGCACGTCGGTGTCGATGCCGCCCATCGTGTAGTGCACGACCGGTCGAACCGGAATCGGCTCGACGACCGGATCGATGCCGGCGTAGTTGGAGGCAAGTTCACGAACGAACGGGATTCGGGAGTCGATTCGCTCCTCGCCGAGGTGACGCACGTCCAGCTGCACGTAGTCGCCGTATTCCCCATCGAATGTCCGCCCGGCGGCCTGCTCGTGCATGAACGCCTGCGACAGGCGATCGCGGGGTCCGAGCTCCATGGCGCGGTTCTGGGGGTGCCGCGGATCGTGGACGTCCAGCGGCTCGCCGAGGTCGTAGTCCTGCAGGTAGCGGCGGCCCTCGTTGTTGAGCAGGATGCCGCCTTCGCCGCGCGAGGCCTCGGTGATGAGGATGCCGGTGCCTGGCAGGCCGGTGGGGTGGTACTGCACGAACTCCATGTCCTTCAGCGCCACGCCCGCGCGATAGGCCAGGGCCAGGCCGTCGCCGGTCTTGATGGAACCGTTGGTGGTGAAGGGGAAGATGCGGCCGAACCCACCGGTGCAGATGATGACGGCATTGGCGCGCAGCACGTGCAACTCGCCCGTACGGAGTTCCAGCGCCACGCATCCCTGGCAGCGGCCGTCCGCCGTGATCAGGCTGGTGGCGAAGTACTCGTCGTAGCGTGTGATCTGGCTGAACTGCAGCGAGGTCTGGAAGAGCGCGTGCAGCACGTGGAAGCCGGTCTTGTCGGCCGCGTACCAGGTGCGTTCGATCTGCATGCCGCCGAACGGACGGACCGCGACGTGGCCGGAGTCTTCCCGGCTCCAGGGGCAACCCCAGTGCTCCAGTTGGATCAGTTCACGCGGGGCTTCGTCCACGAACATCTCGACGGCGTCCTGGTCGGCCAGCCAGTCGGAGCCGCTGATCGTGTCGTAGATGTGGTGCTCGCGGGCGTCGTTGTCCTTGATGACGGCCGCCATGCCCCCCTCCGCGGCCACCGTGTGGCTGCGCATGGGGTAGACCTTGGATACGAGGCCGATGGAGAGATCGGGGTTGGCTTCAACCACCGCCATGGCGGCGCGCAGGCCGGCGCCGCCGGCGCCGATAATGAGCACGTCGTGTTGGGATTCGTTCACGAAAGTGATCTTAGGGACGCTTGGCAATGGGTGCAATTGGCCATCCCGCCACGTCCGATTCTCGCCGGTTGCAAAGCTGAGTCGTATCGAAACCCACGGCTCATGGCTCGTCTGGCGAAGACTCTCGCGAAGTTCGGCTGGTGCGCCTCAGGTCGCCCAGTACGTCCGGACGCCGCTCCAGGAGCGCGACTAAGGCGTGCTTGGTGGCGGCCCGGCGCTCTTGCATGTCCGCCTCCGTGGAGGCGTCCAGCGCGCGCAGGTCCGCAAGCAGTTCCGCGGCCTGGGCCGCGGGGTCGGTGGCCGGCCGACGGCGCCAACCGCGTCGCCAGATCACCAGCGCCAGCCCCGCGATGACTGCCGGTATCGCGGCGAAGATCGCCCAGCGGTCGGCGGTGGTGGCGCGTAGCGTGCGCACGATGCCGGGGAGCGAGGTGTCGGTGATGCGGACGGCGAAGGACTCGCGCGCGGCAACGTCTTCCTTCTGCCAGCGATGCACCTGGTTGCCACCGAATGAGTCATCGCCCCGAGCTTCCAGGCCGGTGATTGTGGAAGTCAGCTGGCCCGTCTCAACCAGCAGGATTGCGATGTCGGTGTTCAGCGCGGGCGCCCAATCAAAGGCGACGGAACCGCCGTCGAGCGCCAGCTGGTAGCCGTAGACCATGGTGGTCACGCCCGGTTGGAGGCCGGCAAAGACCGCGAAGCCGGGACCGCCGATGACGGCGTCGCCGGGTCCGAAGCCAGCGACCGGCTGCAGGTTGAACGCGCCGTCGGGTACGCCGAAGCGCAGCGGCGGCGGCGATCCCGGCTGCTGCACGGGCAGGTAGGCGCGATTGCCCGGGACGTGCACTTCGGCGACTTCGACGACGGAGAGCGTGTCGGCCGTCTGTCGCCTGAGCAGCCGGGTGAGGCTTTGAAAGCTGATGCCGGGATCCATCTCGGTGACCGCGAAGACATCGATCTCGACCGCGGTCTGCTGGCCGGCCGCGACTTGCAGGACGTCGCTGCTGTAGCGCACGCCTTCGGACTCGAACGAGACGAGGTAAGCGTATTCGCCGCCGGCGGCCACGTCCGGAAACTCGAAGACGCCATCGGCGCCAACGGCTGCTTCGCTGGTGGGCAGGCGATCGGTTTGCCGAAAGCCGTCAAGGTGGATTACGAGGTCCGACGGCAGCGCCGCGCCCGGCGTGGCCGGCCGCAGACGCCCGACGATCTCGCCGCTGCCCTCGGCCTGAACTCCGGCCAAGCCGACAACGGCCATAAGAACCAGCACGGCGGCCAGCCCGAGCGCTCGTCTCATCGCCAGGTCGTTCCGGCGTCGCGGCTGCGGAAGACCGACCCGTCGGCCGCGATGGCGTACAGCGTGCGTCCGCTGATCGCCAGGGCGCGCACGTCCGCACGCAGGGAGAGCTGCACCCATGACTGCATGCCGTCGACGGACTTGAACACGCCGGCGTCGGTGGCCACGAAGGCGGCGCCCTCGAATCGCTCGCCGGACGCGGAACTGTAGGAGTCGCCGGTCGCGGGTTCGTAGACGATGGACCTGATGGTGATGGTGGGCAAGACGCCGTTGACGAAGCCGTTGGCGCCGCGCCAGCCGCCGCTGGGTTCGGAGGCGAGTACGCCCTCCGCGCCGGTGGCCGCCAGCAGGAATGGGGCGCCAAAGTCGACGACGGCCAGTCCCGTGAGGCTGCGCGGCGCGTCTGCGGGGCCCGGCGCCCAGGTGCGGCCCAGGTCGTTGCTGACGAAAAGGGACCCGGCCTCATTGACGCCCGCGAGTCCCTGGCTTCGCGACCCAATGGCGAGTCGCCGCAACGCGGGGAAATCTGGCTCGCGATCCCAGGTAGCGCCCTGATCCCGGCTTAACCACACGCCGTCGCTGGCGAGCACATAGAGGGCGTCGGAGCCAGCGGCCGCCCCCACGGATTCTCCCGGACCCTCGGCTGGCGTCCAGGTCCGGCCGCCGTCGCGGCTCAGATGCGCGCCGGTGGCGTGGCTCACGACCACCAGATCGGCATTGCCGGCCGCTACCGCCGCTCCCGAGACTGCCGCGACGCCCACGTTGCCCACGGGCTCCTGTTCGGCGGCGGAGGATCGCGCTCCGACGGTGACGACGACGACCAGCGCCCCCAGCAGTGCTACCAGCGCGACGCTCGGCGCAACCCAGGCCACGGTCCGGGCGCGCGTCGGCGTTCGAGCCGCGGTCGGGACAGTGGCGGGCGCCGCGCCTCCAACCAGGGCTTCCAGGGCGGCGTCCAGTCGCTGGCGTCGCTGGTCGCGGTCGTGCAGACGCTGCGCCGTGTCCCGGCGAACGTCGCCGCTGACCCGCTCGAAGTCCGCCTGGCTAATGGCGCCGCGGTCGCGTTCGGCCTGCAGGTCATCCAGCATTCGCAGCCCGCGCTCCACGGCCAGGTCGTCTTCGGTCCCGAGCGAGTCGTCGGGTGCGAGAGATCGACGCAGCAATGGCGCGACAATCCAGGTCAGTCCGGCAAGGGCGATCAAGAGGACCGCCAGGCTCAGCAGCGGCGCGGTCACGGTGATGGCGGCGAGTCGCGCCTCGCCCGGCGCAGGTCGTCCACCTGCCGCTCGTAGGCCTGCAGATCGCCGGTGGCGGCCGCCACCGCCGGTCGACGTCCCCGAGCCAGCGCCCAACCCAGCAGCAGGATGCCCAGGCCGACGATGACGACCGGGCCGATCCAGACGCCCAGCGCCAGGCCCTCGCGAGGCGGCTCGCGCAAGACGCCGGGGCCGTAGCGATCGGCGAAGAAGTCCATGATCTGCTGTTCGGACTCGCCGGCCTGGAGCTTGATGAGGATGATTTCGCGCATCTGGGCTGCCAGCTGGGCGTTGGACTCGCGGACGGACTGTCCCTGGCAGACCGGGCAGTCCAGCCGTTCGGCAATGGACCACATGCGCTTGCGGGTAGGCAGGTCAGGCTCGTCGGCGGCGCGGACGGGAAGTACCAGGACCACGGCCGCCAGCAGGCCCAGGAGCAGGATTGCCCGGTGCCGATTCACGATGCTGCGGGCTGAGACGCGACGCCCGGAATCGCCGCGGCTTCGCGTCGCTCGACCGGCCAGGCGATAACGAGGATGCCGACGAAGTAGACGATTCCGCCGATCCAGAGCAGGACGACGAGCGGATTGACTAGCAAGCGAATGGTGGCGGATGCGCCGCTTCCATCCCATGAACTCAGCAGCACGTACACGTCGTCCAGGTGCGGCAGCGTCGTGCTGACCGCTACGTCGGCGGTCGGCTGGTTCTCCCAGCCGGCATGGATACGGCGGGAGGGGGACAAGCGGTCGATGACTGCGCCGTCGCGCAGCACATCCACCTCGGCGACGACGGTGTTCAGGCCCGGCTGCACGCTGCTGCGGAGACCCTGGAAGACGACGTCGTAGGGGCCGAGGCTGACGGCCTCGCCGCGCTCGACGGATGCGGCGGTCTCCTGGCTGAAGGCGGCCGAGGCGATGATGCCGAGCGCCAGGATGGCGACGCCCAGGTGCACGAGATAGCTGCCCAGCCGCCGCCGGTTGCCCACCATGAGCGGGTACGGGCCGGTTGTCGCCTGGCGCCGGCGGGCGAGTCCCGCCCGCACGCTGCGCACGTACTCGAGGGCGACGCCCACCGCGACGGCGGCGGTGAGCCCGATGGCGATGATCGGTAGACCGTCGCGCATGCCCAGGACCGCCAGCAGCACCGAGACCAGCGCAAGCGTGGCGATGGGCCAGCTCGTGGCCCGCCAGGCGGCTCCCAAGGACGTGCGGCGCCAGGCCAGCAGCGGCCAGATGGCCAGCAACCCAAGCGTTGCGACCAGCAACGGCACGTTGACCTGGGTGTAGAAGGGCGGGCCCACCGCGATTCGGGCCCCCTGCACGATCTCGGTAACCATGGGGAACACCGTGCCCCAGAAAGTTGCCGCGGCTATGGCCAGCATCAGCAGGTTGTTGATCAGGAATCCCGCCTCCTTGGAGGCGACGTCGGTGATCGGTTCGTCCGAACGAATGAGCGGCAGGCGATAGATGAACAGCGCGGCCGAGAGGATCAGCAGCGCGCCGACAAAGACGAAGAAGATCGGGCCAACGTCGGACAGCGCGAAGTTGTGCACGGACGACAGAATGCCGCTGCGCACCACGAAGGTGCCGAAGATCGCCAGCGCGTAGGTGACCAGCACCAGGCCGATGGCCCAGGCCCGCAACTGGCCGCGCCGCTCCTGCGCCAGCGCGGAATGCAGGTAGGCCGTGGCCACCAGCCAGGGCAGCAGCGCCACGTTTTCCACGGGGTCCCAGCCCCAGTAGCCGCCCCAGCCCAGCACGCGGTAGGCCCACCAGGCGCCCAGCAGCAGCCCGGCGCTCTGGATGGCCCAGGCCAGCAGCATCCAGTTCCGCATTTCCCGCAGCCAGGGCTGCGTGACGCGTCCGGCCAGCAGCAGCCCGGCGGCAAACGCGAAGGGGATTCCGAAGCTCATATAGCCGGAGAGCAGCATTGGCGGGTGGATCTGCATGCCGCTGTCCCAGAGCAGGGGATTCAGTCCGCGGCCCTCGGCCGGCGCGGCCACCAGGCGCGCGAAGGGTGACGAGGTGAAGACGAGCACGCCCAGGAAGAACAGTTGCAAGCCGCTGAGCACGACGATTCCGTGCGGGCCGACGACGCCATCCGCTGTCAGCATGCGGCGGGTGGCGACCGCCGCAAAGAGGCTCATGGACCAGGTCCAGAAGAGCAGCGAGCCTTCCTGGCCGCCCCACAGCGCGGCGATGGTCAGGCCGGTGGGCATGGCCGAACTGGAGTGGTCGGCCACGAACTGGATGGAAAAGTCGCGGGCCAGGAAGCCGGCCGCGAGTCCCGCGGCCACCACGGTCAGCAGGGCGGCCTGCACCGACGCCGCATTGGCGGCGCCGCGGCTCAGCTCCGGTGTGCGGCGCACGGCGCCGGCAAGGCCGAGCAGCAGTTGCAGGACGGCGACGCCGAAGGCGATACCGAGTCCCAGCCGGCCGGCATCGACGAGATCAGGCATGTCCGGTTCGCCCTAGGGACGCGAGCGTCGTCGACGCCGAGTCTGAATCAGTGGCTCGACGCTTCCCGCCCCGCCTGTGGCGCGTCGAGCTGCCCGCGCAGATCATGCAACTCGTCGCGCACGTTACGCACGCGGCCGGTGACGTAGACCAGGTAGCCAAAAATCCCGATCCACACGGCACTGAAGCCGATGAAGAGATACAGCAGATCGCTCATGCGGATTCCTCGTTTCGTTCGTGCAGCCGCTCGCGCAGGCTTCCCAATTCGGTCGCGGCCAGTTCAAGCTGCATGCGTTGTCGCAGCAGCACGACGTAGAAGACGGTAAAGGCGGCGACGGACACCATCAGCGTCGTCAGCATCTCGCGCGGCATGCCGCCGCCGGGACTGGTGACCGACGGCGTGGGGTGCAGGCTGCGCCACCATTCCACCGAGAACCACACGATCGGCACGCTGACCACGCCAACGATGCCCAGCACGGAGGCCATGCGCTGGCGGGCGTTCGGATCGTCGATATAGGCACGCAGCGCCAGGTAACTCACGTAGATGAACCACATGATCAGGGTTGTGGTGAGCCGTGGGTCCCACTGCCACCACACGCCCCAGACGCTGCGGCCCCATACGGAGCCGGTGACCAGGGTGAGGGTCGTGAACAGCACGCCGATCTCCGCCGAGGCGAGCGCGAGGCGGTCCCAGCGGGATTTCCCGCGAACCAGGTACATCACGCTGCCTACGGCCACCACGCCGAATGCCGCGAACGCCAGCCAGGCGCTGGGCACGTGCACGAAGAGCAAGCGGTAGACCTCGGCCTGCACCCGCTCGGCCGGCGCGAAGATGAACGCCATGAACAGCGCCAGGCCCATGCTCAGCAAGAGCAGTGCGTAGAGTGCCGCGGTCCCGGGGTGCCGGAGCGCGCCGAGCCACCCGGGCCTGGCCAACTCCGACGTGCGAACCTGACTCATTCCTGCCTCCAGTTAGCTACGGGCCGCGTGCGGGTAGAGCACCGTCCCAAGAGCCAAGAATACGACCGTCACGACCGCCAGCAACCCGAACCAGGCGCCTTGTTGACCGGCGGGAGTGACTTCCAGCGCTCCGAGTGAGATTCCCACACCGGCCAGCAGCACCGGAACCGCCGGAGGTATGGCCAGGAGGGGCATGAGCATCTCGCGCGCGCGGGCGCTGACGACCAGGGAACTCTGCAGAGCGAGGATGGCGCTGATTGCCGCGGCTGCCAGGACCACCGCACCTATCGTGCTTGCTTGAAACAGGGAAACGTTCAACAGCAGGCTGAGAAACACCAACTGGGCGACCCCGACGAATGCCGTTTCCAGCGCCAGCAGCGTGAACTTGGCGAGGTAGATCCCGCTCGGGTCGACCGGCGCCACCAACAGTCCGTCCAGCGTCCCGCGCTCGTATTCGGTGGCGAACAGGCGAGTTCCCGCCAGCGTGGCTGCCAGGAGCACGCTGATCCAGAGCACCCCGACGGCGACGGCGGCAACCTCGGATCCCAGCGCGGCGATGAAGGCCATGTCGAATACGACGGCGGCGAGCAGCGTGAACATCAGGAGCGTTGGGACCTGCTCGCGCGCCCGCCACTCGACGCGAGTGTCCTTGGCAATCATGGCCCAGACGGCGCGTCCGAAGCTCGGGGGACGCGGTCGGACTTGTGTGGGAACAGTTGGCGGAGTCAGATTTGGCGTCTTGCGCGGGTCATCCGTGAGCCGTCCGGCCTCGAGCCGCGCAATGCGGGCGCCCAGCGCGTGGGCCACGCGTTCGTCGTGTGTGCTGAAGAGCACGGCTGCCCGGGGCGCCAGCGCGTCGAGCATTCGCGGAAGGTCGTCAACGCCGGCCGAATCGAGGCTGGCGTCGGGTTCGTCCAGCAGGACGACGTCAGGATCGGCCAGCAGAGCCAGGGCGAGTCCCAGGCGCTGCTGCATTCCGCGCGAGAAGTGGCGAACCAGGCGGTTGGCATCCGCTGCCAGTCCCACCGTTACAAGGGCGCCCTGGATGCGTTCGGCGCCCTCGGTCACTCCTTGCAGACGAGCCGCGAAGGCAAGGTTCTCGCGGGCGGTCAGGTGCGGATAGAGCGGGGGACGGTGTCCCAGGAAGCCTAGCCCGCCGCGCGCGTCGGGGTCCTCCGGACTCTGGCTGCCCCGCAACGCCACCCGGCCGCGACGTGGGCGCAGCAAACCCGCCAGGGCGCGCAGGAGCGTGGTCTTGCCCGCGCCGTTAGGTCCGACGATGGCCATCCGTTCGCCGGGCGCCAACGCCAGCGATACGCCGCGCAGGACATTTCGCTGGCCCAGCCGAACATGCAGGTCGTCCGCGACTATTGCCGGCGAGGTCGGGCGTGTGGTTTGCAAGGCGGCGATTGCGGGTGCCGTGACCTCGTCGGGCCCTACTGTGCCGGGATTTCGCGCGGCTCGAACTCAGGCCCGTGTTTGACGATCAGGCTTCGGGCGCGGAAGGCGCCGCTCGGCTCGAGCTGGCCCTCGACGATTACTTCCTGGTAGCGGTCTTCGGCTGAGTATCCAAACAGGTCGGGCGGGGTGCCGCGGTATTCGACGGGGAGGCGGCCGGAGTCGTCCTGGAGGTCAAAGTTGATCACGTTGCCGTCGCCGGACGTCTGGATCGATCCGTCCGCGACGATGCCGTTGACTCGAATCAGGCGGTAGTACGCCTCCGAATCCATGGCGCGCACCTCGCCTACCGTGTGGTAGTACACCGTGGCGCCCTGGGTTCCCGTCCAGATCAGGAATCCCACCGCTGCCGTCAGCGCGGCCGCCAGCAGCAGCAGCTTCCCCGACAGCCTGGGGCGAGGTGATGTGGTCGTCGCAGCGTTCATTGTGTCCGGGTCCAGCCTAGCCGACGCTTCTGAAGCTGAGCTCGGCCATTTCGTTGAGGATCAGCGACAGCAGGTAGATCGCGAGTCCGAGTCCAACGATCACGGCCGTGCGACTTTGCCACCAGGGCCGGCGGTCCGACGATGCAGCCCGGGATTCCGCAGGCCGGCGGCTGGGAATCGCAAGCCGGAACATGGCCAGCGCAAGCAACGCCTTGCTTGCAAGCACCGCCACGTAGGCCGCGTCGATCGACTGCTCGGCGAGGCGATTGAACGTGAGCAGCACGCCTGTCACGACGAACACGGCGAAGCCCGTGCCGACGAGGCGTCCCACGGTGCGTCCGAGGACGGCGCCGGAAACGCCTGCCAGCGGCGCCAGGTTCGGCGCCGCGCGCGCGGCCAGCACCACGATCCCGCCGCCCACCCAGAGGGCCGCCGCCAGGACGTGGACGAAGCGCAGCACCACCAGCAAAGCGACCGGACTCTCGGCCATGGGACCGCTTCCGCTCAGGCGGCGTCAGGCGCCGGCGACTCCTGGATCGAGCGAATGTAGTTGACGAGCGACCACCGCTCCTCGGCCGTCAGTAGCGAACTGAACGAGGGCATGCGGTTCACGCCGTTCGTGATCGTCCAGAAGAGCGCTCCGTCCTGCTGGTCCGCCAATTCGGCACGGCGCAGCGATGGCGGGGCCTTCTCCTGGTATTGCTCGAACTGCCTGGCCACGAAGCTATCGCCATCGGCGTTGGCGCCGTGGCACATGGCGCAGTTGGTTGCGAAGACGGCGCGGGCGGCGTCGATCGACTCGCCCGTGAACGGCACCGGGTTTTCCTTCGCGATCATGGCCACGAAATCCGTCACGGGCAATTCGCCGCCCGTGGTTGGGATCGATCCCTCGGGTGCTCCGGGATGCGACGGCTCCTGGGTCCGGTAGGACGCCTGATAGTGCATCTCCGGGAACAGGTCGAGCGGGTAGGCGCCCGTCTCGCAGCCAACCAGCGCCAACGCCGCCACCAGCCCTACGGCCAGGGCGGCGAGGTTGCGGAGTCGGAAGCGGGGTAGCGTCACGTGGTTCCCGGGGCGTGCATCAGGCTGCCCTCCTTGGAGAGCAGGTCGATGGGTGAGGCTTCTTCCAGGGCGATCTGGGCGTCCGGCAGGCGGCGCTCGCGCGCCATTACCGAGATGCCGATGTAGCCCTCGGAGATGCGGTCGTCGTAGAGACCCACGCCGTCGGGCAGGCGCGATTCGAACAGCACGCCGAGGACGGTGAAGAGCACGGCGCCCAAGAGCGTGCCCTCGTACAGGATCTGGATGATGGCTGGCACCGCCACGATGGGCTTGCCGCCGGTGATGATCGGCAGGGAGACCTGCGCGCCGACGATCCAGGCGATGCCGACGGCCATGCCGCAGGCCGCTCCGGCGAAGGGGAAGGCGAATAGCCGATGCTTCGTGTGTCCCTCGCCGAACGCACCTTCCGGATAGGGCGTGCTGCTGAGGATCTCGATGTCGTTGTCGTCGAATCCGGCGCTGTGCAGGCGCTCGACGGCGTCGGCCGCCTGGTCCGGCTCCTCGTACAGCGCCAGCAGTTCGCGTTTGGCTTGGGACTGCATTGCCATAGACCTCACTCCCGCATGGCGGCCGGCACGTTGGCGCGACCGACTCGAATGCGGTCGGCCAGGATCTGGCCTTCCTTGATATCCGCGGCCGGCATGATCGGCAGCAGTTTCGAGAACGTCAGGAACCCGAGAATCACCAGGGCAAAGGATGCGGCTACCAGGATGAATTCGGATAACGAGGGGGCGTAGTCGCCGTACGTGAACGTGAGGCCGCTCTTCCGCTCAAGCGCGGGCACCACGACCATGTAGCGCTCCAGCCACATGCCGACGTTTACCAGGATGGTGGTCACGAACATCCAGAAGAAGTTCCGGCGAATGGCGCGGAACATCCACATCGGCACGGGGATGATGTAGGCGCAGATGATGAAGGTGATGGCGATCACCACCCAGGGCGGTTCGACCAGTCGCCGCTGCCAGGTGTCGACTTCCGCCGGCTCCGTGCCATAGAGGCCGAAGAAGAAGTCCAGCAGGAAGAAGAACAGCCAGACCGTCGCCACCACGATCAGCAGGCGGGCCAGCGAGTCGATGTGGTCCCGGGTGATGAATCGCTTCAGCCCGAAGGCGTAGCGCATCACGATCATCACCGTCACCACGGCCGACACGCCGGAGTGCACGGCCCCGATCACGAAGTACGGGGCGAAGATGGTGTTGTGCCAGCCGGGCACCGAGGTGACCGCGAAGTCCCAGGACACGATGGAGTGCACCGAGACGAAGATCGGCAGGATGATGGCCGAGAGCAGAAGCCCGGCGACGGTCTGGATCCGCCACTGGCGGGTGGTGCCGCGGAAACCCATGGCCAGCACGCCGTAGATGGCCCGGCTCACCGGGTTGGGCGCGCGGTCGCGCGCCAGCGCCAGGTCCGGCAGTAGCGCCACGTAGACGAAGAGAATCGTCGAGGTCAGGTAGGTGAAGATCGCCGACGGGTCCCAGACCAGCGGCGAGCGCGGGTTGGGCCAGGCGCCCCGGTTCCAGTCATACGGGAACGTCCAGTACATCGTGCGCCAGGGGCGGCCGGAGTGGATCAGCGGAAACTGCACGGCCGTCAGCAGCGAGAAGATCGTCAGGACCTCGGCGGCGCGGGTGACGGGCCGTCGCCACTCGGCCTGCGTCAGCCGCAGGATGGCCGACACCATGATTCCGGCGTGGCTGACCCCGATCCAGAACACGAAGTTCACGATCAGGAAGCCCCAGTAGACCGGGTGCGAGTACCCCAGGAACTGGAGACCGAACATCAGCATGAGGATTACGACGACGAACGCCGCCACCAGCAGGCCGTTGAGCGCACCACCCACCGCAAAGAACCAGGCCGGCCAGGCGAAGACGAAGTCCAGCAGCTCGCGGTTCGAGGTCTTGGTGTCGGCGACGACCGGTTCTTGCATTAGTCCGGCTTCCCGATCACGTACACGTGCGTCTTCATGAACGTTCGTTCTTTACGGAGCATGGCTCCCTGGCGCATTTCCCAGCCGTTGAGGACTGGAATCCGCGAGGCGGCATACACGAAGACCGCGATCATCAATCCAATGAACCCGATGACGAACAGCACATCCAGCGCGTTCGGCCAGTACGGCGCCGGCAACTCAGTCATGGCGTGGCCGAACGGCGACGGATTGGCCATGGGCGCGACGAAAAAGCGAATCCGGTCGAACAGCAGGCCCACCACGATCATTGCCGAGACTCCCGCAATCAGCGAAAGCGACTGGCGGACCCTGTTGAAGATGAGCAAGGCCAGGGGCAGCGCAAACATCAGCACGCCCGTGAGCGCGAACGGCAGGATGTAGGTGATGGCCACGGTGACCTGCATGGCGGCGACCTCGCTGGGCAGCCGGGCGTACCAGATCAGCAGGAAGTCGGACCAGAAGAAGTAGAACCACATCAGCGTGGCGGCCACCAGGATCTTGCCAAGCGCCGCCGCTTGCTCATCGCCGATAAAGCGTCCGGCTTCGGGTGAAAACCGGCGCATCAACGCCGCCGTCAGCAGCGTGATGGCGATGCCGGCTTGGATGCCGGTCACGGCGCTGTACACGGGAAAGATGCCCGACCGCCAGCCTGGCAACAGGCTCTGGCCCAGGTCGGTCGTAAGCAGCATGTGCACGAAGGCGTAGCCCATCAGGTAGAAGGCTCCGAGCGCCAGGTTGGCGGCCCGCAGGACCTTCCACTGGCGGGCCGTGCCCGCCCAGTTCAGGTACAGCAAGCGCTGCCAGCGGCCCATGGCGCGCACGCGGCTCGGCGGACCCGCCAGGTCCGGCACGGCCGAGAACCACAGGAGGGCCATGCCGGTCAGCAGCAGGATCGCCAGCGCCAGCGCGTCGGTCAGGAACGGAGCGCCGGCTCTGAACTCGAACCACAACGTGGAGCGGCCGTCGAGCGGCGGCAGCGAAGCCATGATCGGAATCAGCAGCACGAAGCTGAGGAGCGACGGCACGGCATAGAGCGCCGCCACGCGTCGCAGCGGCAGCGCCCAATAGCCCTTGGCCATGCGGGAGGCGTAAGCGATCAGCGGCGCGGCGGTTGCTGTGGACAGGATGAACATCAACACGACCGTCGGGTAGGCCCATTCGGCGCGGTCGCCCCAGGCCGTGATCAGCTTGATGACGTACACCACGATGCCCAGGACGCCCAGCGCCGCCAGCAGCGCGATGCCCGCATGGTTCAGCGAAATGCTCAGCGCCTGCGGCCGATAGGGCGGGCGCAGGGAGAGCTTCAGGCCGGCGGCTTCCGGAGCAATCATGCGTGCGCCTCGGCGGGGGCGTGGTCGTCTTCGAGAATCTCGGCGTGCGGATCCACCTTCTTGAGGTAGATGATGCCCGGGTCGGTGCCGAAGTGTTCGAGCAGCGTGTAGCTGCGGCCGGCTTCGGCTTCCGCCAGCTGCGCCGGCGCGCTCTCGGGGTCGTTGAGGTCGCAGAAGACGAGCGCGCTGGTCGGGCACGACTGGGCGCAGGCGGGCTGCACCTCGCCGGACCGGATTTCTCGTCCCTCGGTCTTGGCCGTGACCTGGACGCGGTTAATGCGCTGGATGCAGAAGGTGCACTTCTCGATGATCCCCTTCGTCCGGACCGTCACGTCAGGATTGAGCTGATTGTTCATCGGCTCGGGCCACTCGGGATTCCAGAAATTGAAATAGCGCACGGAGTACGGACAGCCGTTGGCGCAGAACCGCGTGCCGATGCAGCGGTTGTAGACCTGGACGTTCAGGCCTTCGTTGTTGTGGTAGGTGGCCCAGACCGGGCAGACGGTCTCGCAGGGCGCGTTGCCGCAGTGCTGGCAGAGCACCGGGATGAAGCGCGCCTTGGCGTTGGGGAACTCGCCTTCCCAGTAGCGCTCGATGCGGATCCAGGTCTTGGCCCGGCGTTCCAGGACTCGTTGTTCTTCGTTGAGGGCGATGTTGTTCTCGGCCTGGCAAGCCACCACGCAGGCCTGGCAGCCGGTGCAGCGGTCCAGGTCAACCACCATGCCCCAGCGCACGCCCTCCGGATGTCCGACTTCGGCGTCCGTCGGGATGGTCTGGCCCATCGACGAGACGGCGCTCGCCCGCGAGGCGGCCTCGTTGGCTGAGCTACTCATTGGTGATCTGCACTATTACTTCCTCGACGTCATTGCGCGCGTTCGGCAGGACTTCGATGGTCGGGAGTTGCCGGTAGTCGCCGGTCGGGCGCACGCGAGCTCGCGTGGCGGCCCAGGCAAGGCCGCCGGCGCCGGCCACCGTCAACGGCGCCAGGCTGGCCAGCACGTTCGAGCCGCGATCTTCGCGCCAGCGGCCGCCGAAGGTATGACCCTGGCCGATCGGCACGCCCAGCACACCGGGCGCGGCGGCCGGCGAGATGTACACCCCCGCCTCGAATTCGCCGTGCGCGGTCTCGATCCGCACCACGTCGCCGCGCGAAACGTTCAGCGCCGCCGCGGTCGACGGATTCATCTCGACCCAGGTCGTCCAGGTTGCGGTGGAAATCGGGTCGGGCGTGGCCTGCAGCCAGGGGTTGGCCGTCTCGTCACCGCCGCCCAGGGCGACGCCCTCAAATGGGATCACGTGCAACGGGAACTCAACCCCGTTGTCGCTGAACGCCGGCTCGGCCAGCAGGTTGATGTGCCAGTTCGGACTGCTTCTAAATTCAGGCGCCCAATCGTCGTTCCAGCCGCCGCCGTTCTTCAGCAACTCCACCCAGCGCTCCTCGAAGTCGCCACCCCTGAAGACCTCGGCGGCGTTGGCCCGCACGGCGTCGCGCATGGTGTCCCAGGGCGGCGCCAGGTTGGGTCGCAGGTCGTGCCACAGGGTCAGCAGGATGTCGCCAAAGCTCCGACCGGACGTCGTCGGCCTGACCACCGGCTGTTGCAAACCCACCACGTGCTGTCGCGGCGCCGGGTCGGGCACGTAGTCGCCCCACTCCTCGAACGCGTGCGAGGAGGGCAGCACCAGGTGGGAGTGCCCCAGCGTCTCGCTCATGATCGTGCCGATACCGACGACGAACGGAATCTTGCCGAGCGCGTCGGCGAAGCGCGTGGCCTCGGGCATGCCGTAGACCGGGTCGGCCTCGAAAACGATCGCCACGTCCGGAGGCTCGCCCTCCAGCCAGGTGTTGCCACGCCCGGCCAGGTCGGCGAAAGACGTTGGCTCGGTCGGCGGCGTCACGCTACTGCGCAGATCGGGGTTCGGCAGCAGCCCGCCCGGCTGCCCGACGCTTCCGACCATGTGGTTCAGCAACATGGCGGCCAGGCCGTTGTCCAGTCCGTTGGTGCTCGCCAGGGCCGGACCGCCGGCGATGGCGAAGCCGGGCTGATGGCTGGCGAACTCGCGGGCAATCTCCTGGATTCGTTCGACGGGCACACCGGTGCGCTGGCTGACGCGGTCAGGCGCATAGGCATTGAGCGCATCCAGGCCGCCGACTTCGCTCACCACCCCGAACCAGTTGTCCGGCGGCGCCAATCCTTCGGCGGCGATGACCTGGGCGATCGAGAGCGCCAGCGCGCCTTCCTGCCCCGGATGCACGTACACCCACGAATCGGCGTTGGCGCCCGTCAGCGACATGCGCGGCTCGACCTGGATCAGGCGTCCACGCTCGCCGTGGCCCTGGCGGAACTCGCCGTAGCCGACGCCGTATTGGGTGGGCGACAGCCAGGTCGAAAGGAAATCGGCGCCAAACGACAGGATCGAATGCGCGTTGGCGATGTCGAGATAGGGCAGGCGCCGCGCGCCCAGCCCGTCCTGCACGGTCTTGCGCCAGACCGTGGACTCCAGCGTTTCGTAGACCAGGTGTTCGCCGCCAAAGGCCGTGGCGAAGTCGCGGGCAATACGCGCCCGCGTGCCGCTGATCGGTCCGGTGATCACCACGACGCTGCGCGCTTCCGACATCTTCTCGGTGAGCAGATCGAGCCCGGCCGGCCACTCCAGGTCTTCGAACTCGTTTGCCCCGCGCAGGCCGCGCCGGCGCTTGGGAACCGTCAATCGATCCGGGTGATACAGGGACTGCACGCCCGCCTGGCTACGCACGTTGAGCTTGCCCTGGTTGACGGGGAAGGCCGGGTTGCCTTCGACCTTCTTGGCGCGGCCGTCAATGGTGCGCACCACGACGCTGTTGCCGCAGGACGAGTGGGCGCAGGTCGTGGCGAACCAGAGTTCCTGGCCGGGCAACGACAGCTCCGGCTGGAGGACAAAGCTCTGTACCTGCGACTCACGCTCCGGGGCGGCACAGGCCACCACCGTGGCGCCGCCCGCCAGGGCGGCCGACCCGACGAGAAAACGCCGTCGTCCCAGGCCGCTCATGCGTCCCGACCGATCACTTGTGACACGTCGCGCAATCCAGCGAGGCGGAGTTCTCGCGGTGGCATCCCTGGCAATCGCCCATGGCGAGGGAGCGTACCTGCTTGACCTCCTCCATCGAGGCCACGTCGCCGTGACAGGTCTCGCATGCGACCCCGGCCTGGATGTGCGGCGCGTGGACGAAGCGCACGTGGTCCGGCACGCGATGCACTCGCGCCCAGTTCACCGGCGTATTGGTGTCCCAGTGCGCTTGCAGCAATTGGATCTGGGGGCTGTCGGTCTTCACGACGGAGTGGCAGAACATGCATTGCTCAACCGACGGGACCGTGGCCGCGGCCTGTGTGCCGACCCCCCGGTGGCAGAACTCGCACGGGATGGCGGCATCGCCCGCGTGGACCGAGTGGTCGAAGGCAATGGGTTGTTCGGGCGCCGGCGTTGCGGTGCCGCCGGCGGCCATCAGGTACAGCAGGATGGCCAACACGCCCGCGCCCCCCACCAGTGGAGGCGCGGTGGCCCCGCCCAGGATGAGGGCCTGCTTGAGGGTGACGCGGGGCAGGAGGGCGGTCAGGTATTGCATACCGCTAGATCGCCAGCCGCGGGTAAATCTCGGGCAGGATGTCGAGCGCCAGCAGCGTGCCCTTGATGGCGAGCACCACGACCGCGATGCACCCCATCGTGACGATCAAGTACAGAGGGGCCCGCATGCGTCGGGCCACCGACGCCGGCAGGTCCCCGGTGTCCATCAGCGACGGAATCATGGCGTGCGCCAGCATGTACGTGAGACCGGTGACGACCATCGCCGCGGCAAAGAACCAGACGTTCGCGACCAGTTCCGAGAGCCTGACCCAGTCGGCCTCCGTGAGCTCGCTCAGCTGCACCCGTGCGTCTCCGTCAGCAACCGGCGCGACACGTTCGGCGGCGCATGGTATCCGACCCGTGCGCCTGATGCGCGGGCGATGCGTCGATTATTGGCCCAACCGACAGAATGAGGGCAGGGCAGCATCAGGCGAATTTCGTCTCCGGGCCGGGCGACAACGTGAAATGTTTCACAAATCAACCCGGACCGCAAGAAACGCTTACGGCGCGCGGATTGCGGCCAGCCCTCCGGCGCGGCCGCGCCGGTGCTGTCACAATACGCTGACCATCCGTGGCGTCCCTTCGGGCGGGCGCCGCGCCCTGTTCCATTGGCGGCTTCACAGGGTCAGAAAGGACTCGAATCTCCATGAAGATGTACATCGCCGGCGCCTGGACGAACGGGCAGTCGAGCATGGACGTGCTGAATCCGTACGACGGCTCCGTGGTGGACACCGTGCCGCGCGGTACCGCCGCGGACGTGGACCGTGCCCTTGAAAGTGCGGTCCGCGGCGCCCGCGTGATGGCCGGGCTGACCGGCTTCGAGCGCTACGAACTGCTGCACCGCACGGCCGATCTCATCAAGGCGAATGCCGAGGACCTGGCGACCCAGTTGACTCGCGAAGAGGGCAAGATCATTTCCGAGGCGACGCTCGAGGTCGAGCGGGCCGCCGAGATCATCTACCTCTCCGCCGAAGAGGCGAAGCGGCTGGACGGCGAGGTCATTCCGCTCGACGGCGGTCCGGGCGTCCAGGGCAAGTTCGGCTTCACCATGCGCGTGCCGTGCGGGGTGGTGGCCGCTGTCACGCCGTTCAACTTCCCGCTGCACCTCGTCTGTCACAAGGTCGGTCCCGCCCTGGCCGGCGGCAACGCCGTGGTGGTCAAGCCCGCCAGCGACACGCCGCTGATGGCGCTGCGCCTGGTCGAGCTGCTGCTCGAAGCCGGCGTGCCCGCGGAAGCCGTGCATTGCGTGACCGGCTCGGGCGCCGAGATCGGCGACGCCCTGGTGTCCGACCCGCGCGTTCGCAAGATCAGCTTCACCGGCAGCCGCGACATCGGCGAGCGCATCTGCAAGCAGGCCGGCATCAAGAAAGTCACGATGGAACTCGGCTCCAACGCGCCGGTGATCGTGATGCCCGACGCCGACCTGGATAAGGTCCGCACCGTCATTCCGCAGACCGCCTTCGCCAACGCCGGCCAGGTCTGTATTTCCACGCAGCGGGTGATCGCGCCGGCGCCGGTTTACGACGAACTCGTCGAGACCCTGGTGCCCGCCGTGGCCGCCCTGTCCACCGGCGACCCGCTGGATCCCGCCACCTCCGTGGGCCCGATGATCCGCGAGTCGGACGCCGCACGTGTCGGGAACTGGATCGACGAGGCCGTCGGCGAGGGCGCCGAACTGCTCGTCGGCGGCGAGCGCTCGGGGCAACTCTTCGAGCCGACCCTGCTGGCCGGCGTCAGCCCCGAAATGCGCGTCTCCTGCGAGGAACTGTTCGGGCCGGCGATGGGCGTGACCCGCGTGGACGACGTGGACCAGGCGATCGAGCTGGCCAACGACTCGATTTACGGCCTCAGCGCGGCGATCTTCACGCAGGACATCGACACGGCCATGCGCTTCGCCCGCAGCGTCGACTCAGGCAATATCCACATCAACTGGGGCAGCCAGTGGCGCACCGACCTGATGCCCTACGGCGGCCTGAAGGACAGCGGCATGGGCAAGGAAGGTCCCAAGTACGCGGTCGAGGAAATGACCGAATACAAGCTGGTGGTCATTCACGACTGAACCGCACCGCGAACCCGAAGCCGGCTGATCGCCACAAGGGACGCGACCCCGGCCGCCCGGCCCCCCCCCCACAACAAGGCGGGCGGCGGGGGGCCCGCGGCCCAGGCGAGAAGCCCCGCGCGAGGCCCCCCCCATGTGTATGGCCG
>JAJEGF010000018.1 GCA_022820025.1 Chloroflexota bacterium
GCGATCACCGGACCCAACGGTTTGAATGTCTGGAGTCCTTTACCCAGCATCAGCACCCCGGTGGCCATCTCCGCCAACTGCAATGGGCGCGCACTCACGTCGTTACCGCAGCTGTAGCCCAGCACATAGTCCAGCGCCTCGTCAGGATCGATTCGGTGGCATGGCTTGCCTATCACGGCAACCAGCTCGGACTCGTAATCCACCGGACTAAACGGCTCGTCCTGCAGATTCGGATCGTTGACCGCGTGCCTAAAGTCCGCCTTGCTGGGAATCACGATGGGATCGCCCGGTCCAATGACCGACGTGGAGGGAAGCTGAAACACCATTGGAAACTGCGGGACGAACACATCCTCGCCCCCCTCGTGCAGGTGCTCGAGATAATTGCCGCCAACGCCAATCAGCTTCGGCGGATCCACGGGCGCCAGCAGGTTCAGGTCGTCGACGTCGGCCACTCGGCCCTCGACGTCAAAGTCGCCGAAGATGTCTCCGCTGATGGCTCGAACCTCTGCGCCCGCCTCAAGCGAGCCATGGACCGTGCCTGCCTCCGTCTCGAATCGGATGATCTTCATCGCTACCTCACCTCTGGCGTCGCCAAGCGGACATACGGGCTTCAAGGTGTCCGGCTGCGCAGCCTAACCCAGCCCGCCGCTGGCCCCGAATCGTGCGCGGCGTGGCGAATCAGCTCATTCGCCGGCCCGGTGGCGCAGGGGACCGCCGCATCCCCTGGACCCAACCAGCCGCTGGCTCGCGGCGCCTCCCCGGCCGGTGCATTCGTCGGCAATAAAGGGCCGAGCCTGCCAGGTGCGAAGTGGCGTCCGATGGCGTGGCAAATCCGCCGCTCCGCCACGGGCGCGGCCGGCGGCCCCGTGAGCGACTTGTCGCAACCTGCCCAAACGCGCCACAATCATGCGGCCGCCGGAATAAGGCACCAACCCGTGGGCACGATCACCTGCACCAACTGCGGGCGCCACACTGCCGCCCGTTCGGCCACCTGCCGCCATTGCGGCTTCGACTCCTACCAAGGCCGGCGCGAAGGTCAGGTCGAGGACTACGACATTGATCGCGTCATGCGACGCATCCGCGCCGTCCTCTACGTCATCTTTCTGCCCATCGTCGGCCTGCTGGGCCAGATCGTCGTCGGGGCCCTGGCCATGCTGCCGTTCTTCTTTCTGGCGGCCCTCTCCAGCGGACCTACCGGCGACGGTCCCGTTGAGCTCATGCAGGCCCTTATCGGATTCGTTTTCAACTGGCCCGGCTATCTCATCATGGTGGGCTTCACATACATCGGCCTCTACCGTCGGTTTCAGCGAGTCCGAACTCTCAGCCACAACATCATCGTTCCCCTGACTCGCCGCCTCCGCCGGACCTCGTAGCCGAACATCACGCACCGCTCGATCCAAGGGATCGCCAGGTCGGCGGTGCCTTGGCCCACCCGCCATGCGACCCTCGGCGGCATCCGACCGTGGATGGACTGTCGTAACCTGAGCCAGCCCCACGGCCAATCCATCGATCCTGGTCGGGGCCGACAATCGCCACGTTGCCGCCCGCGGATACGGCCTGCTTTGGCGGGAACAATCCCAGGCTGGTGCATGGACTCGCCTCGCGTCGGCTCCGGCAATGAGACGTAACTGAATGAGTCAACACCGGTCCAAGCCAGCCAGTCTCCATACCGCTCGCCTGCTGCTGCGGCCGTTCGAGTCAACTGATGTCGACGATGTGTGGGCTTACGCGTCCGACCCTGAGGTGGCCCGGTATCGGCCGCTACCTGACCCGTACAGGCGCACCCATGCAGCAGATTTCGTCGATCGCCAGAGGCGAACCGACTGGTCCAGTCATCCGGAGTTCGCCGTTGTCTATGGGCGGCGGGTCATCGGCGGCATCAGCCTGCACGTGAACCCCGAGCATGAGACCGCCGAGTTGGGCTACATGCTGGGCAGGCGCTGGTGGGGGCGAGGACTCGCCACCGAGGCTGCTCGCGCGGTTGTGGACTGGGGATTTCAAAGCTTCAAGTTGCACAAGGTGTATGCCCGAGCGCACGTCGACAACAAGCCGTCCTGGCGCGTCATGGAAAGGCTGGGCATGACTCGCGAGGGTGTCCTGCGCGGTCATTGGAAAATGCGAGACGAACACGTGGACCTTGTGTACTACGCCGTGTTTCGCGACGAATGGACGTTGCCAACAGACAGTTGCGCGGACCAGGTCTCGTCAGGAGCGACGTGAAATGAACGTTGAGCGATTCGAAGCGCTTCTTGCCGAGTCTGGAATGGACGCCGTCATCGCCAGTTCTCTCGAGAACGTCTCCTACCTGTCGGGCGCCCGCATGGTCATGCAGCGCCTGATTCCCGACCGGCTCGCGCTGCTGCTGTGGCCGGCCGACGGTGATCCCGCGATCGTCGTCTGCAAGGGCGAGGACGTCGCCTGCCGGGACGACTGCCAGATCGAAGACATGCGCAGCTATACGGAGTTCGTGGAATATCCGGTTGATCTCCTTGCCGAAGTCGTTGCCGAAAAGGGCCTTTCAAGGGGCCGACTCGGCGTTGAGACGCATTCGCTGCCGGCCGCTTATGTAAACCACCTACGGAAGCGGCTACCGGGTGCCACCCTGGTCGACTGTGCAGATCTGTTGGACCGCACCCGGATGATCAAGACGCGCGAAGAGATCGAGGCCCTGGCCGCGGCCGGTCGGGCGACCGAGCGCGCGATTCGCGACGCCTTCGAGCGGGCATCCATCGGCGAACCGGAAAAGAAGGTCGCCGATGACATCACCGCCGGGGTTACCGCCGCCGGCGCGGATGTCCTGAACTTCATGTTTCTCGGAACCGGAACGCGGTCGTTCGAATGGCACGCGCGCCCGGGGGCAACACGCCTGGAAGCCGGCCACGTCCTGCATACGGACGTCGCCGGGAACTTTGTCGGCTATTGGTCGGACTTGGCCCGGACAGCGTTCGTGGGATGTCCAAGCCCACGGCAGCGCGACATCTACGACCGGCTGTACCAGATCCACGTCGAGACGCTCGACGCAATCCGGCCCGGCCTCCGTGCCGGCGACCTGTATTCGATCTGCCAGGCCGCCTATCGGAAAGTCGGCCTGCCGTTTCAGATGGCCCACATCGGCCATGGACTCGGACTGGGCCTCCACGAATACCCGATGCTCAAGCCCAGTACGGACGAGCCGCTTCAGCCGGGCATGGTCCTCTGTATCGAGCCCGCTTACCTTGACCCGGGCATCGCCGGGTACCACATCGAGGACCTCGTCCTGGTAACCGCCAGCGGCCGTGCGGTGCTAACCGACTACCAGAGCGCCAGCGCCCCTCAAGTCATCAGGTAGTACAGCCGGCAATCTGAACGTCGCGCGACCGGCCCCTGGTTGGCGGCGCCCCCGGCAGGATTCGAACCTGCGGCCCACGGCTTAGAAGTACCGCGGTGACACGCACCCCTCGCGAGCCATCCCACACCTGTTACGGCCTCGAGGCCGGTTTACAGGCCGTTGCCCCCTTCCAGGAACAATGGCACGGAAATTCTACGTTAATTCACGGAGAATTCGAGGGAAATTCCTCCTGCGCCAGCGCCAGGAACTCGCGGGTGACCGCTTCCACCGCCGGGCGCCGGTAGGCCGCCCACAAGTGTTGGCGGCTGCGCAGGCCCAACCGGGCCGCAATGGCGGTCATGGGCTGCCCCTCGCAATACAGCTGCAACGCCTGGACCTGCCGCGGAGTCAGGATTTCCGAGGCCCGCTCCGTGGCTTGCTGCAGGAGCGCCCGTGCGGCGCGCACGTCGCCAAAGGCACTGCCGCGAAAGCGGCGGCGAGCCAGCCGTTGGACGCCGGGAAGGCCGACCAGCGGGGAATCGAGCAGCCGATAGCCGTCGGCGCGATGGCGCAGGGCGTCGTCAACCCACCGGTAGTAGGCGGCGAAGGACCGGCGACCACGGCGTGGCGTACGGGGCGTCCGTGGCCGTCCGGAGATTGACGCGGCAGCAGTCTGTGACATCCGCATCCTCCAGGCCGCGGGCGGGATGATCTCAGGGTGCCGACGAGAGCACCCGGACGGAAGGCAGGATTCCGTAAGCGCGGCGACCGAAGAGACGGAACCGGCGCACTCCCGCGCGTGCTGGCCGTCAGGGTCAAGGTGGCGTCGATATGCGTGCATCTCGGCGAAGTTCACAGCGGGCTAACCGTCACTGGTGACCCAAGCGGCGAGATCACGGCCGGCGGCTAGGTCTTCAATCCGCGGCTCCGCCTCGAAGCGGTCGAGCACCTCCGCCAACGCGGGCCGCGCCGCGCGGCTGCCGGGATTGCCGTCGGCGCAGAGGGTGACGTCCGCCACCACCGCCTGGGCGTCCACAGTGGTGGGATGTGTGAAACCGGCGTGCCTAGCGTCGCCACAACGGACGATGTTAGCCGTGCGGCCGGGGGAGCAGTCATCACGATTGGTGCGCCGGCCATGCGGCGGCCGGATGGTCCGCAGCGAGGCGGCCGTCCGGTCGAGGGCCGAATTGTCAATCAGACCGAAGATTTACTAGTGGCGGCCCTGCTAGCGGAGCCAGTACCCGATCAGGAACGTAATCGTGGATGTTCCGACAGTTTGGAGGCGTGGCGCGCCCGTCAGAATCAGATAGATCCCAACCATGATTCCCGCGATGGAAATGACCACCTGCATGACGAACGTACCGGTCTCGTGGTTGGCTCCGAATCTACGCCCAGGCACACCACGGCGCACCGTTAGCCGTGCAGCAGCCGTCTCACCACGCGGGTCGCAAAAGCCAACTGCGTACCGACCAGTTGTTGCCGGGGCTGGCCGGACGGTGCTGCACTCATGACGACGTCCTCTTGAACCACCTGACTGTCCGTGGTTCCTAGCGAGGTGTTGACAACCTCCACGGTCACGGGTGCATTAGCCCACAGTCCTGAACGACGAATCTCAGCCACCTGTTGCCTCCTCATCGTTCTCCTCCTTTGGCTGGCTCGGTAACTCAACGAGCCGTAACGGCACCTGGGTCTTGTCGTCGTCCCCAATTAACACGTGGATGGCGTAGTCGCCGGCTCTGGGAAAGACCAAGTCGCGCACGTTGACGATGGCTTCGCACTTATGAGGGATGGCCAAGTCAGGGGGCGCCTCAACCGGGATCGTGATCTGCATGGCCGCGTGCTCCTCGCCATCCGCGCCTAAGAGCTTCAATCCCAAGTCTCGGACCTGACCGTACTCGGCCGGGGTCGCGTTGAGCGGCAACACCAAGACCATGGCCGGATGGCGGGCGGGAAAATTCTCAACCATGATGGTGTTGAACGATCCCAAGATATTCAGCTTACCCTCTTGGGAGACGTTGGCGGCGTCGGCCAACACGGCCAAGGTCACATTCATCCCGTCCCCTAAGTCTTCCACAAACGAGGTGCAAAGCGTATCACCAGCATCCGACGGGACCACTACGGCAATGAGCCGGCGCCTACCTCGTAGTCAGCATGCCGACGCCCAGCTCACTCGTCTGGTTCTCGATGTTCCGCCGGTCGCGGCGCAACGCGAACCGTTCCTCATACAGCGACCTCGCTTCCTCGGCGTTCGTACAGAGCGCGTCGACAGTCACCTTGGGTTTGAGGTCGTGCCGGGCCGCGCTCTGCTTGTTGCGTCGCTGCGCGATCTCACTCGGCCGCGCCTCGACCTCGCCGAGCCGCGTCGTGGTCGCGACGTACCGCTGGACGATGATCCCAATGGCTGCGCCGTTAAAAATGGCGGGAGTCTCTCACGAACTGGACGGTAAACCGCTGATCCGCTTGCAGGGAGTAACAGGCAAGCCGGGCGACCTTCGTCCACTCCCGCCCGGCGAGCGGTTGGACGTAGGACCGATGGAACCGCCAGCCGGACTGGCCGCAGGCGTCATTCGGCAGGGCCTCAAAGGCCGCCAGCTCACCATCGCCTGGACGGCGTGCCTGTGATCGACGAACGCGCGGGCGGCCGCCACCGTCGCAAAGAGCCCCGCGTCTCCGAGTCTCGGTCGCCCAGCGATCCCGTCGCATGGATCGGATCGGGCACGACTCGCCAGCCGCGATAACGCACTAGTTCCTGGGAACACTTTAGGTACCCACCTATGAGGTCACTGTGACAGCCTAGCCACGTGACTATGCCTCAACATAGGTATCACGAGGCACGGGCGCGGCGACGCTCTCCACTCACTGCTGCCGCCAGAGGGCTCTGCTCTCGCGCGACTCCGTACATCACCGTCTCCGCGTGGGAACTATAGCAACGGAGCACGAGGCGACGCCTCCCAGTCCCTAGAAGCTCCCCCGGCGCCAGCCCGACCGGTGAAAGACGGATGTCGAAGACGCACAAGTAGGCCACCTCAGGAGTGAACCGACGGCCTCACGCTCGTCTGATACGCAGCACACGTCTAAGGCAATCAACGCTCTACTGCGGCAACGAGTCGCTGCTGAGGGGATCGTCGACTAGAGATGGACTGTCTTATCACACGTGAGTCCGGCAGCATAGCATGTCGACTAGCCTAACCAAAGACACATCCCCTGGCACAAACACAAGAACTATCCCGGATCAAAAGTCTCGGCAATATCAACGAGTCGACCACACACCTTGCGATCTTGTCGCACAACCCCGTCGAGTTCACTATGGCAACACCAGTCCTCGACAGGTTCGTTTTCCACATCGATTGCATGACCGCCCCTATTACAGATACTTCGTATATCACTTACACGTAACACAACCACGGCACTGCCCACTGCGAATTCCAGTTTCTTCTCCAGCTCCCTATAGGCGGAAATGAGACTACGTCCTCTATCACACTCAACCCAATTCACGGATGGACGTACGATATTGCCGTCTTCATCCGGCTTCTCCTTGAACGCGAATGAAGTTATTTCATTACCCTGAACGCTTTGAGGTACACAGTAACGCAAGATACGGTCGCAAGAATCAATATGTTTACGCTGCATCTACCAATGATCTAATCGGCCACGTGCAGGGAAACTATCTGGCCAACGTCTTCGGCGCGAACTGTATCCGATTGAATCTCTTTACGGTCCATAGACACATAATACCATGCTTTCCCATCATCAAGAAAATCAACAATCACGGAAACACCAACCTGTCTACACTTCCAAATCACCTCAAGCTCTCCCGTATAATCCATGCCAATGGCTGCTGGAATCACTGACACGGATTCAATTGCCGCCACTGCGCTCTGAAACGACCGTACACTCATCAGATCATTGTCTTCGTTGTTCCATGAGAGGTGTAATAGATAGGCAAAACGCTCAGCCACATCAAGAAATTGGTCACGCCGAAGCGCATCAATACATAACGATATCTCCAAATATTCGAGAAACCTCTGATCGATTCCAAGCGAAGCCAACAGTGTGTCTAGATCGTTCTCGGCAACTGTAGACGATTCCAGCTCTTGCTGATCTTGGGTTGTGTCAAGAGCGGAGTATGGAGCCCCTGACGATATTCGATAGGAATATTGATCATCAATTTCCTCAACCCTCGAATCACGGCGCGAAAATCTAATGGGTATCTGTTTGGCTGCAGGCAACTGCCTAACCCAAATCACTCCGATCGAATCTTGGTGATCTGTATATGTGTATTCGTAATACCAGGTGCTGTCCGACGCCGAATCGTAAGTCTCGACTTCGGGGTAGATGTGAGTGTCCATCTTATCCGCGTGTTGGTTCGCTAGGCCTTGTCTAGTCTTGTGAGTCACTCGTGATTGCGGATATGAAATAGTAGAGAGCAGAACTTCGGATGCGCCCGTTCTTTGCTGGGTAGAAATCGGGCTGCCAGGAGTCCAATTATACTCTCTCAATGTCTGAGCCGTTAAATTAGTCATCGGAATCAACCAATGAAATTAGCATATGAGCGTGGTTCCACACGGACATTAATTCATCGCGAATCAAAGCCTCTGCCAATTGCAGCGACTGATTTTCATAGTGGCAGTTTAGTGAAAGAAAGACGCGTCGAGCATGTGGATCTCGATTGTGTGCACGTGGCTCGAACCTTGGTGTCCATCTCCTATTATTGCAAGCATAGACAAATTGCAATGATGAACCCTGTGGTCCAATTAGCTGAGCGTTCTTAGTCAGATTGTTGATTAATGCAGGTTGGAGGTTCTCGCGAAGGAGCTTGTCTGCGAGATACTGCCCGGACGGAGATGGCGAGTTGTGAAAGTACACAACCTCAATATTGTAGCCAAACGTTGCTCGACCGGTCGCATGTGGCGAATATGTAAATGCTAGACTCAGCAACTCAGATAGTCGTTGCAAATCTGCTTCTTCAGGAAAGGCTCGCTTGAATGCAAATCGATTAGGTGCCAACTCCATAGTCACACGATCACGTGGCATGACAAGGTTTTGTGTTTCTTGTGGCGGGGCCGTCAATTCTGGTGATGAACCAAGTTGTATCGCGAGGCTCGGTGCCTCTAAGGTGGCCTCCTGTCCGCAATTGTCAATAAAGCGTTGCTTATGCTCAGGGGATACCAACAAACCCTGATTAGTGAGAATGAAGCTCATCTCCAGTACAGATTCAACTACAGGCGATTCAGCTTCAGGCATGGCAGGACCCTGGCGACTTCACGCGATTGGGAGACAGGCCGCGCAGGACCAGTATAGACCGCGGGATGAAGCAGGACGAGTCAAGTTATGTCTGGCACGGTCGATTCGTGTGAGGGACAGTCCGCGGCTGGCATTGTCTGCACCCAAAGCGTGGGCGAATTTCCTGTGGAGGCTCCGGGTTGACATAGTGGGTTGATCCCTCTCCCGTTACAAGACCGCGCGCTCGCACCGAAACTGCGGCTGCACACTCTTTGTGTATGGAGGCTGATTGCGTCGACCGATGCAGCGGAAACGGCAGCCGCGGCTTTGAACTCTCTGACGCATCAGCAGTTGGGTGGCGATAGAAACCTGGCTCGACAGCCACGACGACTGAGCCAGGATAGGCGCAGTGGACTAAGATTCTGATGTCCGCGAGTTGCGGCAGTTGAATCTGATCGTTGGCATCGTCCGGAAAAGAGGGCGCTGTCGCAATACTGGCTCCGAACGTCGACTGTCGTCGAGCAACTCCTTGCTTGACTATCGAACGATGCTCCACTCTGATGGGTGCGCTCCGAGGACGACTTGGCAGTCTGCTGCGCACGAGCGACGCAGTTTCGCCGGACCGCAGACAAGTGCTACGGCCACGGCACCGGCTATCGATCCCAGATTGCGCACCGCAGACACAACAGATTAGCGCTCGTCGTGTAGGCGATCTCCAAAGACTCAAGCGAGAACGCTCCCGGCAACCGGTACAACGCCCATCGAGACAACTCAAACCGGCCCTTCCGTTCGCGCGAGTCTACGAGTGCCTCGCAGAAGACCCGTCCATCACCGGCTGATCACGGCTCAGACACTCGCAGAATGATCGCCCCAATCCGCCGCGCCACCTCACTGAAATACCCCACCTCTTCCACCCGCAACTCCCGTCCCAACACCTTCCGCTCCCGATACGACAACCACTTCTTCAGCACCTGGTACCCGCCCAGCCGGTAGTTCCACACGTTCGCCGGCACATTCCGCCAGTAGGCGTTGTCGTTCAGGTGGATGTCGTAGGTCGTCTCGCCCAAGACTTCGAGGGCGGCGCTCAGGGCCGCACGCTCCGACCGTGTATAAGCCCGCTCCACCGCCCGACCCTGACCCGGCATCACCGCCTGGCCCGAGCCGAAGTGTCCCCAGCCCGCCGTCAGGCCGAAGTCGTCGCCGAGCATGTTGTGGCCGTGCGTCGTGGCCGGTACGGCAATTGCGGCGATCTCAGGACGAAGCTGGCCCGCTGTGGCGCCGGAAACCGGGGTCTCGGGATTGAGCAGCGCGGCCAGCTCTCGCCCGCGTGCGACCGAACCAGCCAGGGTCTCGGAAGCCTTGTTGACCTTGTCCGCCACGTCAGTCTCGCCTGTGCCGCTGCGGGCTGACAGTTCCGACCAATGCGGCAACGGAATCCGCGGCCACTCCATCCGCAGCGCGCCCGCATTCGCTTCCCGGTATTGAGGTGCGTGCAGCACGGCGACTACGTGGTGAAAGAGATCTTCGACGGTTAGGCCTGAGCATTCGAGGTACCGACGAGCGGCGGGTGACAGGTTGGGGCGGCGTGCATCGGACGCTGCCGTTCCTAGCGCTTCATCGCTGACCCAGGCAGGGATGCATGTCGCGCCACGGTCCATTAGGTCAAGGCCGCCGATGTGCGAGATGACCTGCGGCGGCGACCATTCCCGGCGGGGCTTTTGCTGGCTCACCAACCACAAGTTGCCCTTGAATACGTTCGGCACATATTCCGGTACGGGACGACCAAGTAGCCCGTATCCCGCCTCCCAATAGAGCCAGCGCGTGTCGAATGGTCGATAGGCATGGCGGACGAATCCCGACGCAGCAGGCCCTCCCCGCCGCAACAGTGAATCGCGCACCGCACGGCCATCACGCACAACGAATCCAGACGAGCTTTTCACAGCAACGGGGTGGCTCCGAGCAAGTTCGTCGTGGCTCAATCTCGGATCAAAATAGTCCGTGATTCGTGCCTTGAGCCGGTCAAGATCAATATCGACGAGGAACGAATCGCGCTTCGTCTGGACTCCAGGAAACCATGTCGGAAAAAGCTCCGGCAGCGCCGGCCAGTCAAACCACTCCAGACTCACAGCTAGCTGAGCAAAGGGCAGCCCCAGCGGACGCACCGGCTTGAGCACGCCATAGAGCGCGTCCGGTTCGGACTCCGCCGTTTCCGTCAACGTATCCAGCTTCGCCTGACCCCACAGATTTCGAAACTCCACGTCTGCGGCTGGCGCGTGCTCGGCCTTGCGCACCAACGTAGCGATGGCGGTCCCCACCTGGATGCCGACCGGATCGTCCGGCGTCGAGAAGATGCTCGGATCGGGCGACCCGTCCGGCGCCACCTTGCCGGTCCGGTACTTGTCGCCGTTGAGGTTGTCGATGCGAATGACGTCGAAGGCCTCCAGGTACCGCTCCCGCATCCCCGGACACGACAGGCTGTCCAGCCACGAGTAGTTCGAGATGAAGCACACCACCCCTTGGCCGGTTTTTTCGGCGATCCGCCGTTCGGCCATGCGGAAGAACCGCACGTACAGGTCGTTCAGCCCCTGCCCTTCCGGTCGCCGAACTCGTCGGGTCGTGCGGTAGGCGTCCGAGAGCTCTCGTTCCTCGTCCACCGCCATGCCCGCAAACCCGTTGTACGGCGGATTGCCCAGGATCACCAGGATCGGCTTGTCTTGCTTGACCTCGTCCGCTCGCTCGCGTTCCTCCTCGAACTCGGGAATCGGCAGCCGCGTTTGCGGCTGCGGTTCCCAGCCCGTCAGCGCGTTGGTCAGGAAGATCCCTGCCCGTTCTTCCCCGTCCTCGGCCAGCGGTGCGTCCAGGTCCTGCATGGTCAGGTCCACTTGCAAATGCGCTACCACGAACGGCGCCGGCATGATCTCGAACCCGAAAACCCGCGCCATCGCTGCCTGCTTCACCCGCGCCCCGGTCAGCGCGCCCTGCCCCTGGCCTTCCAGGTTGGCGGCAATCCGCCGCAGCGTTTCCGCCAAGTACGCGCCCGTCCCGCAGCAAGGGTCCAGCACGTACACGTTCTCGGCTGCCAGCCCGTCGGCGATCCCCAGGTCGTCCTTCAGCGCCCGGTCCACCCGCGCCACCATGTAGCGCACCACCTCCGGTGGCGTGTACCAGACGCCCAACTGCTTGCGCAGCGCCGGGTCAAAGGCGTGCAGGAACGGCTCGTAGAAGTAGGTTACGGCCTCTCCCTCGTTGAAGCGTGCGAAGAAGGCCTCTCGCTCCACCCGGTTCAGCGCCGCCGCCGTCCAGTCCAACACTTCCTCAAGACCCAGCGGCTGCAAGCGACCGGGATCCGAGAGTTGATGGTAGAGCGCCCGCAGCACCGGCGAGCGCAAATGCCGGACGGCCTCGTACCAACTGAAGACACTGCCGGGTGGCCGTCTCTGTCGCGCCCACAGCACCCAGGCCGAAAACACGCCGTAGAACAATGTTTGCACCAGCGTCGATTGGAAGAACCGCGCCCCTCGTTCACCCCTGAACTGCACGCCCAGCGCCTCTTCCAGCGCCGCCCGCACCGCCGCCAGTGGTGATGCGCCGGCCCCCCGCTCGGCCTCCACGGCCTCCACGCGCGCCAGGGCGTCCCGCGCGTGCGAGGCCAGCAGGTCGGCCAGGTCCCGCGGCTCAGACAGCCGCCCCCGATGCGCCAGCACCCGTCGCAGGTACTCGCCCAGTCCGATCCCAACCTGCCGAGCGAAGGCGCGCGGCGTCTGCAACTGCCGCTCAAAGTCCTCCGCGTCCGTTACCAGCCGGAAGCTCTCCAACGGCGCCGGATTGCCGTGCGCGTCCTCGCCCACCAGCAGGAAGTCCCGGTAATTCGTCACCAGCACCAACCGGTACCGTCCCCAGTACTTGCTTACCTGGGCGCCCTCAGCGGTCAGCCACGCGTCATCCTCAGCCGATTTCACTTCCACGACGCCATGCTCGGGCAGCTGCCCGGTGGTCGGCTGGCCGCCGCGCTGGACCTGCCGGGCGGCATACAGGCCGAAGTCGGGATGCCCGGCCCCCTGGTCCGCCAACTCGCCAACGCAGAAAACCTTGGGCCGCAGTCCGGCGCCGACAGCGTTGATGAGGTTCGCCAGCGGGCCGTAGCTCGACCGTTCCCCCGTGGCGCCACCCGACGCCCGGATGCGACGTAGGTCGCCCAGATAGGTCTCGACGATGGTGGGGAGGCGCGACATGGACAGCCAGGGACTTGCGGATGCGCCTCAGCGTAGCCGGACGGGACACAGTGCGGCGTCGCCTCTGCAGCTCCAGCGTCGCCCGACGTGACCCGACCGGGCCGTTCCACCGCGCCCGCACACCGGACGAGCGCTGGACGGTCACGGCCGGACCGGTAGCGTCGGCGTATGCGGTTCGAAACTGACGACCCGCCGCGCAGATCCATCGCCGACGGCCTGCGGCGCCTCGCCGTGCGCACCGGCGTCGCGGTGGACTACCTCCGTCGCGCGTTCATCGTCGAACGGCTCCTCGTGCGGCTGCTCGACGAATCGCCGGACCGGTGGGTCCGCTTCGACGACTGGCGGCTGGAGTATCGGCACGACGGGCTGGCCAGCACGCCGGACGACGTTGAAGAGGTCTTGGGCGACGCTCAGGCGGCCGTCGACGCTGCGCTGCGGCGGGCGGCGGCGTACCGCGGCCTTGAGCCCGTGCAGCTCACCGTCCGTGTCCTCACCCGCTGGCCGGAGGTCGTCGATGGGCCCGCACTCACCTATACCGTCGAGGCTGACGGCGACCTCGGCGAGGTCGACCTGCTCGTCGGGTTTGCGTATCCGCGTTCTGACGAGATCGAGTGGCGGCCCGGCCTCGACGTGCTGGATGCCCTGGCAGGCCCACCCCCGAGGCTCCCGACTCGAACCCGCCTTGCCCAGCTCACGGCCTGCCTGGGTGCGTACACGGGCCGTACGAGCCGTTTCCCCGATCCTGAGGACCTCCTGGCTATCGCACGGTACGCGCCGCAGCTGACGTGCACGGCGGAGCAGCTGCGCCGGGCCCTGGGCCGCGTGTGGCCGTGGGACGCCACCTCCGCCTGGCCGCTGGCCGTGCCGGGGCCGCCGCCGTGGTGGGCCGACGCCTATCGCCGCGGCGCCCTCGAGCTCGGCCTCGACCCCGCCATGGCCGTCGGGCATGCCTGGGCCGCCGCGCTGTTCGACCCGATCCTAAGTGCGACGGTCCCGCCCGGCGCTACGTGGGACCAAGCCGCCGTGCGGTGGGGTAACCCGCCACCACGGCATGCGCGGGCAGTGCGCGTCAGTCGGCCGCCGGCTGAGGGACTGGCGCCCATGGACCATCGCTGAGCCAGCTGTGGCGCACGTCGCGCTGGCCGTAGGCCGGGTGCCAAATCTCGCCAAAGGGGTCGGCGAGGAACTCCGCCTCGGCGGTCGCCGCCACGTACACGCTGGGGCACTGGGCCCAGTACACGTCGTGGTCGACCTGGTCCATCACATCGGCCGCCAGCTCCGCGATCCCCGCCGCCCGCCGCGCCGACAGGCTCACCACCCGCAGCGCCGGGAAAACCGGGTAGTGCGACAGCCAGGCCTTGGAGCGCTGGTAGCGGGCGTAGCGACGGACCTTGGCCGCATACCGGGCCAGGGGCTGGGTGCCGCGGTCGATCTCCAGGAAGGCCCAGTGGTCGCGATCCGTGTGGCGCACCATGGCGATCACGTCGGGATGGACGCTGCGCCAGAAGCGAACCCCGGCAGGACGGTAGCGGAGACGACTGTGGGGATCGGAGGTCCACTGGCAGCACCGAATCCTGGAACTCAACCGTGCCGCGCGGAGGACGGCAACCAGACAGCGATTCGCAGCAAGCTGATGATGGACGAAGACCGATTGAGCGGTGGGAACATCGGGATCGACGGGGATGTCCACGACATGGATATTGTCAGCCTGGGCGAGGACCTGAGCTCCAGCAGGGGCCAGGGCATAGACGTAGGGAGACCGACCTCCACCAAGACCACCACGAGCGAGTTCGAAGCGGTGAACGAAGCCCTTGCGATGAAGCGTGGTACAGCAAGCCTGACAGGCGCGCAGACTGGCGGTGGAGAAGACGAGGGTGGCGATCTGGTCGACCGCAAGATACCGGTGGAGATAGAGCATCCGCAGGACCGTGAGTTGGCGGGAGACGGGGCGCTGGGCGTGCATGGGGCAGCAGGGAGTTAGTCCATGGGTGTGGAGATCTGGAGGAGAAACGGACCCGGGACTAACGTTGGGCGATGCGCACCCCAGGAAATTGGGGTGCCCGGGTGGCTCGGCGAGGGTCTCCTCTCGAAGCGCCGCCGGTGGACCGGGTGCGAGGCGTGAGGCACCAGCCGTTCCCGCCAGACGTAGGCGCGAGCGCAGGGCATGGCGGGGCGGCACGCGAAGGAGATGACGCGGCGGCGCGGCGGGGGCCGGGAGCGATGGGGAATCTCAGGGCGGACGATGGCCGGGCGCTGCCGCGCCTGAGCCCGACCCGTGCGGGTCGGGTCGGCGGCGGGTGATTCGGAGACCGCGTGGGGTCGAGCGGCCCCGCGAGCGGCCGTGGGCCGTGTGGTGGCAGATATCAGGTCGCCGACCATGGCCGCAAGGATCCGCGCGGCCGGCGGGACGGTCGAGGGTGCGTCCGGTCCGCGTCCGGTCGAGCCCAAGACCAAGAAGACTCGGTGTTGCCGCCGGATCTCAGCCGCCGGCCCCGGAGGGTGGATCGCGCTGCCGAAGGCTACGACGCCGCGGTGCAGGACGCGGAGCCACGACGCGACGGCGGGGTGCGACGTTGAGTTGACGCAACCGTGAGTGCCTCCGGCGTCCATTCCCTAGGTCGAATCGAGCGGCGGGATCCGGCCCACCCCTGGCTCCAGGCCATCCGCCCGACACGACGGGCCATGCGGGCCGAGGCGTGGCCGGCGTCGGCGATCCTGCAGGCCATGCGTAGCCCCACAGGAATCGGCCCGCCTCGACGGCGCGCCGGGCGGTCTCTCGAAGCGGGACGGCCCGGCGGCGGCGCCGCCCCGCCGTCGCATCGGCTCACGGCCGACGCAGGGGTTGGCGAAGCTCACGTGCCACAGAGCGACCGCGCGCGAGCGCCGGACGACACGCACCGCGAGGCACCGGCCGCCATGCCGCCCGGCGCACCGCTACAAGTTGTCAAGGGGGCTGCTCTGGCGATGGGCCGCCACCAGGTCGCCGGTGGCCAACGTCACGTAGCGATTGGTGGTTGCGAGGGACGCATGCCCCAGCAGCCGCTGCAGCGTCAGCGGGTTGCCGCCGTTGCGCAGGAAGTGCACGGCGAAGGTGTGGCGCAGCAGGTGCGCGTACAGGCGCGGGATACCGCTGCGCCGCCGCAGGCGCCGCACGATGTGGCCGACCTGGTTGGGGTCCAGCGCCCGTCCCGAAGTCGTCACGAACAGCCGGTCGCTGGCCTGGCCCAGGCCGGGCGGGCGGTGGTGCAGGTAGCGCCGCAGCAGGCTCAGCGCCCGCCGCCCCGCCACCACCACGCGGGCCTTCTCGCCCTTGCCCACCACGCGCAGTTCGCCGATGTGGAGATTGACGTCGCGGGTGCGCAGCGCGGACAGCTCGCCGGTGCGCATGCCGGTGTCCACCAGCAGCGCCACCATCGCCGCCGTGCGCCGGTCGTAGGCCTTGCGCGGATCGAAGACTGCCAGCAGCCGTTCCACTTCGGCCGGCGTGAGCGGCTCGATGTCGCTCAGGGGCACCTTGGGCAGCCGAAGTCGATCCAGCCGGTGCTCGGCGGTGAAGCCCTCGTCCCAGAGCCAGCGGGCGAAGGCGCGCAGGGCGCGGGCGTGCTGGTTCAGCGTGGCCGGCGCCAGGCGGCCGCCGCGGCGGTCCGGCATGTCGACGTAGCGCGGCTGCTGCTGCAGGTGCACCAGGTAGCGGCGCGCCGCGTCGCGAGTCAACGTGTCGCCGGTCGGCGGCCGGCCCAGCTGTCCGGCCAGGAACCGCTCGAAGCGGCCCAGGATGCGCGTGTACATGGTGAGGGTGCCGGGGCTGCGGCGCGAGGCCTGCAGGTGCAGCAGATACGACTCGGCCAGGTCGGCCAGCGGCGGGCTGGGCAGCGGCGGCTGGGGCATATGCATCGGCCCGAGGATGGGGATC
>JAJEGF010000021.1 GCA_022820025.1 Chloroflexota bacterium
GACAAACGCGGTAGCGATACTTCGAGCAAAGACCGTACATAATTGTCACCTCCAAGAACGCCTCCTTATCGCAATCACATTAAGAACGGTGCTGTCCATCCAATTGGTCAAACGAGAATTGAACACGGCATAATCACACCAAAGCCTAGCATTTGATCCTTAGATGATGTCAGTGCAAACTATCAGGACTACTCATTCAGTCTACGTGAGCGTAGTGGTCTCATCGGGTAATGTTCACACCATCGATTCTCCACCTAAGTAAATCTGACAGTGCAACAAGAGTCTAAAGGCCACCGAGAGCAGGCTCAGCCGCTCGTCGGGGAGGAACGTATAGAGGATCATGATCCCGCTGCAAGTCTTGCGTTCGGAAACCCATCGAGTGATACGATTCAGTACGCCGAAGTGCGCGTACTGCGACGGCGCTTCGTGGCCTTCATTCTAGACGTATTCATCGCTGCACTTGTATCGGTATTTGTGCTGCTCTTGGTCACCGTGGCACTAGTGTTCTTCGAGAAGTTCGACGATGACGGAGTCATCGAGGTTTTCCTTCTATCATCCTTGATCATCACGAATCTTGCTTATCATCTCTTCTATTTGACAGCCTTTGGAGCTACACCGGGCAAGCTTCTACTGAAGCTGCGAGTTGTCGATTCGTACGGTCGCGAGGTTAGATTCCGTAGGTCAGTGATCAGGCTACTCGGCTATATCGTTTCGCTATGCAGCCTTTGCCTCGGGTTCTTCCACATCATCATTGACCCGCTTGCGCAAGGCTGGCATGACAAGATCGCAGGCACCTACGTCATCTACGAAGGTAGCTAGCTTGACAAGGAACGATGCGAATCGAGTGGCGCCGTCACTAATGTGGTCCGAAGGGAGATCTTTTCCAGGCGCTGGAACGCGATCGACCGCGCTTCGTCGTCGGAGAAGCCCGCATATTCGGCTTCGTCGGCTTGGTCACGTACGCTAGTGGCCGTGACTGAACTATTCGACGCTAACTGCGCTGTCGGCATGGTGTCTCGGCCCGGTCCGGCTGGGGCGTTTCTGAATGCCGACGAACTGGAAGCGCACCAGGCGCGCTTCGGTATCGGCAAGGCCCTGGTGTACCACTCACTGGCAGTGGAGGAGCACCCGGCAGCCGGGAACGAGTTACTGTTGCAGGCCACCGAGAGCCACGGCAACCTCATTCCATCGTGGCTCGCACTCCCGCATCACACAGGCGAATTCCCGAAACCCGCGCGATTCATCGAGGAATTGCGCTCGGCCGGCGTACGGGCCGTACGAATCTTTCCGGACCAGCAGCGATTTCTCACTGACGACTGGGTGTCGGGCGAACTCTTCGAGACACTGGCCGGCCAGGTACCCCTGTTTTGGCACATCGACAGACTGGACACGCCGACAGCCCGCGAGTTGCACCGCGTCTCCACCACCCATCCCGATCTGCAGATCGTTATCTGCGACGTGGACAAAATGATCAACCGCACGATTACACCGCTGATGCGCGAAGCGCCGAACATCTGGCTGGAGACCGGCGGGTACCGCACGCACCGGGGAATCGAATACCTGTCCAACGCCGTTGGCGCCGACCGCATGGTGTTCGGCACAAAGCTACCCTGGCAGGCAGTCGGCCCACCGCACGCCGAACTGATGTACGCGGATATCGACGACGACGCCCGCCGGGCCATCGGCTCGTCAAACCTGGATCGGCTGTTGGCCATGGCGGCCTGGTAGCGCCGTGTTTGGCCACGTCTGGCGCCATAACGCGCCGCACCCGCATCACCACCGGCCGGATCCGGTTGCCGCCGACGCGTTGGCGGGCGAGCCGGTGGAGGACTTCATCATCGATGTCCACAGCCACCCGGGTCCGGGCACCAACTTCTTCTACCAGGGCGGCGGAGTGGACGACCTGCTGCGGGTCATGGACCGCACCGGTGTGGACTATTCCTGCTTCAGCGCATACACGGCCATCGGGCCGGACTTCGTGCGCGGCAACGAACTGGTCGCCGGGGCCGTGCGCGATCATCCGACACGGGTGATCGGCTTCGCGGTTCCCAACCCGAACTACCCTGAGTTGGCGAAGGAAGAACTGATTCGTCGCGTGGATGAGCAGGGGTTTCGCGGCATCAAGATTCACTCCACCACCCACGAATACCCGATTCATGGCCCCAACTACATACCCGTGTACGAGTTCGCGGACGATCACCGGCTGCCAATCCTCAGCCACACCTACGACTCGCCGGCGCGCATTCGCCAGCTGGCGACCACGTACCCCAACGCGCGATTCATCTGGGCACATGCCATTTGGCAGCACATCCGCACCCCGGACCTGGCCCTGACGGTGCGCGACCTGCCGAACGTCTTTTGCGAAATGTCCGGCTCCGGCAACCGCCGGGGGCAGATCGAGGCGTTTGTGCGCGTGGCCGGGGTCGAGAGCGCCGTATTCGGATCCGATTACCCGGTGCTGGGACAGACCTGGCAGATGGGGAACGTGGCGCACGCCGACCTCACCCACGAAGAAAAGCGCAAGATCTTCAGCGAGAACATTCGAGGCGTGCTGGGCCTCTAAGTCAGCGGCAGATCTGGATCTGCCGCGTGAAAGCAAGCTTGAGCGGCGCTACTCCTCGTCAGCATTCGACTTCATCGGATCGCCAGCTCGCACTCGCTCCCCGGCAAGCAAACGCTCCATGTCGGCCAGTGGGCCCGAATACGCCGGGTTGCCTGCCAGATTGCGCGTTTCCCAGGGGTCGTCCGCCAGGTCGAATAGCTGACGATGCGTTCGGCCGCCCATGCGCGTTTCGATCAGCTTCAGACGTCCACGGCGAACCATGCGTTGGGTGGAATCGTCGGGAGCGAGATCCTGGCTGCGCTGGAAAGCCGAGAAGACGCAGTCACGCAGGCCGGCATCCCGTCCGCTCAGGACCGGAAGCAGGCTGATCCCTTCGCATCCGTCCGGCACCGGGACGCCTGCCATCTCGAGGATGGTTGGGAAGACGTCGTGCAGGTAGCAGAGCCCCTCGCGACGCTGCCCGGCAGGGATGCTGGGCCCACGCATGACCAACGGGACGCGCAGACTGTGCTCGTAGACGTTCTGCTTACCCAGCAGGCCGTGCTGGCCTACGGCCAGTCCGTGGTCCGCGGTGTAGACCACGATCGTGTTTTCGGCATGGGCTGAGCCGGCCAGCGCCTCCAGCAACCGGCCCACCTGCGCATCCAGGTGGCTGATCATCCCGTAGTAGTCGGCGATGTGTTGCCGAATCTCGTCGGCATCTCGGGGATGCGCCGCCAGCGACTCGTCGCGCCCGTGCAGGTGTCCGTTGTCAAAGGGATGCATACAGGCGAAGTTGGGCGGGAGATCGATCTCGTCGGGCGGGTACATCTCAGCGAACTCGGCGGGCGGCGTGCGCGGGTCGTGGGGCGAGGTAAACGCCGTGTACATGCAAAACGGCTGGTCGGCGGGGTGCTCGCGTAGCAGCCGAATCGCCGTGTCGACGAACATCTCGGTCGAGAAGCCGTCACCAAGGGCCACGGCCTCCGGCGGGTAAACGCCGTCCGGATCGAACTCGTGCAGCGGTACGGCGTCGTGGTCGGACATTCCGCCGAAGAAGATGCTGCCGCCGCCGTCGAAACTGCGGGCAAAGAGATCCGGCTCGTTGTGCCACTTGCCCACGCCGTAGGTTCGGTAGCCGGCTTCGCGTAGCAGCTGTGGAAACGTGGGAATCTCCGGATCCATAGGGTACGGCGAAACGCCATCCGGATTCGGAGCGAAGACTCGGAACAGCGAGCGGCCGGTCATCAGCATCGCCCGGCTGGGCATGCAGACCGCGTTCGACGTCGACCCCATGATGTAAGTGCTCGTCAGCGCGGTTCCGGCAGCGGCCAGCGCGTCCAGCGTCGGCGTCTGCACCGCCGGATTGCCCAGCGATTCGATGGCGTCATGCCGGTGATCGTCGGCAATCAGGAACAGGAAGTTCGGCGGCATGGGCCGGGACCTTGGAAACGCGAGGACGGCTCAGCGTAGCGCGGCCCCTCAAGTAGACGGCGGTCGCCTCGAGTACTCCCCTCGTCAGGCGTCGCGTTCGGTCAGCCGCCGCCCGCGCCGCACGATGATCTCCGAACCATCCGCCAGGAAGGCCGATGCCGGCTCGCGGCTCAGGGCCGGGGCAAATGCGTCGCCGTACAGTCGCCCGACGTCGCACGCCAACTCCACCTCGTCCGCCGGTGCAACCCGCCAGCGCGGGTGCTCGACCTGGTACTCGAGCGTCAAACCGTCCCGCTGAACCGCGTATCCCCAGTAGTGCTCCGTGATGAACGCGGCCTCGGATGCCGGGTCCTGAATCCGCCAGTCACCCAGTCCCGCGAGCGCCAGGCGGTTCCAGGCGCCCTCGAATCGCCACTCGTACCGCGCCGAGACGCCGTCCACCGCATGCCGCATCGGCAGCGCAACGTAGTTCTCGTTGTAGACCACCCGCGCCACCCAGGCGATGGCGCGCCGTGGAACGATCTCCTTGATAAACACCACCCCGCGCCGCACCTCGCGCTCAACCTCGCGCCGGACATAGAACCGCAGATTCACTTCCAGGAAGTTGGAGTGAAACGGAACCGGCGCCCCCATCAGCCGCGTCTTCAGAAACCGAAACCCAACCACGCTGACAAAGCAGCGGCCGTCCCACAGATCGAGCTCGGTGCCCACGGGCACGAATGGCAAGAGCACGTCAGGCTCAATCTCATAGTTCAGCAGAGCCAGATCGCGCCACTCGGCAGTGAGGAATCTGCGTTCTGTCATGGCTGATGTACCCGCCTCGCCACGCCCTGGCCAAGCCACCGGGTCAATTCGTCCCAGCGTCGCTCACGAGTCATCGCCGTGGGCGACGTATCCGGGTAGCGTGTCCCATGCGTCCAATCGAACCAAGACTAGTCCGAAGTGGGCGGACGAGGCTGTCCGCAGTCTCAGCGAGACTTTCTCTGGAGAAGCCCAATCCCGACTGGGCGGGCGGCAGTCGGCCGTTCGTCAGACGGCCGGCAATAGATGAAAATGCGGCTCGAGGCCCTTTCCCGGAGTCCCAGCATGCCTGCGCAGCGCCCCAACATTCTGTTCATTACGACCGATCAGCAGCGCGGCGACGCTCTGGGCGTCGCGGGCCAATCCTGGCTACAGACCCCCACGCTCGACGCGCTGGCGCGCGACGGCTATTACCTGACCCGCTGCTACAGCGAGACGCCGGTGTGCGTGGCGGCGCGGACGACGTGGATGACGGGTCAGCATCCGTGGGCGCACGGGGTCTTTGGCAACTCGCGAAACGCAATGAACCCGGAGAACACGCTGCCCGGCGTGCTGACGCGGCACGGCTATCGCACCCATGGCGCCGGCAAGTTTCACTTCACGCCGGACCAGCGCGCCTTGAACGGCTTCGAGAGCACCGTGATCTGCGAAGAAGGCCGCATGCCGGAGGGCGACGACTACCACCACTGGCTGCAAACGACGCCCTGGGCCGGCCTGGAACGCGCCCACGGCGTCGGTAACAACGACATCTTTGCGGCGCCCTCACCGGTCCCGGAATCCCACTATGTATCCACCTGGACCGCCAACGAGGCAATCAGCTTTCTCAACCAGCACCAGGCAACCGAGCCTGAGCGCCCCTTCTACCTGCATTGCAGCTTCACCAAGCCGCACTCGGCCTACGACCCGCCGCGCCCATACGACCAGCTCTATTCGCCCGACGAGGTTCCGGAGCCGTGGCGCAACGGCAGGGACATGACGGAGAGCCCGCCGCAACTCCGCCGCGCGAACTTTCAGTACACCTGGCACTCGCTGGGGGCGGAGCAGATCGCGCTGGCACGCGCGTTCTACTACGGCAACATCACCCACCTGGATCACTGCATCGGGCGCCTGCTGGGCGTGCTCGACGGACTCGGTCTGCGTGACGACACGGTCATCGTATTCAACTCCGACCACGGCGACCTGATGGGCGATCACAACCTCTTCTTCAAGAGCAACTTCTACGAGGAGTCCACGCACGTCCCACTCATCGTCTGGGCGCCTGATTCGGTGCGGCGGGAGTTGGACCTGGGGCCTTCCCGCCACATCGACTCCCTGACCAGTCAGGAGCAGCTGATGCCATTCATGCTCAGCGCCGCCGGCGCCGAGCTTCCATCCGATGTCGGCACGGCGCCGCCCCTGGCCGACGTGATCGCCGGTCGCCACCCGGGGGAGCCGGTCCACGGCGTCTTCGGCAACCAGGAAAATCGCCAGTTGGCGCTGATCGAGGAACGCTACAAGTACATCTGGTGGGCCAACGGCCGCTTCGAGCAACTCTTCGACCGCCAGTCCGACCCAACCGAGCTGACGAACCTGGCCGACGACCCGGCCTATGACGACGAGTTGGGACGCATGCGTGCCGCCCTGGTCGCGATCGTGCGCTCGCACGGCGGTCACGCGGCACTTGACGGGGACGACCTGCGCGGCAGCGATTACGAAGAGTCCACGACCAGATTCGGCAGGCCGAATCCCCAGCCGTGGGGGCGGCGGCCGTACTGAGGCGAGCAGGAGCACTCGGCCCGAGCGCTTGCCTGCCGCAAGCCCCTACTCCGGCGCGGGTTTCTTGCATTCGCCAGGTTCAGCCAGCCTCTGGCCTATCGAGAGGGCAGATCTTGTGATGTGTACGGCCGCGGTCAATCCCGACCTGTCAAAATGGGTGACCGGACGGTAGGAACGCGTGTCGATGCACGAACCCTCGTCGAAGCAGTCAACCCAAGCTGCGTCCGATGCTTGACCAGACAGTGTTGGACGACGTAATTCAGCGCGTCGTCGAGGTAGCTCAGCCCGAGCGGATCATTCTCTTCGGGTCCGCCGCCCGAGGACATCTGAGTCGAAACAGCGACGTGGACTTACTGATCATCAAGGACGCAAGCGACCCGATCAGCCTTATGGCACACATCTACCGACGGCTGCACGGGGTCGGAGTCGCAGTTGATGCAATCGTCGCCACCGCCGAGGACGTCGAGCGCTACAAGGACTCGCATGCGCTGGTGTTCAAGCCCGCATTGCGGGATGGCACGGTGGTCTATGAGGCCCCCTGAACGCTTTGCTCCAGATGATCCCAGGGAATGGTTAAACCTCGCCAAACGCAATCTCGCGTTGGCCAAGAGTCGAGTTCCGAATGCCTATCTCGAAGACCTGTGCTTCGAAGCTCAGCAAGGCGCCGAAAAGGCAATCAAGGGGGTGCTAATTCGACGTGGCATCGAGTTCCCCTACGTCTACGACCTTGCGCAGCTCTTGTCGCTGCTTGACGGCGATGGTGAATCGGTTCCGGCAGAGATTCGCGCGGCTGCCGGACTTACTCCATTCGCCGTGATCACCAGGTATCCGGGAACCGCCAGACCAGTGACCGAGCAGGAGTACGAGAGAGCGACTGCGACAGCCGAAGCAGTCGTCCAATGGGCCGACCGACAGCTATGACCAATGCCGACCGGCGCTGCTCCAGAATGGCTTGGCAGCTGCGGACGCGTCGCTTGAGTCCGCAGAGCGAAGAATTCGATGTGGCGGCGTGCTAATGGACGACAACCAATCAAATCGCGAGTCCGCCAGGCACGGATTCCTTGGTGTTCTACGAAGCGGTGCCTCAGCCGAGATGCGGACGTTGCTGGCCTCGGATTCGTGGCTGCGGGAGCACATTGACGAGCCGTGGGGATATTTCGACGCGCCGGCGCTTGTTGAGGCCAGTTCGCGCGGAGATGCGGACATGATGCGGGTGCTGGTGGAGGCTGGGGCGAAGGTCAACGCGCGCTCCGGCTGGGAACCGGGCGGTTCCGGGGTGCTGGACGGCGAGCACGTGGAATTGTGGGTGAGAGAGTGGCGCGCCGACGGTACGCCGGTTATGACCGATCTCTTCGACGAATTCCTCAGCCGCGGCCTGCGGGTTGACGCGCATGCGGCCGCGAATCTTGGCGATGCGGCCAGGCTTCGACGTCTGGTTGACGAGCGGCCTGCTTGCGTGAACGAGCGCGGACGCGACGGGGCATCGCCGCTGCACATGGCACGGACACCGGCAATCGTGGATCTGCTGATTGATCGCGGCGCCGACGTTGATATGCGGGATATCGACCACGGCGCGACACCAGCCCAGTGGGCTATTGATGAACCGGCCGTGTGTCGACAGCTCATTGAACGCGGGGCCAAGCCAGACATCTATGTCGCGTGCGCGCTTGGAGACATTGCCGTAGCGGATCGCGTGCTGGCGGCACACCCAGATGCCCTCGGATCTCGCAGCAATCACGGCCCGCACATGGCAATCCGGCCACCCGGGGGGCACATGTACATCTACCGGATGGGCGTGGGGATACGGCCGCTACCGTTTGCCAGCACCAGGGGCCATGACGCGTTCGTTGAGCAGTTGCTAACGCGGGCCAATCCGGCGGAGCAACTGATTCATGCGGCCTGGACCGGTGACCGTTCTCGTGCGCTGGCGCTGGTGGATGCGCATCCTGGCCTCGTCGCTTCGCTTGCGCCCGACGAGGCCCGCGCCATTAGCGACGCCGCCTGGAATAACTACCGCGACGGTGTCGCACTCATGCTCGAGATTGGCTTTCCTGTCGACGCCCGAGGCGACGACAACGGCACGCCGCTGGACCGCGCGGCGGTGCGGGGCTATGCCGACATTGTGGACGTGCTCCTTGGGCACAACCCTTCGCTAGAGGTCACGAACGACTTTGGAGGCAAGCCGTTGGGTGGCGCTATCTGGGGCGCCGGCAACTTTCGCGACCCCCTGGGCGACTATGCGAGGACTGTTGACCTGTTGGCAGCAGCCGAGCCCAACCTCAATCGGCTCGGAGATGATGGTCAGACACATCTGGACCGGGCCCTCGCGATAGGACGCGAAGACGTGGCTGACGCACTCAAGCGCCGCGGCGCGCGCGAAGCGGCCGAACTGAAGGACGGCTAGCCGCTTGAACTTCCGGGAAGTCGTCGGTTCGTTCGAGGTCTCGGCCGAACGCGGCTGTGTGTCGTCCGTACTGCTTCGCCCACCCGAGGCGCGGGCGCAGTTGGTTCTTGGTCATGGCGCTGGAACTAATGCTCGGCACAGCTTTATGGAGCACCTGGCCACGGCACTGGCCGTCGCGGGCGTCGCGACGTTTCGCTACAACTACCCCTACTCCGAATCGGGGCGCGGCGGCATGAACGGAGAACGCGTGCGCCTGGCCACGGTTCGAGCAGCGGTGGCCGCCGCCAAAGCGTCTGCGTCCGACTTGCCCACGTTTGCGGGCAGGCATTCGATGAGCGGCCGGATGACTACGCTGGCCGCCTGACAGGGGCTTATCGACGGCATTTCCGGAATCGTTGCCTACGCGTTTCCGCTCCACCAGCCGAGGCGGCCGGACACCAGGCGAGCCGAGCATTTGGCCGAAGTCGACGTGCCGCTGCTGTTTGTGTCAGGTGACCGCGACCGTATGGCTCGGCTCGATATGCTGCGTGGAGCCATTGGCGACATACCCGCCGACGCGCATCTGCATGTCCTGGAGGGCGCGGACCACAGCTTCAAAGTCCTGAAGCGCTCTGGGCGAACTGTGGATGATGTGTTGGCCGAAGCCGCCGAAGCGACAGCCCGTTGGATGATTGAGTAAGCAGTATGGAGTTGACGACACAAGCCCTTGACCTCGGCCCAACTGGGAGGCATGCCTGTGGATACCAATAGACCGAACGTCGTCCTGTTTATTAGCGATCAGCAGCACGCAGACACGATTGGCGCCGCTGGCGTGGAGGGGATTCGGACGCCGCACCTGGATTGGATCGCCAATGACGGCGCGCTCTTTGATCGAGCATATTGTCCATACCCCATCTGTTCACCGTCACGCATGGCCACGCTCTCGGGGCTGTATCCGCATTCCAACGGAATGGTCGCAAATCACCAGATGCGTCCGGGCTGCGATCTCATGCGCTATCCGGAAGGCGTGCGCAACCTGGGCGACTATCTCGGAGACCTTGGGTACTTGCGCGGCTATGCGGGCAAGTGGCACCTGGGCAGCGGGGCGGCGCGGCCGGGATTTCCCGACTTCTGCTCGCGGTCGGGAGATATCGACGTGGACCGGCGTGCGCAGAACGAGGTCCTGCGGCTGACACAGCAGATCGGCGTCGAAATCGGCGGGAAGGAGCATGGGTTCGAGCCTGATCCAGCCGTCTATAACCGGAAGACTAGCGTCGGACCATCGCTGCTGCCGCTGGCTCAGCATCCGTCCTTCTTCCACATGGACCACGCCACGGACTGGGTGCGCAGCCGCAAGGGCGACGATCAGCCGTTCTGCCTGATCTATTCCTGCCACGAACCGCATCCGCCATATACGTCACCCGAGCCGTTTCACTCCATGTTCGACCCGGATGACATGGACGTCCCGGCGACCCGGCACGACCCGGGCGGCCCGGCGCTAGTCGCGCACCGCGACGCGGAGCAATTGAAGGTCATATCCGACTGGACGGATGACGATGTCAGGTCCATGCGGGCGGCTTATTGGGGCGCGGTTTCCTATGTGGATCACCTGGTGGGTCGGCTGGTTACGGCGCTGTTGGACGCCGACAAGTGGGACAACACGCTGTTCGTCTTCTTCTCGGACCACGGAGAGATGCTCGGGCATCACGGGCTGGCCGCCAAAGGCGCGGTGATGTACGAGGACCTGGTGCGGATCCCGCTTGTAATTCGACCTCCCGGCGGGCTCGGGTTTGCGCATCGCTCGGCTCGGGTCGTTTCACTTGTCGACCTCGTTCCCACCATCGTCGCCATGTGTGGGGGTCAACCGGCGGACGTACTGCAAGGCGTGGACTTTGGCGATCTCGCTCGTGGCGGCGACGACCAGATCAATGAGGGCGTTGTCGCCGAGTTTCACTCGGTCAACTGGACCGATCCGCTGCATCCGTTGCGGATGTGGGTGGACGAGCGCTGGAAGTACGTGGAATCGCAGGACGATAGTGACGAGCTATACGACCTGCGTGAGGATCCGCTAGAGGTGCAAAACCAGATCTCGAATCCGGACTACGCGACTCGGCTACAGCGTTCGCGGGACGCATTGCGCCGGTGGTGTGACGCGACGCGAGATCCCTGGCCGGACGTCGTGAAACCTCCGCCGCGACCCGCCACGCTAGCCCGACCGATTGTGTAACCGCCAGCCCGCGCTGCTTTGCTGGTGTTTAGACGCCCAATTGACGACTGAGATACAGTAATGGCTGCGACGAGTCACTGAGCGCCTCAACTCGCTCAATTCGGAACCAGGGAGGCACCGATGCGTCGACTGATTTCACGTAGGCACATGTTGCGTGGCGCCGCCGCCGGCGTAACTGGAATAGCCGGTGTGGCTGCCCTGGCAGCCTGCGGCGAAACCCAAGTCGTCACCAAGGAAGTCCCCGTCGAAACGACCGTGATCAAGGAAGTCCCGGTCGAAAAGATCGTCCGTGAAACCGAGGTCAGGGAAGTCCCGGTCGAGAAGATCGTGACCCAACAGGTCGACAGAATCGTCACTCAGACCGTTGAAGTCGAGAAGGTCGTTGAGAAGGTCGTGACCGAGACGGTCGAGGTCGAGAAGGTCGTCGAGAAGGTCGTCGAGGTGATGGTGGAGGCACCGCCCGAAACTCGCACCGTCAAGATCGAGCACGCCACCGACCACACCTCCGGTCCACGCGGAGCGGCCATGCAGTGGGCGATTGAGCGCTTTGCCGTGGAGCGCCCGGACATCAAAGTCAAGTTCATCCCGCAGGACCACATCTACTACGAGAAGATCGCCGTGGAAGCCGTGGCGGGCACGCTTTCCGAGACGAACCTGCTCAACGGTGTGTCGTTCCAGCAGTTCGTGGGAGCGGACATTTGGCTGGAGATCGACGACATCCTGGCCAAGAAGGACGGCTACGACCCGTCGAACTACTGGTTCCAACCCGACATCTACTCGGACAACATGGATCAGAGCTATCCATACGACTCAACCCGTCTACAGGGTCCGCTGTATGGAATGCCCTATCAGGGCGCAATCGGCGGCCTGATGTACAACATCACGCTGTTCGAGGGCGCCGGCGCGAACCAGCCGACGGAAGGTATGCGCTACAGCGACCTGCTGGAAGAAATGAAGAAGATCCGCGACCCCGAAAACGAAGTCTGGGGTATCCGGGCCACGCGATCCGAGCAGTTCCAGGTCTTCCCGCAGATGTACGGCTACAACAACGGCCAGGCGCGGGTCGACGGACCTAATGGCCACCAGATCTGGGGACCGCCCTTGGACGACGGCTGGCGAGGCTGGCAGGACATCGTGGATTACATCCACACCGAGAACGTGTCCTACACGCCTGAAGAGCGCAGCGGGCTCTCAGGTGAGTTTGGCAACCCCTTTGCGGCCGGCCGGCAGGCCGTGGATATCGGTGGATCCGTGTACGGCACGGGTGGCAACATCCCGAGGATTCGAGATCGATTCCAGTGGTCACTTGGCCCCATGCCCTGGGGCGAGAACACGGAACACGCCAATTTCGAGTGGAACGACCAGCCGCACATCGTCGCCGGCACGGCCACGGTGACTGGCGTGGAAGAGCAGGCGGTGGACTGGGTCTACTTCCTTGCCGGGCCAGAAGTGCAGGGTCGAGTCTCGATTGACCGTGGTCACCTGCCTACCTGGAAAGACGTCGCGAACTTCCCCGAAGCAGTCGCTGGACCGCCGGAAGGCATGCACCACCTCTACTCGTACATAGCCAGTCCGAACCTCCGTGCGATGCAGTGGTACGTTCCAGGCGGCTTTTACTCCGAGGTTCGCTCGCTGTGGCGTCCACTCTTGGATGCCGCGCTGGTGGGCGAAGCATCGGCGCAGGAGTCGACGGAACGAGCCAGTGAGCAGGCCAACAGTCTGCTTGCTAAGTTCCAGGAGCAGTTGAACAGCGGCGACGTCAAGCGCTAGAGCTTGACCCGCTGTTGAGACGGGGCTCCCGCTTCGGCGGGGGCCTCGTTCGCTTTTTGGCGCACAGGAGCCAGAGCGGACACTGCAGGTTAGTGTTTGCGAATGACGATTTCCCCTCTGGTTGCTGAGGGCGGCGTCAGGCAGTGGCGCAGCCTGGCTCTGCTGACACTGGCCGAGTTGCTGGCACTGGCGCCGTGGTTCAGTGCCGTCGCGGTTGCGCCGCTTATTCAAGCAGAGTGGCAGCTCACGACCGGGACAGCCGCTTGGCTGACGCTGGCCGTGCAATTGGGGTTCGTGGCTGGAACGCTGGTAAGTGGCGTTCTGAATCTGCCCGATCGATTTAACGCCTCAAGGCTTTTCGCGCTCAGCGCTGTCGGCACCGCTCTGACGACTGCCGGCCTTGCCGTGATTTCCTCTGGTCCCCTTGACGGAGCGGTCCTGCGTTTCCTGACTGGAGCGTTTCTGGCGGGTGTTTATCCACCAGGTCTGAAGTTGGCTGCTACGTGGACCCGACGTCACCGAGGGCTGGCGCTAAGCCTGATCGTGGGTGCGCTGACGGTCGGGTCGGCGAGCCCTCACCTGGTTCGGGCGTTGCTGGATGCGTCGTGGCGGCCGGTGGTCTTGGTGACGGCGGGGCTGGCGCTGGGGGCGGGACTGCTGGTGCTGGGCGGGGTTCGGCAGGGGCCGTTCGCGGCGCCGCCGGCTCGATTCAATCCAAGGTTCGCGCTGCAGATCGTGCGCGCGCCTGGACTGCGACTGGCGACGCTTGGATATCTTGGGCACCAGTGGGAGTTGTATGCCATGTGGGCGTGGGTTCCGCTGTTCCTGGCGCAGGTGGTGGCGCGGGAGGGCGGGCCGGCTGGAGTGGCGGCGGGTATTGGATTCGCGGTGATTGCGGTTGGTGGGATTGGAGCAGTTGTGGGTGGTGTGGTGGCGGATCGGGTGGGGCGGTCGGTGACGGCGGCTGGGGCGATGGCGGTGAGTGGGAGCGCGGCGATTGCTGTGGCGTTGCTGGCGGATGCGCCGCTGTGGGTGTTGGTGCCGATCATGCTGGTGTGGGGATTCAGCGTGATTGCGGACTCGGCGCAGTTTTCGGCGGCGATCTCCGAGTTGAGCCCACCGGAGTACGTGGGCACCGCGCTGACAATGCAGATTTGCATCGGGTTTCTGCTGACGTTTGTGAGCATTCACGTGGTTGGGTTGCTGGTGGATGGCGGGCCGCATTGGGGGGCGGCGTTTGGGTTGCTGGCGTTGGGCCCGGTGTTTGGGATTGGGTCGATGCTGGCGCTGCGACGGCGGCCGGAGGCGGTGCGGATGGCCGGCGGGCGACGTTAGAAGACGGGCGGGCCGGTGTCGTAGTTGGGTGGGGCGAGGCCGGGCACCATGTGATCGTGGGGGCGGCCGGTGATGAGTTGGGAGCCGTCGGTGAAGCCTTCGGGACGGTCGCGCAGTTGCTCGATGAGGCGCTGACGCCAGGGGCCGAGGTCGGACTGCGCGGAGAGGTCGTGCGCCTCGAACGGGTCGTTGCGGACGTCGAACAAGAGCTCCTGGCCGGTCTGGCTTTCCCAGATGTACTTGTGGCTGTCGTTGACCAGGGCGTGCCAGCCGCGAGCCCACTGCTGTTCGGCGGGCGGCGGTTCGTCTTGCGTCGTTCCCAGCGCCAGTTCAGATCCGGCGCCGCTGGCGTATTCCAGGTGCAGCGCGTCGCGCCAGGCGGGCGACTCGCCGCGGACCAGCGGCACAAGGCTGCGGCCGGTGACCGAGGATGGAATCTCGCCGCCGGCGGCGTCGATGAGGGTGGGCATGATGTCCTGGAGCCCCACCGGCTGGTCGAGAACCTGTGCGCGCGGGGCGCCCCAAGCCTCGGGTGGGTTGATGAGGAATGGGATGCCGGCCGAAGCCTCGAAGGGAAAGCTCTTGGCGATGTGGTAGTGGTCGCCCAGCATCTCGCCGTGGTCGCTGACGAACACGATCAAGGTGTCCTCCAGCAGGCTCTTGTCGCGCATGTACTGGAAGAGGCGGCTGAGCTGCATGTCGATGTGGCTGATCATTCCGAAATAGGCGGCGCGCATGTAGTGCATGGGCAGGGGGTCGAGATTCATGCCGCGGCGGTAGAAGCGACGTTCGGAGCGAACCTCGGGATCGATGCCGCGATCCGGCCCCTTCCACGGCTCCACCCAGTCGCCGATGACGGGATCCGGAAGTTCCATGTCTGCGTAGCGGTCAAAGAAGAACTTGGGCGGGGTGAAGGGCGGATGGGGGTCGATGAAGGAGAGGTTGAGGAAGAAGGGTTGGCTGGTGTCGCGTCGTTCCAGGAAGTTGATAGCGCGGGAGACGCACCAGAAGGTGTGAGTGAGCTCCTCGGGCAGGTGGTTGGGTCGCCCAATCCAACCGTTGGGAGTGGCGCCGTGGGCCATGGCCCAGCGGTTCAGCGGGATTTCGCCGTGCAGCCAGTCTAGGTAGTCGTTGCCCTCCCCGCGGGTGGAATCCGCCAGCTCCATGGCGTCGAAGCCGAAGCGGCGGCGCTGCGGGAAGAGGTGGATCTTGCCGATCATGCGGGTCTCGTAGCCCGCCTTGCCGAGTTCGCCAGCCAGGGTGGCCGGAGGATCCCAGTGCATGCCGCCGATCATGCCGACCATACCGTTGACGCAGGGAGCCTGGCCGGACATGAGCACGCGGCGAGCCGGGATACAGGCCGGCGACTCGGTGTAGCCGCGGCGGAAGCGAGTGCCGGTGGCGCCGATCCAGTCCATGCTGGGGGTTTGCAGGACCGGGTGATCAGCGATGCCGAGCGCGTCGTTGCGCTGCTGATCGGTCATGATCAGCAGGATGTGGGGCTGCGTGTCGGGCATCAGGCGCCCCGCTAGAGCTTGGGCCGGGTCACGGTGATGCCCGGCGGGACCATGGTTGGAATCATGTGCTCGTGGGGTTGGCCGGGAATCAGGCGCTGGCCGTCGGTAAAGCCTTCGGGGCGGTCGCGCAGCTTCTCGATCAGATGCTCGCGCCAGGGGGAAAGGTCGGCTTGCGCTGATAGGTCGCGCTCTTCGAGCGGATCTTCGTGCAGGTCGAAGAAGAGCTCGCGGCCAGTCTGGCTCATCCAGATGTACTTATAGCGCGTATCGACCAGCCAGTGGTTGCCGTCGACATAGCGGTACATGCCGCAGTGCTCGCCGTGCAGGTATGGGCGCCAGTCGGCGTCGTCGCCGCGCATGAGGGGCAGCAGGCTGCGACCGCTGACGGACTCGGGGATAGGAGCGCCGACGGCTTCGAGGATGGTGGGCATGACGTCCTGGAGGCCGACGGGCTGGTCGCAGACGATTTCGCGAGGGAAGCCCATGCGCTGGGGGGCGCGGGCCAGGAAGGGGACGCGGGCGGAGGCGTCGAAGGCGCGGCACTTGGAGTACATCTGGTGGTCGCCGAGCATCTCACCGTGGTCGCTGACGAAGACGATGAAGGTTTCCTCCAGCAGACCGTTGTCGCGCATGTACTGGAAGAGCCGGCTGAGCTGCATGTCGATGTGGTTGATCATGCCGTAGTAGGCGGCCCGCAGGTTGTGCATGGCGCCGGGATCGATGGGACCGCGCTGGCCGTAGGGTCCCTTCTCGGCCGGGATACCTCGCGGCGGGCCTTCCCACGGCTCCATCCAGTCGCCCATGGCCGGCTCGGGCAGGTCCAGCGCCGCGTAGCGGTCGTAGAACCAGTCGGGCGGGGTCATGGGGGGATGGGGGTCGATGAAGGAGACGTTGAGGAAGAAGGGGCAGGAGGGGTCGCGCTTTTCGAGGTACTCGATGGCGCGGGAGACGCACCAGAAGGTGTGGGTCTTCTCCTCGGGAAGGTGGTTGGGGCGTCCGATCCAGCCGTTGGGGGTGGCGCCGTGGGCCATGGCCCAGCGGTCGAGGGGGAACTCGCCCTGCAGCCAGTCGAGGTATTCGTTGTCGTCGGCGCGGGTGGAGTCGGCCAGTTCGAGGACGTCGAAGCCGAAGCGGTGGCGTTTTGGATGGAGGTGGAGCTTGCCGACCATGCGGGTTTCGTAGCCGGCGGCGCGGAGTTCGCCGGCGAGGGTGGCGGGCGGATCCCAGGGGGCGCTCATGAAGCCGACCATGCCGTCCTCGTCGGGCGGCCGGCCGGACATGAGGACGCGGCGGGCGGGGATGCAGGAGGGGGATTCGGAGTAGCCGCGGCGGAAGAAGGTGCCGGAAGCGCCGAGCCAGTCCATGGCGGGCGTCTGCAGGACGGGGTGGCCGTCGATGCCCAGGCAGTCGCCGCGCTGCTGGTCGGTGATGATGAGCAGCACGTTCGGGCGGCTCTGGTCCTGGCTCATGCGGTGTATCCCGTCGGCAGGCTGCGCCTGACGGTACCGCCTGGGGGCGGGCGGCTCAACCTGGGCGGTTGGGGGCGAGGTGAGAGCGGCGGCGGAACGGGCGGAAAAGGCGCCCCTCGCGCGGGTAAGAGTTTTTTCCAAAAAACTCTTGAGGCGCCGCGGGGCCCGGAAGATCCCGAATTGGAGCGTGCTGGGGAGCCCCGGTCGGAATCTGGGGAAGCAGGCTTGTGCGGCGGACACGAAGGATCTCCGAGAATGCTTGCGAGAACGTCAGGCCCAGTGTACACTTGCCGAGCACGGACGGCAACCCAGAACTCGACCAAGGGAAGCGGTCGATGCGCCGAATTAGCCGACGGCTGGGCCAGTTTGGCGCCGGTTCGCTGGGGATCGGCGGCCGGCGCAGTCCTCCGCCGATGGCACTCTGCTCCCGTCGCAGTCGGCCGAACTGCCGGTCGTGGCCGGCTCCTGCTGCGGCTTGACCAAGCCGAAGGTAGGTGAGCCGCCCACGCATTGGGCTGTAGCGGGCGCGTCGCGCTAGGGGACGGTTTGTGGGAGGCGCTCGAGGATTCGGTCGAGTTTGTCGTTGGTTTGACGAACGTCGGACCGGAGATCGTCGATGTCGGCGTGCAACTCGGTGCGGAGTTCCTGCATGTCGGATTTGACGTCGGCACGAAGTTCCTTGAAGTCGGCCTTGACGTCGGTCCGCAGGTCACGGACTTCGGTGCGGACGAGCTGGATGTCGGCCTTCACCTCGGCCCGCACTTGCTGGATTTCGGCCGTCACGTCGGTCCGGAGATTGTGGACCTCAGTTCGTACTTGTTGAACGTCGGCTCGCACAGCGGTCCGCACTTGCTCGATTTCGGTCCGCGATTCCTGGTTGTCAGACCGCGACTCGGCGCGCATTTCACGAACATCAGTCCGCAGTTGACGAGTGTATTCGTCGCCGTCGGCCACGCCTCTCTGGACGGTGCCGAGGCGCATGCCGACGTGCCAGGCGGCGCCGGCAACGGCAAAGACCAGCGTGAGGCCGACGGTGATCATGGTGACAACGATGGGCATGGCGTCCACGGCGATACTCCTCGTCAGGTAGCCACACGTCGCCGGGGCGTTCCGCCAGTACGCCCAGGGCCCGTGGCTCGGAAGGTTTTGCGAACCCGCCGCCCACGGCTCGTCGGTTGTTTGTATCAGGAGGTGTGCGCGAGCGTCAATTGCCTCGTCTGGCCCAGCCCAGATCGCGCGGGCTGGCGTGAGGATTGGCTAGGCGGGTGGTGGAGGGAGTCGTTCGAGGATGCGGTCGACTTTGCGATTCAGATCGCGGATATCGGATTCGCAACTTGCCAAGCCATTCTCGACGGCTCCCAGGCGAATGCCGAGTCGCCAGGCCGCACCGCTGATAGCAAGAACCAGGGTCATTCCGATCGTGACCATGGCGATGATGATGGGTGTGGCGTCCGTGGCGGTTCTCCTTTTCGAGTGGCCACGTTCCGCGTGTGCGGATCGCCAGTTCGCCGGTGGCAGCCGTGGCTTGGAAGATTTGCGAACCGTCCGCCCACGGCCCGTCAACTGGTGGTATCAGGCGGTGACTGCAATCGTCAATCGAACGGCCTCAGTCTTGCAGCATTGTGAGTCGGCGGTGGCAGGCGATGGCGCGGCGTCCAATTTGACCGTCAGTGGCTATGACCGAACTCCCTCATACGCGAGTCTTCACGGGCTTGCACAAGAACGAATTACCCGATGTCACTCAAAGCTATCCGCTGGACGCGACTGAAAGTTCAGGAACCTTCATCATTGCCACCATCGATAATCTCTTCGATTCTAGGAGTCACGACGTCAATGAAGCGTGCAAGAGTCTCCGCAAGTGTACAAGCAAATGACTCGTCAAGATTATTGCCACGGCTTGTAACGAGTAGTTCATCCCAAGGATCATTTAGCCACTGATCTTCGTATACTTGAAACCGCGCAATTTCCTCTTCCAATTTCTCAATTCCGCTATCACGAAATCTGAACCCCAAGTGAGCCATCCATGTGTCTGATTCTTCCACGCTTTCAGAGTACAAGTTAATCATGAAGGCTAGCTTGTAATTGCCCCAGTGAGGTCGTGAGTACCACATCTTATAGTAGCGGAAATTGCTGTGTGTTCCTGCCCATCTACTTTTCCTATCCGGCTTGTGCTTGTCAGAGAGACCACTAATGACACGATCTGCCACCCCTCTCAGAAATACTGAGACTTCATCGTTCTTGTTCTTTGCAATTGTCTGGGACACCTTAGCGCCCTTTGATACTAGAGGTCTGATTTCGTCGGGCCTGTCTCTGATACCAATCACGTAATCGTCTATACCCGGAACCGGTATGATCGTGTTGGTCTGTACGTACAGTGAACAACTCTCTTCATCTCGAAATGGCGTCAATTGAACACAGGTCAGTAGAGTATCGTCGGCAGCTTTCTCGTTGAGCCAAAGGGCAGCCGAAGTTACTTCCGGAGCGAATCTGTGGCTGGCAAGAATGATTCGCTGGTCGTTGTTCAAAGCACTCAGGTCGTCTGCGCCAAGATGTTGAAGCAGCTTGTCCACGGCGTCTTCCTCGGACTGAGCCTCAAAGTCGGTGAGCATTCTGACGATGTCATCGGCACTGGCGCGTTGGAGGTAGCTGGCGTATTTGATGGCTTGCCAATGGGCGTCCGAGCCGGAGTCGTCGCGCTTGAGTTCGATGACGACGAGCTTCCCGTCGGCGTCCACGGCGAGGAGGTCCAGGCGCTCGTCGGTTCGGTCGAAGCCGCTGAATTCCTTGCCGATGATGAGCAGGTCTTCGCCAAGGATGCCGGGGTTGGCGGCGACCCATTCCTGGATGTCGCGCCGCTCCTGGAAGCCCAAGCTGGCGAATTCGACTTCGGCGATCTTCTCGGACTCGCGGTTTTCGGGGTTGATTCTGAAGAGTTGGGGTTCGGCGCTCATGTTCTCCCACGCGTTACATCTCTGGGGGCGCTCGCGGCTCCCCAGGCCCGCCACGAACAAGACGACATGACCTGCCGTAGTCGCGAGAAGGGAAGCTTACGGCGAACGGACTAGAACCGCCAACAGTACCTGCCGGGTTCGAGCAAGGCGGCGGATAGTCCCGTGAAAATAAAGATGGCGGCGGAGTGTGGCCATACCGGCAGCGGGTGGTGCTCCACGATGCGGCGAAGTCGAAACCGGTCGTCGCGCCCAGCCGAGGATTTCAAAGTCTACCGACCACAAAAAGAAGCGGCTTGGTCTATCCTAATGTCCGCCGACGAAACCAGACGATACCTCTGCCATACCTCTGCTCCACAGGGTTAGTTCCGCGCAAACGCGTATTGTTAACTGCTCTCCGAGATCCTGTAGTTCAGCTTTCAGATAACGTCTAAGGGTTTGCGGTTCGTCGTCGGACAGCACGGATATGCATCAACAGGCCGCCGGTCGCAGTGATCGCAATAGCGATGACAATTCCAATAACTATTTGTATAGCCAGTTTAAGGTCTCTCGCCCCCTTGACGTCGTCCGGAACAGGTGCCACTGAGCCGGGCACGGGTCGCTGGCCTTCGCCCAATTCAGCCAAATCCTCTTTTGCCCACCGTAGCAACTCTGTACGATTGTAATAGCTAATATTGTCGTAAACGAGGTACTCCAATCCTGCACTAAACAGTCGTCTAGCACCTTTACTGCAAGTTGAGCCTTCTACATCTGCTGTTACGCTTAGGAACAAAAGAACCTTTTCGTATAGAGGACCCTTCCATACTGTGTGGACCTTGAATTCATATATCCAGCCTCCTGGAACCGAGTCTGCGGCAACGACTTTGCCCGCAAATACGACGTCTGCCATTTGAAGTGCTTCGGTCGGAGACCTGACTGGTGGGTTTATACAAGAGCTCGATTCGCGTGCAAATACGAGGAACGCAGCAGTTGCCACGAGGACCGCGAGCGTGAAGCGAGTGACGACTGTCGTAGAGGCACTAAGCTGAATTGTGCGGTGGGCCATGGGATAAATCTGGTGGCGAGAGGCCTGTTGATGACGTTAACGGCAATACTTGACGTGTGCAAATTATGCCTCGTGCGTCGGACCATCGATATAAGACTCGGAGGTCATCAGCTTTGACTGTCGGGCTTCTTGCGCGCCCAATGCCTAGCACGATCGCCGCTAATGGGGGCGAGGTCGGAACCAACGAGCGCGAGCTGGTGTTCAGGATGACGACGCTCAGAACTGGCCCATGCAGAGACGTCGACTAGGTAGAGCGATTTGAGGCCGCCAATAGTCGCGAACCGAGGGCAACGAGGGCGGCGGCGGTTAGGTGGGTGAGGATGAAAATGAGGGCGGATTGGGGGGCGATGCCGGCGAAGGTGTCGGTGAAGATACGGCCGATGGCGACGGCGGGGTTGGCGACGCCGGTGGATGAGGTGAAGTAGTAGGCACCGGCGACGTAGGCGCCGACGGCGCCGGGCAGGAAGTTGAAGGACCTGGTAGCGACGAGGGTGAATATCAGGCTGAGCAGGCCGACGGTGGCGACGAGATCGCCGAGCCAGGTAATCGGGGCGTCGCGGACGGTTCCGGAGATTTCGGCGGGCGGCAGGCCGAACATGACGTTGGTTAGGACTGTGCCGGCGATACCGCCGGCGACCTGGGCCGGGAGGTAGCTGGCGGCCTCGCGCCAGGGGAGTTGACCGACGGTGGCAGCGGTGAGGGTGACGGCGGGGTTGACGTGGGCACCGGAAACGGGTCGCAGGGCGGCGATGATGGCGGCGAGGGCGAAGCCGGTGGCGAGGGCATTCTGGAGGAGTTGGAGACCGGGGTCGTCGGTGAGGCGCTGGGCCATGATGCCGGAGCCGACGATGGCGATGAGGAGCCAGGCGGTGCCTGCGCACTCGGCCAGTGTTCGGACTGGGAGGGACGGGGGAGATTTCATGATCTGGCGGCGTGGGCGCGGAAACACCTTTGGGCAACAACCCCTTGCAGGTAGGTGAAGCAAGCGGCAGCTTGATGCGTTTGGTGATTACCAGGCCAAGACGGATTGCTCGGGAGACCTTCGCCCGGAGCATCTTTCACGGGAAAAGGGGAAGACGGCGGGGGTGGGGCCCAGCGACTCGACCGGAAGGCCCTCACCCTATGCCCCTCCAGGGAGAAGGAACGACGGCGGCCCTGAGCCCCGAGGCGTGATCACGGCACGTGTGGCCCGTCGGGGTTCGACCGGAAGACCCTCACCCTAACCCTCTCCCACGGGGAGAGGGGAAAGATCGGCGCCCGGGCTTGGGGGTTCCGGCCGGGACCGGAAGTGGTGCGGACGCCGCGAGCGGTCCTGCAAGCCGACCGGCCCCTCGG
>JAJEGF010000024.1 GCA_022820025.1 Chloroflexota bacterium
TCTTGCTCCCTCTCCCCGTGGGAGAGGGTTGGGGTGAGGGTCTTCCGCTCGTGATGCCTCCCCCAGCGCCGCGCTTCAGACGGCCCGAATCTCCGCGCCCCCTCTTCCTCCCTCTCCCCGTGGAGACCTTTGCAAAACACCCCGCGCCCTCAAATGTAGGGTGGCTCTCTCTCCCTCTCCCTGTGGGAGAGGGCTGGGGTGAGGGTCTTCCGCGCACCCAACGCCCCAGGGACCACGACAGTTTGAGGCCGCGGTTCTTCACCCTCTCCGAGGGGAGAGGCAGAGCCTGTCCTGAGCTTGCCGAAGGATTCGGAGGTCTTCGGCCGAAACCGGTGAGCGGTCTTCCACGCACCCAAGCCCGGGATACGCCACGGTCTCTACGAGAGCAGGACGGCTCGTGCTCCGACGCCTGGGAAACCTCTGCAAGACGCCCCGCCTCCTTGAAAGCGGGGCCCCTCCTGCTCCCTCTCCCCGTGGGAGAGGGCTGGGGTGAGGGTCTTCCGCGCACCCAACCCTGGAATACGCAAAGGTCACCGTCGGGCGTATCGGCTCGGCGAGAGCCTTCCCGCCAAGCCTCCCGAAACGACCGGCTAACCCGCGCTCGCCGCGGCGGCCGCCACGGCCTTCAGCCCAACCGTCGCCGCCGTCCACTCGATCCCCGCGGATGCCCAGGCCAGACCGGCCCCGAAGCCAACCATCACCACCCGGTCGCCCGCCTGGATCCGGCCCGCCTCCAGCGCCTCGCACAGCGCGATCGGGATGGAGCCCGCCGAGGTGTTCCCGTAGCGGTCCGCGTTCACGAACACCCGCGCCATGGGGATGCCGGCGCCCCGCGCCGCCGACTTGATGATGCGCAGGTTGGCCTGGTGCGGAATGAACAGATCCACGTCGTCCGGGCCCAGTCCCGTGTCCTGCATGGTTTGGCGCGCCGCCTCGGCCGTGGCGGTCACGGCGAACTTGTACACCTCGCGCCCGTTCATCTGCAGGTAGTGCGCTCCCGACTTGATCGTGTCCACCGTCGCCGGCTGGTGGCTGCCGCCCGCCGGCTGGATCAGCAGCGGCGCCCCGGCCCCGTCCGATCCCAGCACCGTGCTGAAGATCCCGCCCGGCCCGTCCGTCGCCTGCATCACCACCGCGCCCGCGCCGTCGCCGAACAGCACGCAGGTCGAGCGGTCCGTCCAGTCCACTACCCGCGACATCGTGTCCGACCCGATCATCAGGATGGTCCGGTGCGTCCCCGATTCGATCAGCCCGCGCCCCACGGCCAGCCCGTACACGAACCCGGCGCAGGCCGCGTTCAGGTCGAAGGCCCCCGCGCCCCTGGCGCCCAGCGCGTCCTGTACCAGGCTGGCCGTTGCCGGAAAGCCGTACTCCGGTGTGAGCGTCGCCACCACCACCAGGTCGATGTCGTTCGGATGCACGTCCGCCACCTGTAACGCCTGCTTCGAGGCCTCCAGCGCCAGCGTGAAGGTGGATTCCCCGTCGGCCGCAATCCGGCGTTCGCGGATACCCGTGCGCGACACGATCCACTCGTCCGACGTCGAGACCATCCGCTCCAGTTCCGCGTTGGTCCGAATCTGCCGGGGCACGCACATCCCCCAGCCGGTAATCGTCGCTGCACGGCTCACGCAAGGCTCCAGTGGTTTGGAACGTTCAGCAACGTCCACCGGCGAGCATAGCCGCCGACAGCCCGCCAACGCGACTACCGCCCGCCGCCGGCCCGCCACACGTCGGACCGTCAACGGCCCCGATCTTCGTACGCCCCGGCCTCAAACCGGGCATATTCCGAGCATGTGTTCCTTCTTCCGTTGACGCCGGTCCCAAACCGGCCGGATTCCATGCAAACGGAAACCCACGCACCGTCCCTCGCCGAACGCTCGCGAATCCGCTGCTTGCCCTCTGTTCGCGTCCAGTGTACACTGGACGCGATGTCCACGCAAGCCGACCCACCCATGCCGCTCCCCCGCCCCTCGGTCGCCGCCGCCCCCTCGCCCGGCCGCGCCTTGGTGGCCGTTCCCGTCGCACTGGTCCAATCCGCCGCTCGGAATCCCAGCCCCGCCGCGCGCCGAAACCGGCCCAAAGACGCCCGGCCGCGACCGAAGAGTTTTTTGGAAAAAACTCTTACGCGCGCAACCCCACCCCACTTTCGGCCCCCCGCCGCCGCGTTGATACACTCGTTTGACAGCGCAGCGGGCCGCCCTGTCGGCGGCTTGCCGTGATCGGAGACTGCATGTCCAGGCGGGTTGTCGTCACGGGAATCGGCGCCATCACGCCCCTCGGGTCAACCGACGAAGACACCTGGCGCGCCACCCTCGACGGTCAGAACGGCATCGGCCCAATCACCTCCTTTGACACCACCGGCTTCAGCTGCCGGATCGCCGGCGAAGTCAAGGACTGGGACCCCAACGCCCTCCTCGGCCGCCGTCTCGCCCGCCGCACCGACCGCTTCGCCCAGTTCGCCATCGTCGCCGCCCGCGACGCCGTGGCCGACGCCGGCCTTGAGATCACCGACGACAACCGCGACGGCATCGGCTGCTTCATCGGCAGCGGCATCGGCGGTCTGCTGGTACTGGAGCAGCAGGTCAACACGCTGCGCGACCGCGGCCCCTCCCGCATCTCACCCTTCATGATTCCCGAGGTCATCGCCAACATGGCCGCCGGCCTGGTCGCAATCGACCTGGGCATCGGCGGCCCGAACATCGCCATCGTTACGGCCTGCGCCACCGGCGCGCACTCCATCGGCGAGGCCGCCGCCACCATCAAGCGCGGCGCTGCCGACGTCATGCTGGCCGGCGGCACCGAGGCCGCCATCGGCCCGATCGGTCTCGCCGGCTTCTGCGCCGGACGCGCCCTTAGCACCCGCAACGACGACTACGAACACGCCTCGCGCCCCTTCGACAAGGACCGCGATGGCTTCGTCGCCGCCGAGGGAGCCGGCGTCTTCGTCCTGGAGAGCTACGACCACGCCAGCGCCCGTGGCGCGCCCATCCACGCCGAGATCCTGGGCTACGGCCTGAGTTCCGACGCCTTCCACATCACACAGCCCCCGGCTGCCGGCGATGGCGCGGCCCGCGCCATGCAGGGCGCCCTGGATGATGCTCGCCTTGACGCGTCGGCCGTCGACTACATCAACGCCCACGGAACATCCACGCCCGCCGGCGACCTGGCCGAGACCAACGCCGTCAAGCAAGTCTTCAACGGCAATGGCTCAACGGCTCCCGTGAGTTCGACTAAGTCAATGATGGGTCACCTGATCGGGGCCGCCGGCTCAGTCGAGGCGATGCTCTGCATCAAAGCGCTTCGCGACGACGTGATTCCCCCGACAATCAACTACGAAACGCCCGATCCCGAGTGCGACCTTGACTACGTGACGGACGGGGCTCGCGAAACGCCGGTCACGCGCGCCATGTCGAATAGCTTCGGCTTCGGCGGCCACAATGCGACTCTCATCGTCGGCGCGGCCTAGGCGGTTGGCCTGATCTCGAACCTGGTTGATCGCGACGCCGACGAGGCCGAGTCCCAACGCGTACGTGCAGTTGTCGATGCCATGCGACGGCTCAATCTGTCGGAGCTCGAAATCCGCATCGGCGAAGACCGGGTGGCGATCCGTCGCCCGGATGCCGGCGCCACTACCGTCGTTCCTGCCCTCGCTCCAGCTGCGGCTCCCTCACCTGCGCCCCCGCCGTCCGGAACTCCCGTCACCTCACCCCTGGCCGGCACGTATTACGGCTCGCCCCGTCCCGGCGCGGACCCGTTCGTACGCGTCGGTACCCAGGTGGCGGCCGGTGATCCCATTGGGTTGGTGGAGGCCATGAAGGTCTTCAACGAGATCACTACTGACCACTCCGGCGAAGTCGTTGCCGTTCTCGTCGAGAATGGCGATACCATCGCCGCCGGACAATCCCTGATCATCGTGGATACTGGCGCCGGATCGTGATGAGCCAAGCCCGATTAGGCGCCGGAAAGGCGAGGCAGCAGTGAGCGTGCAGGTTGGCCGACGCGTTGCGGAACTGGCACCGCGGCAGGCGCTGTCTGACGGCGTACTCATTGTCGTCTTCGCCCTTCTCATGATTCCGGCGGCGCAGGCCAAGATCGAGGCCGATCCAGTTCCGTACACCCTCCAGGTCCTCTTCGTCCTGCTCACAGGGCTTGTCCTCGGCCCCTGGCGCGGCGCGGCAGCGATGTTGTTGTACGCCGTCATGGGCTTCGCTGGGCTGCCTGTCTTTGCACGAGGCGGCGGCCCGGCCTATTTCCTGACCCCAACCGCTGGCTATATCTATGGGTTCATCGTCGCGGCGTTCGTGGTAGGCATGACCTCACAGACGCTTCACGCCCGTTTCGACGCGACGATCGACGGCAGCCGTGGCGCGATCATCCGCTTCGTTCGGATCGATCTCCTGGCGGCCCTGGCGGGAGTGCCGTTTATCTACCTCTTTGGCGTAAACCACCTGGCTATCTTCTATGTACTCGCCACGGACGAGTTGAACCCATGGGGCAAGGCTTGGTCCGCCGGCGCCGGAATCTTCATCTGGTACGACGTCTTGAAGGCCGCCATAGCCGCTGCGCTGGTCAGCAGCGCAGGTATGCGAAGAGAGGGACTCCGTGGGAACGGTTGACCGTGTGATTGCTGTTGTTTCGGACAAGCTCGATGTTCCGACGGATGAGATCTCCGCGGACTCGCGCTTCGTGGACGACTTGAACGCCGACTCTCTGGATCAGGTCGAACTGATCATGGCGCTCGAGGACGAGTACGACCTGACGATCCCGGACGAGGACGCCCAGAAGATCCTCACCATCACCGACGCGGTCAACTACATCAACGAGCACGCTTAGGGACAGGCGTGAGCGTCGGCGCTCTGCGACGCGTTGCAGTACTTGCTCGAGTTGTCGGCAGGTGTGCCCGCCGAAGCGAAACTCCTAAAGCAGTCCGTTACTGACGGCGGACTGGGCCCAGGTCAGTAGCCCACCGCCCACGATCCCGAAGGCGACGGTCGCGCCCGCCACGGCGGCGATCACGGCCGAATGCGTATCCGCCACGATCGCTGACGCCGGTACTGAACCCGCGTCGGCTGGCACGCTCTCGTCGGCGTCCTGCATGAACATCATCACGACGACACGCAGGTAATAGAACGCCGAAACAACCGAGGTAATCACCAGGACCACGGCTAGCCAGCCAAAGTTGGCGTCCACCGCCGACTGCAGGATGTAGAGCTTGCCCAGGAAGCCCGAAAGCGGTGGCACGCCGGTCAATGACAGCATGAACACTGCCATGGCCACCGCCGGCAGCGGCGAACGCTGCGCCAAACCTCGGAATGCCGAGATGTCGTTGCTGCCGGTCTGTGTCTCCACGACGTACGCCACGGCAAACGCCCCAAAGGTCATAAACGCGTAGACGAAGCCATAAAACAGTACCGACGGGATACCGATGAAAGTCGCGGTCCCTTCGGTCTGACTGACCGCAGCCAGTCCGACCAGCATGTACCCGGTGTGCGCAATGCTGGAGTATCCGAGCAGGCGCTTCACGTCGTTCTGAGCGATAGCAGCTAGGTTGCCCAGGATCATCGTCGCGGCGGCGATGACGGCCAGCGCGATTGCGATATTGGCGGCCAGCGGCTCGAACGCAAGCGTAACGACGCGCGCCAGCAGCGCCATGGCTGCGACCTTAGGTCCAACTGAGATGAACGCGGCAGCCGGCGTCGGAGCTCCCTGGTAGGCATCCGGCGTCCACGCGTGGAACGGCACGGCCGCGACCTTGAATCCCATCGCGACCAGGATCAGCCCCAGCGCGAACAGGGTCCACGGAGTTTCCCCGTGAGCCGTGATCCCGGCAGCCGTTTCAGCCAGACTTGTCGTACCGGTTAGGCCGTATGTCCAAGCTATGCCGTAGATGAGGATGGCCGACGCGAACGCGCCCAGCGCGAAGTACTTCATGGCGGCTTCCAGCGACTCGCGGCGGAAGCGCGTAAGGCCAACCATCACGTAGACCGGAACGGCCATGGTCTCGATGGCGATGAAAGCGGTGGCCCAGTCGGCGGCACCAACCAGAAGCATCATTCCCAGCAAGGAGAACTGGAGGAGCGCGGCGAAGTCCGTCAGCGGTGCCGTCGAGAAGCGCTGGGCGCCGAACACGATGGCCAGCGACGCCAGAATCAGGAACAGCGCGCGGAAGAAGGTCGAATAACCGTCGACGACCAGTTGCCCGGCGAAGACCTGGACAGCCGCGTCGTCGGCGGGCGCGCGCATAAACATAAACAGCGCGGCCAGACCATTGCCGGTGAGCGCCAGGCCGACGCTCGTCCAGCGCCGGTCTCCGCGGGTTATCGCGGCCCAGAGCAAAAGCGCCAGGGCGGTGCCCAGCACGGTCAACTCGGGAAGGACGTAGCCGATATCCGAAGGTTCGATCATCGTTTACCCGGCCAGCCCGGCGGTGGTGGCGCTCAGCAGGCGCACAAACGTGTCCGGAAAAATCCCGACCCAGACGACCAGTACGCCGAGGCCCACGAACGTCAGTATTTCGGTGCGGTTGACGTCGGGGATCGTCGCCAGCGCCTGGTTGCGTAGTCGTCCCAGCGCCACGCGCTGATACATCCAGAGCATGTAGGCCGCGGCCAGAATCACGCCGAGAGCGGCCAGGACTCCGACTCCAGTGGCGTAGTCAAACGCGCCAACGAGGACCAGGAACTCGCCGACAAAGCCACTCAACAGCGGAAGTCCAAGCGATGCCAGCATGAAGAAGCCGAAGAGCGTGGCGTAGATGGGCATGCGCGGCGCCAGACCTCCCAACTCGTCAATCCGACGGGTGTGTGCGCGTTCGTAGATCACACCCACCGCGAAGAAGAGCGCGGGGCTGACGACGCCATGGCTGAGCATCTGGACCAGTGCTCCATCAATGCCCGTCTGCGTGGCGGTAAATATGCCGAGCGTGACGAAACCCATGTGGCTGACGCTGGAATACGCGACCAGCTTCTTCAGGTCGGGCTGCACCATGGCCACCAACGCGCCGTAGACGATCGCCACAAGCGAAAGCGCGACCACCAGCCCGCGGGCTTCGTCCACAGCGTCCGGCGCCATGGGCAACAGGAAGCGCAGGAAGCCGTAAGCCCCCATTTTCAGCAACACGCCAGCCAGCACCATGCTGCCCGCAGTGGGTGCTTCAACGTGCGCATCCGGCAACCATGTGTGGAAGGGGAACATTGGCACCTTGATGGCGAAGCCAAGGAAGAACGCCACGAACACCCAGCGTTGGAGTATCTGCGAGGCTCCGGCCATTTCTTCCGGAATCGCCTCGATGTCAAATGTGCCCGTCGTGAAGCGGATGGCCAGAATGGCGACCAGCATCAGCACGCTGCCGGCGAAGGTGTACAGGAAGAACTTGATCGTGGCGTAGATGCGCCGCTCGTGGCCCCAGACCCCGATCATCAGGTACATCGGGATCAGCACCATTTCCCAGAAGACGTAGAACAGGATGAAATCGAGCGTGACGAACACGCCGAGCATGGCCGTTTGGAGCGTGATGAGCGCTGCAAAGAACTCGCGCTCGCGCCTGTGGATGGTCAGCCAAGCGGCGGCCACCACCAGCGGACCGAGGATTCCCGTCAGCAGGACCATGAGGATGGAAACGCCGTCCACCCCGAGCTTGTAGGAGATGCCGAGCGCCGGGATCCATGGGGCTTCCTCAACGAACTGATAGCCCGTGGCCTGGTGGTCGAACGTGACCGTGATGACGATGGCAAGCACGGCCTGCGCCAGGCTGGCCATGAGCGCGCCAATGGCGATGGCGTTGCGGCTGCGCGCCAGCACGATGATCGGGAGGCCGACCAATAGCGGAAGCCACAGGGCCAGCGAAAGGAGCGGGAAGTCGAGGGCGGCTTCGCCGGTCGTCATGGTGCCGTTCATCTAAAGAGCACCAGGCTGCCCACGGTTAGCACAAGGCCAACCACCATCAACAGTGCATAGTTCTGGGCCTGGCCGGTCTGCAATCGCCGGACCTGGCCAGCGGTGAAGCGTGACAGGTGGCCAACGCCGTTGACGATGCCGTCGATCACTCCCGCATCAAAGCCCCAGGAGATCATGGCCGTGGCCTTGGTGAAGGCCACTCCGAAGCCGTCGCCGATGTGGTCCATGTACCACTTCTGGCGGAAGAGAGTCTCGGCGCCCGGCAGGAGTCGCCGTGCCAGCGCGGGAATGCCCATTCCCCGGCTGTAGGCGCCCAGTGCCAGCAAGAGGCCGCCGCCGGCCGCGACGGTGGATATCAGGGCAAGGACGAGCGTCGCCGGCGGCCCCGCGCCTTCCAGGTGAACGATGCCGGCCGCGTACTTGAGGTAGCCGTGAATGATCCCGTGCTCGGGCGGAATGCCCAGCACGGCGCCCGCGAGCACGGCCCCGGCCGCCAATACGATCAGCGGCAGGGTCATCACCCGAGGCGATTCATGCGCGTGGGCGTGCAGTTCGGCGTTTCGGGGCTTCCCGTGGAACGTCTTGACGATCATTCGGAACGTGTAAAAGGCGGTCATGACGGAGACGGCCAGGCCGGTGAAATAGAAGACCCAGAAGATCCCTGCACCGTGATCGGTTGACAGCGAGGATCCGGGATCGGACGTCGCCTTGAGGTGGGTCAACGCCAGAATCTCGTCCTTACTCCAGAATCCGGCCAGCGGGAAGATGGCTGCCAAGGCGAGCCCACCGAGGATGAAGGTGGCGTAGGTGACGGGGAGCTTGCTTCGAAGTCCGCCCATCTGGCGCATGTCCTGTTCGTCATTCATTGCGTGGATGACGCTGCCCGATCCGAGAAACAGGAGAGCCTTGAAGAACGCATGCGTGGCCAAGTGGAAGATTGCGACCGTGTATGCGCCGGCTCCGGCCGCCAGGAACATCAGGCCAAGCTGACTGACGGTGGAATAGGCGAGGACGCGCTTGATATCCGTCTGGGTGAGGGCGATGGTGGCCGCAAGGAAGGCCGTGAACGTGCCCACGGCAGCAACCAGCAGCAGTGCCTCGGGTGCCGCGGAATAGACGGGATTGAGTCGAGCGACCAAGTAAACGCCGGCTGTGACCATTGTTGCAGCGTGGATCAGCGCGCTGACCGGGGTCGGACCTTCCATGGCGTCGGGCAACCAGACATGCAGCGGGAACTGCGCCGACTTGCCCATGGCGCCGATGAAGAGCAGGCAGGCGATGGCCGTAACCATGCGCGGGTCCGCCGCACCCAGCCCGTCAAAGATCTCGCGGTAACGCAGCGTCCCGAATTCGTGGAAGGCCAGGATGATGCCGATGGCGAACCCGAAGTCACCAATTCGGTTGACCAGGAACGCCTTGGTGGCCGCCGCATTGGCGCTGTCGCGCTCGTACCAGTACCCGATGAGCAGGTACGAGCACAGCCCCACCATCTCCCAGAAGATGAAGAGCTGGAGCAGGTTGTCGGAGATGACCAGCATGATCATGCTGAACACGAACAGCGGAATCCAGGTGAAGAACCGCGGCTTGTTCGCGTCGTGGTCCATGTATCCGACGGCGTACATGGAAACCAGCGTGCTTACGCCGGTGACGACGAGCAGCATGACGACCGTGAGCGCGTCGGTCAGGAACGCGATCTCGATGTCAAAGCCGCCGCTGGCGACCCAGGTGTAAAGGACCGACGAGTCCTTGTCCGAGCCGGTGCTCTGGATCCAGAGCACCACGGTGGCCACGAACGAGCCGAGGATTGCCAGCGTGGACACCCAGCCGGTCCAGGGCGGGTTGCGCCGTCCCGCCAGGCCGTTGGCGGCAAAGGCCAGCAGCGGCAGCAAGGGAATGATCCAGGGCGCGTCTAGCATTCCGAGGTCCTCACGAGTGTCATATCTCGCGTCACCCGCTCAGGCTGTCGAGCTGGTCGACGTTGACAACCGGGTAGACCCGGCTCAGGGCCACCAGGATTGCCAGCCCGATCGCTACTTCGGCAGCGGCGACGGTCAGCGAAAAGACCACGAGGACGAAGCCGGCCTGATCGTCCAGGTATCGCGAGAAGGCCGCCAGGGTCACGTTTGCACCCTGAAGCATGAGCTCGATGCACATGAGCATGACGATGGCGTTGCGGCGGATGAGCACACCCGTTGCGCCCAGCGCAAATAGCAGTGCGCCGACGACCAGGAATCCGTTGAGCATCATCGGGCGGACTCTTCAAGTGCGGGCTCGGCCGTATCCGCCTCGGCCGCTGTCTCGTTCGCAGGCGAGCCGCTTGCCGCCTGGGGGAAGTCGGCTTGCTCGTGTGCTTCGACGCGTCGTGCCAGCACGATTGCGCCGATAGTTGCCGCCGTCAAGAGCACGCTCGCTCCAAGAAACGGCAACGTGAAGTCATTGAACAGGGCCACGGCCAAGGCTTGCGTGCTCCCACCAAGCTCGGAGACGGTGGCTGGCGGAAACGTGCCCTTGATCGACTCGCTGATCTCCGGAGTGCCAACGCTGACGACGACGCCTTCGATTGCCAGCAGGATTCCCAGGGGTATCCCCAGCCAGATTTGACGGTGCGTCACTCGCTCTTCCGGCAGTCGCCGCATGTCCAGCATCATCAGCGTGAAGAGGAACAGCACGACGATGGCGCCGGCATAGATGGCGATCTGGGCCACGGCCAGGAAGCCGGCGCCCAGGATCACAAACAGGCCGGCTACGTGAAAGATCACGATGACGAGAGATATAGCCGAGTGCACGGGGTTGCGCGCGACCAGCATCAGCCCACCGGCACCAACGGCCGCAATGGCCAGGTACCAGAAGGCGACGGTGGTCTCGAGGTTGTCAGCCATGGAGTTTCGTAGTCTCGAACGCTGCACAAAGGAAGCCAGGTGCGCGACGCACGTTGCGGTCCGCGTCAGCCACGTTCGAACCAGTTCGCAAGGGCCGCGCCCGGACCGATGTTCTTCTGCTCGACTTCCCGGTTGGCCTGATCATGCTCGTAGATCTCGATCATCTTCTCGCCGTCGATCAGGAGACCTCGCCGGTCATCGGTGATGAGGTGAAAGTCGTGAGTACGCTGAAGCGCGTCGACCGGGCAAGCTTCGATGCAGAAGTAGCAGAACACGCAGCGGCCGACATCAAACAGATAGCGGTCAACAAACCGAGTGCCGTCCTCGTTCTCGCTCGTGTCAACGCGGATTACGTCATTAGGACAGGCGGTCTCGCACAGGCCGCAACCCACACAGGTCATGCCGCCGGTCACTTCGTCGCGACGCATGCCGACCTGACCGCGGAAGCGGTACGAAATGTCGCGCAGCTGCTCAGGGTAGAGGACGGTCGCCGGCTTGCGGCCGGTAACCATCAGCATGGTCTTGAGACCCTTCATTACGCCAGAACCGAGGGGCATGCGCTAGCTCCAGGCCATCCGTAGACCGGCAGCGATGAGCAGATTCACCACGCCGATCGGAATCAAGATCTTCCAGCAGAAGTTCATGAGTTGGTCGTAGCGGAATCGCGGCTGCGTGGCACGCAGCAGGAAGAAGCCGAACATGAACACGCCGCACTTCAGCAGGAACCAGATCACGCCGGTGAGCGCTTCCAGCCCGGGAATCGTCCAGCCGCGCCAACCGCCGAGGAAGAGCGTGGCGACAATTGCCGACATGAGCAGCATGTTGGCGTACTCGGCCATGAAGAAGAAGGCCCAGCGCATGCCGGAGTACTCGACGTGGAAGCCCGCGACCAGTTCCGACTCGGCTTCCGGCAAGTCGAATGGAGCCCGGTTGGTCTCGGCTACGGCCGCGAATACGAAGAGCAGGAAGCCTATCAACTGGGGAACGATGAACCATAGGCCGGCCTGCGCGTTCACGATGTCAATAAGACTCAGTGAGCCCGCGTAGATGATGACCGCCAGCACGGCCAGTCCCATCACCAGTTCATAACTGATGACCTGCGCGCTGGAGCGCAGCGCACCCAGATGAGCGTACTTGCTGTTCGACGACCAACCGGACATGACCACGCCGTAGACGCCGAGCGAGCCCATGGCCAGGAAGTACAGGATTCCGACATTGAGATCGGCGATCCAGAGTCCGATGGTCCGTCCCATTTCGACCTCGGGACCAAAGGGAACAATGGCCCAGGCCGCCAGGGCTGGCATGACCATCATCACCGGTGCGAACCAGTACACGCCCTTGTCGGATTCGCCCGGAATCATGTCTTCCTTGATCCCGAGTTTCAGGCCGTCGGCGGCGGTCTGCAGCGTGCCGCGCCAACCCACGCGATGCGGGCCGTAGCGCGATTGCATGCGACCGAGAATCCAGCGCTCCAGCAGCACCAGTGGCATCGCGCCGATCGCGAATAGCAGAAATACCGCCAGGACTTTCGTGATCAAGATCAGCCAGGCCCAGAAATCCATTCCTAGGCCTTGCTCACGCGAACCGCGGTGCCGTCGGGCGACCGCGGATCAAGCTGACGTGGCGCCGCTTCCAGGAAGCGGTCGGGCAGGCTGACGACGCCGGATGGCACGCGTCGAGCGACCATGGCCTTCAGGTTGACCTCGCCGCCCGCGGATGCCACATGTACGCGGTCGCCGTGCGCGATCTGGAGGCGCTCGGCGTCGTCGGGGTTCAATTCGGCCACTGCGTCCGGCAGCATCAACGTCAGGCTTGGGGCGTGGCGTCCGGCTACGCCCGCCGTGTAGAGATGCTGCTCCGTAGCCAGTACGAGCCGGTCGCCGTTGACGTTGGGAACGTCGGCGCCGTTCACGGAAACGGCTTGGCCGGATCCGGAAATGGACGGGGCAACGGAGAGTCTCGCCAGTTCTTCTGAAATGGGTTCATGGCTGCGCCAGCCAAAGTCGGCGCCCATCGCGGCCGCGATTCGCGCCACGATCTCCCAGTCCGGCCGGGCATCGCCCACCGGCGGAATCGCCGGTTCGAGCCGACCCAGCCGGCCTTCGAAGTTGCTGTAGTGCCCGCCCTTCTCGGCAAACGTGGTGCCCGGCAGCACAACGTCGGCGACTTCCGTCGTCGCATTCATGAATATGTCCTGCGCCACCACGAGGTCAGCTTCGCGCAGGGCGGCGCTTACTCCGCTGGGGTTGGCTGCGCCGCCGACCACGTCCTCGCCCATCACATAGAGCGCTCGCATTGGGCCCTCGACGAATTCGGCGAAGGGCAATCCCGGCTCCTCGCTCAACTCGACGCCCCACGCTTCGCCTATTTCGCCGCGAGCATCGGCATCCGCGAGCGGACGAGCGCCGGGCAGGAGGTCAGGGGCCATGCCGACTCGAAAGGTGCCGACCGAGTTGGCCCGTTCGGCCAGCGGGAACAGCTTCACGCCGTCCCGCGCCAGCGCCAGATTGGCGGCGGCCTGCGCAATCTTGTCGGCCTTGCCGAGTGTCCAGACGCCGGTGTCCCACACAACGGCAACGGATCCGGCCGCGCCGACCAACTGGCTGATTTCGTCGAGTGCGGCGGCGTCGATTCCGGTTACTTGCTCAGTGACGTCGTCAGCCTCGCCAGCTAGTGCGCTGAGGAATGCGGCTTCGCCGCCGGGGCGCACACGAGCCGAAACTGTGGCGAAGTCGTCAAGGCCGCTGCCCAGTCGGGTGGCGACGACGAGCTTGCGTCCCGCGTCCCGGGCTGCCTGCTTGATGTGTGCCCCGACCACGTTGTGGGTCTGCCCAATGTCGGCGCCCACGACCAGAATCAGGTCCGCTGCAAGCAGTTCGCTCTGCGTATGCGGACCAACTTCGCTGCCCAGCACCGCACGCAGCGTGCGGGCCGTGGCGTGCAGGCCGCTGTCCTGGCTGTAGACGTTGTTTGTGCCGAGCACCGCGCGGGCAAAACGCTGAAGCGTGTAGTTGTCCTCGTTGGTGGTGTTCGGCGAACCGACCACACCCACGGCGCGGGGGCCGTGGGTATCCAACACGCCGCGCAGTCCCGCGGTGATCGCGTCCAGCGCCGCGCGCCAACTTACCGGCCAGAGGACGCCGCCGCGGCGGACCATCGGCTGCGTGATGCGATCGTCGCTGTTTACGAAGGAGTGGCCAAAGAAGCCTTTCGCGCAAAGAATGCCGCGGTCGGGTTCCTCAAGACCATTGGAGCGAGTTCTCACAACCTCGCCGTGGCGCGATTCCACCAGGATCGAGCAGCCAACCGAGCAATGCGGGCAGGTGGACGCTGCCTTTTCGGTCTGCCAGCTTCGCGCGGAGTGCTTGAAGGGACGGCTCAGCAAGGCGCCAACCGGACAGGTCTCAATGCACATGCCGCAGCGTTCGCAGTCCATGAAGTCGTGCTGCGCCGGGGCAATGAAGGTGCCCACGTTTCGCTCCACAAAGTCCAGTGCGCGAACGCCGATTTGCTCGTCGCAAATGCGCACGCAGCGGCCGCACAGGATGCAGCGGTTGTGGTTGAGGAGGATGACCTCGTTGAGGATTTCCTCCGGGTGCGCCTTCGGGACGGTCTCGTAGGGGCTCTGGTGAATCTCCTGGTCGAAGACCTCGTCCTGCAGTTCGCAGGTTCCCGCCTGGTCGCAATACGGACAGTCCAGCGGGTGGTGCTGGAGCTGCAGTTCGATCACGTGCTTGCGGATGTCGCGGATGCTTTGGCTGTTCGTCACCACCGTCATCCCGTCGCCGGCCGGGGTGGTGCATGAAGCCGTCGGGCGTGGCGGTCCGGGCTGTACCTCGACCACACACATGCGGCACGCGCCGTACGGCTTCAGCCGCGGGTCGGTGCAGAGGGTCGGAATCTCGACGCCGATGGACTCGCAGGCCTGCAGCACGGTCGCGCCGCGCGGCACCTGCACCTCATTGCCATCAATCGTGAGCGTGACCGTATCGCTACTCATCGATCAACCTCACCCAGCACGATGTCGACGCTGCCGATGATGGCTACCACGTCCGCGATCAGGCTGCCCACACTTATTTCTTCGATGATGCTCAAGTTGACGAACGACGGCGAGCGCACGTGACAGCGGTACGGCATACCCGTGCCATCGCTGACAAAGTAAAAGCCGAGCTCGCCCTTCGGATTCTCGATCCCGAAGTAGGACTCGCCCGGCGGCGGCTGCACGCCGTGCATCACCAGCTTGAAGTGGTTGATCATCGCTTCCATGTCCACCGGCACCCGACCGATGTCCGGTGGTACCACCTGGGGCAGGTCCACGTTTGAAGGGGCGTCCAACGGCAAGTCCCGCAGCGCCTCTACGCACTGTCCGATGATCCGCTTTGACTGATACATCTCGTTCAGCCGCACAAGGTATCGCGCGTAGACGTCACCCTCGGTGAAGACCGGGACTTCGAAGTCCACCAGGTCATAGGCCGCATACGGCTGGGCCTTTCGCAAGTCCCAGGCAATGCCGGAGCCGCGGATCACCGGCCCTGTCAGTCCATAGCTCAGCGCCTGCTCCTGGGTAATGAGCCCCACGTCGCGGGTGCGTTCGATAAAGACCTCGTTCTCGGTTAGCAGCGCGTCGATTTCGTCCAGCGTGTAGCCGTCAAGGAAGGCTTCCACGTTGTCCAGCCACTGGTCGCCCACGTCGTGAGGACCAGTGCCGCCGACTCGCATGAACGAGGTGGTCAGCCGCGCGCCGCAGGCTTCCTCGAATAGATAGAGAATCTTCTCGCGCTCACGCAGCGACCACAGGAACGCCGACATGGCGCCAATGTCCAGCCCGTGAGTGCCCAACCAGATGTGATGGGCGGCCAGCCGCGAGAGTTCCGCCACCGCGGTGCGCAGATAGCGGGCCCGCAGTGGAATGTCGTCGGTGATGCCCATCAGCTTCTCGATGGCCATCAGGTAGCCCATGTTGTTTGAGGGTCCCGACGTGTAGTCCATTCGGTCGGTCAGCGTGATGCCGCCCCGATAGTCGTGGACCTCCAGCAACTTCTCTACGCCCCGATGCAGATAGCCCATGTCGGCGTCGCAGCGGCGGACTTCCTCGCCGTCCAACTCAATCACCAGACGGAGTACGCCGTGGGTGCTGGGGTGCTGCGGCCCCATGTTGAGGATCATGTTGTCCCCGCTGCCGCGTTCCAGGTCGACGCGGGCGCCGGCCGCCCCGGATCCCACGGTCATGCGCCGTTCGCCTTGTCCACGTCGGCCCAGAAGTCGTCCGGGTCAAGCTGTCCGACGAGGTCGTTGCGGTGAGCGTCTTCGGGGAAGGTCGGGCCTTCCACGGGGTACTCCTTGCGAAGCGGGTGCCCCTCGTAGCCTTCAGGCAGCAGGATGCGTTTCAGGCTGGGATGACCGGCGAATCGGATGCCGAAGAGGTCAAATACCTCGCGCTCCAGATAAAGGGCCGAGGCGTACGTGCCGGTCGCCGAGGCGACGGACGCGCCGTCGGCCAAGCGTGCAGTTACGCGTGCAAAGAGATTATTCGTCAGCGAGCGGAACTGCCACAGGACTTGGAATTCCCGCCCCACGTCCAGTGGCCAGTGCACAGCCGTCACGTCCACAAGCTGCTCAAGTTTGAGGTCCGAATCGTCGCGTACGGCCGGAAACAGCGCGGGGAAGGCCTGCGGCGCCACCTCGGCCACCGGATCTCCATGGTCGACGCGGCCTCCCAGATACGCGGTGCCGGCGTGTTGCCGGATGCGCTCCAGAACATTCTCGGGCGCCAGGGTTGGCGATGCCGCCGGTACCAACACGGGCTAGCGGTTCCAATCCAGGGCGCCCTTGCGCCACTCGTACACGAACGCGACCGCCAGAATGAGGATGAAGACGACACCAGCCAGGAACAAGGACAGTTGATCGTCGATCATGTTGAAGTAGAGCGCCCAGGGATAGAAGAAGAGCAACTCGACGTCGAAGATCAGGAACGTCACAGCCACCAGGTAGAAGCGGATGTTGTGCCGCCCGCGCGCGTCCCCGATCGGGGGCATACCGGATTCGTACGCCTCCACCTTGGCGTCGTACTTGCGGTGCGGCTTGAGCAGCATGGTGCCAACAAGGCTCCCCACCGCAAAAAGGAACGCGACAGCCATCAGAATGACAATCGCTACCCAGCTAGGCATCGGTGCGCTTCGCCTGTCCCCTCGCCGTGCGCGGCTGCGTTGTGATCATTTTCACAAACTCCGCGCATGATACGCGCCAACCGTGCGGCTTGCGAACCCTCAGAGTCTCTTGAGCCCTGAAAGTCACACCGCCAGGGAGTACGAGAGGTACTCCACTTCCACCGCCAGGTCCACGTTCGACAGTTGCACGTGCGCCGGAACGCGCAACTGGGTCGGCGCAAAGTTGAGGATGGCGCGCACTCCCGCGGCCACCGCCTGGTCAACGACTTTCTGCGCCGCACGGGCGGGCACGGTCACAATGACCATGTCGATCCGGTCCACCCGAACCGTATGCGCGAGGTCGCCGGCCGAAAGGACCCGGGTGCCGTTGACCGTCGAGCCGATCACGGCAGCGTCGCTGTCAAAGGCTGCAACGACCTCGAATCCCTGATTGTTGAAGCCCGGATACGCCATCAGCGCGCGGCCCAGATTCCCAACGCCTACGAGGCCGATCCGCCAGCCACGGTCGATTCCGAGGATCGATGCCAGGCGCTGCCGAAGCGCGGAAACGGCGTAGCCCACGCCTCGCTTGCCAAACGACCCGAAGTACGCGAGATCGCGCCGAACCTGGGCGGCCGTGAATCCAGTCAAGACGGCAAGTGTCTCCGACGAAACGTTTGCCTGCCCTTCCGAATGGACGGCGCCCAGCACACGGTAGTAGGTGGACAGTCGCCGAACGGTGGTCGGCGGTACGGGTCGGCTCTGGTTGGCGTGGTCCATCCACATCGCGGCCAGCGCGAACAAGCCTATTCTCGCAGCCCAAGTGGGATGCGACCTAGGTAATGAATGGCGATTGACGAAGTTGACGCGGGCCGGCCTGTGCCTATGCTCGCGAGCAACTTCGGGGAGACCATGAATCTGGTGCCAGACCGATATCAGGCGAGCGGCGGCCAGTGAACGGAATCCGCGTTGGTGTGGACGTCGGTGGCACGTTCACGGACTTCACCGTCGCTGCCGGCGACGCACTGCACGTGTTCAAGGTCTCCAGCACGCCGCACGACCCGGCCGAGGCAGTGCTACAAGGCCTTCGCCGCGCGGGACTTGGTGAAGATGGAACGGTCGTGCACGGATCTACCGTGGCGACCAACGCCGTGCTGGAGCGCAAGGGGGCGCGCACCGTCCTGGTGACTACGGCCGGATTCCGCGATGTGCTGGAGATCGCACGCCAGAACCGTCCCGCGCTCTACGACATTGAGCCGCGCAAGCCGTCGCCGCTGATTGAGCGAGAGCTTCGACTTGAGGTCGACGAGCGCGTGGGCGCGGACGGCACCGTTCAACGGCCATTGAGCCGCGCATCGCTTGAACGCCTTACCGAAGAAGTACGCCAACTCGAGCCGGAAGCTGCCGCGGTATGTCTGCTCTTCAGTTTCCTGCGGCCCTCGCACGAGCGCTCGGTGCGTGCCGCCCTGCGCCGAGCCGGCGTGCGCTGGGTCTCCATTTCGTCGGAAGTGCTGCCCGAACATCGTGAGTACGAGCGCACGAGTACAACCGTGGTTGATGCGTACGTGGCGCCCGTGATGGGCCGGTACATCCGACGGCTGGAACGCGCGGCCCCCGGGCAACTGTGGATCGTCCAGTCCAGTGGCGGAGTCCTGCGATCGTCCGAGGCCGCGGCGGCACCGGTCCAATCGGTGCTCAGCGGTCCGGCCGCTGGAGTCGTCGGCGCACGCGCCGTGGCCGCCGCGTCCGGGTTCGATCACATCGTGACCCTGGACATGGGCGGCACGTCCACCGACGTTGCGATCTGCCCCGGCGAACCGCTGCGTCGAACTGACGCGACGGTAGGTGGACTCCCGGTCGCCATTCCGATGACGGACATTCACACCGTGGGAGCCGGTGGCGGATCGATTGCGGCTCGCGACGAGGCTGGTGGGCTGCGCGTCGGACCGCGCAGCGCCGGCGCACAGCCGGGTCCTGCCGCGTACGGCCGCGGTGGTGTGGAGCCGACGGTCACCGACGCCAATGTGGTGTTGGGCCGGTTGGTCTCCGACGCCACGCTGGCGGACGATGTGGCGCTGGACGCCGCTGCGGCCGCGTCGGCCGTCGACCGGCTGACACCCGCCAGCGATCAGTCGACGGAGACTCGTCTCCGAGCGGCTGCCGGCGTGGTTGCGGTGGCCGATGCGCACATGGAGCGGGCGCTGCGCGTGATCACGCTGGAGCGCGGCTACGACCCCCGCGACTTCACGCTGGTGGCGTTTGGCGGCGCCGGTCCGCTGCACGGTTGCTCGCTGGCCGAACGTCTGGAAATAGACCGAGTGCTGGTGCCGCGATACCCGGGGGTGCTATCCGCGCTCGGCGCGCTCAGCGGTGCGCATGTCCGCGAGTATGCGACGACTGTGCTGCGGCCCGCGACCACCCGCAGCGTGCGAGCCCTGACCGCGGCATTCAACCGGCTGGAAAGGAACGCGCGGCGTGACTTTGTCGGCGTGGGGCGTCCCCGGTTGCGCCGGATGCTGGACCTTCGGTACCTCGGGCAGTCGTACGAACTCACCGTGCCGCTGCGGGGCCGGGACCTTCCAGGCGCAGTTCGTGCCTTTCACCGGCGACACCAGGAACGCTACGCGCACAGCCGGCCGGAGGCCGCCGTCGAGATTGTGGTCGCGCGCTTGCTCGCTTCCGTTGAGCAGCCGCCATTGCCTGAGGTGCAGGCTCCGGTCGGCGGACGTCCCTCGTCGCGGATTGCGCCGGTGGTAATCGACGGTGAATTCCAGCCCGCCCACGTCTTTCGTCGTACCGAGTTGCCGGTTGGCTTTCGGGCTCACGGCCCGCTACTCGTGGTGCAGGACGACGCCACGACCTGGGCGCCACCCGGTTGGCGGCTGGAGGTGGACCAGCAGGCGGCGCTGATATTGGAGCGAAACTAACCTTCCGGGTCAACGATCGACAGTAAGCTGCCCGAGGCTTCCACGAGATCTTCTGCCCTGAAGGCGCATGTCAACACCTGTAATCCAAGTTCGCGACCTTCGCAAGGCCTATGGCGATTTGCAGGCCGTGGCGGGGGTCACGTTTGAGGTGGCCGACGGCGAAGTCTTCGGGATGCTTGGACCAAATGGCGCTGGCAAGACCACCACCGTCGAGATTCTCGAAGGCCTGCGGATCCGGGATAGCGGCGAGGTCGGCGTCCTTGGCATGGACCCGGCGACATCCGGGCGCGACTTCAAGCGGCTGGTTGGGGTGCAGTTGCAGCAGGTAGCGCTTTATCCACGCCTCCGCGTGCACGAAGTCATCAGTCTGTTCGGATCCTTCTACGAGCGGCAAGCCGAGACCGAGGAACTCATCGCGCTGATGGGCCTGGAGGATCGGCGCAACGCCCGCATCGCCGAACTCTCCGGCGGTCAGGCGCAGCGCCTGTCCGTGGCGTTGGCCGTGGTGAACATGCCGCGGCTCGTCTTCCTGGACGAGCCCTCGACCGGCATGGACCCGCAGGCGCGTCGGAATCTCTGGGACATCATCGAAGGATTCAAGGCGAGAGGGATGACCGTGGTGCTGACCACGCACTACATGGAAGAGGCGGAACGGCTGTGCGACCGAGTCGCCGTCATGGATCACGGCCGGGTCATCGCGCTCGACAGTCCCAGCGCGCTTGTGCGTGAGAACTTCGCCGAAGACGCCATCGAGTTCGTGTCGAACGACGGACTCTCGGAACACGACCTGGGCAAACTGGCCGCGGTAACCAGCGCGTCGTCTCAGGGGTCCGCCCACAGCATTTTCAGCAGCGACATCCCACGCACCATGGGTAGCCTGCTGGATCTTGCTCAGGCGCGCGGAGCTCCCCTGGAGGGCATGCGAGTACGCCACGCCACGCTTGAGGATGTGTTTCTCAAACTCACTGGACGGACGCTCAGAGATTGAACGCCTTTCTGCCGCTGTTCCGAACGAACTACCGCGACTTCGTACGTGACCGCACGGCGCTGTTCTGGACCATCGCGTTTCCAGTGCTTTTCATCGGGATATTCGGCATCGTGCTGGGGCGAGGCGACGAGGGCGCCAGCTACGAGGTTGGCCTCGTGGTGGAGGACCAGTCGCCTCAAGCTGCGGCGCTGAGCCAGGTGCTAAGCGGCTTCGAGGCGATAGCACTCACCCGAGGCGAACGCGAGACGGAAATCGCGATGCTGGCGGACGGCGAGCGACGCGCCGTGGTTGTCGTGCCTCAGGGCTTCGGTTCATCGATTAGCCGGGACGCTCCGTTGCCGCTCCAGGTCCACTTTGACCCGTCGCAGCAAACGACCCAGCAGGTCGTGATTCCGGTGCTGCTGCGTGCATTCGAGGTCGCCGACCGCGCCCTCACGCAGACGCGACCGGTGGTGACGGCCGAATTCGAGACGCTTCAGTCGGAACGACTGCAGGTCATTGACTTCATCATGCCCGGCCTTATTGCCATGAGCGTAATGAACGGTGGTGTGTTCGGCGCTATCGCTATGGTTTCGCTGCGCGAACGGCGCGTGTTGCGACGGCTGTCGGCGACACCCTTGCCAGCCTGGGCACTTGTGGGGGCCGACGTGACGTTCCGAATGGTCGTGGTGCTCGTGCAGACGGTCCTGCTGGTCATATTGGCCGTGCTGATTGGCGGCGTTTCGGTCAAGGTCGAAAACCTTCCCGCCCTGGCCGGCGTCGCGGTGCTGGGCGGGCTGGCCTTTGTGGCCATCGGGTTCTTCCTGGGCGCTTTCGCAAAGACCGAGCAAGGCTTCTTCCCGATTGCGCAAGTCGTCACGTTCCCGATGCTCTTCCTGTCGGGCATCTTTTTCCCGCTCGACTCCATGCCGGACTGGATTCGCCCGGTGGTCAGCGCCATGCCGCTGACATATTTAGGAGACGCGATGCGGCAACTCATGGTCGGCGGGGCTCCGGTTCACTCAATGGCGCTCAACCTCGGAGTGCTGACCGCCTTCCTGGTGGTTTTCTTCGGGCTGGCCGTCCGCCTCTTCAAATACGAGTAGCTGGAACCGGCAACCTCAAACGCCCACGGCGTGTCTGAGCGCCCGCACCTCGCGTAGCAGACCGGCTGGGTTGAGACCCACGGTGTCGATCATATGCACGGTTCCGGGATTACGTCCGATCGTGCGCATCACCTTGCCCAGGTCGAGACCGCGTTCCAGTCCAACGTGCAGCGGCATATTGGGCTCGCGTCCAGGCGCGGTGTTGTGCCAGCGAATCTCAGCCATGCGGTCGGCAAAGCGGGCCATGTAGTCCAACCGCGCCTCAAACGCCAGGCGGTCGCCGTTGACAGCGTGAAAGGCCCGGCCAGTGTGGAGCGCAAAGCGCACGGTGGAGGTGGCGTCCAACATAGCCAGGACGCTGTCCAATGCGCTCAGAACAGCGCCATCGCTGGCGTTCTGAACTGCAATAGGCAGGCCGGGGAACAGGTCGTGAATAGTCCGGAAGCTCTCGCGTAGCACGTCAATGTGCTGTGCGTCCGCGGTCATACGCCGTCCTGGATGCGCCACGTACATCTCCATGGCATGGCGCTGTTCAAAAAACTCGATGATCTGCACATACTGACGGAGGGCAAGGCTGCGATCCGTGGCGCTTGGGTCCGTCAGCGATGGCCAGCGGCGGGAGGACGCATCGCGAAACACGTTGAGGTGAAAGCGCATTGGCGCTCCATCAAGTATCTCAATGAAGTCGGCATCGAAGAAGGTGCGTAAGCCCAGCTCGTACATATAGGTGTCGAGATTCAGTTCGACGACCTGGAACTCGAGCCGAACCGCGACATCCACGATTTCGCGTAGCTGTAATAGCAACCGCCGACGGTCATGCGGAACGATGCGGGGGTTGAACCCCAGCCTTAGCGGCGGCATACGGGAAGGTTGTGCCGAACCTGTCCGAAGTTCGAGCTGCAGCCAGGTGCGGTGGTCAGGCAGGCGAAGCTGCCGGAGTGGATCACGGCTCCCACAGCCCAGACGAGATATAGCGGTCGCCGCCGTCGGGCAAGACTGTCACGACGCATGCCCGGGGTTCTTGCAGGAGGATCTCGCGAACCGCGTACAAGTAGGCGCCAGACGACTGGCCGGCAAAGATGCCAGCCCTAGCCAGATCGAAGGACAACCGGCCGGCGTCATCGATGTCGATTTGGACCCATGAGTCGACTACCGAGCGATCGAGGATCTCGGGCTCGATGTGTCCCTCACCCAACGGCTTCAGGCCTTCAACACCGGGGAAAACGGGCGGTAAGGCCCCTACAACCTGCACGTCGGGTCGTTCCTCGCGCAGGCGGCGGCCCACCCCGGTGATCGTCCCGCCGGTGCCAACGCCGCTGACGAAGTGCGTAGTGCCTTCAGGCGCCTGTGCCAGGATCTCGACGGCCGTGCCTTCGTAGTGGGCCAGCCAGTTGGAGTCGTTGCTGTATTGGTCCGAGAAGAAGTAGCCGTCGGGATCGGCTGCGTAGCGACGTTGGACTTCACGCAAGGCTTCGTCGTAACCAAGGATGGCGTCGGTGATCACGAGTTGGGCGCCGTGAGCCGTGAGCCGCCGCCGACGCTCCTGGCTGGCGTTGGCCGGGATCACGATTTCGACGGGATAACCCAGTGCCGCCCCGAACATGGCGTACGCAATGCCCGCATTTCCGGAGGACGAGTCAAGAATGGTCTGTCCCGAACCCAGCTTCCCCTCGGCCACGGCGTCCAGCAGCATGCGCGCCACCGGGCGATCCTTGATTGACCCGCCCGGATTCATTGATTCGAGCTTGGCCAGGACCATGGCGTCAGGAAATTCCGCGCGAAATATCGGGATCTCCACCATCGGCGTGTCGCCGACCAGATCAAAGAGTGGATGCGTGCGGGCCGCGTCGGTCAGAGCCATGGCGCTTCGGCCTCAATCCGCTTGCGGCCACCCATGTAAGGCTGAAGGTCCTCCGGTATGGCGACTGTTCCATCCGTTTGCAGGCCGTTCTCGAGCAAAGCCACGAAAGTTCGCGGCAGTCCCAGGGCCGTGCCGTTGAGTGAATGCGCATACTCTGTCTTTCCGGAGCCCGGCTTGCGAATGCGGACGCCAGCTCGTCGAGTCTGAAATGCCTCACAATTCGAGACCGACGAGACTTCCAGCCACTCCCCGGCCCCGGGTGACCAGACTTCGAGGTCGTACTGCTTTGCCGCGGCAAAGCCCAAGTCACCGGTTGGGACTTCGCGGACGCGATAGGTCAGCCCTAAGTGTCGGATCACCGCCTCCGCTTCGCTGCGCATGCGCTCAAGAGCCGAGTACGAGTCGTCGGGCGAGGTCACGTTGAATAGTTCAATCTTGTCAAACTGGCGCACCCGGCGCAGCCCGCGCGTTTCTACGCCGGCGGCGCCAGCCTCGCGTCGGAAGGCTGCAGCGTACGCCACATACTTAACTGGAAGCATGGCCGCGTCGAGCGTTTCGCCCGCGTGGTACTCGGACAGGGCTACTTCGGCGGTCGGGCTGAGCCACAACCGGCGCTCATCAACCGCATAGGAGTCGCCGGCAAACTTGGGCAACTTTGCGGCGTTGGTCATCGCGGTCTGCGTGACGAGCGCGGGCAGGTACAGCTCGCGGTAGCCGTGCTCACGGACCTGGAAATCCAGCATCCACTGAATGAGGGCCCGTTGCAGTCGCGCTCCGGCGCCGCGGAAGATCCAGAATCCCGATCCGGCCACCTTGGACGCCCGGGCGAAGTCAAGGATGCCCAGATCTTTGGCGATCTCGTCATGGGGAGGCGCGAGGCTGTCTGGAGTTGGCGTATCGCTGCAATAGTGCACCGCGCCCGGGTGGTCAGCGTCACCGACCGGTACGGAGGCGTGCGGCAGCATTGGGACTTCCAACAGCAACTCTTCGACCCTGGCCTGGACACTGCGTAGCGCAGGTTCGCGGTCGCCAAGCTCCGATGTAAGTGTGCGAGTTCGTGTGATCAGGCATTCGCGCTCAGCTGCCGAGGCCGCGCCGATGGCGCGCGAGACGTTCTTGCGCGCAGCTCGAAGGCTCTCAACCTGGGTCAGCAACCGGCGACGCTGGCTGTCGAGGGACAGGAGTTCGTCCAGAGGAAGCTCGCCGCCACGAGTGGAGAGGCGTTCGCGCACGAGCGCCTCGTTCTCGCGAATGAATCTCAGGGGCAGCATCTGGTTGCCAGGGCCGTGTGGGCGCGCCGCGATCGACGCGGCGTGCACGTGGCGTTAATTCTACGAGCGGTCGCGCAGCTGCGGAAAAAGGATGACTTCTCGGATGTTGGTGACACCTGTCAGGGCCATCACCAGGCGATCCACGCCAATGCCAAGACCTCCGGCGGGTGGCATGCCGTGCTCGAGCGCGAGCAGAAAGTCCGCGTCAACCGGGGTGGCGTCCTCGCCGTGCCTCTCGGACGCCTGTTCCTCCATGCGAACTCGCTGCTCGAGGGGGTCGTTGAGTTCGGTATAGGCGTTGGCCATCTCCATCCCGCTTACGAACACCTCAAAGCGTTCAATGAAGCGTGGATCGTCTGAGCAGCGCTTGGCCAGCGGGGCGGTCTCAGTCGGATAACGCTCCAGGAACGTGGGTTGGACAAGCGTCGGCTCGACCAGCGTTTTCATCAGTTCGTCCAATAGTTTTGCGGGCGGCCACGAGGGATCGACGTGAATCTCGTTGGCTCTGGCGGCATCGCGCAGCGCCGATTCGCTGCCGTCCTCCTCGAGATCAACTCCGGCTTCTGCCAGGAGGGCGTCGCGATAGGTCAGACGCCGCCATGGCGGGGTGAAGTCGAGGACATCTGCCTCCAACTGCACGCGCGTTGTTCCGTAAACGGCCTCGGCGGCGGCCGCGACGAGTTCCTGGACAAGTCCGCGCATATCACTCAGGTCCGCAAAGGCCTGATAGCACTCAAGCATCGTGAATTCGGGGCTGTGCGAACTGTCGATCCCCTCGTTGCGAAAGGTCTTGCAGATCTCGTAGACGCGTTCGAACCCGGCAACAAGAAGGCGCTTCAGGTATAGCTCATCGGAGATGCGCAAGTAATAGTCGCGGTTCAAGGCGGCATAGGAGGTCACAAAGGGCACGGCGGCGCCGCCACCGTAGACCGGCTGGAGCGTGGGAGTCTCAACCTCGAGGAATTCGTGAGTGTCCAGGACTCGGCGCAGGGCCGAGACAATGGCAGTTCGATTTTCGAATCTGCGCCTGACGTCTTCGTTAGCAAGGATGTCGAGGTAACGCTGCCGAAAGCGAGTCTCGTGGTCTTTTAGGCCGTGCCACTTGGCAGGCAGTGGCCGAAGCGTCTTGGCGGCTACTTGCAGGCGCTCCACACGGACACTCGGTTCGCCGCTGCGGGTGCGGAAGACCGGGCCGCCGGCTGAGACGAAGTCGCCAATATCGAGCAGCTCGAGCGCGTTCCGATACGCGTCGGCACCGAGGGCTTGACGGTTGAGGTAGAGCTGAACCTCGCCGCTACCGTCGCGGATGTGCGCGAACGAGGTTCCGCCCATTCGCCGCATGCCGACAAGGCGACCGGCAACGTCAACTTCGGGAGGCGGATCGAGGTCGACGTCGGCAACAGCGTCGGCGGCTGTGTGCGAGCGTGGCGGCCTGGCCGGAAAGGCGGTGCCTTGGGTGGATTCAATCTGCAGGAGCTTTGCCCGCCGCGTATCAAATAGCCGGTCGGCCGCCCTTCCGCCGGATGGCTCGACGCCCGTATCGTCGCTCAGCTGATCTCCAGAATCTCGTGCAGGTGGGCGCCGCGTGGGGTCTGAACGGTCACCGAGTCGCCGATTCTGCACCCAACGAGAGCCTCGCCCAACGGAGATTCGTTGGAAATCTTGCCATCAAGCAGGTCGATTTCATCGGTGCCGACGATCGTGTACTTGCGTTCGCCGTTATCCGACTTGAGACGCACGGTGGATCCAATGCTGACGGTGTCGGACGAGTGGGTGCTGATGACCTCAGCGTCCTTGAGCAGGCGCTCGAGCATCATGATCCGGCCTTCAATGAAGGCTTGTTCGTTGCGCACTTCGTCGGACTCATTGCCCTCGTTAAGCTCGCCAAACTCCTTGGCTTCGTGGATTCGCTTGATGATGCCGGGCCGCTGGACGGTCTTGAGATCATCCAGTTCGGCCATCAGGCGCGTGCGACCATCCTCGGTCAGGAACTTCTTTGCCACTGGGTCGCCTTCGTGTCGTCGTGGTCGGACCGCATGCGGGAGCCAGCGTGCGGGACACCTGAGGATTCTGACGGATTATAGAGGAGAGCAGGACTCGCCGTCGGGCCGACCGATTCCGGTATAGGTGAATCGAGTTTCCATGAGGTGGCCGAGCTCGACCGGGTCTTCGCTCGGGGCGTCCCAGCTGTGCTCGGAGTGGATAATCTGTGGCCGCCTGACGCCGGCGGCACGTGCGCGGGCCCGAGCGAGATTCGGCCCGGCCTGCTGGATGTAGGAGCGTGCAGCGGCGATTGAGGCAAAGCGTCGGCGCTCAGTGGGGCCGTGGACGACGTAGCCGGTGATGCCCGAGCGTGCGTACAGGGGGCGCAGCAAGAAGTCGATCCGTTCGATCGCCTGGCTGGTGGCGGCGCCGACGGCGCTGGCCACGGCCGCAAGTTCGGGCACCTGGCACTCGGCGTGCAGACGCCTAGCCACCTTGGGTATCCAGGCCTCGGCAGGTGCGCCGAGAGCGACAATGGGATCGGTGACCTCAAGTCGTATGTCCAGCGGATCTTGCCGATGGTTGCGCGAGAGTGAGCGATCGACGACGAAGCGGCCGAGCCGGTCGTCGGCCTCGGCGGCACGGCTGTCGAATTCGGCGACGGCGCGGCGGAGTACGCCTTCGCCGAGCTGGCGGATGGTCAGTTCGTGCGTGCGGGCGAGAAAGGTGTCCAGGTTGACCCGGCTCTCGCGGGCGGCTACGCGGCAGGCCCGGACGGCGGCATCCGCGTCAAACCCCAGAAACTCGCCGCGGGCGTGAAGAATGTCGGTGGGCGTGAGACCGATTCGACGGACGATGCCCCGGGCGATGAGCGACCGAAGGTTGAGCAGGCGGGCGTCGGCCAGTCCGACTCGCGTGGCGAGCGAGGTGATATCGAGCGGGCCTTCGCGCAGGGCGCTGCAAACGTCGCGTTCGGCGGCGGAGTGCACGGCGCTTTCGGCGGATCCGCTGACGATGAGGAACTCCCAAACGGGGACGAGGCGGTGGGTAACCTGGTCGTTATCGATCCTGGCCAGAGCATCGGCGACTGAGGGGTCGGCCGCTGCAGCGGCCGAGAGGGGTTCGACGCGTTGGGGGCCGACGCTGAGGTCCAGGGGATCGGCCAGGATTCTGCTGTCGCCGCCGACGCCAAACGAGCGAACATCGGCAGCGCGGACGGCGGTCCGCCAGTCACTGATGGCAGCGCCCTGGTCGCTGATCTTGGAACGGCCGTCGCGCAGCATGGCGACATCGGTGGTCGTACCGCCCATATCCACCACGAGGGCGGCGTCGCAGCCGGTCAGCCGCTGGGCGCCGACAGCGCTGGCTGCCGGGCCTGAAAGCAGGGTCTCCACCGGACGGGCGCGGGCCTGGGCCAGCGGCATGAGGGCGCCGTCGCCGCGGACGATGCTGATAGGGGCCGTGATGCCGCGCTCGGCCACGCTGCGGTCGACGGCGGTGAGCAACCGTTCGACGTGGGGGATGAGACGGGCGTTGAGAACGGCCGTGGTGGCGCGACGAACTGAATCGAGGGAGCGTCCAACCGAGCCACCGGTAACGACGGGGCGATCGGTACGTTCGGCGACAATCTCGGCGGCGCGGACTTCGTGCTCGGGGTTGCGGACCGACAGATAGCTGGATAGGGCGAACGCGTCGACGCGGTCGCGCTGGCGATCGACGGCGCGGCGGAGAGCGTCTTCGTCAAGAGGGGCACGTTCCTCGCCGAAGACGTCGTGGCGGCCGTGGATGAACTCGAGAGCGGCGGCGTGAATGCGGTGGAGGAGTCCGTAACGGCGGAGCATTGCCTGGTCGTAGCCGATGAGCAGGGCGCAGACGCGGCCGCCGAGGCCCTCGATTGCGGCGTTGGTGGCGAGAGTCGTGGAGAGTGAGACCAGGCTGATTTGGCTGTGAGCGATGCCGGAGAGACCGTCGATGGCGGCGGCGATACCGACCGTCAGGTCGGAATGGGTGGTGGGAGTCTTGTGCCAGGCGACGACGCGGTCGGCGGCTGGGTCAAAGGCCACGGCGTCGGTGTGGGTGCCGCCCGTGTCGATGCCGAGGATCAGGGACATGGGGCGATGTTCGCGCGAATTCGCCGGTTGTGCACGTCCCGGCTCGTGCGGACTCGGGTGCGCCTAACGCCGATCCTCCGGCTGGCTCGATTGGCACGGCAAGTGCGGATGATGCTCACCCTGAAGTCAGATGCCACACGCGGTCGACGAACGCGACCGGTTAGTCGGCGTCCATGTCCATGAGGAGCAGGTGGTAGTCGGCGGGATCGTGGGTTTCGGGACGGCGGGGGAGTTCGAGGGCAGGGATGGTGAGCATGAGGTTGGCGGCGAATTCGATGTCTGCGTCATCGAGGATGAAGTACTCGGAAAGGCCACTGGCGCGGTCGCGGGTGACTTCGACAGCGTCGCGCATGGCTTGCACTGACACGATGCGGCTGAAGCGGATGCGGAAGGTACGTTCGCCGCTGAAGTAGACGTGCTTGGTGGTGACGGCCATGGTGCCGACGCCGCGGTGGACGATTTCGTCGCGTTCGACGGGGGTGCCGCGGGATTGGCCAACGCGGACCGAAACGCCTTTGGCTATACGGACGCTGGTTCCCGCTGACCGGCCGACGATTTCGCGTTTGATGCGCTGTTCGGCGTAGCCGACGCCCGGAAAGACGTAGATGAGGTGCTCGCTCTTGAGGAATTTGAACGGCAGCGGTTGGTAGTGGGACCAGTCGACCTGGGGGAGCTTGTTGTCATCCAGAATGTCGATGATGTTGTCGCGGCGCTGGCGTTCGAGGCGCAGGGCGCGCTGCTCGGCTTCGCGCTGGCGCTGCCGGACAGCCTCTTGCCGCTCCCGTTCCTGTTCGCGGGCCTGGCGCGCTTGTGCCTGCCGCACCTTCTGCTCTGCAAGGGTGCGGCGGACCCATCCGATTGGGCTCATGTCACTGATCTCCGTTTTCTCGCCATCCTGCTGCGAGGCACCTTAGCGTCGCTTCACTTCCACTCGTCATCGGGCGGCCAAATGTTCGTGGCGCCAAGGCCGGCGCCCTGCAGGCCGGCGTCTTCGGTCCAGTCGGCGGTGGCATCGCGCCACTTGATGAAGTGGGGGGCCTGGGTGTGGGCCTTGAAGGCGTCTTCATCGACGTAGATTTCGTAGAGCCAAATGCGATTGGGGTCGTTGGCGTCCTGGATGACGTCGAATTGGAGGCAGCCTGGCTCGTCATTCACGGAGCCGCGGGCGTCGCCGATCATTTCATCGATGAAGCGGTCCTTGTAGCCGTCCTTGATCTGGATGGGGGCGATGATGACGAACATGCGGGGCTCCTTTGCGGAGGGCGCGGGTTGACTCGGCGTAGAGCCTGGTGGCCGGTTCCGACCGAGACAGGGACGATTCGGCGCTTCACATGGCGCTTGGCATGCGTGGGGTCGGGCTGGACGGTGGGGACATCATCTCAGTTCTCACCGTCGCTGCCCTACGCGACAAGGGCGCGAGACTAGCATGCTGACGATCGCGGTCGGCCCGGCCGGAATCGCGGGGTGTCGATAGGTTCGGGCGTCGTCCCGGTACGCCGAATCGAACAGACTGCGACGACGGCACAGCGGGCAGGCTGGTTGATGACGCCGCGGAGGACATGGCCCACCTTTGGCCCCAGGCGAAAAGCTCGGATCGGGCTCTACTATCAGGTCAGCGGTGGTTGGTGAGGTTCAGTACAGACTCTCCACGAATCCGGCAGACCCACCGCGCAGGAGGGATCCGGATTCCATACCGGCCAATACGCCGCCAGGGCGGACCATGCGTGTCCGGGGAACGGACCGGACTTTGACGTGCCTCCGTCTACTGGCATCGGAGGATCGGACGGTCCAAATGGGCACCGCTAATGCAATTGGGGCGGCCGGGACGACTGTGAGTGGACCCGGGGTGTTAGGTGCTGGTGGATACCCAACGGGTGTGCCGGACTGAGGAAGTCTGCGAACGTGGGGACTCGCCGTTTGCACTACGTGGCGCCCGCGAACGGATGAAGGATTGATCTCGACAGATAACTCAGGAGGCTATCGGTCAAGCCAAGGAAGCCGATGTTGAAGTCAAGTCTGTAGGCGATGTCCTCTGCAGTCAGGGCATTGGAATCGAAACCCGGGGGAAAGATGGGATGCAGACCTACAGCCTCTCGTCCCGCGACGGTACTCAGCAACACGGTGAGGACTCCAAATAGCACCGCCAGGAGCAGCCCTACGCCCACGACCGAAATGAACACTCGCCCGCCGGTGATGCCAAGTACCTCACGTAGAGCTAGAAACGTCCCCGCAAGTATCCAGGCATTTATGAGGCCAGCTGTCCATGCCGGGGCCACCAACAAGAGGTCGGCCGGACTACCTGGCGATCCGGCGAGGCTGCTTACAACAATTTGCACAATTGCGAACATGACGGGAGCCACCAGGATCGGCGACTGCGCCAACGCCAACGCGCGCGCCACGCTACCGAACGAGGGTGGCGCGCGCTCAGGCGCAGTCCACCGAGCACCGATCAACCAGAGCAGGGACGTCCAGATCAGCCAGGCTGACAGGTGTGCCAGCGCAGGGCCCGCAACCAACCAGGCCATATGCGCTACCGCCGAGCCCGCATCGACGCCGGCCGCGCCGAGGGTCTGGGTGAGGGCAGGGCCGGAACTGCTGAACACGAGGAGGCCGAAGAAAAGGGCCGCTATTGCCATTACCTTTAGTGCCTGACGGCCGCCGACACCGCGCGTTGCAACGTTGGCGTAAAGGGATTGGTTCAGGCGCAAGGCCTGCCTGATGCTGACATTCGCATCGCTCGTCGTTCCGGCTTGCATGTCAACCAGCCCCGGGCGTGTTCACGTGGTGACTGGCCGCTGTGACGTCACTGGTTCGACGCCGCACTAGAAACCCAGTCCGAAGGAACCGCTCGTTGCGTTGCCCATTCCTACAGGTGCCAGTAATCGGATGATTCCAACCAATAGCAGCGTGTATGCGGCTGCGCTAAAGGTCAGGGTGACCAGCAGGCGTCCCTTGCTCAGCCCGAGTGACTCGCGGATCGCGGTTGAACTCGCAAGCAGAAGCCAGAGTCTGGCTGCTAACCACACGCCGCCACGGTAGGGCGTGGGCAGCGCGACGAGCACGCCGACAAGGTTTGGAGTCTGGGCGAACGCCAGCGCACGAACCACAGGCCAGAATTCTCTGGTCCTGACGTCGGGTGTGGCCATCCGCGATCCCACCGCCCACGCAACCGCCGTTCCTCCGAACCACGCCACCAGGCTGACGAGAGGTTCGAGGACTAGTCCAACGAAGAGCCCGGTCGCGGGCGATCCAGCAAGCACCAACCCGAGGAGCGTCGCGAGCCCAAATCCCAGGGCGGTAACCCCAACGACGAGAAACGCCAGCCCGGTGTTGCCGCCAGTGCTGGACACTCCGCGATAGACGGCCGGCGTCAGCAGTGCTGCGTCACGCAGACTGCTGAGGAGCTTTCGACCCTGGTCGGCATTCTCCAGTTCGGGCTTCATTGCGCCACGCCGCGCTAGCGAACGATTGCCAGCAGGCTGGACAGGGGGCTGACGAGCGCATCGCTAATGAACCGACCGAAGTAAATGTCGAACCCGAAGATGGCCCAGGCCGGAACCTCTGCGGCGATCCGTTCAGACAGATCGGTATAGGGGGCAATCGTGGTCACGGGTTCGAAGGCGTCGGGTATCACACCGATGGCTGCGGCGATCACGCTGGCGATGGTCAGTACCAATATCACGAGCAGGCCGTGGCCGGTTGCAACGGTGACGAGTGCGCCGAGGGCCTGACCGGAAGTCAATCCCAGGGTTTCGCGAACTGCCAGCAGTGTTCCCCAAAAGACCCAGATCAAGAGCAGACTCCACCCGAGGTCCTGGAGGAGTCCCAGCCAGGGAAGTGCCATTGGATCGCGAAGGTCGTTTGGCTCCGAGGGTATTCCGGGAAAGACAAAGGCCGTCGTGACTGTGACTGGAACGAGCAGGAAGGCGCCGAACGCGCCCGGCGTCAGCGCAAAGCCAATGGCGCGGGCGATTTGCCAAAAGCCTGGCGGACGGTTCCCCCGGACATTGATGCCCCGAGCAACGAGCCACAGTCCAACAGCCCACACCGGCCAGGCCGCCACTATGGCCAGGGTTCTCACCACGACGGCCGCGTTCTGAAAGTGGGCGAGGATCCACGCGTTGGCTTGGATCGTGGTGAGTCCTGGCTGTCCAAAGTTAAGCCAGTTGAATATATCGGTGCCGGTCTGCGCGAAGCCGAGCCCGACGGCCGCGAGCACCACAGTCAGCGCGGCTTGTTCGGTGCTGGCACCGGGAGCTGCGACTTCGCGATACAGGGTTGTATCAAGCCGCAGGGCGCGTCCAACTCGGCCAACGAAGCCGTCGCCCATTAGGTCAGACTCTCAGAACGGGGCGCACCTGGCGGCAAATCTGTCACCCTGGGACCCACGGTGCCAGAAAAGCGTCCGTTCGGGCTGAGGCTCCCGTGCGACTCGCCTCTGCCAGCTGCATCTGCCGGGTTTCAACCGCGGATGCGGTCATGACGGCGGGGCCGGAGAAGCACGGCCTCGGAAGTGCACCAGCTAGCGGGGGCGGTGTTTGTAGTTGGGGGATTCCTTGACGAGGACGACGTCGTGGGGGTGGCACTCGTCGGAGCCGGCGTTGGTGACCCGGACGAAGCGGGCCCTGGTTTGCATGGCGTGGATGTCGCGCTGGCGGCCCGGACCAGCCGGTTTCGGGTAATGATGCCGAGGAGCCTATTGAGTGTGGCTGCCGGACGTCATGTCTCGGACTTGCGAGATGTTGGCCCATCTGGACCAAGTACTGCTGCGGTTATGAGGCGAAGCGGAATGAACGTGATCAGCGCGAGAGAAGCGAATACGTCGGCAGCTAGCAGCGGCCAGCGCCAGCCGGACTTCGCGAGAACCCAGATTGCCGAGAGCTTGGAGCGCGACGGTTGGGGCGGGCCGTAGGCTATGAATTCCAGGTCTTGATCTGGCCAAGCCAGCGCGCCGTTGATCGAAAGCCGGCCGTCAGGGTAGCGGTTTCCTTTGGTGGCGCCGATCTGCATATCGGCTCCGGACTCGATGTCAATCGCGACCTGGAGGGCCAGTTGCCGTCCTTCGGCCACGGTGAGCGGCGGCAGCAGTTCAATGTCTCGCCAGCGTGGGCAGTCGCCGGCGGGAATCTCGATCGAGCCTCGGGCCAGAATTCGGTCTGGCGCATCGAGTGTTGTGAATCGAACTGCCACGGTTCCGGATGGACCAGTAAGATCGCAATTTGCCAGTCGGAGTCTGACGCTGTGCACGGGCGTGGCCGGCATGCGGACTTCCTGGACCAAGGCTTCATGCTGCTGAAGACTCACGCCAAAGGCTCCCGCCCGCGTGTAGGGGGCAAGCGCCTCCACCAACGGCGGGCGGAATAGAAGTGCGATCGCGAGGCCGCCAAGCAGGACCAACGCAGCGACCGATCCAACGATGGACCGACGACCGTGACTACCGAACAGGTCATACGGCGGGGGAAGGCCACCTCGGAGCACTATGGCCGCCGTCACTCCGATTAGCAGGGTGCCGCTGAATTCCAGGGTCTCCTCAAGGACAAACTCGACAGCCCTCGCTCGCCCGTAGAACACCCACGGATCAATCGCCTCATGCAGAAGAGCAAGCACCCAGCAGGCGATCCCAAGCGTCAGCGGCCTGCGGGACTCTCGCGAATCCAATCCCTTACGGATGAAGACCCACATCGCCAGCACGAATGCTACGACCAGCGGACTCGCGAGAACCGGCCAGGGAAGGCCCAAGCGTTCCGAATGTCCGACGACCGAAACCGGACCATCCTTCTTGAATTCGGCGAGCTCTTCAAATGCCAGGGCGGCAGTCGTCAGTGCCATAACGGCCCAACCGCCGACGGCCATCCAGCCTGCCGATCGGCGATGGGTGCTTACGGCCGTCGCGGCCACCAGGAGCGTCACGCTAGCCAGGGTTGCGGCGGAAACCGTATTCGCAATTGTTCCTTCGTTGCTGGCGTTCAGCCGACCCAGCGTGGTGTTCCAGGGCGGCAGAAGCTCCGGGAACGCCAGGCTGAAGAGATGCGGAAGAACGTAGGCCCCCCACCAGAAGATCACGACGCTCAGCAGTGTGATCCGCCCAATCCCGGTCGCAAGCCGCCAGGCAGCTTCTGGCGCGACTGGAGTCCTTCGTCGGTTCATTTCAGGCTCGATAGCCTCGCCGAGGTTTCGAGAATGCAGGTGGCGCGCTCTGGCGGCTGTTCTGCAGGTTCCGGTATGACGAGTCGCAACATCACCCGGATGCCGGCCGGCGGTTGCTCTGCACGCGAGCAATGGCAGTTCGGTCGCAGAGTCGTTGGGCCCGGAAGTCTCTGCTTGCCCACGGATTGGCTAATGGATCAACTCGGACAACGCTGACATTCGAATCCGGCCGATGACGTTGTTAGCGAGCGGAGCCAACCGCGTCGCTGATAGTCGACCGAGTGTCATCTGTTGATGACTGGTACCGGGCGACGGCTCATTGCCATGCATTCGTCTGCTTAATCGGGTTGACGATACGGCACTGACGCTGAAGGGGCGAGGTGGTCGGGGGAGGTGGGCAGCCTTCCTGGATCGCTGCGACGTTGCGATGTCAGCCTAAAGATGCCGGGGACATTGATGGCGACGCCAAGGCTGGGCTATCTGGGAGTTGCTGAGATCCCGCTTTGGACGCGGGAGTGATGGGGACTAACGCGAGCGGTGTTGGTAGTTGGGAGATTCCTTGACGAGGACGACGTCGTGGGGGTGGCTTTCGTCGGCGCCGGCGTTGGTGACGCGGACGAAGCGGGCCCTGGTTTGCATGGCGTGGATGTCCCGTGCGCCGACGTAGCCCATGGATGAACAGAGGCCGCCCACCAACTGGTGGATGAGACCGGCGGTGGGGCCGCGGTAGGGGGTCTGGGCTTCGACGCCTTCGGCGACGAGTTTGGCGGCGTCTTCGACTTCGTGCTGGCCGTAGCGGTCGCGCGTGGCGAGGCGCCGATCAACCATGGCGCCGATGGAGCCCATGCCGCGGTATTCCTTGAAGCGTTCGCCCTGGCGATAGACGATTTCGCCGGGGCTGGCGTCGGTGCCAGCCAGCAGGTTGCCGATCATGACGGCGGAAGCGCCGGCGGCGATGGCCTTGGCCACGTCGCCGGAGTAGCGGATGCCGCCGTCGGCGATGAGCTGGACGCCGTGCTCGGCGCAGGGGTCGGCGCAGTCGAGGATGGCGGTGAGTTGGGGAACGCCTACGCCGGCGACGACGCGGGTGGTGCAGATGGCGGCGGGTCCGACGCCGACCTTGATGGCGTCAGCGCCGGCCTGGATGAGGTCGCTGGCGCCGGCGGCGGTGACCACGTTGCCGGCGATGACTTCGATATCGAGGTTGTCCTTGACGCGACTGACCATGTCCAGGACGGCGGAGTGGTGGCCGTGGGCGGAGTCGACGACGAGGACATCAACGCCGGCCTGGGTGAGTTCGCGGGCGCGGTCGAAGGCTTCCTCCTGGACGCCGACGGCAGCGGCGACAACGAGACGGCCCTTGTCGTCGTAGACGGCATGGGGAAACTGCTGTCGCTTGGCGATGTCCTTGACGGTGATAAGGCCGCGGAGGATGCCCTGGGAATCGACGACGGGCAGCTTTTCGATGCGGTGTTCGTGGAGGCGGTGCTGGGCCTGCCGGAGGGTGGTGCCGACGGGGGCGGTGACGAGGTTCTGGCTGGTCATGAGGTCGGCGACGGTGCGGGCCTGGTCGTGGGTGAAGCGCATGTCGCGGTTGGTGAGGATGCCGACGAGGCGGCCGTCTTCGTCAGTAATGGGCACGCCGGAGATGCGGTAGCGGGCCATGACGGCGTTGGCTTCGGCGAGGGTGGCGGTGGGGGGCAGGGTGACGGGGTCGACGATCATGCCGGACTGGGAGCGCTTGACTTTGTCGATTTCACCGACCTGGTCGTCAATGCTGAGGTTGCGGTGGATGACGCCGATGCCGCCGGCACGGGCCATGGCGACGGCCATGGTGGCCTCGGTGACGGTGTCCATGGCGGAGGACACGAGGGGCACGTTGAGGGTGAGGCGGGGCGTGATGCTGGTGCGGGTGTCGACTTGCGTGGGGAGCACGTCCGAGCGGCCGGGGACGAGGAGGACGTCGTCGTAGGTAAGGCCTTCGACGATGCTGCGGGTGGTCGTTACGGACTGCTCTTCGATGCGAACCGGATTCGGATCAAGCGACACGCAAGCGCCTCCCTGCGACGTGGGGTGACCCCGAATAACGAAAAAGACCCCGCGCCACTTGGGCCGGGGTCGCGACGCGGGAGGGCGGCGCGCAGTCGGGGCAGGGTGCTTGAGACACCCGCCGGCGACGTGGGTCACCTCTCCTCATCGTGACCTCATGTTACACCCCCGGCCGGGGGTCTGCTGGGCATCGAGGTGGTTAGAGGGGCGGAGATTGGGGGTGGTCGGTTTGCAGCGTGGGAGGCGGGGGTGGAGGCCTGCGTTTTCAGGGATGTCGAATGGCGCGTCGGTAGAATGCGATGCCGTGGGAGCGCGGGACGCTCCCGCCGGGGAGAACCTAAATGGCGACGGCGACTCTGGAAGAACGAGTCAGTCGTCTCGAGGGCGGGTTCGAGCACTTGGCGACGAAGGCCGATGTAGCGGAACTACGAGGCGATTTTCACGCATTGGAATCGCGCCTGATGCGCTGGATGGTGGGCGCGATTCTGGGAGCGGTGGCCGCAGCGGCGGCTGTTACAGGACTGATCGTGGCGCTGGTGGGAGCGGTTTAGCGCGAGCGACGGCGCACGGAGCGTCTTTGCAGTGCCGGTCGGCAGACAGAATCACGGGCGGCCGGTAGATGCTGTCTTTCGGCCTGTGGTGGGCGTAGCTCAAACGGTTAGAGCTTCTGGTTGTGGCACAGAAGGCTAGGTGTTCAAGTCCCCTCGCTCACCCCGGGAAGTGTCCAGTCCGGACAGATGGTCGACAGGTGTTCGGAGACATGGTGGACACCTAGGCCGGCTCCCGCAGATCCAGCGTGCCCAGGTCGTCGGTCAGAAAGCGGATAGCCCAGCAACCGTCGGCGGGCGTCGGGCGAAAGGCGCCGGACTGGCCGCGCAAAACTTTGGGCAACCGCAGGTGGCGGCCCTTGCTCAATACTGCTCAACCAGGTGGCGCCGGAATTGCTTCATGTCCCACTCGATGCCAAACCCGGGACCGTCGGGCGGCGCAATATAGCCATCCCTGACTGGCGGGGCATTCATCGCGCCGAACTCTTCCGCCTGCCTGGCCAACCCCAGCCCGTCACCGCCGACCTCGTGATAGGTCGTGTTGGTAATCGCCATCTGCAGGTGCGCATTGACCGCTCCAAAGAGGCCTCCATGCCCGTTGAGTTCGATATTCGCGCCGTAGCACTGCGCAAAGTTGGCGCTCTTCATCGTCTGGGTCACGCCATGCATCCCGGTCGCGCGGATGATATCCGTCGCCTTGAGCAACAGCCGCTGACACGATCCTTCCATGTCGGCTTGCATCGGTTCGTGACCCATCACGGGCATGGTCAAGGCCGCGCAAAGCTCCTGTAGCTGGAGGATGTTCTCCTCGTGGATCGGCTCTTCCAGCCAGACGTAATCCAATTCCTCCATCAGCCGCCCGATCATGATCGCTTCTTCGAGCGTGTACGAGCGGACCGGGTCGTTGATGAGGTCGTAGTCCGGTCCAACATGCTCCCGCAGCCCGCGAATGATCGGAACATCCGCCTTGCCGCCTTTGTAGCTGTGAATCTTGTAGGCAAAGATGCCCGCATTTTCGCGGCCCGCCTCGATGTGCCGCTTGTAGCCATCAAGGTCGGTGTCGCCGCCCATCAGATAGACGGCAATACGGTCACGCACCTTGCCCAACAGGTTGTAGACCGGCTGGTTGGTCGCCTGCCCGGCGATGTCCCACAGGCAGTGGTCGAAAGCGGCCGACCACGCATAGGGACGATATAGCCAACGCCGGGCCACCTCGAACTTCTGGAAGAAGTGCTCGCGGCGGAACGGATCCTCGCCGATGACCATCTCCCGCAAGAGATCAACCATGTCCTTCGCCTGGTCCACGCCCGGCGCGCACTGGGCGATGCTCTCGATCCCGTCATCGGTACGGACAATGAGAAATGGATGATGCTCCGGCCGCGAGGTCGGGAACGCTTTGTGGGTGTATTGAATACGGCGCAGATCCGGCACCTCGACCAGCCGATGCACCATGTCACCGGGCCGCTCGAGGATGCTGAGCTTGATTTCCGTGATCTTCATGGCACTCCCCTCAATTCTTCTCGCAGGGTCGGCACCGCGCCGATCAGCATGCCTTTACCGGCGGAAACTCTCTCCCCCTGCGGTAGCTCCCGGCCCGCGTCGCCTTCGCGGCCGACGCGACACGCTCGGTACGCGCCTGTACGCGGTCCCAGTCCAACGCAAAACCCAGGCCCGGCTGCGTTGGTATGTGCATGTGGCCGTCCACGACCGGCATAGTGACGACCTGTGCCGTGGACCAGATGCTACCGGGCAGGTACTCGGCAGCAAGAATGGGAAAGTCTGGCTCGCCCCTTAGCCGCTGCAGTCCGTGAAAATCGCAGGCGGACAGCGGCTGGCGCGGAATGTGATGGATAGAATGGTGTCCGGCCGAGCGTGTGTCGCGTGCGGCTTGTGGTGGGCGTAGCTCAATCGGTTAGAGCGTCTGGTTGTGGCCCAGAAGGCTGGGGGTTCAAGTCCCCTCGCTCACCCCCGGGAAGAAGGAGAGAGGTAAGAGAAGTGAGGAGTGAGAAAGAGAAGAGGGACAGAGTAGGAGTCGTTTAGGGGTTGGTGGTGGGCAGGTTGATGCGGGAGACGGGGTTGCAGGATTTTGATGCGGTGTACTGGATAAGTCGGACGAGGAGGGCGCGGGCCAGGGGGTCGTTGCGTCCGGCGTGGCTGAGGCCGAGAGTGGTGACGACAACTTTGCCTTTGCCGTAGTTGGCCTGGGCGGTGATGGCGGCTTCGTTGCCGAGCCAGCCGCGGAAAGTGCCCATGAGAACGTCGCTGGGGTCAAGGCCGTCGACGGCCGGGATGACGCGGGGGGCGGCGCTGGGGACGAACGGGGTGCTCATGAGGGGGGCGGAGAGGAGCCCTTCGCGGATTTGGGGCGCGATCCAGTCGAAGCCGGTTGACCAGTGGGACGCGAAACGGCCGGTGCGGGGGACCGAGGGAAGGAACGGGGTGTCGGCGAGGTCGGCAACGACGAGGGCGGAGAGGCCGCCGGCAACCATTTCGAGGGCGTCGGCGCCGCCGCCGCCGGCGACGACGACGGCCTGGGTGCGGACGGGCTGGGTGAGGGTGGTGCAGCCGGCTTCGGCAAGGCCGTTGGCGAGGGTGGCGACGCGGTTGGTGTGGTCGACGCCGGTGAGGTAGATGCGGAGCTTGCCGTCGATGGTGGCGGCATCGGTGGGGACGACGAGGACTTGCTCTTGTTGGTCGAGCGAGAGGCCGGGGCCGCGGATCGAGACGTCGATGTCGAGGACGCGGCTGGATTCGATCAGGGGGGCGGTGAATTCGAAGTCGTCGATGGCGACGGGTTCGACGCCGGCGGGGACGGAGATAGTTTCGCGGCGGCGGGGTTCACCGGAGACGCTCCAGACGATCTCGGCGTCGCAGGATGTGCGGGGGCCCGAGATGATGGCCCGGACGTTCACCGGGCTGCCGGCCCAGGCGGAGCCGGGGAGATCTTCGATCAAAATGACGGTGTCGCCGGCGACGGGGCGCATGGCCTCGACGACTGGCTTGGGGCGGACCTGGAAGTCGGCGAGGCCGTTGGCTTCCCAGCCCTGGTCCATGAGTTCGGTGAGGACGAATCCGGAGAGGCCCGGGGTGGCGCGCAGGCGGGCGATCTGGCGGCGGAAGCCCTCCGCCTGGACCTGGCGGGTGGCGGCGGTCAGGTCGTCAAGGGAGTCGAAGGCTTGACGGGCGACGGCGTGCTGGAATCGGTCAGCGAATCCGGCCTGGTCGAAGGCGAGGTCGCGGGTCCAGGAGCGGTCGGCGAGGAGCCAGGGGGCTGGGGGTTTCCAGTCCTGGGGGAGGCCCCAGAGACCGAATTCGGAGAGGGCGATGGGTCGGTTGGCGGGGGCCTGGGCGTCGGCGCGTTCCCAGAGGTCGGGCGGGCGTGAGGCGAGCCAGTCGACGAAGGCGCCGAAGTCGCGCGCGCCCTGGGGATGGGCGGCATAGGTGTGCATGTCGGCGAGGTCGGTATCGAGATGGAGGGCGCCGAGCATGGCTGAGTTGTCGACGACGAGGCGGGTGGGGTCGGCTTCGCGGGCGACGGCGACCCAGTTGCGGAGACGCTGCCGGTGGTCGGCGCTGGCGGCGAGGTCGAGGCCCCAGCCTTCGTTGATGACCGAGCGGGCGATGAGGGAGGGGTGGTGGGCGTCGCGGACGGCGGATCCGCGGAGCATGGCGGTGACGTCGTCGTCTAGCCAGTCGGGGAAGGGTTCGTCCGGTCGGTGTGGCTGGCCCCAGCTTGGAAGGTCGTACCAGACGATGAGGCCCAGGCGGTCGGCGAGGGCTAGGTAGCGGGGATCGGGCAGCTTGACGTGGCAGCGGACGAGGTTGAGGCCGGCGTCCCGGGCGACCTGGAAACGGCAGGCGAGGGTTTCGTCGCCGGGGTAGGCGTAGCCGGTGACGGGGCTGTAGTCCTGGTCGAGCGCGCCGCGAAGGTAGAGGGGCTGACCGTTGAGGCGAAGGTCGTGTTCGTCGGCCTCGATTCGGCGGAAGCCGGTGGTGAAGCGGCGGGTGTGCGTGAGGCCGTCGGAGTCGAAGGTGACGTCGACGTCGTAGAGGGAGGGCGCGGAGGGATCCCAGGGCTGGACATCGGGCCAGTGGTGACTGATCTCCAGGCCGGTGTCGAGCACGCCAGTGGCTTCGCTGGTCCAGAGGGACGTGGACCTGTTGGCATCGCGGACGGTTACGTGGACGCGGCCGTGGGTGTCGGGGCTGCCGAGAACGGACAGGCGGACTGTCCGGAGGTCGTCGGCGAGGTCGGTGCGGAGGCCGGTGATGTGGTTGGGCGGGCGCTGATCCAGCCAGACGGGTTGCCAGAGGCCGGAGCACTCGCCGTACCAGTGCTGTTTGCCGCGCGGGATCCAGGCGGCGCGGGTTGGGGGGCTGCCAGGAGGCGTGAGGACGCCGGGGGGCTGGACGGGCGTATCCCAGACGCGGACGGTGAGGGTGACGGTCTGGCCGTGAGTTTCCGGGGGAAGGATGGCTTCGAAGGGGAGGTAGCCGCCGCGACAGGCGGCGATTTGCCGGTCGTTGACCCAGACGTCGGCGAGCCAGTCGGCGGCGCCGAAGACGACGACGGCCTGGTGGCCGGACGGAGGGGTGGGGACATCAAGCCGGCGGCGGTACCAGTAGAAGGCGGGGCCGGTGGGTGGCCTGTCGAGGATGAGTTGGGGGTAGGCCGGGGGGACGATCTGGTGGTCGAAGCTCACGTCGCGCAGGTCGGGCGAGTCGGTAACGCCGAGCTCCCAGGGGCCTTCGATGAGGGTGCGATCAGGGCGAGTCATCGTCTGATACCTTGACCTGCGGTGGCCGAGCAATACTCACAGACCGGGGCTGGGTCCGGTTCCCAGCCACCACGCGAGTCCTTCGAGCGCCCCGCCGCCGGCACGTACGCGGGCTTGGCTGTTGCTGCGCTCCTGGTAGCGAGCGCAGTCTTCATATTGCTGGCGGACCGCAGCCTGCGGCGTCCGCCCGAGATTCCCGAGGCGCTGCGCCCCACGGCGACGGCGGCCGCCGCGGTACCAACGCCGCAGGCGCCCGCGGTGATTCCCGTGACACCTGAGCCGATCGTGATCGACCTGGAGTTGCCGCAGGGGCCATTCGAGCAGTTGCCGACGCCGACGGTGGTTCCGGTACATACGGAGGCCCCGGCGCGGTATTTCCTGGTCACGGTACAAAGCGGGGACACGCTGGCGGCGGTTGCCAGCCGGTACGGATACAGCTTTGAAGAGATTGCCGAGTTGAACGGCATCGACGAGCCGTACGTCATCCACATCGGCGACGAGTTGCTGTTTCCAAATCGGTAGCTGCGTCTGCCTGGGCCGAGGTCAGGCCTCGGTGCTTCGCGCGCCTGGATCCTCGTCATCCCGATCGTCCTTGGCCGCGGGTGCGTCGGCTGGAGATTCCTCGTCCAGATCCGATTCCGGTCGTGAATCCTCGGACTCCTGCTCCGCGGGGGCCTCGGGTTCGGGCGGCTCGGGGGCGGATTGGGGCTCGGCGGGCTCCTCGGGCTGAGTGTCGGCGGCCTGGTCCGCGGATCCGGCTGCTGGCGGCTCGGCTTCAACTTGCTGATCGGCGTCGGGCTCAACGGCCACGGCTTCCTGGGTGGGGTCGAGGCCGGGATCGAGCGCGACGAATCGGACCGGCCAGGCGGTGACATCGGCGGCGGGCGCGGGGAGCGCCATGAAGGCCATGCGCTCGGCGCTGAGTGTCTCGGTGTTGACGAGACCGCGAACGATGGGAACGTCGTTCTCCAAGAGGGTGCTGAGGATGACCCGCTCGTCGTCTGGTTCCTCTTCGCGGCCAATGGAGATGCCCTCAGCCAGGGCGACGAGCTTGGCGCCGCGGACGAAGAGCCACTGGGCGGCCTGCGCGGTGAAGCAGGGCGCGACCCCGTTGCCGCGGGCGGCGATAACGACGATGTCGCGGGTGCGGAGCTCTCGGCCAAAGATCTCTTCCAGGCGGTTTGAGTCGATGTCGGGGGCATCCGCCGCGACTTCCAGGTGTGCGACCAGGCCCTCGCCGAAGAACGTCTCCGCGGAGAGGCCGGCCAGGTCGGATCCCCAGCGGATGTACCGGCGGGGGGCAAGGACGTGGGTGCCGACGTCGGCGTCCATTTCGACGCGGTGCGTGAGCGTCTGGGGCTGGCCGGACCGCTCGAACTCGTGCGCGGTGAACGAGTCGGCGGCGCCATGGCGGAGAACCATGGTGCAATCAACAACGCGGCGTGACATCGGCTCCGGGGATGGGTGGTGGTTTGGGCGATGGTGGGGCGCGAGAGCGTGCCCCGTCAATAGCTGCCTAGCTTATTCGATGGTGAGCGCCCGGCCCCAGCCCGGTTCGGCGACCCGGATCGAGGTTGCACCGAAGGTCCGGCGGTAGAAGTTGAGACCTTCGGACTGCAGGTGAATCGGGATGAGAGTGCGCGGGTTAACGATCTCGATGAAGCGTTGAAGGTCAGGGCCGCTGGCGTGCCCGGAGGCGTGGAAGCCGGCGGCTTCGGCCTCGGACTCGGAGGCGCCGCCGAGGAAGTCCAGGCCGAGCAGGTCTGTCCAGTTGCGGAGACGCTGCATGTCGAGTTGCGATTCTTCGTCGTAGGGCTCGCTGGAGGAGTAGATCCAGGCGCCGGACGACGTTTCGCCAAGGTCCAGAAGGCGGGTCACGTCGAAGAAGCTGAGGCAGAGGACGAAGGCGCCAGGGTCTGTGGCGATGGTCGACGGGGACACGAGAGCGTCCGCGAATTGGTCGGTTACTTCGTCCTGCCAGGCGGTGGAGGTGGCTCGCCGGTCATCGAAGACCAGGAGACCGTCCGGCGCCGACGGCAGGGGCGTGGCGGGATCGACGGTGTGCATGGCGCGGAGGAGCAGGGCGTCCTTCATGAGGACGACGAGTTGGCGGTTGGATTGGCGGGCGGCGTCGCGAAAGGTCGTGAGGCGCTCGATGTTGCGGGGGCCGAAGTCGGCCACGGCCAGTCCCTGGGTTTGTCGGACGCGCTCGATGGCCCGGGCGCGCACGTCCGATTCCGATGCACCGCGAGGCCTGGAGGCTTGCGTGCCCTCGCAGACGAGCGCCACGAGTTCAAGGTCGGCCAGTTCGTGGGCAAAGGCCCAGGTCTGGTCGGCGTGGTGGCCATGCATGCGGATGTCGCCGGTGTAGCCCACCCAGCCGGCGGAGGTTTCGACGGCGAATCCGTGAGCGCCGGGGATGGAGTGGTCAACGGGAAAGGCGCGGACCTGGTGTCCGTCGATCTCGGACACGCCGGTCGTCATGGGGGGCGTGACCGGTTCCGGGCCTGACTTGGCGTAGCGGTGCGTCCAGTACTCGGTTGCCGCGGAGGACCATCCAGCGCCGGCAACGAGCGACCAGGGACGCTGTTGGAACGGGGTTTTGGAATCAGTGACGAGGAGTCCGTCCCGCGGCGTGCGGGGACGCAGGAAGACAGTCTGGCTGTCGTCGGTGCTCTGGCCGCCATCCTGCATGGCCTTGGCAATCACGGCGGTGAGGCCGCCGGTGACGACGGGGATGTCGGGCCGGAGGAGCGAGATATAGCCAACGTGGTCGGCGTGAGCATGGCTGAGGAGAATGGCGCGCGGCTCAACGTTGTCGCGGTAGCCCGGGCGGCCCCGCAGTCGATCCCAAATCCCGGCGTGTTCCGGGAGCGCGTTGAGGTCGTCTCGATACAGGCCTTCCAGGGGCGGTAACAGGCCGGTCAGGAGGTAGTCGGAGAGCCCGCGGACAGTACGTGGGCGGAGGAACTCCTCGAAGTAAGTCCCGAGGGCGCCGAAGGACATGCCGAAGTCGAAGAGGACCTGCCAGTCGTCGTCTTCGAGCAGCAGCTTGTTGCCGCCGATTTCGCCAGCGCCGCCGTAGGCGGTGAAGCGGACGGGCATCAGGGAGACAGGAGCGCTGGCCTATGTCTTCAGGCGTTCGAGCACGTCAGGGTTCTGGACGGAACGCGGTCGGCCGCCCCGGATGACGGCGGCGGCGCAGCGCAGGGCGCTTTCCGGCCCCCAGCGCGATGCCTCCTGGGAGTAGCCGGCGGAGTGCGGGGTGAGCAGGGCGTCCGGGATGTCGAGCAGTGGATTATCGTCGGCGATCGGCTCGACTTCAGTCACGTCCAAGCCGGCACCGGCAATCTGGCCGGTTTGCAGGGCTTCGACGAGGGCCGGTTCGTCAATGATGGGGCCGCGGGCGGTATTGATGACGAAGGCCGTGGGCTTCATGCGTGCGAAGGCCTGCGCGTTCAGGCAATGGCGGGTGGCGGGGTTGAGCGGGAGGTGTACGCAGAGATAGTCGGCGGCTTCCAGCACCTCGTTGAACCCGGTCAGCTGGACGCCGAACTCTTCGGCGACGGAAGGCTCGACGTAGGGATCGTGGGCGATGACGCGCAGGCCGAAGGCCTGGCAGCGAGTCGCCACGGCGCGCGCGATGTTGCCGAAGCCGAGCAGGCCGGCCACCTGGCCGCGCAGGCGCGGCCAGTGCTCGGAGACGTCGATGGCATCTTCGCGGGCCGGAGCGCCGGAGCGGCTGGGATGGACGGTGCGGGGCAGGCGCCGGCAGCAGGACAACAGCAGCATGAGGGTGTGATCGGCTACCTCCTCGATGCAGAGATCGGGCGTGTTGCCCACCATCACACCGTGCTCGGTGGCGGCTTCCAGGTCGATCGGGTCGACGCCGGTGGTGCAGGTGATGATGGCGCGCAGGTGCGGGGCAATGGCGAAGTCGTCGCCGGTGAACGGATCGAGGCCCACGGCGCCGGCCGTGGCGCGTTGAAGCGCGGCACGGCGGGCAGCGAGATTGTGTATGTCGGCGAACTCAACCTCGCCGCCGGCTTCCTCCACGACGTGAACGTATGGTCGGAATCGGTGTTCGTGCATCAGCGGCACGAAGACGACTGGATGGTCAGCCATAGGTCGATCCTCCCAGGACTGCGGTCGGTGGCGTATGGAAGATCATCACAGGGCCTCGACGTCCTGGCGACTGGTCAGGAGATGGATCCATGTCCTGCCGGGACGGAGTTCGAGCGGCGAGCCGTCGGCGTTGAGGAATTCGGTCACATCGGTCTCCGACGGTCGGCGCCAGATTCCCTCCAGGCGCTCGCCATCGCGAAAGACGGATACGGCGCCTTCGCCGGTGGTGCCGATCCAGACGGACTTATTACCCAGGTGGTCTTCGTCGTACTGGGTCACGCGAGCCGGAACCCACTGGGCGATGACATTCTCGAAGGCGAGCGCTTCGCCCGTGTGGGCATCAATATCGAGCGCTCCCCCGAGCGAGCGGCGCCAGCGGCGGGTGGCGGTATCGAACTCGTACTCGGCCTGAAATACGTGCCGAGGTCCCGCGGGAATGGTGAGGTGGGTTAGGGGGCCGATTTCGGGTTCGGTCTCGTAGAAGCGGAATCCCTGAATCTCACGCCGGTCGGGATGTCGTTTCGCGCCGACTTCGCGCAGCGCCGGGAGGCTGGCGTACATGTTGAACGGGGCGGGCCGGCTGGAAATGCGGTAGTAGGGGCGGGTCTCGTCGTAGAAGAACTGGTCGATATCCGCCGCCGGGGAGTTACGCAGGTCCCGCATGACGGGTGGACTGGCCCCAACGTGAGCGAACAGGGCGTCGAACTGCTGGACGAGGTCGCGGTCGACGAAACGCGAACTGCGGATGGGGCCGACGCGTTCGAGGTCGCTGTCCAGGAAAAAGGCGGTGTAGCGAGTGACTATGCCTTCGGTGACGTGCTCATAGACGACGGCGGCGGTGCTGAGGCCGCTCTGCGGTCGGGCGCCAATGGCGTTGTCGACTTTTACCGCGACGACACGCTTGGCCAGTGCATTCGGGCTGATTGCAAGGCCCGTCAGGGGCGAAAGCAACGGTGGTTGTGTGGGAGTGGGAGACGTCGAGGGGGTCGGTGTGGGCGATGGGGTGGTCGGCTCCGGCGTCGGCGAAGCCGTCGGCGTTTGGGCTGGCTGTGGGCGGGTCGGGCGCGCCGCCGCGACGGTTGTTGCTGGGGCGACGGGAGAGGCCGTTGGTGCGGGAGTCGGCTCTAGCGAGGCGACGGCTGCGGCGGTCGGCGCAACGGTAGGTGCGGTGACCGCCGTAAGTTCCCTGGTTGATGGCGGGGGTGTCAATGCGGCGGGCGGTGCCGCCGTGAGGGCTGGCGTCGGCGACTCCGACTCTCCGCAGCCGGCAACGAGAATCGCGGTTCCGGCGGACAGGAACAGCGCAAGGCGACGCCGGGAAACGCGCGCCGAACTACGCATGCGCGACATGCGACTTTCGGATTGGCGGATGGATATTGTTACAGGATGCGGTGGGGCGGGCGACGGTGCAACGAACGGTCGCCTGGCATCCCGTCTCACCCGTGTTCATGACTGCTGCCGGAAGCTGCGGCTGTTCAACGCGTCCGCTTGCTTAACCACTTCCGGGTGGCTCGGGCTGGCCAAAGACGCGGTGGCAAGCGGCGGCGACACGGGCGGCGCCCTTGTGGATGGGCAGGGCGCGCAGTTCGTCGTTGAAGATCTCGACGCCGCCAGGACCCTTGTAGCCCGCAGCTTCGAGAGCGCTGGTGATGGCCGCAAGGTCCATGACGCCGTCGCCGGGCAGGCGGCGCACCGAGTCGTCGAAAGTTGATGGGTCGCCCGGTGGGGCGTCGTTGAGATGGACGTGGTTGATGGCGCGGCCGGCCGTGGCAATGTCCGCGAATTCGCTGTCGCCGCAATGGAAGTGGTAGGTATCGAAAAGGACGCCCACATTCACGCGGCCGATACGCTCGATCAATTCCAGGGTTCCCTGGATGCCTGAGAAGAGTTCGTAGGGCTGGTCCGGCCAAATGTTGGGTCCAATGAATTCGAGGCTCAGGGCCACGCCGTCGCCAGCGGCGGTGTCCGCGACATCGCCGATGCGCATGGCCAGCAGGTCCATCATCTCGTCGGGGGGCCTGTCGACGCGGTTGGGCACGACGACGGCCGCGACACGAGCGCCCAGGGCCGCGCCGAGCGCGGCGTTGGTGGCCACGTCGTCCAGGCTGGCGTCGAACTCGGCATAGGGGCCGATCACTTGCGCACCAGCGCCCCAGGCGCCGGGTTGAATGCCCCGTAACTGGAAGGCATCGATCACGGCGTCGCGCCCGGCGGCGGCCTCAAGCGCGCGTGCGGCGGGCATGCTGAAGTCGGCGGCCCGGAAGCCTGCGGCGGCGGCCGCGTCCAGGTACGTACCCAGGTCGTGGACCTGGGCGACCGTGGCCGGGTGGAGCGCAGGGATTAGCGAGGACATGGGCTTGGTTCTCCTGAGAGTAAAGGGCGCGGGCGTTCCGCCACGACTCGTTTGGCGAGTGAGACGATCTAGCGGTCGCGGCCGGTTGCGCCGTGCAGGGCTTCGCGGACCACAATGTCGTCGATAAGGCGCTCGACGGGAGCCAGGTCGTCGGTATAGACCGTTTCGGCGCGGTTGACTTCGCGCAGTTCCCAGGGGCGGGCCGCGATTTCCGCGAGCCGGGGCGAGTCAACGGTTGCGGCGCGCACCTGGTCTCCAGTTATCGGGGTCAGCGAGCCGTACACAAGGCTATTGTTGAAGCCGGAGGGCAGGTCAATCACGTAGACGTGCGGGAAGACCGAGCGCATGGTTTCAGACAGAACTTCGACAAGCCGAAAGTCCGAGGCCGTGCGACCCGCATTCAGCGCCACCACGCCCTTTTCGGTCAGGTGGTCGCGGGCCGAAATGAAGAACTCCTGGGTGACCAGGTGGAATGGGATGTAGGGCTGGCGGTAGGCGTCCACGGCGATCACGTCGTAGCGCCGATCCACGCGCTGAAGGAAGGTGCGGCCGTCTTCGGCGTAGGTCTTGAGGTTGGATTCGTTCATGTCGAAGTACTTGCGGCCGAGGTCAATAACCCGATCGTCGATCTCCACACCGTCGATGGCCACGTCGTCGCCGAAAATCTGCGTGTATTGCTTGGACACGGTGCCGCCGCCGAGACCAATGATCAGGAGCGAGTCGACGTCGTCAGGTTTCTGCCCACCAATGATGGGCGCCAGCAGGAAGTAGTCCCAGGGTCCGTTGGTGAGCAAGCGGTCGGGGTGATAGATGGAGTGGGTGCCGATGCCCTCGTTGAGAACCAGGCGGCGGCCGATGTTAGGGCTGTCGATGACCTGAAAGAACTGAAGGGCGGATTCGCCTTCGACCAGCAATCCGTCGGCGGGCCTTACCGGACCCGGGTCGACCGCGACCCAGAGGACGATAAGGATGGCCAGGAGCGCGCCGTAGAGCAGCCGGCGCCGGCGGCGGCTGGTGGCGATGATCGACAGTCCCAGCAACAGGACGGCGAAGATCAGGAAGGTCGAGCGGGTGCCGACGGTGGGGATGAGCAGCAGGACGGGAATGAAGGCGCCACAGATGCTGCCGACGGTGCTGACGGCGAATACCTGGCCGGCGCGCTTGCCGGCCTGCTGGACGTCGCTGGTGACCAGACGGATGGCGAAGGGCGAAACCATGCCGAGCAGGGTGAGCGGGACGGCCAGCAGAAGGAGCACGCCGACGAGCGAACCGAAGAACAGGCCGCCGTTGAGCGAGGCAATGGCCTGTGAGGACACGGAGAGCACCGGCTTCGAAAAGAACGGCACCAGGCCGACCAAAAACGACGCCATGGCAACGATGTGAAACATGGTGTCTTCGTAGGGCCGCCGGTCGGCGAGGCGACCGCCGATCCAGTAGCCGATCGACAGGTAGAGCAGCGTCAGGCCGATGACGACGGCCCAGATAATGATGCTGGTGCCGAAGAACGGCGCCAGGAGCCGGGAGGCGCTGATCTCCACGGCCAGGACGGACATGCCCGAAAAGAAGGCGATGGTGAGCACGAGCCAGATGCGTGTCGTCCCGAGCGGCTGATCACCTGGCGGAGCGGAAGTCCTGGACACGCGATTCCTTAACTCAACGGGTCAAGTTGGACGCCGATAACATGCAGCGTATTGTCGCGGATGCGAGTGCCGCTAGAACCCGAGCACCTGTCCGTGCCAGCGCGGGTCGGTGGCTCCGATCCGAGCGCCCGTATCCGGGTCGAGCATAACCCCTTGGGCGCGCGAGTAGACGGAAAAGGGCGCTTCGCGACGAACCGAGTGGCCGCGATTCTCGAGATCGGTCAGCACGTCAGGATCAAAGCGGTCTTCGAGCATCAGATCGCCGGTCTCCTCGTTGTGATACCAGCGGGGGGCATCGATGGCGGCTTGCCAGTGCATGCCGTGGTCGAAGACGTTGGAGATGACCTGGAAGTTGGTCTGGACCTGGTACTGGCCGCCCGGCGAGGAGCCGAGCAGCAGCAACTGGTCTTCACGCCTGACCATGAAGGTGTTCAGGGTGTGGATTGGACGCTTGCCGCCCTGAAAGGCGTTGGGACTGGCGGGATCGAGGGAGAAACCGCACAGGCGGTTGTTGAGCAGCACGCCGGTCCCTGGGACGACATAGCAGGAGCCGAAGCTCGTGAAGACGCTTTGAATGAAGGTGATGGCGTTGCCGGCCTCGTCGACTGCGGAAATAGCCGTCGTGTCGCCGCCGACGGCGCTGGGATCGCCGGCCGACACGTGCTGGGCGGCGCGGACCGGGTCGATGGACATGCGGCGCTGGGCGGCGTATTCCTTGCCGAGCAGCCGGTTGATGGGGAGGTCAATCCAGTTGGGATCGCCGACGTGGGCCAGCCGGTCGGCGAAGGCGGCTTTCTTGCACTCGGCCATGAGATGGAGGACGTCGGCGCTGCCGAACTCGAAGGCCGAGAGCTCGAATCCTTCGGCGATGTTGAGTTGCTCGAGAACCAGGAAGCCCTGCGATGGGAGCGGCTGTCCGAGCACTTCGAGCCCGCGATAATAGGTGCGGAGTGGCGGGAGGACGTCGCACTCGTACGCGGCGAGATCCTGGGGCGAGAACGCGCCGCCATCGCGGGCGGATGCGCGCACCAGGGCGTCGGCGAAAGGCCCCTTGTAGAAAGCGTCGGCTCCACCGTCAGCGATCTGCCGGAGCGTTTCGGCAAGGTCGGGCTGGAGCAGTAATGTGCCTGGTCGTGGAGGCGCGCCGTTGGGCAGAAAGCTACGCACGCTCGCGGGCTGCTGGGCCAGGGCCGGACCGGCGTTGGCGATGGCCTGCGCTGTGTCGGGGTCAACGGGGACCCCCGCGTCAGCGTAATGGATGGCCGGGGCAAGGGCGTCGGCCATGCTGATGGAGCCGTAGCGATCAAGAATCGTCTGCCAGGCGCTGACCGCGCCCGGGACAGTGGCGGCGTTGATACCGTGCGGCGGAATCTCGTCGTCGAAGGCGTTGATCGTAAGGCCCGCGGGCGACGGGCCGCTGGCGTTGATGGCTTCGGGATCTGCGGCGCCGATCGGAAGGCAGAGGGCGAAAACGTCGCCGCCCACGTGATTTGTTCCGGGTTCGGCCACGGCGATCACCGCTGCCGCCGTCACAACCGCGTCAAAGGCATTGGCACCGTTGCGTAGGGCGCCGAGACCGGCCTCGGTGGCCAGCGGGTGGCCGCTGGAGATCATGCAGCGCGCGCCGATCACGGGGGGACGCTGGGTGGTCCAGCGCGAGTCGGCGGTCAAGCGCGGGTGCTCGGTCTGGGCGCCCGTGCGTACGTGGTCAGTGATGGAATGGCGGCGGCCTACGACACCGTGTGCATGGGCATGATGACGTGGCTGAAGGACGGCATGTCCTCGCCGTCGTTGTCGACCTGGCGGACGAGGCCGGGGCTGGTGGGACCGGACAATGTGAGCGACACGCGGTCTGAATTGACGGTGCCGAGGCAATCGGAGAGGAATCGATAATTGAATGCGATTTGGGCGTTAGTGTTGGCGCCGGTGACTTCAGCTTCGACTTCGCCCTGGTTTTCGCCGAGTTCGGCGGAATTGGCGGAGAGCACGAGTCGGCCGCCTTCGTCACCGCCTTCAATGGTGGCCCTGATGACATTCTGACCGTCGCGGGCAAAAAGAGCGGCGATTCGGGTCGCCTGGGTGACGGCCGCCGTGTCGGCCACGACGCGGGTTTCCATGGCGGCGGAATCCGGAATCAACTGCTGGTAGGCGGGGAACTGGCCATCGATGAGCTGCGAGACCAGGGAGACGGCCCTGGTGTTGAAGCGGACCGATGAGTCGTTGGCGGTGAGACCAATCGTGACGGCCCCCGGGTCGTCCGTCAGGATGCGGGAGAGTTCGATCATCGCCGCGCGTGGAACGACAATCTGCGTGGGCTCCGACAGTCCCGTTTCGGCGGCGGCGCGCCGGACAGCCAGGCGATAGCCGTCGGCGGCGGCCAACTCAACGTAGTCGGCGCCAAACGTCAGGCTGACGCCAGCGAGGACAGGTCGGCTGTCGTCTTGGGCGGACGCCACAACCACCTGCTCAATGATGGACG
>JAJEGF010000053.1 GCA_022820025.1 Chloroflexota bacterium
CCCCGGCAACTGTTCGGGCTCTGGGTCAGCGCTCGGGCCGGGACGACCTCGCTCACCGACGGTCTCAAGGGACCCAGGGGTCAACGGTCTGTCCCGGCCCGTCCACGCTGTCCTTGGCCACTTCCAAGGACCCCGAAACATCCAAGCCTCAGCACATACAAGGGGTCCTCCGGTCGAGGTGCCAACCCGCCCGCTCCGCCGCCTCAGGCCACCTTCAACCCGCCCCAAACCCACCAAAAAAGCGCCCCGAATCACCTCAAGAGTTTCTTGGAAGAAACTCTTAATGCGCGCGAGACCCCCAATTTCCACCCCTCACCAACCCGCTCCCGCCGCCCCCTAGATCTCCCGCATATCCCGCCAATTCATTCCGGCCTTCGCATCCACCGCCAGCGGCACCTGCAACCGCACCGCCTTCGTCATCACCCCCCGCGCTACCGTCGCGAAGCCGTCCAACTCCTCCGCCGGCAGTTCGAACAGCAGATCGTCATGCACCTGCAGCAGCATCCGCGCCGCGAACCCTTCGTCGCGGATCGCCCGGTCCAGCTTCACCATCGCCACCTTCATGATGTCCGCCGTCGTCCCCTGGATCGGCATGTTGATCGCCATCCGCTCCGCCGCCGCCCGCTCGTGAAACGCCCGCGACTGCAACTCCGGCAGATACCGCCGCCTGTTGAACAGCGTCTCCACGTACCCCCGCTCATGCGCCTGCGCGATGGTCGAGTCCATGTACCCCTTCACGCCCGGATACGTCGCGAAATACGTCTCGATAAACGCCGCCGCCTCCCGCCGCGAAAACTCCGTCCGCGACGCCAGCCCCTGCGCGCTGATCCCGTACACGATCCCGAAATTGGTCGTCTTCGCCAGCCGCCGCATGTCCTCCGTCACCTCGTCCAGCCCCACCTCATGCAGGCTCGCCGCGGTGGCCGAGTGGATGTCGTGCCCGTTCGCGAACGCCTGGCACATCGCCGCGTCCTCGCTGATATGCGCCAGCACCCGCAGGTCGATCTGCGAGTAATCGATCGCCAGCAACGTCCACCCCTCGCGCCCCGCCACAAACGCCCGACGGATTTCGCGTCCGCGTTCGGTTCGGATCGGGATGTTCTGCAAATTCGGATTCGCCGACGACAACCGCCCCGTCGCCGTCCCCGCCTGGTTGAACGTCGTATGCAGCCGCCCCGTCGACGGATGCGCCAGGTCCGGCAGCGTGTCGATGTACGTCGACTTCAACTTGCTCAGCTCCCGGTACTCCAGCACCCGCCCCACGATCGGGTTGGCGTCAACCAACTCTTCCAGCACCCCGCTGGCCGTGGAGTAATTCCCACTCCTGGTCCTACGTGCCGCCGGCAGTTCCATCTCCTCGAACAGCACCGTCCCCAGCTGCTTCGGTGAGTTGACGTTGAACTCATGCCCCGCGTCCGCGTAGATCCCCGACTGCAACTCCGCAATCTCCTCCGCCATCTCCCGCGACAGCTCGCCCAACGCCCCCGCGTCCAGCGTGATCCCCCGCCGCTCCATCTCGCTCAACACCAGCGCCAGCGGCATCTCCACGTCATGCAGCAGTTCCGTCAGCTTCAGGTCGTCGATCTCCGCGTCCATCTCCTCCGCCAGCCCCAGCGCCAGCGCCGCCCGCAGAGCCGCCGGCGCTGCCACGTCCTCCGCCTCCGGCCGCATCAGACCGCCCGCCACCTGCGCATCCGGCAGCGGCGGCTCCACCTCGATCCCCCGCCGCCTGAACACCAGGTCGTCCAGCGTTCCGGGAATCGCGTTCGGCGTCGCCACATACGCCGCCAGCAGCAGGTCGGTCTCAACCCCTCGCAGCGCCACCTCCCGCGACGCCAGCGCGCTATTCAGCGCCTTCGAGTCAAACGCCGCCTTCCCCGCCTCAGCGTCCTCCAACCACCCCCGCAACTCCTCCAGCGCCCCGGACTCTTCATCCAGGCTCACGTACGCCGTCTCACCACCCCACGCCAATCCCAACCCCAGCAGTTCCACGCTCCATGACGATCCCCGCGTATACGGAAACACCGCCACCCGCTCCGCGCCTGCCAGATCCTCCGCCAGCGCCCGCGCGCGCTCCGCATCCGTCACCACCGCCGGCTCCACTTCCGGCAGTCCGGCACCGCGTTCCTCCGACACCTCCAGGAAGCTCATCCGCTCAGCCACGTTGCGGAACTGCAACTCCCGCATCAGCCCCTGCACGGCCTCCGCGTCCGCCTGCCACAGCCGCGTCCGCTCCGCGTCGAACGCCACCGGCACGTCGCACACGATCGTCGCCAGCCGCCGCGACAGGTACGCCACCTCTTCCTGCCCCTCCAGCCGCCGCCGGATCGCCGGCCGCAGGTCTTCCAGGTGCGCGTAAATCTCGTCTATGTCCTCGTAGTCCTTAAGTAGCGTTGAAGCCGTCTTCTCGCCCACCCCCTTCACGCCCGGAATGTTGTCCGAGCTATCCCCCACCAGCCCCTTGAAATCCACCACCTGCGACGGCCGGATTCCCCACCGGTCCTCGATCGCCGCCTCGTCGTAAATCAGCGGCTGCCCCGTCCGCGGATTCGTGCTCAGCACCCGCACGTAGGGCGTCACCAGCTGCAGCGCGTCCCGGTCCCCGGTGATCAGCCAGACGTCAAACCCGTCCGCCTCCGCCTGCCGCGCCAGCGTGCCCAGCACGTCATCGGCCTCGTACGGCTCCAGGTCGTAGATCGGAATCCCCAACACCTCGAGCAGCTCCCGGATCCGCCCAAACTGCGCAACCAGCATGTCGTCCGGCGCTTCCCGGTGTGCCTTGTACGGCTCGTACATCTCATCCCGAAACGTCGGACCCGGCAGGTCAAACGCCGCGGCCGCGTGGTCCGGCGAGAGTTCCTCAACCACCCGCAGCAGGATGTTCGTAAAGCCGAAGACCGCGTTGGTGGGCTCGCCCGTCGAGGTGGCGAAGTGGCGCGGCACCGCGTGGTAGGCGCGATGAATCAACGACATCGCGTCCAGAACCACAAGGCGGGGGCGCTCGGAAGCGTCCATACTGATCAGTCTACGCGGCCCCTCTTCGCTGCCCCGTGCACCAGCCCTCCCCAACCAGGTCCGGCCGCCGCTGGACCCGCTCCCTGGCCGGCCAGATCGCGATCTTGGCCGCCGTGCCAACGGCCGCCGTCCTGCTGGCCGTCGCCGTTCTCACCCTCTTCCTCAACCAGCACTCCCGCCTCGAAACCCTCCTCCAGGCCGAGACCGACCGCGCCCTCGCCCTCGCCACCCCCATCGAGCGCGCCCTAACCGAGACCCTCCGCGCCAACCTCCGGTCCACCTCCCCCACTCCGCCCAACCTCTTCCTCCACCGCACCACCGACGCCAGCCCCACCCAACAGCTCGACGAGGCTCTCCAAGCCCCGGCGACGGTAACCATTCAACAAGCTCGTTCAACCGACGCCCTCGCTCTCTCCAGCGTCATCCGAACCAGCACCGGCCAGTCCGCCGTCATAGCCGCCATCCCTGATGGCACCCTCATCCGCCTCGGCGTCATCCAGGTCGCCTCGGCAACCGCTGAATCCCCCTGGCGCACCTTCCTCCAGGACCTCATCCCTACCGCCCCCAACGCCACCCTGGGCCTCGTCGACGCCGCCGCCTACGTCGCCTTCCACCAGGACCTCGACCAAACCGGTCGCTCCGTCACCTCCTCCAGCCAACCTGGCGATCCGCTCTTCCGGACAGCCTCCGGCGCCCTCCTCCGCGGTCCCGTGGTCGGCACCCAGCGCATCACCGGTTTCGCCCCCCTGGGAGCCACCGGCTGGCGCCTCATCGTCGAACGTCCCTGGACCGCCGCCCTCGAAGCCTTCAGCGGACCCGGCCTCCTTGTCCTAATCCCCCTCCTCGGCGCCGCCCTGCTCCCCGCCGCCCTCATCGGCCTTACTGCCGTCCGTGCCACCCGCCGCTTGCGCGACCTCGCCCTGGCCGCCCGCCGCATCGCCGGTGGCGACTTTCGCCCGATCCCCACGCCAGTCCGAACCGGCGACGAAATCGAGGACCTCACCACCCAGTTCGAATCCATGGCCCGCCAGCTCCAGTCCCTGTACGGCTCCCTTGAGCGGCGCGTCGCCGACCGCACCCGCGAGCTCGAAATTGTCGTCCGCGTCGCCCGCTCCATCACCCAGACCCTCGACGCCCGCGAAATCCTCCGCGTGAGTGCCGCTGAACTTCCCCGCCACCCCCGCATCCAGGCCGCCTACGTCCGCCTCGCACCCACCCAGACTGAGCAACTCGGCCTCGCCGTACCGCCCCCACCCGACTGGGGCGAGGCGGTGCCCAGTGAGGACTCCGAGCCCAACAGCTCACTCCTCAGCCACCCCACGCCCACCGGCGACTGGGCGCATGCCCTTCCCCTGACCGTGGCCGATGAAACAGGTGCCCTCCTGGTCCGCACCGCCGACAACGACAGCGACGAACTCTCCAACTTCCTCCTCACCGTCGCCGCCCAGATTGGCATCGCCCTCGAAAACGCCCTGCGCTACCGCCAGGGCCAGGCGCGTGCCGCCCTCGATGAGCGCATGCGCCTCGCCCGCGACATCCACGACACCGTCGCCCAGAGCCTCACCGGCGTCATCGTCCACCTCGAAGCGTTGGAGCACGCCGCCGGCGACGCCCTCGCCGCCGCCGACCACCGCACCCGCGCGCTCGACCTGGCTCGCGTCGGCCTGCGCGAAGCCCGCCTCTCCGTCCAGGGACTCCGCGCCTCCGCCCTTGATGGTCAGGATCTCAGCGACGCCCTCGCCGCCGTTGTCGCCCGCGCCGACGCCTCCGGTCAGGCCGCCGCGCGCTTCAGCCTCCAGGGCGACGCCGCCGGGGTTCCCGTGCCCATCGCCAACGAGCTCCTGCGCATCGGCGAAGAGGCCCTCGCCAACGCCCTCCGGCATGCCTCGCCCGCCCACGTCCTCACCAGCCTCCAGGTAACCGAGGATGATGTCCGCCTCGTTGTGGAAGACGACGGCGCCGGCATCGATCCCGCCGACTCCAGCGAGTCCGGCTACGGCTTGCTTGGCATGCGCGAGCGCGCAACGCGTCTGGGCGGCACACTCAGCATCGAAAGCCAACCCGGCGAAGGCACCCGCGTGCAGGCCCACATCCCGCTCCAACCAGCCTCCGACGACCGATGATCCGCATCCTCATCGCCGACGACCATCCCATCGTCCGCGAAGGCTTCGGCGCCATCGTCAATGCTGAAGCTGACATCCAGGTCGTCGCCCAGGCCTCAAACGGCGTAGAGGCCCTTGAGCAGGCCGCCGCTGCCAACCCCGACGTCGCCCTGATGGACCTCCGCATGCCCAACATGGGCGGCGCCGAAGCCATCCGCCGCCTTCGGCAGACCAATCCCAGCCTGCGCGCCATCGTGCTCACTACCTACGACGACGATGAGGCCATTTACGAAGCCATCCGCGCCGGCGCCCGCGGCTACCTGCTCAAGGACGTGCGACCCAAAGACCTCGTCCGCGCTATCCGCCGCGTCCACGCCGGCGGCTCCCTCCTGCAGCCCGTCGTCGTCGAACGCCTCCTCGACCGCCTCGGTCCCGAGGACGCCGACGACGATGCCCAGCCCGTCGAAGCCCTCACCCCGCGCGAACTCGAGGTCCTACAGATCATGGCCCGCGGCGCCCGCAACCGCGACATTGCCAACGAACTCGTCATTTCCGAACGCACGGTCAAGATCCACGTCGCCAACATCATCGCCAAGCTCGGCGTCACCAACCGCACCGCCGCCGTCGTCCGAGCCATCGACCTGAACCTGATCTCTCACCGCGAGACCTAGGCCAACCGACGTCGGCGAGGGTCATCAGATAACAGGTCTGACTTCAGTGTGTGGCCTATTGCTACCGACTGTCTCCAGCCTCGGGCCTGAACTCCTTCAACGACAACCGCCGCCCCTTCCCCTGCCGCCTTAGATCCACGATCTCCGCCGCAATCGCAATCGCGATCTCCGCCGGCGTCCGCGCCCCGATGTCCAGCCCGATCGGCGCATAGACCTTTTCGAACTGCTCCGGCCCATACCCCTCCGCCAGCAGCGTCCCGTAGACGATGTGAACCCGCCGCCGGCTGCCGATCATCCCGATATACGGCGCGGGCGAGCCCAGCAGCCGCCGCAGCGCCAGTTCGTCGAACCGGTGCGCCCGCGTCACCAGCACCACGTGCGTGCGCTCGTCCACCTCGAACTCGTCCAGGAACTCCTCGAACGGCCGCGCGTGCACCTCGTCCGCCGTCGGAAACCGCTCGCGGTTCGCAAAGTCCGCCCGCTCGTCCACCACGATCGTCTCGAACTCCAGCACCGAGGCCAGCCGCGCCAGCGGCACCGCAATGTGTCCCGCCCCCACGATCAGCAACCGCGGAGTCGCCATGATTGGATCCAGCAGGAACCGCGCATACACCCGCGCGCGCCGCGACACCCGCTCGCCCTCCGCGTCCAGGTTCACCGCCCGCGGAAGTCCCGAAGCCAGCGTCTCCGCCGCCAGCCGTCCCAGCGCCTGGTCGATCCCCGGCGTCGCCACGGCCTGCGACAGCCCCTCGCCGGACTCGTAAATTGCCCGCAGGCCAATGTCCCCGGATTCCACGCCCCGCGCGCCCACCAGGTGCACGAAGACAATGGCCGCCCGCCGCGCCAGCGCCTCCTGGGCCGCCGCCACCGCGGCGGCGCGGTCGATCACGGGCGGACCGGGGGAGCGTCGCTCCATGACTCCAGCAGCACCTCCAGCGTGCCGCCGCACACGTCGCCCTCGCCCTTGATGTCGTCGATCAGGTCGATCTCCAGCGCCCGCGACCGCCCGTCCGCCAGCACCCGGATCGCTTCGGCCCGCACGTCCGCTTCCACGCAGCCGCCCCCCACCGTCCCCCAGGTCGACCCGTCCCTGAAGAACAGCATGCGCGCGCCGATATCCTGCGGCGTCGACCCGCGGCTCGACACCACCACCGCCGAGGCTACCCGCTCACCCTCACCGGTCCGCGCGGCGATCTGCCGGAAATACTCCTCCATCTCGCCGCGATTCTATCGCCGTATCACAGGAGAGCAGGCACGCGAGTATCGTCGAAGTCTTCTGACATCGCGCACACCAATGAACGACCAGGCTGTCGACGATTCATACGCCCGCGGATCGTGGGAAGAACCCGACCACGTCCGCAAATACGTCGGCGCCGTAACCACTCTCGGACTCTGGCAATCCGAGCGGCTGCTGATCGGCAGGTACATGCCGCAGGGGGGCGCGATCCTTGACATCGGCTGCGGCGCCGGACGGACCACATTCGGCTTATACAAGGCCGGCTACCGCCGCGTTACCGGCTGCGACCTTTCCGCCGCCATGATCGCCGAGGCCCGGCGCATCGCCGCGGAGCGCGGTCATCCCATCCGTTTCGACGTCGGCGATGCCGTCGCCATGCCATACGACGACGCGAGCTTTCACGGAGCCCTGTTCTCCGCCCAGGGGTTCATGTGCATCCCCGGCCGCGAGCGCCGGCTGCAGGCGCTGCGCGAGGTGCGTCGCGTGCTGCGACCCGGCGGGCACTTCGTTTTCACCACCCACGACCGCGCGTCACCCCGCTTCGTCGAGTTCTGGCGCGAGGAAAGGGCTCGCTGGGAACGCGGCGAACAGGATTCGCGCCTACTCGACTTCGGCGACCGCCTAATCCCCGACGCCGGCATCCTGACCTACATCCACATCCCGGCGCGTCACGAAGTCACCAAGCTCATCGCGGACGCCGGCTTGATCCGCGTCGAGGACAAGCTGCGCTCCGAGCTGGCGCTGGAGTCCGAAGCAATCCGCAACTTCAGCGCCGAATGCCGCATGTGGGTCGTCAGGCGGCCCGAAGAGCGCGCGTAAAGAAACCCGCTCGCTTATCCCGGCCTTGAGTCAGATCGTTAGTGAGCCCGCCCTGGGCGACACGCAGCGGCGTCGAGGCCCCTAGAAAAACTGCCGTATAAAGTCCGCGCCCTGTACCCCAACCGCCGCAAACCCGATGTTCTTGATCAGCCTGCCCGCCCACGAGGCCACGAAGAACCTCCACCACCCCAGCCGGGCCGCGCCCGCAATCGTCCCCGCCAGGTCGAAGAACGGATTCGGCAGCGCTGCAATCGCAAAGATCACCAGCAGGCCCCAGCGCTTGATCCAGGCCTCCACCCGCTGATACGACTTCCGCCGCTGGATCCAGCGCGAACCGGTGACCCCCAGCAGGTACGACACCATCTCGCCCGCCACCTGGCCCGTAGTCCCCACCAGCACCGGCCCCCACACGTTGTCGAACGCCACCGCAAACACGGCAATCGATGCCCACCCGAACCCAGGCAGCATGAACAGCGCGCCCGACTGCACCGACACCAGGAACAGCGCCAGGTAGGCCGGCCCAGCGTTTTGCCGAATCTCCTCCGCGTACGGGATGGCCGCCAGGCTGACGCCGGTGACGACGACCAGCGACGCCACCTGCAACCAGAAGACGCGCTTGTCTACAACCGAGGGTCCCCGCCCGCCGGATTCGGCGGGCGGGAGGCTATCGGCCGGGGCGCTTGACGGGTCGGTTTCGATCTGCATGCTGTGGGGCGCGACGCACGCGCCAGTCCCATAGTCTCGCGGTTATGCCTGAGTTGCCAGAAGTTGAAACAATCCGCCGCGAGTTGGTCTCCTACATCGTAGGACGTACCGTGCGCCGCGCGACAGTCCTGGACCCCAAACTCACCCTCGGCCTGCCCGTCCAGGAGTTCGAGTTCCGCCTCATCGGCCAGCGCGTGGAGGGCATCGACCGTCGCGGCAAGTACCTCCTGCTGCGACTCACCGACCGAATCCTGATCCTGCACCTCATGATGAGCGGCCGCATCCACCTGCGCCCGGCCGACGCCATTCAGCCGCACACCCGGCTCGTGCTGGCCCTGGATCGAGACCCCGCCCTCCACTTCGTCGACGTCCGACGCTTCGGCCGGGCCTGGGCGCTCGACGAAGCCGACCTGCCCACCGTCATCGGCAATCTCGGACCCGAACCCCTGGGCGACGCCTTCGACTGGCGCACCCTCCGCGACGCCTTCAGCGACCGCCAGGTGGCCGTCAAATCCGCCCTGCTGGATCAGCGCACCGTCGCGGGCGTGGGCAACATCTACGCCGACGAGGCCCTCTTCAGCGCCCGCATTCACCCGGAGGCGCCCGTCGACCGCATCTCGACGTACAAACTCAAGGCGCTTGCCAGAGGCGTCGTGGAGGCCCTGGAATCTGGCATCGCCAACCACGGCACCTCATTCAGCACCTTCGAAACCAGCCGAGGCACCCCCGGCGGCCACCAGGACCACCTCCAGGTCTTCCGCCGCACCGGCCAGCCCTGCCCCCGCTGCGCCCGTCCCATCCGCCGAATCGTCGTTGGCCAGCGCAGCACCCACTACTGTTCGTTCTGCCAGCGCCGCCCGCGCGGCGCCTAGGCGCTTCAATCAGTTCGCCGCAACCGCGGCCTGTCCGTATTCGTTGGTCGGATTCCGATAAACCGAGTGGTAGTGCGACCCTCCGCCGCCCAGCCGTCCCTCGGTAGAAAACTCGATGATCAGCGAGGGCCCCTGGATTCGGAAATAGCTCGACCCGCCGTCCACCTCGCCACGCCAGGCAAAGTGCAGGTCGTCCAGTTCACTCTGAATCTCATCCATCCGCGCCTGGGCGCTCGCCGCATCCAGCAGACCCAACTTGCACAACGGCCGCCGCTGCAAACCGTCGTCCCATCCGTCAGGCGTACCGCTCCGCACCCACGTCCTCGGGCTTCCTCGGCGCAACCCGCAGCGTCCGCTCCCCGCGATACGTCACCTGGCCGGGCCCCGCGCCCCGGATCGGCCGCACCTGCCGCCGTTGCGTCACATCCACCTCCACCGTCGCATCGTTCCGCGCGGCGCTCAGGTGCGCGGCAATCGACGCCGCCTGTTCGATCACATCCTCCGGCGCGTTCGCGGCAGCGCACCGAAGCAGCACGTGCGCCCCGGGCACGCCCCGCGCGTGCAGCCAGAGATCGTCCGGCGCAGACTCGTGAAACGTCAGCCGGTGATTCTCCGCCGCCGTCCGGCCCGCCCGCACCTGGTACTTCCCCAGCATCCAGCGTGCCGCTGCCGGCGCCGTCCGCCGCCTGGCCTTCGACGTGCCGTACCCCGCTTCAGCCAGTGTGGCCTCAAGCGCCTGCCGCACCCCGGGCGAGTCCGCCCGCGCCAGGTCGTCCGCCGCCTGGCGCAGAAACCCGAGCTCGAGCTCCGTACGCCTAAGCCGCCGTGGCGTCTCCCGCGCCGCCGTCCGTCGGTCCTTGGCCTGCGCGAAATATCGCTGCGCGTTCTCCACCACCGACCGCCGTGGATCCAGCTCGATCGTCCGCCCCTCGTGCTGGAACTCCCGCGTCCCCGCCGGCAACCCATGCCCAAACGCCAGCAACGCCTCCCCCGCGGCCTGCAACTCGTCAGCCGCCGCGCTTTCCTCAAGCTCCTTCCGCAAGGCCGCCAACCGCCGCGTCGCCCGTTCCGTGGCCGAGGCGATCAATTGCTCCAGCCGTTCCTCCCGCGCGTCCTTTGCCGGCTCCGGTGCTGCCGTCGCCGCGTCAAAGGACTCCAGCGCCTCGCTCATCGACGCCATCGCCACGTATGGCTCTTCGAAATGCGTCAGCGCATACGGCGCAAACGCCAACCAGCCGCCCTCACCGGGAACCAGTGACGGTCGCCACTTGCCCCGCGCCGCATCCGCCAGGATCGTCCCGAGGCCTTGCAACACCGCGGCCCAGTCGCTCACCTCGCCAGCGGAAACACTCGCCGCATACCCGGCCCTCGCCAGCGCCTCGCGCGCCAGCGTCGGACTCACCGCCCGCACGCCCCGCACCAGGACCCGCCAGGCCGGCCCGTCCTGCGCACCTCTCCGACGCAAATCCTCCGGATTCACCGCCGCCAGCGCCGGCAGATCCAGCGCCGCGGGCGGTTCGTACTGCGCCCCCGGCTGAATCCGCCGCCGTCCATCCTCGCCCCGCACCCGCCGCAGCGCGTCTCGAATCCGTCCGCGCTCGTCCACCAGCAGCAGATTCGTTTGCCGCCCGATGAATTCCACGATCAGCCGCGTCCGTGCCGCCTCCGCCATCTCCGGCCCCTGCACGTCGAACGTCAGGTCCAGGATCCGCTCCGCCGGCGGCTGCGCGATCTCCACCAGCCGCGCTCCCCGCACCCACTTGCGGGCCAGCAGCAGCAACGGGCTTGCCGCCTGCGTCCCCGCCCGCGGCCACCGGCTGGCAAACCGCACCCGCGGCTTATCCGGATCCACGTCCACCAGCAGGGAGTGCCGTTCCTGGCGCCCGTAAATCTCCAGCGCCAGCGCCCCCGGCTTCGGCGAGGCCACCCGTTGCACGCGCCCGCCCAGCGCCCGGTCCTCGATCTCCGACCGGACCGCCGCCAGTGTCAGCGCGTCAAAGTTCACCCGCGCCTCCGGGATCCGGCAACAGGTGAAATGGCTCCGGCTTGGGCTCGCTGATCCACCGAGCCGCCGCCTCCGTCGCGACCCCCAGCGCCTCTCGCAGGTCGCTCGTCGCCCGGTAGGTGCTGACCAGCACCACCGCAAACACGTCTCCCGTCCCCGTCGGATTCCGCATCGGTCGCTCGACAACCGGATACCGCAGCCAGCGCCCGTCCTCATGCGCCTCAATCGCCCCGGCGCCGTCCGTCAGCACCCCTACCCGCGACCGCGCCAGCAGTGCCCGCGCGCTGTCCAGGTCCCCTGCCAAGTCTTCGGTGCTGAGAACACTCACGTCGGCCGCGGCAAACGCCCGCGCCGCCGATCGCGGCAGATCCACCCGCACGTGCCCATGCTCGTCCACCCGGCGCAGCAGCCCCTGCCCGGTCAGCGCCACAAAGTCCCGCCCGGCCACAGCATTGACGACGGTTGGCCCGGTCTCCCGCAGGATTGGCCCCAGGTGCACAATCACCGCCTCCGGCGCTAGGTCCCCAACCTCCGCCGCCCGCAGCCGCGGCGCGCGCGCATGCACCAGTTGAATCCGCCCCTCGGGGCCGTAAATGTTCGAAAACGTGGCGGGCGCTCGCGCCGGTCCCACGCGCCACGTGATCCCGGGCACCTCGTCGGCCAGCCGCCTCGCATCTCCGCGCGGCAACCGCGACGCCACCACCACCCGATACCCCAGCGCCGCCGCCGCCCGCCCGCTGTAGTACGCCGTCCCACCAAACGTCGAACCGTCCGGCGTCAAATCCATGGTCACGTTGCCGAGCAGCAGGTACGCCGGCCGCTCGGCCTCGCGGGTCATGTGTCCCTGGCGGTCAGGCCCTGGGGCTGATGACGACGCGGCGCTCGTCGCCCTCGCCGATGCTGTACGTCCGCACATCCTCGTCGTCCGCCAGCGCCACGTGCACCAGCCGCCGCTCGTTGGCCGGCATCGCCTCCAGCGTAATCGGCTCCTGCGTGGCTCTCACCTCGTCCGCCAGCGTTTCCGCCAGTTCAGCCAGTTGATCCGCCCGCCGCTGCCGGTACCCGTTCACGTCCACGATCACCCGGCATGGCCGGCCCAGCCGCCGGCCCAGCATCAGGTTCACCAGGTACCCAAACGCCCGCAGCGTCTCACCCTGCCGCCCGATCAGCCGCCCAAAGTCCTCGTCGCCCACGATGTTGTACGCCAGCGGCTCGTCCGACACGAGGTCGAAGTCGGCCACGAACCCCATCCGGTCCAGCAGGCTCTCCAGCAACTCCTCCGCCTCGTTCTCCAGGTCCTCGCCCGACTCCAGCAACTCCCCGCGCGGACGCCGCCCGGTCGCTGCCGGGGCCGGTGTTGCGGGCGGTTCACTGGCGGCCGCGGCCGGAGGCTCGGTCTCCGCCACTGGCGCCTCCACCGCCGGCTCTTGCTCTTCGACCGCTTCGGCCTCAGGCTCGTCCGCCACGGCTTCCGTCGCTTCGTCCGGATCCTCGACCTCGTCCGCGGAGTCTTCTTCCGAGTAGGGCCGGCTGCGCATCCGCACCCGTACCCGCGCGTCTTCCCGTCCCATGCCCAGCACGCCGCGCGACCCTGAATTGATCACGTCCACGTCGATCTCATCCAGCGTCACGTTCAATTGCAGCAGCGCGCGTTTCACCGCGTCTTCCACCGAACTGCCGGTTACGATCACGCCGTCGCCGGCGCCAGAATCGTTAGCCACCGCGTCTCCTCCGTCGTCGCCGCCTGCGTCGTGGGCGGGTCGTTGTTTCGGGCTTCGACTCGGTCTCTGTCGCCTCGGCCTCGGCCTTGGCTGCTTCCACCTTCGCTTGATGCTCCCCCATCACGTCGCGCGCCATCGGCCAGTGGGCAGGAAACAGCTTCCCGGTCCCCGTCGTGAAGTATTGCTGAACGATCGCAATAATGCTCGAAATCACCCAATACACGACGAGTCCCGCCTGAAATGTCCAGGCAAAGACCACCACGATGATCGGCATGAACTGCATCACCCGGTTCATCGTCGCCGCCTGCCCGGTCGCGGTACTGGACGCCATCATTCGCGCTTGTATGAGTTGGAACGCGCCTGCCAACAGCGCCAGAACCGAGATATAGAACCCGCCCGACGCAAACAGGTCAAAGTTCGCGGGCAGCCGCGTAAAGCCCGCGACCTGCGCCGCCTCCTGCCCCTGGCCGCTGTTCCACCAGTCCCGCAGGTAGGTCTTTGTCGAATCGGTGGCCGGACCCCAGTAGGCGTACACATCACGGGCCAGCGCATAGCGTCCGTCCTCCAGGACGTCCGCCAGCGCCGGATAGGCGCGGTCGGCCCCTCGCGCCTCGATGTTCAGCATCCGGATGTCATCCGTCCGCATCGGCGGCGAGACGCCCAGCGATCCTGGTTCCGCCCGGAGCGCATTGAAGTAGTCGTCCACGCTGTTGTGCTCGCGGATGGGAACTTGGATCGGATCGCCGTTCAGCACGACCTGTTCCAGCAACGTCGGGGCGCTGAGGTCGTCCTTCAACCCGTGCAGCACGATCGGACCCACCCCCGCATCCAGATCCGCCCAGTTCACAATCCGGCCACGCAGAATCCCTTCAACCTGATCGACCGTCAGACGCGTGGCCGCCCGGTCCCGTTCCACCAGGAATGCCGCCGCCTGCACCAGGCGCGTTTCGTCAGTTCCCGCGGGCATCTGGCTCAGATCCGCCTCGTTGTCGAGAAAGATCGCCGCCGCCGTCCCATCGCTCAGCAGAGCGATCGCGGCCTCGGCGTCCACCACGTCCGTACGGAACTGGTAATTGGCCGCGAACTGTGTGAACGACACCGCCAGCGACGACTCCAGCGGCGTCGGCAACTCCGTCGTGGCGATGACGACGTCCACGGGCTCCGTTGGTGCGGCATCCCCAACGACCTGGATCGTCGAGTCTTCCCGCGCCAGGTTGAACCACAGGAACTGCTCGTTCAGCAGCCCCCGGCTGCTGAGCGTCAGGATGCCTCCGTACAGCGCCAGCAGCACCGGCAACTGGATGAAGATCGGCAGGCACCCTGCCATTGGGTTGACGCCGCGTTCCTTGTACAACTTCATCGTCGCTTCCGAGACCGCCTGCCGATCGCCTTTGAAGCGCTTGCGGATGTTCTCCAGTTCCGGCTGGATCAACTGCATCTTTCGCTGCGAGGTGATCTGCTTCAGCGTCAGCGGAATCATCAGCAGCCGGATCAGCACCGTGAACAGCACGATCGCGATGGCGTAGCTGCCCACCGCGTCGTGGATCAGCGTCAGCGCGTCGCTCAGCGGGTCGACGGCCCAGGTCTGCCAGGTGTTCGGGATAGCTTCCATGGGACTGCCGTGGCCCTAGGGGACCGGGTCGTAGCCTCCGGCGTGCCAGGGGTGGCAGCGCGCCAGCCGCCGCACCGCCATCACGATTCCGCGGATCACGCCGTAGCGTTCCACCGCCTCATACGCGTACTGCGAGCACGCCGGCTCATACCTGCACACCGACCCGAACGCCGGCGACACCCGCCGCTGGTACGTCCGGATCAGTCCCAGCGCCACGGCCGTCATCCGGCCAGCCGCGCCTGGGATCGACGTAGCGCGTGCCGCACGGCCGCTGCCAGTTCCTCTGACGCCGCCAACGCCGCCCGCTGGCGCGGCAGCGCCACAATGTCCAGCGCGGCTGGCAGGTCCGGCAGCTGACAGCGCAAGGCTTCGCGGATTCGACGCCGCAGGCGGTTGCGCCGCACGGCCGACCCAAAGCGCCGGGAGACCGGTACCGCCACTCGCGGCGCTTCCGACTGGCCCGGCGCCACAAAGAACACGAGCGGCCGGGTTACGACCTTCGCGCCGCGCGAACGGACACGCGCGATATCAGCAGCCCGGCGCAGGCGGTTGCGGCGGTTCATCGGTTGTGGACCGCGTCGTGCGGCGACGCGGGTCAGACGGTCAGGCGCTTGCGGCCCTTCCGCCGGCGCCTGCGGAGGATCGCTCGACCGCTGCGCGTCGCCATGCGGGCACGAAAACCGTGCCGGCGCTTACGTCGTCGAACCTTGGGTTGGTAGGTGCGTTTCATAGCTGGTCGCGGCTTCCTCGGACGCCGCAGGCTCTGAGTGTATCACCGGCCAGCCCGTGCTCGGTGTGCTCCTTCTGCAACAGGCGCAGGGCTGGTCGCGTGCCTAATCCACACGCGACGAGTGTGCTAGCGTCCCACGTTCACCGCCTTGGCAGCGGTAATGGCCAACTCTCCAACGCTCGTATACCGGTGGTCCGCGGTCCCGCGCCACAAGGCTTGGCGCACGGCCCGTGGCGCGGTCTACGAATTCCTCCGGTTCGCCGCCGCCTCCCTGGAGTGGCCCACGGGCCGTGTGATGGTGGGGCGCGGCAGTGGACATCGCTCCCTGATCGTTGAGTTCCCCTTCAGACGGGCCGCCGACTTCGAAGCCGCCTGGGACCGCATGGCTGCCGACCCGCACAGCGAGGCCCTTTGGTCCAGGCTTGCCCCGCTCCTGCACGACTCCACCATTCGCCGCGAGCTCTTCGCCGTCCAATACGCCCGCGTCGGCACGACTGACCGCTAGCTGGCAATGACGCGAAACTCCCGGACCCTCGGCGTTGGGATTATCGGCGCCGGTGGCATCGCCCGCGGCGCCCACCAGCCCGGCTTCGCCGCCCAGCCGAATGTTGACATCGTGGCCGCGGCCGACCCGATGCCGGGCCGCGCCGCCGAGTTCGCCCGCGACTTCGACATCCCCCACGCCTACACCAACTACCGCGACCTGCTGACGCGCGACGATGTGGATGTGGTATCGGTAGGCACGCCGCCGTTTGCCCACGCGGAAGCCACTATTGCCGCCCTGGAGGCAGGCAAGCATGTCTTCTGCGAGAAGCCCATGGCCATGAACGCGGCTGAGGCCCAGTCAATGGCCGACGCGGCCGAACGGAACGGACGCATTCTTGCCATCGATTTCCAAACACGCTTCAGTCGTGACGCCCAGCGAGCCCACCAACTCGTTGCCGGCGGACACCTGGGCGCCCCCAACTTCGCCCGAGCCACCATGCTCCGCCAGGCCGGCGTGCCGACCTGGGGCACCTTCACCTCCAAGGCCGCCAACGGCGGCGGCGCGCTCATCGATATCGGCGTCCACGCGCTGGACCGCGCCCTCTACGTCCTCGGCCACCCCACGCCCCTCAGCGTCTGGGGCGCTGTTGGCCGACCCTTTGGCAGCCGCGGCGGCGTCACCAACCGCTGGGGCTCCTGGGACACCGCCAACTACGACGTGGACGACTACGCCTTCGCCGGCATCCGCTTCGAGGGCGACCTGATCCTGCTGCTGGAGTGCTCGTGGATCCTCCGCATCGGCAAGAGCGAAGAGCGCCTCACCGTGTCGGCAGCCGACGGCGGCCTCGAAATCAGTCCCCTGCGCGTCTTCCACGACCGCGACGGCTTCCACAGCACCGAGACTTACGACACCAGCGGGGAGACCCGCAAAGAGCACGAAATCTCCGTTGCCGACTTCATCCGCGCCGTCCGCGAAGGCACCGAGCCAACCGTCACTGCCGCCCAGGGCGTCACGGTCACCCGCATCGTCGACGCCATCTACCAATCCGCCGCCGAGCGAACCGAAGTTCCACTCGCCTAGCGCAAAGGCGTCGTCAGCCGCGCTCCGCCATCGGCGTCACCGGGCGATCCATGTGCCCTACGTACTCGGCACGCGGCCGGATAATCCGGTTGTTGCCCTGCTGTTCCAGCACGTGCGCGGTCCAGCCGCTCATCCGGCTGATCGCGAAGATTGGCGTGAACAGGTCCGGCGGAATTCCGAGCGAGGCGTATACGGTCGCCGCGTAGAAGTCCACGTTGGAGTTCAGGTTTTTCTCCCGCAGCATTACGGCTTCCATCACCTGCGAAATGTCGAACCACTCGGCGTGACCTGAGGCCGGGGCCAGTTCCCGCGCGATTTCGCGCAAGATCGTGGCGCGTGGGTCCGCCGTTCGATATACCGCGTGACCGAAGCCCATTACGAGCTCGCGGTTCGCCAGCTTGTCCAGCACCCAGGCTTCGGCTTCCTCTTCCGACTTCACCTGCAGCAGCATCTCCAGCACGGCCTGGTTCGCCCCGCCGTGCAGCGGCCCTCGCAGGGCCCCCACGGCGCCGGCGATCGCCGAGTGCATGTCGGTCAGCGTGGCGGCAATCACTCGTGCGGCGAACGTGCTGGCGTTGAACTCGTGGTCCGCTTGCAGCACCAGCATCACGTCGATCGTCCGCGTGGCCTCGGGTTTCGGGGCTTCGCCGACGTAGGTGGCCAGGAATGACTCAGCAATCGAACCGTCCGGCGGATCCAGCGGGTCGCGTCCCTCCAGCAAACGGCCGGCCTGCGCCACGATGTTGGGCGTCTGCGCCAGCAGCCGAACGGCCTTGCGCTCGGCGGCCTCCAGCGAGTCGTCGCCCTGGTCGGGGTCAAAGCTGCCCAGCATGGACACGGCCGTCCGCAGGGCCACCATCGGCGTCGAGTCGCCGGGAAGCGACGCCAGCATGTCCATCACCGGCCCCGGCAAATCGCGGGACTCGTTCAGTTCATTTGACAGCGCATCGAGCTGGCTACGCGATGGCAACTCGTCATGCCACAACAGGTAGGCGACTTCCTCGAACGACGTCTCCGCCCCCACCAGGTCGGCAATGTCGATGCCGCGGTAGGTCAACCGGCCGACTTCGCCATCGACTGAACTCAGCGCCGATCGGCCGGCAACGACCCCTCGCAGGCCGCTCTCTTTCGCTGCCATCAACGTCCCTCCTCGTGAATCGTCAACTCATCGCAATCCCGGCAGGCCAAAATCGGCGGCGCCGAGCGGCCTGCGGCGCGGAGGGCGCAATGGCGCGCAACCGCGCCGGCATCCATTGTAGGCGATGCGCCGCGAGCCCTTCCTCGGGCTATTTAGATCTTCGGCCGTGCCCCATGCCAGCCCGTCCGCTGCTCCGCCGCCGCGGCGAACCCCAGCGTCACCCGATCGGCCAGCCGCGGTCCAACCACCTGCAGGCCAATCGGCAATCCGTCCGCTGTCAGACCTGCGGGGATGCTCACCGCCGGCTGCCCCGTCATGTTGAACGGGTACATGTGCTGAAACCAGCGTTCGACCCACGAGTCGGGCGCGTCCGTCACTCCCGTGTTTGGGTCCACCGGCAGCGGCGGCTGCAGGAGCGTCGGCGTGATCACCACGTCAAAGTCCCGGTACAATCGCTCGAACGTCGCCCATACGTCGCGTCGGTCTGCCTCGGCGGCCAGGTACTCGGGCGCGCTGACCCGATGCCCGTGCTCCACCCGAGCGACCAGCGTCGTGTCCGACACACGCCGCATCTCATCCAGTCGGTCGCCCACGTTGAGTGCCAGCGACGAATCGAACAGCGTCGCCCACGACTCGATCCAGTCATCCAGGAACGGATCGACGTGGGTCACCTCGAACCCGTCGTCCGCCAAGGCCGCCACGGCTGCTCGGCACGGCTCCAGCACCTCCGGATCGGCCTCGGCGATGCCGAATTGCGGCGCCCACGCAATCCGGCCGGATGTCGGCGGATGGCTCGCCATCGCCGCGTAACTCCCGCTCTCCGTCGGCAACGACGCCGGATCCGCGTGATCCTGCGCGGCAATCACGTCCAACAGCAGGGCGGTGTCGGCCACCGAGCGCGCCATCGGCCCCAGGTGGGACATGGGGGCAAACCCATGCCGTAGCGGCGCGTGCGGCACACGCCCCAGCGTGGGCTTGTGTCCGACGACGCCGCAGCACGCGGCCGGAATTCGAATCGACCCGCCCCCGTCCGTCCCCAGCGCCAGCGCGACTTGCCCTGCGGCCAACGCCGCCGCCGAGCCGCTGCTTGAGCCACCGGGCGTGTGACCCGACGACCACGGATTGCGCGTCGCCGGACCCAGCGGACTGTGTCCAAAGGCCAGGTGACCGAATTCCGGCATGGCCGTCATGCCCACAATCACCGCGCCCGCGGCCCGCAGCCGCGCCACCGCTGGCGCATCGCGCGGTTCCCGGTTGCCCTTCATCAAGAGTGACCCAACCTCGCGGGGCAGACCGCCCACGGCGACCTGCTCCTTCACCGCCATCGGCACGCCGGCCAGCGGCCCCGGTGTCGCTCCGCCCGCGCGCGCCTCATCCAGCGCCGCCGCCGTCGCCAGCGCTCCGTCCGCGTCGACGTGGCGGAAGGCATGCAAGTGATCGTCGGTGGCGGCAATCCGGTCAAGCGACGCCCCGACTACCTCCCGAGCGCTGACCTCACCTCCGCGAACGGCCGCCGCAATCTCCCCCGCCGAAGCGCGGGTCAATTCGCCGAGGTCCACGCTCGACCTCCTCGCGTGGCCGCCTAACGGTCCGGCGCGATAAGTGGAATGGGTGTCAGCGTCGTGTCAGCGGGCACCGTCGGGACGGAGCCGGGGTTCAGTATCAGGTCGTCTGGATTCGTTTCGTTATAGAAGCCCGGCATGTGCGGAGAGGCCCGCACGTACCACACCAACTCCCAAATCTCTTCTTCGGTCGTCCGCGAACCGTATTCCGGCATGTCGCCGCGTCCGGCCCAGATCTTGTAGAAGATCGCGCCGTCCGTCTGGTTCTGGACGTCGGGGTGCGAGAAATTGCGCGGCCGCGGCACCAACAACTGGACTTGCGGGCCGTTACCGTCCGCCAGGTGGCCGTGACACTTTGCGCAGGTGAATCGGTATTGGTAGTGAGCCCGAACCAGCACGTCCTCGGTCAGCGGCAGTGGATTCTCCTGGACCTCGAATTGTCCAGGCACGATCCACTCTTCGATGTCTTGACGCAGTCCCAGGGATGGAAGCCACGTGAATAACCAGAACATCCCGCCGAGCAGCAGAACCAAGATGACAATGGTGGTATCGGTGACAGCCGAACCGCTTCGTTCCACACTCACACCCCGGCGCGTTCCGCACCGGGCGGAAGCCGGGCGATGTTAGCACCGACTCACGCCTCAGACACATCCGTCGCGCTCGGATTCGATCGACCCAGTGCCTGTCGCAAAAACGCGTTCACGCGCACCGCATACTCGCCCAGTCGTTGCGGAAAGGCACCCACGTGGCCAACGCGGGGCGGCTGCCACAGGACGCGCGGCTCACCCGCAGCCTCGTAGAGTTGCTGTCCGACCTCGGAGGGCACGTAGCGATCAGCCTGTCCGTGAATGATGAACACCGGCCGTGGACTGATGCGGCCAATATCGTCCGCGGGATTCACCTGCCCCGGATCAACTCCGCTGAACAGCCGAGCCAATAGTTGTACCGGGCCGGCAAAGGGAAAGGCCGGAACTCCCAGGAACGCCTGGAACGAAGCGTCGGTGGTTTCCAGCAGGCGCGCATACGATGACTCGGCCACAACTGCCGCGATCCTGGGATCGCGCGCCGCAGCCATGATCGCCGCTGCTCCGCCCATCGAATCGCCAATCACAGCCACCCGCGTGGGATCAACCCCCGGCAGGCCCAGCACCACATTAAGGGCATCGATCAGATCGTCTACTTCACGTGCGCCAAGCGTGACTACGCCTGGATCGCTCAGGCCGTGCCCCCTGAAGTCAAAGACAAATGTGTTGAATCCCAGCCGCCGCAGCATGTTGCCCTTGCCCACCATGTCGCGGTGGGTGCTGGCGATTCCGTGCGTGACGATCACTGTCCCGGCCGGGTCGATCACCGGGCCGTACCAGGCCGCCAGGCTGGCCCCATCGCGTGTCGGCACATTCAACCGCACCCAGCCAACGTCGTAGTCCAGACGCGTTGTCGCGTCGTCCGCTTGCGGCGGATGCGTGAGATACCAGGCGGTCAGGCCCGATAAGACCAGAAACGCCAGCGCGCCTAACACTACCGCGCCAATCCCGATTCGCAGCAAGAGTCGCCCAATGTTCCTGGGCCGGCGCGGCACATAGGCCAGACGCCCCGGTGGCCGGTCACGGTGCATACCCTGGTACACGGAACCCATCAGTCGATGCTGTCACGCGACACGCGGCGGGCAACCTCGGGAAGATGTGCATTACACGATGTCACACTGCATCAACCCTCAACGTGAGGAATCACTCGTATGGCCGTGATTGAGCTCGGACCCGACGCGATTGCGCCGCGCACGCTCGACGCCGACGAATCTCAGATGCTGAACGCCGTCATGCGGCATTCCCTTGGTGTGCGGTCCGGCGAGCATGTACTCGTGGTTACCGATCCCCCAAAGCGTTCGCTGGGCGAGCTCTTTGCCCGCGGCGCCTTCCGCGCCACCCCTGCCGTCCAACTGCTGATCATGCCCGAAATGCCTGATCACGGCAGCGAACCGCCATCGCGGGTGGCCGGGGCCTGGGCCGCGGCCGACGTGTGCTTCCTCCCAACCAGCAAGTCTCTCAGCCACACGCACGCGCGCCAGAGCGCCAGTGCCGCCGGTACGCGGGTCGCCAGCATGCCCTCGATCACCTACGAAATGGCGATGCGCACGCTTCGCGTGGACTACGGCGAGATTGCGCGGTCGTCCGAAGCGCTGGCGGTGCTATTGACCGCCGCGGACTTCGTGCACCTGACCGCGCCGGGAGGCACCGAGCTGCACCTGGATCTCACGGGACGCGCGGGCTTTGCCGACACTGGCGTCTTCACCGCCGCCGGCGCCTTTGGCAACTTGCCCGCCGGCGAGGCCTTCATCGCACCGCTGGAGGGCCGTGCTCATGGCACTCTCGTGTTTGACGCTGCGCTGCCGGTTGACGACCCGGACGACGCCGTACGCGACGCACCGATGGTCATCGAAGTGCGCGGCGGACTGGCGCAGCGCGTCACCGGCCCGGGCGCCGAGGATCTGCAGGTGGTGTTCGACCGCCTGGGCGACGACGCGCGCAATATCGCCGAACTGGGCATTGGCACCAACCCCGCTGCCCGCATCAGCGGCAATGTGCTCGAGTGCGAGAAGGTCGTTGGCACCGCCCATGTCGCTCTCGGCAACAGCCTCCACATTGGCGGTGCGACGGACGTGCCCTTCCACAGCGACGGCGTGATCAACCGGCCCACGATCCTGGCCGGCGACACGCCCCTGCTCGAGGACGGACAACTTCCGGCGTGACCTCGCCTGGGGCGCGTCTCGTGCGCGCGACGATCGGAGTCTTCATCGGCGTGGCGCTGGCTGCCGCCACCTGCGGCGCGCCACGGGTCGTCACGCCGGCTGCGACCCCGTCGACGTCGCCGTCACCTACCTGGACGCCCATCCCGTTCGCCACTGCCACGCCGCGGCCCACACCCACGCCGACTCACACGCCAACCGTGGAGGTGGTGCCGACGCCCCCCCCAGCCACTACGGCCGAAACGGAGGCAAGCCCTGCCGTCGTTACCCCGCCACCGCCCACGGCCTCACCCGAGGAACTCGCTCGCTATACCGCTGAAGAGCTCCAGGCGCGGCTCCCCGATCCCACGGTCCTGTCGGAGCGTCTCGGCCTGCCAGTGCTGGCTGGACCCGACGAAGACATCACGGCGGCCACTTACGGACTGCAGGACCAGTTTCTTGACCCGCTCCTCATTCGCCGGCTCGACCCATTCCTGTTTGCCTTGCTCTTCATCGGTCAGACCGCCTCCAGCGCGGAGCAGTTCCTGGCCTACAATCTGCTCAACGCGCCCGGACCATTCCTGGAAACCGTGGCCAGCGGTCTCGCCGAGGGCTTTCAATCCTCGGACCGCCCTGCCGCCGTGGTTGCGCTGGTCGTCCAGGAACCTCCATATGTCGGCGAGCGCTCCGCCGCCGCCCGAACGCGCGTGGTGAGCGGAACCGACGCCTTTGAAGCTCGACTGCTCGTTGCCGAGCAAGCTGACATCCTGGTGCTGATACTGCAGATCGGACGCGTCGATCAGGGCTCAACGGCGGCCCTGCTGGACGATATCGGTCTTGCCTCCGCCGTGTTGGGCTCGGAAATCCCACGCGGCTGAGGCAGCCGGAGCTCGCCATCGACGGTATCGGCTACTCAGATCCCAAGGCGAACCCCGCCTTTGGCGACGGCGAGCCTTCTGACCGCGAGGCCGTTGCATCCGCTGGCGGGAGGTGTTTCCGTTAGGGAATTCATAACGGACGCGCGGTCTACGGTTGCCGCCGAGATCCTGCAACAGCCCGAATCCGCTTGAAACGACGGTCTGCACCGGTGGGAATAGCCGCTCTTTCCCTCTGGATCGCCGGCTCAGGACGACGCGGCCGGCGTTTCCTCTGGCGGCGAATCGATCCGGACTGTTGCGCCCTCGGTGTGACGGACTTCCAACCGCCCCACCTGGATCAGCCACAACTGATACTCGCCGGGCTCAAAGTCAAACACGTCGAAGTGCACCGGAATCGGGTAGGGTCCGAGCGTTCCGTTGGGCTCCGGCAGCAGCACGGCCACCGGAGTCTCGCCAATCAGCACCCGGATCCAGCAGGTGTCCGGCGGAAACTCGGTCCCCAGCATCTCCGGGCACGGATCCCAGCCGGATGATTCGGTCACCCAGATTTGCTGCATGCCGGCGCCCGGAATCTCCGTCGTCCCGATATCGGCCACAATCGTCACGCGCGTCTTGTCGTCAAGATCCAGCACAAACGGTTCGTCGGGGTCAGCTTCGTCGGGCCCGCAGGCGCCGAGCAGCAGGGCCAGCATGACGCAAGCCGCCAGCGCAAGGGCGGGCAGGCGCGTCAGGGTTGCTGTTGTGATTTGCGGAGACATCTGCAATGTTCAATCTACCGCGAAATCCCGCCACTGCCGCGTGTAGGCTCCCGACATGGCGCCCAACCAACTGGCCGCAAAGCCGCGCGTGCTTGCCGTCGACGACGATCCTGAGATTCTGGACCTCCTGGACCGAGGCCTCAAGATCGAGGGATTCGACGTGCGCGTCGCCTCCGACGGCGAGGCCGCGCTGACGGCACTCGGGAAGTATCCCACCGATGTCGTGGTACTTGACGTCATGATGCCCGGCCTCGACGGGCTGGCTGTCATTCAGCGCATTCGGCAGTCGAGCGATGTCCCCGTGCTTTTCCTCAGCGCGCGCGAACGAGTCCGCGACCGCATTGCCGGTCTTGACGCCGGCGGCGACGACTACCTTCCCAAACCGTTCGCCTTCGGCGAACTGGTCGCCCGCCTCCGTGCCCTGCTTCGTCGCCCGGGGACGCCCGAGTCCGACCGGCTTGTCTTTGCCGACCTGCAACTCGATGAAGCGGCCCGCCAGGTAACGCGGGCCGGCGCCGTCGTCCCCCTGACTGCGACCGAGTTTGACCTCCTACGCGTCTTCATGGGCGAACCCAAACGCGTGCTTTCACGCGAACGACTCCTCGAATCCGCGTGGGGGTTTGCGCCCGACACCATTTCGAACGTGGTGGACGTCTACGTCGGCTATCTGCGTCGAAAGCTCGAGGCCGACGGCCGACCTCGACTCATATGGACGGTTCGCGGTACTGGCTATGTCTTGCGGGAGGGCGCCGCGTGAGCATTCGACTCAAGCTTCGACTCCTCTACCTCGCGTCCATTGCGGCCACGATCACCGTGTTTGGAATCGGGCTGCAGCTCTTGCTCATGGCCCACGTTGATACCGAAGTCGACGAGACCCTGCGAGCCAGAGCGCGGGAAGTCGTGCGCATTGCCCAACTCAGTGGCGGATTGACAGGCGTCCGCCCGGAAGTGGGCATGCTCATCGAACTGCCCGATGACGAGTTGCGCGAACGCGAGGTCTATCTTCAGGTGCTGGACCCGCAAGGCCGACCAGTCGTCGCCTCGGTCAACCTTCGCGGCCAGTCGCTGCCCGTGACCGACGGTGCACGGGACGTGATCGAATCCCGCCAGGAATCTGTCGAGACCCTCAACGTCGCGGGGCGATTTCGTCTGCGCATGCTCAGCGTGCCCATCGAGCGCGGCGACGAGCTCGTTGGCATTCTCCAAAGCGCGCAGTCGCTCCAGCTTGCCGATAGCACCACCGAGCGCTCCCGCAACCTCCTTATCGGCGGGGCCGCCGTTGTATTTGTCGTCGCCTCCCTCAGCGCCCTCTATCTCACCCGAACCGCCGTCAATCCCGTGGCGGACATCACCCGAACCGCTGAAGCCATCTATCTCCAGGGCGACCTGAGCCGGCGAATCAGTGTTGGCGCTGGCAAGGATGACCTGAGTGCGCTGGGCCGTACCTTCAACCGCATGCTCGACCACATCGAAGAGAGCGTGGAGGCACAACGTCGCTTCGTTGGCGACGCCTCCCACGAACTCAAGACGCCGCTCACCGTCATCCGCGGAAACGCTGAACTTCTCGGCCGCGGCCCGGACGGTTCGGACACCGCCGCCACCCATGCCATCACGCGCGAAGCCGACCGCATGCAACGCATCGTTAACGACCTCCTGGCGATTGCTGAACTGGATGCCCCGGGCGAATTGAAGTTCCAGCCCCTCAACCTGCGCTCACTGGTCGTTCGCGTGCTCACCGATCTTGGACCTGTTGCCGGCGAGCGTTCGATCACCCTGGCCGGCAGCGACACGGCGTGGGTCTTCGCCGACGCCGACAAGCTCGAACGCGCGCTTCGCAACCTCGTTCAGAATGCCATTACCGCCACCGCGAGCGATGGCGTGATTCAAGTCAGGCTCACCGAACGCGACCACACCGTCGGCCTTGTGGTCAGTGATAACGGGTCGGGGATTCCCGAGCAACATCTGCCACACGTATTTGAGCGCTTCTACCGGGTCGACCCTGCACGTTCGCGCGCGGGCGGCGGCACCGGTCTCGGCCTGACCATTGTCAGAAGCGTTGCTGAAACGCACGGGGGCAGCGTGGAAGCCCGTCGGGCCGACCTTGGCGGCGCGGAGATCGAGATCCGTCTGCCCGCCGGTCGACCACCCGACAGTACGGCAACCGGGCCAGGCGAGTCAGCAAGCTAGCCCATCAACGCGGCTTAGAGATTTCTCATATTGCCTCCTTAGCCTCAATGGCGATTGGAGAAGCGCCATGCGGCGCTTCCGACCAAGGAGGGCGGACATGTCGCCACCGGCACTATCCACATCGCCCCGGCTGGTCGACCGGCTCCGAGCCGAAGGCGCGCAGCCGGCCAGCTATCGAGCGAACCAAGTCGTGTTTGACCCGATCTCGGATCTCCAGCGAGTCGGCGTGATCTGCTCAGGAAGCGTGACCGTCTGGCGCATTAGTCCCAGCGGCCGCCAACTCGCCACCGCCTCGCTGCGCGACGGCGACTGGCTGGAGAACGTCTTTCGCACCAATGGACAAGACCGAACGATCGTCGAAGCTGACGGACCCGTCACGATCGCCTGGTTTGATATCCCCACCTTTCGCCGCCTTACCCAACGGCGCCCGGACGTGGTGCGCGAGATGATTCGGCACCAGCTGACTCGTCTTGACACTGTTCAGCGACGCGTCTCGCAGACGGCGCTCGACTCCGTGGCGGGAACGGTTGCGCTGGCCATCCTCCAGATGGCCGAACGTGAGCACGCCACCGACCTACGCGTCACGCACGAGGAGTTGGCGCAACGACTGGGCACTGTCCGCGAGAGCGTCAGCCTGGCCGTGAACCAGTTGCGGCGTGCGGGCGCCCTGGCTCCATCCCGTGGTCGCAAACGCCTGATTTCGATTCTCAGCCTGCCCAAGCTCCAGCAGCTCGCCGGCGCTCGTCCCGAAGCTCGCTAAGTCGCTCCCCAACCGGTGCGGAGAGAGAGATCTCCTCCGCACCGGCCTCCCACGTGTGACGTCCGTTCATCGCCAGCATTCATTCCAATCGAGGTCGCGAAAACCCACGTGGAGCCCGCCGTATGCGCTAGGCTCCGCATCCGCCCGACTTGAATCCATGGCGCGCTGTGTCCGACCGCTCATTCACCTCGTTTCTTAGCAACCTTCGCTGCGCCGAAACCGGCGAAGCCCACGACCCCACCGTCCTCCAATCCGTCAGCCACGGCGCCGGTGCAACCCTTCTTCCCGAATACGACCTTGACGCCGTTCGCGCCGCCGTAACGCCTGAGGACATCCGCCAGCGCCCCCACGACCTTTGGCGATTCCGCGAACTCCTCCCCCTGGACAACCCTCAACAGGCTCCGGATCTCGGCGCCGGCGCAACGCCCCTGCTGCGCCTGAACCGCCTGGGCCGGCACTTCGGCCTCACCAACCTCTGGCTCAAGGACGAAGGCGCCAACCCCACCGGCACCTTCAAGGCCCGCGGCGCCGCCGTCGGCGTCGCCCGCGCCCACGAACTCGGCGTGCGCGACATCGCCATCCCCACCGCCGGCAACGCCGGCAGCGCCTGGGCCGCCTATTGCGCCGCCTGGGGCATCACCCTCCGCGTCGTCATGCCCGTCAACACTCCCGACCCCATCAAGGCTGAATGCGTCGCCTACGGGGCCGACGTCACCGAGGTCCGCGGGGTCATCAGCGACGCCGGCCGTATCGCCTCCGAACGCGCCGCCGCCGCCGGCTGGTTCGACGCTTCCACCATGAAAGAGCCCTACCGCGTCGAAGGCAAAAAAACCATGGGCCTCGAAATCGCCGAAGCCTTCGACTGGGATCCCCCCGATGTCGTCCTCTACCCCACCGGCGGCGGCGTCGGCCTCATCGGCGTCTGGAAAGCCATGCGCGAACTCGCCGACCTCGGCTGGCTGAAGGGCACCCCGCCCCGCCTCATCGCCGTCCAGGCCTCGGACTGCGCCCCCATCGTCAAGGCCCTCGATTCCGGCTTGCCGGATGCGGAACGCCCCCACGACCCCCGAACCGTCGCCAACGGCCTCCTCGTCCCCCTCCCCTTCGCCCACCGCCTCATCCTCCGCATCCTTCGTGAGACCGGCGGCACCGCCGTCGCCGTTGATGACGACCAACTCGTCCACGCCATGCGACAGCTCGCCGATCTCGAAGGCGTCCTCGCCGCCCCTGAAGGCGCCGCCCTCGTCCCCGCCCTCACCACCCTGCTCGAGCGCGGCGACATCGCCCCCGACGAACGCATCGTCCTCCTCAACACCGGCAACGCCCTCAAGTACACCCACCTCGTCGACCTGCCCGCCCGGCCCCCCATCGACCCCCTTCCCGCATGAGTGCCACCCAACGCCCCGCCGTCCTCGTCACCGAACCCATCCACCAGGGCGGCATCGACGCCATTCAGGAGTTCGCCGACGTCATCCGCCCCGAGCGCCCCGATGAACCCTCCATCCGCGCCGTCGCCCCCGCCGCCAACGCCATCATCGTCCGCGTCGCCCCCATCACCGCCGCCGTCATCGACGCCGCCCCCAACCTGCGCTGCATCCAGAAACACGGCGTCGGCGTCGACAGCATCGATGTCCGGCACGCCACCAGCCGCGGCATCCCCGTCTGCTACACCCCCGAGGCCAACGCCGCCTCCGTTGCCGAATTCACCGTCGCTGCCGCCCTCGCCCACCTCAAGCGAATCCCGGACCGTGACGGCCTGGTTCGCGCCGGCGGCTGGCGCGACAGCGGCGACCTGCCCGCCCACGAAATCGCCGGCCGCACCGTCGGCATCATCGGCAGCGGCCGGGTCGGCCTCCGCGTCCTCCGCGCCTTCACCCTCGGCCTTGAAATGCAGGGCCTCGTCTACGACCCCTTCGTCCCCGCCCGGATCGTCCGCGACCACGGCGGCCAACCCGTCGATTCGCTCCAGGAACTCCTTCAGCGCGCCGACATCGTCACGCTCCACACCCCGCTCACCCCCGAAACCCGCCACCTCATCAACGCCCAACGCCTGGCTCAGATGCGCCCCAACGCCATCCTCGTCAACACCTGCCGCGGCCCCGTCGTTGACGAACACGCCCTCGCCGACGCCCTTACTAGTGGAACCATCGCCGGCGCCGCCATCGACGTCTTCGAACAGGAACCTCCCACCGGCAGCCCTCTGCTTGAAGCCCCAAACTGTCTCTTCTCTCCCCACGTCGCCGGCATTACCCTCCAAACCAACGTCCGCACCGCCGCCCACTGCGCCGACGAAATTCACCGCATCCTCCACAACCACCCACCCCGCTGGCGCATCAACTAACCCCGAAAAGCCCCCGCCGCTCGCCGCTTCTCTGAGTGCTCCCACCGCAGCCGGCACTCCGCAGCCCGCACTCGCTATCCTTACCGGGAAAACCCGCCCGGAGCCCAGGCATGACCGGCGACGTCTTCTATCAGGAAATCAAATCCGTCGGCTCGCCCCGCGGTTCCATCGTCCCCGAGGGCGCTACAACCGAGGAAGTCAACGGCGAAAGCGTTCTCCGCATTCCCGCCGCCACCACTCGGGTCGACACCCCCATCATCTTCCCCGGCTTCCGCATCATCGTGGAAGGCGATGAACTCCATGTCTCCGGCGATAGCATCGTCGACGCCGCCATCTACGGCGAGACCCTCGAAGCCCAGGGCGCGGTCGTCTCCTCCGACAAGGAAATCGAAGTTGTCGGCCTCATGCAGGCCGTCAGCGTCAGCGGCAAAACCGTCCGCGCCGACCGCATCGAAGCCGGCCGTGTGGAAGCCGTCCTCAACGTCCGGGCCACCGGCGCCGTCATCGCCAAGACCATCGTGATCACCGATGGCGGACTCCGCGCCCCCCTCCTCGTTACCGAGTCCCTCGACGGCGAAGACCTCGCCGACGCCTCCAGATCGTGGGATGACGGCATCACCGCCGGGGAAGTTCCCGACTGGCTACAGGGCAGCGACTGAGCACGGCACACCCCCCGGCGGACCGGCCGCCGTATAGCGCCTTCGCGGAAATCTACGACGCCTGGCAAGCCCTCTACGGCCTCCCCTACGCCATCCTCGTCGCCCCCCGCGTCAACCAGCGCCTCGCCCAACACGTCGGTCGCCCCACCCGCCTCATCGACCTCGCCTGCGGCACCGGAACCCACGCCGTCATTCAAGCCCACGGCGGCACCCGGGTCGTCGGAGTCGACCTCTCCCCAGCCATGCTCGGCAAGGCCCGGTTCCGCGCCGCCGGACGCCCCATCACCTTCCTTGAATCCGACATGCGTACCTTCGACACGGTCAAACCTGTCGACGCCGTCACCTGCCTCTACGCCAGCCTCAACCACCTACCCGAGCCCGAAGACATCACCCGCACCTTCACCCGCGTCGCCGCTCACCTCCGCCCCGGCGGCGTCTTCGTATTCGACCTGAATTCAGAACGCGCCTTCCAAACCCTTTGGCGTCACCCCGTCACCGAACATGGCCCCAACTTCACCATCCGTCGTCGCTTCGAGACCGACGGCTCCCAAACCACCATGTACCTTCAGATCGACCGCCTTGGCCACCCACCGGCCAACGACACCCTCACCGCTCGCTCATTCCGCGAATCCATCGTCCGCACGTCTCTGGCCGACGCTGGCCTCACCTTTCGCGACCTCGCCCACTTCAACCCGTTCCCGACCGTCCCCGGAACGAAACTCAAACAGCTCTGGACTGCCACCTACCGATAGCCGAGCGCGATCGCGAACTTCACCTCCTATGCGTGTGAAGGTGCCGGCGATCCACGATTGTCCCCACTCGCAGGGGCAGATGAGCCATAGGCCCCCTACAATTCGCGGATCTGCGGATTGGCGTCGGAGAAGGTGACCTGTGTCGCACGAAGCCCGATTAGAGGAACTTGGAATCACGCTGCCGGAGGCACCGACGCCGATGGCCGCATACGTCCCGGCGTTACGAACCGGTGACCTGCTGTGGATTGCCGGACAGCCGCCCGGAGGCGACTGGCGCGGACGGGTCGGCGAGGACTACGACGTCGAAACGGGAGCGCGCGCCGCACGCGACTCCGGGCTTAACATCCTGGCGCAGGTTCGGAAAGCGGTCGGCAGTCTGGACGAGGTCGAGCGCGTGATCAAGGTTGTGGGTTTCGTAAACGCGGCGCCATCGGAATCGGGCGTGCACCTGGTGGTTAACGGCTGCTCGGAGTTGATGCAGGACGTGTTCGGCGAAGCCGGCCGTCACACGCGGTCGGCCGTCGGCTGCAGCACGCTGCCAATGGACATTCCTTGCGAGATTGAGGCGGTTTTCCAACTGCGGCAGTCCTAGGGATGCATCGGATCTCCGGCGAACGTGGGCCAACGCCCGCAGGGGGCGCACGAACCGTTCGAGCAATCTGGCGAGCGGGAAAACCCGGCGAATCGGCTGAGACGTGAGCGCGTCGGAGCGGTTCAGGTTGCGAGCGCTCCCGTCAGGCTGGGTGCGCTCCCGGCCGTTCGCCCGCGTTTCTGGAATGGCCGGTCGGTAATCGGCGCGACCCGGCTTCTCAGCGCCAGATGCTGCGCGACTAAATGTTCAGTGGCGCCGGAGGTTTTGGAATCGGAGCCTGTTCGGCGTCGCGGGATTCACTGAAGAGTCCAATTTCGGCGGCTGAGGCGTAGTCCGCGGCACCAAATGTGGAAATGATCCTCAGCACGGCGTACCGGATCGGCACGGGCGTGTCGACGTCGAACACAAGCTTTGACTCAGGCGATGCCGCCGTGAAGCGACCAATGCTGACTAACGCGTCAGGATGTGTTCGCGGATCTTCCAGCGAGGCCAGGACCTCAAACTCCCGGATGTAGCTGGCTTCCGGTTCGTCGGGATGGTTCCAGATGACGACTTTCCGTACCGGCGTGCGGAATCGAACCTGGTAGATGGCGGTTAGTGGGAAGTCCCGGCCGCCGGACCGCCAGGCCGTGAATTGTGGATCGAATAGGCCGTCGTGAAGGCGATTGGGACCGTGGTCGCCTTCGGCCGTGGACGTTATCGACAGTAACTCTCCGCCGTTGACCAACTCCAGCAGGTCGAATCCCTCGCCGTCCAGGTCCGATCCTTGCTGCAATCCAACCTGGATTCGACGGACCAATTCCGGTTCAATCCCCTCCTCCTGGGTCGTTCGCAGCGCCAGGATGGCCGGGATCACGCCGGCCGACAGAAGCAAGCCGAAAACGAGAAACGACGTGAGCATGCGGCTGGACGTCAAGCCGCGCCAGATGTTGCGGGGCGTCGGACGGCGACCCGCGGCGATCTTGGCCGCCCGGGATTCGCGGTGGGCTAGAACCTCGGCTTCGTGCTCGTCGTGCCAGCGCGCCCGCTGTGCGTCCACGGCCGACTGCCGACGCGCCCACGCGCCACGGCTGGCACCTCGCTCTACGGAACGCTGTGGAGTCGACATTCAGAACCGCCAAATCTCACTCGGCGTACGCGCGGTCAAGGAACTCGGCCACATGCAACACGGTCAGGTGCAGCCCGCGTTTTCGTGCGCCCGACTGGATGTGCAGCAGGCAACCCGGATTGGCCGAAACCACGATGCTGGCGCCGGTCGCCTCGATCGCGTCCAGCCGTTGCTCCAGGATCGCCAGTGAAATGTCCGTGTCCGTCACGCTGTAAAGCCCGGCTGCGCCGCAGCAGACCGTCGGATTCTCCATTTCCACCAGTTCCACGCCGGGCACGGCGGCCAAAAGGTCTCGCGGCTGCTGCGAGACGCCCTGGGCGTGCACCAGGTGACAGGCGTCCTGGTAGATCACTCGCTCGTTCACCACGCCAGTTGGCGGTCTGGCGCTGATCTCCGCCAGGAACTCCGAGAAATCTCGCACCCGCGCGGCGAAGGCGTGCGCGCGACGGGCATACCGTGGGTCGTCCGCCAGCAACTCGCCGTATTCCTTGAGCGTGGATCCGCAGCCGGCCGAGTTGATGATGATGGCCTCATAGTCGGCGGAGTCGAAGGCGTCGATGTTGCGACGCGCCAGGTCGCGGGCGGTTTCGAGGTCGCCACCGTGCACGTGCAGCGCCCCGCAGCAGCTCTGGTGTTCGGGGATGTGGACGTCGCAGCCGTTGCGTGCCAGCACGCGCAGCGAGGCGCGATGAGCCTCGGCGAATGACACGCCCATGATGCAGCCGGTGATGAACGCGACCGAATGGCGACGCTCGCCAAAGGCGGGCAGGAAGCGCAGATCCGAGGCTTGCAGGAAGCGATCCGATACAGGCGGCGACAGCGCCTCCACCGCCGCCAGGGGCGGCGCGATGAACCGAAGGATTCCCAACCGTCGCACCAGCGCCTGCAGGCCGCTGCGCTGATAGAACCACAACCCACGCGCGGCCAACCGCAGCAGCCTCGGCCGCGGAAACACCACCCGCAGCACGGTCTGCGCCATGCGTCGGCGGGTCGGCAGCAGCCTGGCCTGCACCGTCTGCGCGCGCACCGACTCGATCAGGGCGCCGTACTTCACGCCGGACGGACAGGCCGTTTCGCAGCCGCGGCAGTCCAGGCACTGGAACGTGTGTCGCAAGAACGCCGGGCTATCCAGCGCCATCCGGCCGTCATGCACGGCGTCGATGAGCTGAATACGCCCACGCGGCGAGTCCATCTCCACCCGCAGCACGCGGTACGTCGGACACTCGTTCAGGCACAGCCCGCAATGCACGCAGGTGGACAGGATGGACCTGTCGGGCGCGTCCATCTCGGAGAATCCCAACCGTGCGGGTTCCACCGTCATGCCTTAGCTCACCACAAAGCGTCCGCGATTGATTATCCGTCCTGGATCGAAGGCTGAGCGCAACGCATCCATCGCCTGCACGTCCGGAGCATCGGCTGAGACGCCCCACACCCCGGCGCTGCGCTTGACCTCCTTGGGAGCGGACTCGATCACGAGCGCACCGCCCAACCGTTCCGCGGCCGCCCGCAGGCGCAGCACAAAGTCGGTCAGCACGGCCGCAGTTTCGCTCCCGCTGGCGCGAACCCGCACCACGCCATGCAGCGCCCGTGCGCTGGCCGTGGTCCGCAAGCCCAGGTCCTCGCCGATGTCGGCCGCGCGGCTCAGGAGCGACGGCGTCTGGCTGGACAGCACGCTCAGCCGGCACGTCGTCTGCCCGGCCACAGCCACGGGTGCGCGAGCCAGCGCGTCGGCATCCGTCCAAAAGCGACCCTGATCGGCGCCCTCGAGGCTCACGCCTTCTCCGACGGCGCTGGGCTCCACGGCCTGTGCCGCCAGCGCCAGTTGCGCGCCCACGCCGCCCTCGGTGCCGGCGACGCGCATGGCCAACAGCCACGCCCCGTCAGCGGAGACGTTGATGCCCGAGGTCAATTCACGCTGAATCAGGTCAAGGCCGCTGGTCGCCAGGGGACTGTCGATCACGGCGCCAATGGCCGCGCCGGCCGCCGCGGGGTCCGCCAGCGGCATCACCAGCGTCCGCTCCACTGAGGGTCGCGGCGTGATCTTCAGGTTCACGCGCGTGATGACGCCCAGCGTGCCGAACGCGCCGATGTGGGCCTTGGACAAGTCGTAGCCGGTCACGTTCTTGACGACCATGCCGCCAGATCTCGTCACCAGGCCGTTTACGCCCGCGACTTCGAGGCCGATCACCAGGTCCCGCGCCGTTCCCGATCCGGCGCGACGCGGACCGGACAGGTTGGCGGCCACCATGCCGCCGACCGTGGCCGTTGGTTCACTCGCTGGGTCGAGGGCCAACATCTGCCCTTCGTTGGCCAGCAGGGCCTGCACGTCCGCAAGCCGTGTGCCGGCGGCCACCGCCAGCGTGAGGTCCGCCGGCCGGTACTCGATCACCTGGTTGAGCCCGCTGAGGTCTAGCAACAGGTCCACCCGCTCCGGCGGCCGACCGAGACCCAGGTGGGATCCGCCCCCCCGCGGCGCCACCACGGCATTCAGGCGCTGACAGACGGCCAGCGCCGCCGCCACGCCGTCGGGCGAGTCAACACGAGCGCAAAGACGCGGACGAACGCCGTCAACCGCGTCGCGTTCCGGATGGCCCGGAGCCACGGCGTCAGCCGTCAGTTCGTCCGTCAGCGCCTGCCGGAGCTCAGCGGAATTCGGCGCAGAGTTCGATGCCATGATGTGCAGTATCAGGGGCGCGCCAGGAAGCGCTCAATGCAAGTCACTTCGCCATGATCGTAGCCAGAACCCGGACCGGCCTTTGCGAAGCAAGGGCCACGCTGCCCGGACCCGTGGGGGTCGTACCGACCATGGGCGCCCTGCACGAGGGTCACTTCGCGCTCCTTCGGGCCGCCCGGCGGCGCGACCGGTCGCTCGTGGCCACGCTCTTCGTCAACCGCACGCAGTTCAACGATCCGTCGGACTATGACGCATATCCGCGGGACGAAGCGGCTGACCTGGCAGCGTTCGAGACCGCAGGCGTTGACCTGGTCTTCGCGCCCTCGGTCGAGGAGATGTACCCGGAAGGATTCGGTACCCGGATCGACCCGGGGCCAATTGGCGCCGACCTTGAAGGCGCCCGACGGCCCGGCCATTTCGCGGGCGTCGCCACCGTCGTGGCCAAGCTCTTCAATCTCACTCGGCCTACCCGCGCGTACCTCGGTCAGAAAGACTGGCAACAGACTCGCGTGATCGACCGCATGGTGCGTGACCTCAACCTGCCGGTTGACCTCGTGATCGTGCCCACGGTCCGGGACCCCGACGGCCTGGCCCTCAGCAGCCGCAACGTGCGGCTCTCGGCCGAACATCGGCAGGCCGCCGTGTCACTGTGGCGAGGTCTGTCGCTCGCGCGCGATGCTTGGGACGACGACGAACGGTCACCCGCGGCACTGGCCGAACTCGTGAGATCGGCAGTCGAAGCCGAGCCGCTGGCCACCGTTGGCTACGCTGAAGTCCGCCACGCCCTGTCCCTGGAACCCGTAGCCGAGGCTGACCCGCCCCTGGTCATCGCCGTCGCGGCCGAAGTCGGCGGCGTCGGCCTGATCGACAACGTGGTGTTGGGGGACGGACTGCTGTATGAGGGTGAGCCGTAGACCTTCTCGTCGTCAGACCGGGTTGGAGCCCATGTGGTTAGTGAGTCTGGATGAGAGAAAGACGGGGGATTCCGAGAAAGTCGCGGTCGTCGGAGGCAAGTGGGCACTGGCGCATTAGGGCCGTGGCCGCGATCCACGCGTCCGCGGCGTCGAGCGTTCGACCCTTCCGTTTCAGGTCGCTGCGCAATCGGGCCGCAATCGCCACGAGCTTCGACTCAGGCTCGAGCCACACGACCTCGTACTTGTCGATGTGCTCCCTGAAGCGCAGCGTTCGGGTCTCCCCCCAGCCGCTGCCGTGCAGGCCAAACAGGAGTTCTTCGAGGGTCTGAAACGAAATCAAGCCGCGGCGGCCGGCGAGTCGTTCCTGATAGCAGGCGCAGCGCACGGCGTCCGGCTTGTTGAACAGGATCGACACGACGGACGTGTCGAGAACAACGAACTCCGAGCCAGACGTCATCAGCGACCGCGGCTCTCGCGCAGCGCGCGCTCAAAGGCTTCCCATTCTTCGGGAGTTCCGTCGAACTTCGGCATGTTCTGCGGGTCCAGCACCGGGGCTTTGCCGAACTCGCCGACGACGAAGGCCGACGGGCGGAGGAAGTCGAGTTCGGCCACGACCGCGGCAACGATAGGGGCGACTCGGTTTTCGCTCGGGGATTCGACCCAAACGCTCAGGGACCGGACGTTGAGTCGGATGGTGAGCGGCGAACAAGCGCCGCTCACAATGATTCCCGGGGGCAACACGCGCGACCGGATGATGGCGGCGCCGAAGACGAACAGGCGGTCCTCTTGCCCCGGCAACCGGCGGCTGTCGTCAACGTTTACGGCGACCCAGTCTGGCCTAATGCCGCCCTCGTCCCATGCCTCGGACATTACGGCGCTCATGGCAAAGGCCAGCACATTGCCGTGCTCGGACCGTTGCACACCCTCGAGATGCAGCAGCCCCCGCAGTTCGCCCGCCGTTCCGCGTCCCGCAATAACCTGCCGCCCCAGCGTCTTGCGTAGCCGCATGAGCAGGTGCAACCCGGCCTCCGCTGCGGATCCTGGCGCCCGGTCGAGGTGGACGGCGGACTCGACGGTGATCGGTTCGTGGTCGGGCCATTCAGCTTCGTAGCGCACAGCGTCGCCGGTCGCCGCCGCCTCAGCCGTGGGCTCGGCCGTCAGTTGCTCGCGGGCGGCAACGACCGACGAATCATCCGCGGACACGACGGGGATGGAATCGAGAATGGCCGCTTCCGAATGCGGATTCAGGCCAAACCGCGTGGCGCGCAGGAAGGTATCCGGGTCAATGTCGACCGCGGGGCCGCCGGGCCTGAGGGACGTAAGCCGCCGGATCAAGGCTGCCGCGGCGCTGGCGGTCGATCCGGCCTCGTAGGTGTTCACCCAAGCTGCTCACTTCCCGCGGCAGGCAACGCGCCCGCCTGCGTGAAGCCCTGGGACAACACGAGGTTATTGTAGTCGGTGGGGTGTGGCTGCCCGTGAGAAACGCCGCCAGGCAACTGGCGGCTATAGGCACATGTCGACCAGGCTGAGAGCGGCCCGCCGGATTGGATCGGGCAGGACGGGGATGTAGCTAGGTCGTGCTCCAGCCGAGCGCCTGAGCTACCGCCTTGGTATTGGCTTCGACTTCGGCGGGCTCCGGCGCGTAACGGACGGCCGCGCCGGGATCCTTCAGGCCGGTTCCGGTCAGCACGCAGACCACCCGGTCGCCGATCATCTCCCCGCCACGCGCGCGGTACAGCAGCCCGGCCACCGATGCGGCCGACGCCAGTTCGACAAAGATCCCCTCTTCGGCCGCCAGCAGACGGTAGGCCTCGACGATCTCCTCGTCGCTGACGGCCTCGATCGTGCCGTCTGACTCGTCGCGAGCCTGCACCGCGCGTTCCCAGTTGGCTGGATTGCCGATTTGGATTGCCGAGGCCACGGTCTCGGGACTGGCCAGTGACTCGCCAGTCACGATCGGGGCCGCTCCCGCCGCCTGGAATCCGCGCATGACCGGCAGTTCGCTGGTCCGGCCCGCGTTCTGGTAGGCGCGAAAGCCCTGCCAGTACGCCGTGATGTTGCCGGCGTTTCCCACCGGGATGTACAGCTCATCCGGTGCGTCGCCAAGCGTGTCCACGACTTCGAAGGCCGCCGTCTGCTGCCCTTCCAGCCGGTACGGGTTGACCGAATTGACCAGGGCCACACCCGGCCGCGACGCCAGTTCGCGAACCACGGTCAGGCCGTCGTCAAACGACCCCTGGATCGGAATCACTCGCGCGCCGTAGATCAGTGCCTGTGCCACCTTGCCCAGCGCCACCCCGCGCGCCGGAATAATCACCCCGGTGGGCGTCCCGGACCGCGCGCCGAAGGCTGCCGCCGAAGCCGCCGTGTTCCCGGTGGAAGCGCAGATGAACGAGTGCGCGCCCTCTTCGATGGCTTTCGCCGCGGCCACCGCCATCCCCCGGTCCTTGAACGAGCCGGTCGGGTTGCAGCCTTCCAACTTGAGCCAGACCTCCGCCACGCCCAGCCGGTGCTCCAGCGACGCGGCCCGCACCAGCGGCGTGTCGCCTTCGCCGATCGTCAGGTTCGGCGTCGCCTCGCCAACGGGCAGGAATTCGCGATAGCGCTCGATCACCCCCGGACGCGGGGATCCGTTCATTCCGCCAGATCCTCGACTCGAATCACGCTGGCGACCGAAGCCACCACGTCCAGATCCGCGATGGCGGCCAGCGCGCCCTGCACGGCCGATTCCTGGGCCTCGTGTGTCAGGAACACTAGTTCCGCGCGGCCCGCGTTTTCGTCCACTTCCTTCTGGATAACCGAGGCGATGCTGATAGCGTGCTCACCGCAGACCATGCCGATCCGCGCCAGGACCCCCGGCTGGTCCTTCACCCAGAGCCTGAAGTAGTAGCGCGAGCGAACCTCCGCCATGGGCAGCACGCACAGGTCGCCGTCCAGAGACATGGGAATCCGGTCGTGCACGGCGCGCCTGATGTTGTGCCCCAGGTCGATCAGGTCGGCAACAATGGCGCTTGAGGTCGGTTCGGGGCCAGCCCCGCGCCCGATGAAGAGCGCGCGGCCCAGCAGGTCGCCGTCTAGTAGCACGGCGTTGAACACCCCGTCGACCTGGGCCAGCAGCACGTCCCGCTGGATCAACGCCGGATGCACGCGGGCCTCGAAACCGTTGGGCGCCCGCTTGGCGATGGCCAGCAGCTTGATCCCGTAGCCCAACTCGGCCGCATAACGAAAGTCCGCCGCGCTGATTCGCGTGATGCCCTCGCGATAGACCTCCGCCGGTCGAACCGCGCAATTGAACGCCAGCGAGGCCAGGATCACCAGCTTGTAGGCCGCGTCAATGCCTTCAATGTCGTTGGTCGGGTCCGGCTCGGCGTATCCCAGCCGCTGCGCATCTGCCAGGGCGGCCTCGAAATCCAGGCCGCCCGACGCCATCTCCGTCAGGATGTAGTTGGTCGTCCCGTTGATGATGGCGTGAACCTCGCGGATCTGGTTCGCCGCCAGGTCCTGGCGAAACGGCCCGATCACCGGGATGCCGCCGCCCACGCTGGCCTCGAAGTACAGATCGCGACCATGCGTCGTGGCCAGTTCCAGTAATTCGATCCCGTGCGTGGCCATTACTTCCTTATTGGCGGTGACGACGTGTTTTCCGGACTCGAGCGCACGGCGGATATAGGTATTGGCGGGCTCGACGCCCCCCATTAGTTCCACGACGACGTCGATGGTCGCGTCATCGAGTACGTCGTCCACGTTGACCGTGAGCTGGGCGGCGTCAAGCGGGACATCGCGTCGACGGTTGGGATCGCGGATCAACGCGCGCCGCACCCGAAAGGAACGGCCAATCTGTCGCTCCAGGTAGCCGGACCGCTCGGTGACCGCGCGCACCACCGCCGAACCGACGGTGCCCAACCCAAGGAACCCAAGTCCGATCTCTGCGGACATCCGCCCCTCAATACTCTCGCGGAAGTGGCCGCGTGAAGAATAACGCCGATTGACCGGAATCAGACCGGATGGCGCATTCGCCGGTCATCACGGCTTCCGCGGCGACGTGACGGTGCGGCGGTAGGCGTAGCCCAACAGCACGCGCGCCACGCCCGCTACGGGCAGGGCGATCACCATGCCGGTAATCCCCCAGATCTGCAGGCCCGCAAAGATGGCGAAAAGGGCAATCAGGGGATGTACGCGCACCACCCGGCCCACTACGTTTGGAATCACGAAGTAATCCTCGAGCTGCCGCAGCACCGTGTACATCACGGCGACCACCACACCCGCTACCCAACCCGGCCAACCGAAGTTGTTGGCCGTGACCAGCGCCAATCCAATGGGTGGAATGGCGGCCATGATCGGGCCGAATACCGGAATCAATTCCAGGAATCCCGTGGCAATGGCCAGGATCACCGCAAACGGGATGCCGATGATCGACAGCCCGATGAACGTGGTCACGCTCATGATGACCACCAGGATGATCTCGCCCCGTATGAAGGCGCCGAGGACGCTGTTGATGCGCCCGACCAGATCCTCGGTCTCGGCCCGCGGACCGGGTGGAATCCGCTCCAGCAGTCCACGAAAGAGTTCGGGACCGGCCAGCAGCAAGTAGCCGGCCGCAACCACGGCCAGCACACCATGAATCAGCAGGTTGAAGGCGCTGCGGAATGCGCTGACTGCCTGTGAGGCATCGGTCAGCATGCTCGTCGCGCCCGCCGTCAGCCCGTTGATTACGTCCTGCACAACCAGCGGCTGCCCCAGGAACTCTGACGGCAAGGCAGCTTCAAGTTCCGCCACGATCTCCGGAAGCTCAGCCGTCAGACGATTCAGTTCGTCCACGAAACGTGGCACGACGAGGAAGCCCAGCAGCGTCAGCAATCCCAGTCCAATGGCGTAGAACAGCGCCACCGCCGCGGGGCGGGGAACCCGCGTAATCCGAACCAGCGCGTTGACGGCCGGGTTGAAGACATACGCAAAAATCCCAGCCCACACAAACGGGCCCACGATCTCCCGCGCGCCCCACAACACCAGGGCCGCCAGGATCCCAATGAGCATCGCCACGGTGCGGCGCGTGCGCGGCGACCAGCGGTAAATCGGCTGCTCCCCGGGAACGGCGCCGCCCGTCCCGGCCGCGTCAGGTTCGACGGATGGCGCGGCGGGAGCGTCTGGTTGCGTGCCTTGCGGCGTCTTCGGCGGGTCGGGCGCCGACACCGTGCTCAATCTGGAATGGGGGACGTGCGTTCATGGTAGACGGCTGCGCGGTCTGCCGGGGCCGTTTAATTCAGGGGCCGGCTGCCCGTTTCGCGCGCAACTCGGTGGACGAGACGTCTACACGAACCTCATCCGCTGGTATCGCCTCGAAGAGTCCCTCGGCTTCAGGAGGCAGAGCCAGGTCGCGTAGCTGCAAGAAACAACCATCCTCCAGGCGCCCCGCCACCACGAACCGCGCACTCAGCGAGCGAAGCTCCTGCAACGCCGGCCGCATCGCCTCCACCCCGCCGTAATACATCGGTTCGACGACCCGCCGGGCCGTGTCGGCCCCCACCGCAAACGCTGCGCCCGGAAGCAAGCGAGCCTTCTCCACAAAGGTTGGCGCCGCGCTCAATACCAGGCTGGCCCTGCCGCGAAACTGCTCCGCCCGCCGGAAGACCTCGCTCGTGGGCAGCGGCGGCTTGTCCACGTTGGTAATCGACAACTCGTAGGCCACCGGATCGCCAAACCGCCGCCGCGCGGCCTCCCACAGCGCCTGGTGCGCTTCATGCCATGGATTGAACGACCCGGGCACCAGCGCCGTCGGGATCTGCCCACCCGACCGCCGCCGGCCGTCCGGATAAGCGGTCACCCACGGCTGCAAGCCTTCGCGCACGCACGACAATTCGTCGTCTTCGACCTCAATCGTTCGCCCGACGCAGGCAAGGTCGGACCCCGCCAGTTCGCGCCAGGGCGCCACACCCACCGCGTCCGCCAACAACGCCACGATCGCCTGCTCTGCGGCGGTCTCCTGTGCCTGCCGATTGGTGTGCGGTGCCTCGAACCGCCACTCCAGCGCAAGGCTTCGGGCGCCGTCAAACGCTGCCGCGTGCAGCCGGTCCTCCCCCCGCCGCACCCGATCCGTGGCCAGCGCCGCCGTAGCCCCCAACCCCACCGCCGGAATCGAGGCATCGGGTCGTAGCTCCACGGCCCGCCTGAACGCACGCCGCGCCAGCAGTTGGGCCGTTGCGGCCGAACACGCCTGCGCCGGCGGCTCGCCCAGGTACGCCGCCACCGCCTTCGGCCCATACGGCACCGCCACATCCAGCACCGTCCGAGACCCACCCGGCCGCCGCAGCAACAGGGGAATCGCCCCGGTCCCGCCCCCCGTCAGCGCCAGCGCCGCCGCCGTCCGCGAGGCGTGAATGCAGTGAACCAGCCCGTCCGGACCGCCGCCCCCGGCGGACACGATCGACCTACCCCAGGTCCAGGAGCACGCGGCCGTCCGTCACCTGCACCGGATACACCCGCACCCTCGCCCGGTCCGGGTCGGTCAGCGCCCGACCGGTGGACATATCGAAGATCCAGCCGTGCCACGGACATTGCAGCAACGTCCGTCCCCCGGTCTGGTACTCGATATGCCCGCCCACGGACTCCGCGTGAACGTTGCCCTTGCATCGGCCGGACGACAGCCGTGCCCCCTGGTGCGCGCAAACGTCGCGGGCGGCATAGAACTGCGTGCCCCCGTTCACGACCACAAAGCCGCGGCCCTCGATCTCGACGCGCGTGGGCTGGCCGACCTCGAAGTCGGCCTGCGCCCCTACGTCATGCACGCTCGAAGTCGTAAAACGCCGTGGCGTTGTCCGCCATGATCTTCTGCCGCAGCTCGCCCCGCACCACCGACGGCAGCGCGCGGTCCGGCGCGTCGAAGTCCCAGTGCGGATAGTCCGTGGCGAACATCAGGAAGTCCTCCCGGCCGATCATGTCGAAGATCTGCAGCAGGTGCTGCGGGTTGGGTGGCTCATCCATCGGCTGCGTCGTCATCCGGAAGTGCTCCAGGATGTACTCGCTCGGCAGCTTGCGCAGCCACGGCACTTCCTCTTTCAGCCCCTTGTAGTTCTTATCGAACCGCCACATCAGCGGCGGCATCCACGAGAACCCGCCCTCGATTAGCGCGATCCGCAGGTTGGGCAGCCGTTCGAAGATGCCCTCCGACACCAGGCTCAGCACCTGCGCCTCGAACGCCTGCGTCATCCCCGTGTGGTCTTCCAGGTAGTACGAGGGCCAGCCGGTGGCCGTGATCGGGTGGTTGCCCCACCCGCCAAAGTGAATCCCAACCGGCAGGTCCATATCGGCCGCCGCCTCGAACAGCGGGTAGTAGTGGCGCTTGCCGTACGGCGCGTTGCCGCGAACCGTCAGGATCACCTGCACGAACCGCCCGTCCTTGCCGCAGCGCCGAATCTCCTCCGCCGCCGCCTCCGGAATCTGCGGCGTCACCGTGATCGAGCTCCGCCAGCGCTCGTCGCTGTCCAGCCACACGTGCCGCTGCCACTCGTTCACGGCACGGGCCAGCGCGATCGAGAAGTCGTCGTTGTGCACGTGACCCGCCGCATACAGCGGCGTCAGGATCCCGTACTTCATGTCCCACTCGTCCAGCAACTGCTCGCGCACAAAGTCGGGATCGGCGCCTGGCTTCAGACCGTTGGGCGGCCAGGCGTCCCGCCGCGCGGCATTCTCATAACCCTTCGGGTACTGCGTGCCCGGCGGCGCCGCAAAGCCGGACTGCTTGACGTACTGCACCCACCGATCCGACATGAACGGCGTCAGGTCGTGAATCGTGTTCGGATACGGATGAACGTCGCAATCGATAACGGTTAGCGAGGTACGGCCGTTCGCGGCCTCCGCAGCCGCCGGCGCGTCAAGGACAGCCTGTGCCATGGAACCCCCTCCTTATCGCCCGATACTCGCCACCAGCGCCGTAGGCGTCAACTCCTGCCGGGTTTCGAATTGCTTCTTCTCGTGAAATTGACCGCCCGGTGACGGCGAAAGCGGGTCCCCTTGGGTAGTCGGCCCCTCCCCAACCGGCTATCGTCGGGTCTCGCCCCTCGCGAGAACTCGCCGTATGTCCGCAGATGACGACGGGCGAAACGCCCGAACCAGAGGCACATTGGTCGGCGTCTGCATAGCCATCGGTGCTGGTGCCGGCGCGGGCATCGGCGCAATCGCCGGGAATCAGGGCGTCATGATCGCGCTGGGCGTCGCCATCGGGGTCGTGATAGGCACTGCCCTGAGCCGACGCCAGTCAGGAAACTGAGGATCGAGCCGCGGCCAGCTCCGCACCCCGCGAGTCGCTACGACGCCGGCTGATCGCTCCCCCGGTCGAAACCGACGGGCGCCGCGCGGTCTGAGCGCATTCGCAGCGTATGCACGTCCTGCTCCACGCGATGGAGTCGGGCGTCAAACGTGCTCATGCGCTGATCGATGGACGAAATCGGCGTGTCTATGTTCAGAGAGCGCTGATCAATGGTCTGCAGAAACGCCACGATCTGAGAGAGTTGCGCCTCAATGGATGAAATCGAGTCTTCAAGTTGAGCCAGGCGGTCGTCGGGCGGTGGAGCGGCCAAGGTTCACGTTCTCCTCGCGGAAGTTGCTGTACTCCCACTACCGCCCAATCACTAGTCCCCACAGTGCCTGCTGACCTCAGCCCCCTCAATGGCAGTCAGCGCAAAGTCCCGGCCCTTGAACAACAGCGGCTCTCCCGTTGACTCAGCCAGGGCATAGGCAAAGCAGTCGCCAAAGTTCAGGCCCGCCGGATGGTTCCCCTTACCGAATCGTCGCCATGCACGGCGCGCGACCTGCACTTGTTCGACGGTTACCGGTACGAGTTCAATTGGCGTTCGATCCACAACCAGATCGAGCTCAAAGCCGGCCTCACTGGTTCTGCGACTTTCGAGGACCATCGCCGCCTCCAGGTAGTTGGCGGTCGACATTCGACAGATCGGCGCACCCGCGAGCGCCTGCGCATACCGCCTAGCGTCCGATTCATAGAGAAGGATCGCCAGCACTGCCGACGTGTCCACGATCACTTCGGCAAGCCGCGCTCGTCATACAGGAAGTTGCCGTGATCCTCGGCCGACGGTCCGTCCCTCAGCGTGGCCGCGCAACGCTCCCCAATGGCAAGCAACTCCTCGGTTAGCGCCTCCACGCTGCGCTCGCGCTGCTCCCGCTCCAGCCGCTCCCGCAGCGCCACCGTTATCGCCCCGGTCTTGGTCTCGCCGGTCAGTTCCGCAAGCTCACTGGCCAGCCGACACGTCTCGTCGTTCTTGATGTTGAGGCTCACCGGTCCCTCGCATGGGTAGAACACATCTAGACGATTCTACCCTGCGATCCCTCGTGCCGGCCCGCACCCCGGGCTCTCCACCTATGTGACCATGCGCCCCATGCACCTCCACGCCCTCCTCTTCGACCTCGACGACACCCTCATCCCCGACGAAAGCGCCTCCGAAGCCGCCTTCCTCGCCGCCTGCGCCCCCGTCGCCGAGCGCTTCGGCCTTGACCCCGACGCCGTCGCCCGTTCCGCCGGCGCCTGCGCCCGCCAGCTCTGGCGCGCCTCCGACCACCTCGCCTACTGCCAGTCCATCGGCATCAGTTCCTGGGAAGGCTTGTGGGCCGAGTTCACCGGCGACGCCCCCGAGCTTCAACGCCTCCACGCCTGGGCCCCCACCTATCGCTGCGAAGCCTGGACCGGTGCACTCGCCCGGCACGGCGTCGACGACTCCGCCTACGCCGAACACCTCGCCAACCGCTTCCGCCGCGAACGCCGCCAACGCAAAGCCATGTTCCCCGACGCCGCCGAACTGCTACCCGAATTCGCCCGCCGCCTTCCGCTCGCCCTCGTCACCAACGGCGCGCCCGACCTTCAGCACTTCAAGATCGACGCCTCCGGCGTCCGCCCCTACTTCCAGTCCATCGTCGTCTCCGGCGAAGTCGGCATCGGCAAACCCCACCCGGCTCCCATGCAACGCGCCCTCGAACAACTCGACTGCGACCCCGCCAACGCCGCCATGGTCGGCGACAACCTCACCACCGACATTGCCGGCGCCCGAAACACCGGCGTGTACTCAGCCTGGCTGAATCGCGACAACGCTTCACCCACCGGCGACATTCGTCCAAACCAAACCGTCTCCGGCCTGCGCGAACTCTCCAACCTGTTGGACTTATAGACCCTACGGCGCCGTCGAAGTCGCCGTTCTGGCCACTAGTCTCGAGTCACCGCTTCGGGTTGCGCTGTCACAGCGACCCGGCAGCTTCGGTTGGGCATCGAGGTTCACGCCGTCGGCAGCGGCAGCTAGGGCTCAACCGGCTCGCTGCCAGCATCCGCACGATCCAAGGTCGTACGTGATCTCCCGGACACAAGCCCAATCGCTTGCCACATCGCCAGCACCAACGTCCCGGCCGTGCGTACGACCCAGAGAGTCGGGCGCGAAAGCGGCAGCACGAACTCCACGAGGTAAATGGGAATCAGCCAGCCGACGACTCGCGGCCGGGCGGCGAGCACCAGTCCGGTGGTTAGCGGGAGCACGTAGTAGCGACCGTGACCGAGCATGAGCGCGAAGCCATACGCCAGCGCGACCCTGAACATGCCCCAGCGAAAATCGCGACTCAGCCAGCCGACCAGCGGCGCCGATGCGAGGACCGCAAGCATGGGCCAGTCCTGCGGGCCTCGAAGTCCGTCAGGCATCTCGACGCCAAACGTGCGGGTGAATCCCCAGAAGACCGGCAGTCCATCGCCGCGATCCTGCAAATGGCCGACGACAGCCCAATGCACGGCGGCGGCATCACGGATAAGGAACGGTCCGACGATCAGCGCAGCAATTGCTGCCGCGCCAAACACGTAGAACGCCAGCATCTCTCGCTCTTGACGGGCGTAGAACCCTGCAAGCACCAGACCTGGAATCACGAACTCTGATCGTGTAACGACGCTCAAGCCGATAAGCGCGCCGGCCTGCCAGGGAACCCGGATCCGCAGCACCGCGGCCACCAGGAAGAACGCGGCCACAGCGGAAGCGTGTCCGTTGAGCGCTCCGGCCTCAAACACCCAGGGCGTGAACAACCACAGGATCCCAATTGCGAGAGACAAGGGCCGCGACAGCCCCTGCCTGCGGGAAAGAACGATAAACAGCCACGCCGCCGCGACCTCGAAGATGTGCACGATGACCTTAACGGCCAGGATCCGGTCCCAGCCCTGCATGTCGAAGACGCGCTGCAGCGGGGCGAGCAACATCGGGAATAGCGGCAGATGGGCGTAGGTGAACGACTGGTCCGAGTTGTTGGCGTAATAGTCGAAGTGCTCTGAGGTGTAGAGGACCTCGGCAAAGGCGAAGAAGTGCTGCAGATCGCCGTAGAGAAATGTCTTTCCCTCCAGCGAACGCAGCGTCAGCGCCACGGCCAGGACCGTTATGCCGAGCACAACAAGAACGGGCAGCCGATCCAGGCGTCCGGCGATGCCTGAATTCCGAATCGCGAAGCTCACGTAACTCGTCCGGGAGTGATGTTCGATACCTTAAGGCCCCTCGGTCGTGGCTATACTCCAATACTCCCCGTGGGCGGCTGCCGGGCGACCGGTGTCCGCCGGGACGGACCGGCCCGGAACTGAGGTGTGGCGATGGCCTCCATGGACTCCGATTTGCGACGACAGGCGCATATGCGCCGCAGCCCACTGACATTCTTGCGCGAGCACTGGCGCGCGATTCTTCTGTATCTGTCCCTTACCAGCGTGCTGATCTACGGGCTGACAAATGCGACCGAGGTCACGCTCGGCATCCTGGCCTTCGTCGCGCAGTTGCTGTTCGCCATGCTGTTTATGATCGTTCAGTTTGGCGCGCTCTTCTATCTGCTGGGTCGAGGGCGAGTCTATTGGGTCCAGCCGGGTGAGACGGGGGTCTACTTCACCGACTACCGCGGCAACGATCAGGTCCTCGAAGTGGCGCGGCGAGTGGTTCGCCTGCTGCAGGGTGCCAAGGCCTTTAAGCGCATGGGCGGCGAAATCACGCGCGGTGTGCTTTTGGAAGGCCCGCCGGGCACCGGCAAGAGCTACCTGGCGCAAGTGATCGCCAACGAAGCGAACATTCCGTTCGCCTACGCCTCGGCGCCCGGCTTCCAGAACATGTTCCTGGGCATCGGCAACCTGCGTGTGCGGATGCTCTACGGCAAGGCACGCAAGATGGCGCGCAAGTATGGCGCCGCCATCATCTTCATCGACGAAATCGACGCTATCGGCATGGCCCGCTCCGGACAGACAGGCGGCGGCATGTTCGCTGGCGGCATGTTCGGCGGCGGGGCAGGATTCGGGCTACTCAACGAACTGCTGCTGCAGATGGATCCTCCGAATTTCGACAACGGTTGGATCTCGCGGTTGCTTCGCACCCTTGGTCTGCGCAAGACGAGAGCCATGCCACCGATCGTGCTGACAATGGGCGCCACCAACCTCGCGTCGGCGCTGGACCACGCGCTCCTCCGGCCGGGCCGGTTCGACCGCAAGATCCACGTTGACCTGCCGGACCTGGACGGGCGCAAAGACATCATCGAGTACTACTTGGCCAAGGTCCGGCACGAGGACATGCCGGTGGATCGCATGGCCAATGACACCATTCAGTACACGCCGGTGGCCATTAAGTTCGTGATCAACGAGGCCGTGATTCACGCGCACTTCGACGGTCGCGACGCCATCAGCTACGACGACTTCACGCGAGCGCGCGAAAACCATGAGTGGGGGCTGCGCGAGCCGATTCGCGGGCTCACCGACGAGGACCGCCGCCGGCTGGCCTACCACGAGGCCGGGCACGCCATCGCCCAGGTGAAGCTCAAGGAATGGGAACGGCTTACCAAGGTGACCATCATCCGCCACGGCGACGCGCTGGGCCTGGCGGCCTGGAAGCCGGTGGAGGAAAAGCGAGTTCTCATCCGTGAGGAGCTATTGGCAAGCATTCAGGTCAGCCTGGCCAGCCGTGCCGCCGAGGAGCTTTTCCTTGGGTCGCAGACGCTGGGCGTCACCTCCGACTTTGCTGGCGCGACGCATCTGGCGTTCCAGATGCTCAGCTTCTGGGGTATGGACGGCAGTTTCTACTCGTCGCTTCCATTCGGTCCGATGGTGGACGCCAATGATCCGCGCATGAAGCGCAAGATCGACCAGGTGCTGGAGCAGGAATACCGCAAGGTCAAGGGCCTGCTCTCAGAGTACTCGGGCGCCGTGCATGAACTGGCCCAGGAGTTGATTGCGAACGATGAGGTCGACGGCCAGGACGTCGAGGACATGGTCAAGCGATGGGACGAGAAGATTGCGGAGGGCAAGGAGCTGAAGTCGCTGCCAGATGGTGGAGTGCTTGTCGGTGTCGATGCGGAACCGCAGCCATACAGCTATGGCGGCAATGGAAACGGCAACGGCACAAACGGTCGCAACGGGCACTCGGAAAAGCCGCCCGGCCCTGCTCGTCGCCGCACGAGGCTCCGCGACCGATACCAATCGCGCGGGGCAGAGGATTCCTAGCTAGCCGACTCACCAGGCGCGGGGGGGGCCCGGGCCGGCGGGGGGCGGGGC
>JAJEGF010000004.1 GCA_022820025.1 Chloroflexota bacterium
CAGGAGAGGCCTTTGCGTAACCGGGGGTTGGTTGCGCGGAAGACCCTCACCCCAACCCTCTCCCACGGGGAGAGGGAGAAAGAGCCGCCCTGCATTTGAGGGCGCGGGGCGTTTTGCAACGGCCACTCATGAGCCTGAGTCCGCCACGACCGGCGGGGAGGGGGGCGGGGGCCCGCCTCCGCGCGGCATAGGCAATTCAGCGCCTCGCGCATCAATTGCCCGGCCTAGTCGTCCTCGCCGTCGTACTCCTCGGGCATGAGGACGAACTCGGGGTAGGCCTCGATGCGGAGTTCGCCGGCGTCCTGGCCGAGTTGTTCGACCTGTTGCGACACGCGCGAGCCGATGGTCATTTCCAGCAGCTTCCAGAGGCCGAAGGAAACGATGAACACAAAGGCGCCGATGGCCAGGATGCCGATCAATTGCACGTGGAACGTGCCACCAGCGGCGATGCAGACGGCGAGGGTTCCCCAGATACCGGCGAACAGGTGCACGGGAACCGCGCCGACCACGTCGTCCTGCCGCAGCTTCTCCAGCAGCTTCATCCCGGCCACGCAGATCACGCCGCCGATGGCGCCGATGATGATCGCCCAGTAGTGATCGACGATATCGGGGCCGGCGGTGATGGACACGAGTCCGGCCAGGGCGCCGTTCAATCCACCCAACACGTCGGTTCGTCCGAAAATCGGCCGCGACGCCACCAGGGCAGCCATAGCGCCGGCCGCGGCGGCGAGGTTGGTGTTGACCAGCACGTGGCTCATGGCAATGGCGTCGGACGCGCTGCCCAGCGCCAGCTGGGAGCCGCCGTTGAAACCGAACCACCCGAGCCAGAGGATGAAGACGCCGAGCGTGACCATCAGGACGTTTGACGGCGGCGTGGCCCGGGCCGTGCCGTCCTTCTTGAACTTCCCGAGCCGAGGACCGACGACGAGGATGCCGGCGAGCGCGGCCCAGCCACCGGTGCTGTGCACGATGGTGGAGCCGGCGAAGTCCTGGAATCCAAGGTCGTACAGCCAGCCTTCGCCCCAGGTCCAGGCACCGACGATGGGGTAGATGATGGCGGTGAGGATCAAGACGAACAGGAAGAAGGACCACAGCTTGACCCGCTCGGCCAGGGCGCCGGACACGATGGAGGCGGCCGCCGCCACAAAGACCATCTGGAAGAACCAGTCGGACATGGTGGAGTAGGCGTTTTCGCCGGCGAGCACGGCCGCCGCATCGCCCTCGCCGTTGACCAGGGCGATCTCTTCAGCCGACGGTCCGTAGAAGAGCTTGAACGATCCGATGAAATTGCCGATGAGATCGCCGTACATCAGGTTGTAGCCGATGATGAAGTAGGCCAATCCGGCAATCGAGTACAGGCCGATGTTCTTCAGACAGATCATGGAGGCGTTCTTGGTCCGCACGGACCCGGCCTCCAGCATGGCGAAGCCGGCGCTCATCCACATGACCAGCGCGCCCCAGACGAGGAACGCAAAGGTGTTGAGAACGTAGACGGCCTCGGCTTCCACGCCTTGCGCCTGCGCCACGGCCGGCCGTGCCAGGAAGATGCCGAGGGTCGCGGCCGCCGCCAGCAATAGAAGGTTGCGTCGGCGCTGTCCAAACAGGTGCATGATTGCGGTCACGGCTACTCCCCTCGATGAGTCCACAGCGATTAGCCCAGCTCGCGAGGTGAGGGTACCGAGCGCCGGGATTTTTTCCCAACTCCGAAGGATTGCGGGGTCGAATGAAGCGTGGGATTGCCTGCTTGTTGTTGCGGGCCGAGGCCGCGAAATCTCGTGGGCGGTGATCGCCCTCATTCGGCGACGGCCTCGTGTGCGGAGGGATGCCCACGGCTCCCAGCCAGCCAGGATCCTAGAAATACGTCGACCTCGATCACATTGGGCGCCAGCCCGCCGTGTACGGGTCAGCCGGGCTGACCGGTCATTTGGGCCGGCCACCAAGGCGTATTCAGCCGCCTAGCGGGGGCGGAGGCGGGAGAGGCGGGTGGTGAGCTCGGTGAGTTCCTGGCTGGCGAGGAGCCAGGCGACGGTGAGGTAGGCGAGGACGGCGGCGGCGAGGTAGACCGCGAGGAGCAGGGCGGAGTCGAGGCCGATGGGGCCGTCGGTCCAGGTGGTGACGCGGAGGACGGCGACGACGAGGCCCATCATGGCGGTGGCGACGACGGCGGTGGCCGCGACGGATAGTTCGGCGCGGCCGATGGACATCCCGCCGCGCCGGTGCAGGACAACGCCAAGAATGACGGCTTCAACCAGGACGCCAATTGACAGGCCAAGTGCGATACCGCCGATGCCGAACCACTGGGCCAGGAACCAGGACAGCAGCATGTGGAAGGCCAGGGACGCCGCGGCGATGGCGACGGGGGTGCGAGTGTCCTGCATGGCAAAGAAGCCGCGGACGAGGATTTCGACGGCGGCGTGGCCGGCCAGCCCGAGGGCGAAGAAGCGGAGGGCGACGGCGGTGATCTCGGTGGCGTGGGCATCGAAGGCGCCGCGCTGAAAGAGGACGGCGACGAGGGGTTCGGCCAGGATCGCGAGAACGACTGCGGCGGGCAGGTTGAGGAAGACGATGTGGCGGGCGACGCCGCTGACGCGGGCGGCGAAGAGTTGGCGGTCGCCACCGGCCCAGCGGCCGGCAAGCTCCGGCAGGGCGGCTTCACCGAGGGCCATGCCGAAGACGCCGAGCGGCAGCAGCATCAGCAGAAAGCCGTTGTTGAGGGCCGCGACCGCTGAGGGCCCTTGCAGCGAGGCGAGGATGTTGACGTAGATGAGGCTGGCCTGGAGGACGGCGACGCCGAGAAGGCGGGGCAGCATGAGGACGATCACGCGCCGGACATCGGGGTTGGCGAGGCCCCAGGTGAATCGGAAGCGGCCCCAGGAGGCCAGACCGGGGGCCTGAACGGCCAGATGCAATACCGCGCCGATGAGGGTGCCCCAGACGAGGCCGCGGAGTCCGAAGGCCCGGGCCAGGATCAAGGCACCGATGATGATGCCGACGTTGTAAAGGAGCGGACTGATGGCCGGGGGGACAAAGCGTCGCTCGGCCTGGAGGGCGGCCTTAGCCAGGGCGCTGAGTCCGAGCAGGACCGGGGAGAGCATGAGCCAGCGGGAGGCATCGACGGCCAGGTCGTGGGTGCCGGACTCGAAACCGGGGGCGATGGCGGTCATGAGCGGCTCGGCGATGAGGGCGCCGAGCGCGGCGAACGCGGCGGTGGCGAGGAAGACAAGGGTGGCGACACCGCTGAGGAGTTGGCGCAAGGCTTCGGGGTCGCCGCGGGATTTGACCTCGGCGTAGACGGGGATGACGGCCGATAGCAGGGCGCCGCCGGCGAGCAGCATGAAGATTGTGTCGGGTATGCGGAAGGCGGCGTACCAGGCGTCGGCTTCAGGGCCGACGCCGAATTGGGCGTTGATGGCGGCCTGGCGGACGAAGCCCAGGAGGCGGCTGAGGGCGATGGAGGCGAGGACGATGCCGGCGGCGGCGGCGATGCCACCGCCGAGGCCGTCGGTTGTGTCGGGGCGTGGAGGGTCTGAGGTCACTGCGTGTGTCCGGTCGAGTTTTGGATGGCCTTGCGTCGCGCAAAGCAGAGACTCTTACTCCGACCGCCTCTCAGAGGCGACGTTCGCGTAACCCAAAGGTGGTTGCCCGGAAGACCCCTCACCGATTTCGGCCGAAGACGCCCGAATCTGCCTCTCCCCCTGGAGAGGGTGAAGAGCCGGGCGCCCCCACGAGTGACCGTTGCACAGCCCGGGGGTGGGTGCCCGAAGGACCCTTCACCGATCGCCGGCGGGGCCGGCGGCATCCCTCGGCGAACTCGGGACTGGTGCTGCCGCTCCCCCAGGAGTGACGTTTGCCTAACCCGAGGGTGGGTGCCCGGAAGACCCTCACCCGGCCGGAAGGAGTGAGTGAAGAGGAGTGAGAGGTGAGAGCAGAGGGAGCAAGCGGCGTGTGCAAGGGCCTTCAGTGGGAGCGGGAGAAAGAGCGGATGCGGCATTGAGGGCGCGGGGCGTTGTGCCGCAGTCACTTCGCGGAGAGGGAAAAGACTGCGGACCTGCTGGGAGAGGGTAGGCGTGGAACTTGGAGCCGCACCTTGGGTTGACGTGCAGGGGAGGCCTGGGACGGGGCTAAGATTGTTTGCAATGCCATCTGTGTGGGCAGCCGGGTGCCGGTTGTCGCACAGCACACCCGAAGACTTTTCCGTGCCGCCAAATTTCACGCCGGAAAACCTGGAGATCGTGTTTCTCTCATTCGAGGGACCGGATCAACCCTACTCGCAGGCGGGAGGCCTGGGGGTGCGGGTGGCGCAGTTCACGCGGTCGCTGGCGCGGCAGGGGTTCAACACGCACCTGATATTTGTGGGGGACCCCGAACGGCCCGGATACGAGGTGCAAGAGGACGGGCGACTGCATTTGCACCGATGGTGCCAGTGGCTCAGTGAACATCACCGGGGCGGGGTGTACGAAGCCGAGATCGAGAAAGTTCATGATTTCCAGGACTCGGTGCCTGCTCACGTGACGTTCGAGATCGCGACGCCAGCGGTGGCGGAGGGGCGCACGGTGGTGGTGATGGCGGAGGAGTGGCATACGGCCGACGCGCTTTCGCGGCTGAGCGACTCCCTGCATTTCAACGGGATTCGCCAGAACTGCGTGCTGGTTTGGAACGCGAATAACGACATGTCGCTCAACCGCATGAATTGGGACCGGATTGGCTACGTGGCGGACTTTGCGGCGGTGTCAAAGTACGTCAAGCACCAGATGTGGGACTGCGGGGTCAACCCGGTGGTAATTCCGAACGGGGTGCCCGAGGAGCGACTGGTGCCGGTGGATCCGGACGCGGTGGCGGCGTTTCGGCGGGCGATGGACTGCGACCTGTGGTTCTTCAAGATTGGCCGGACGGACCCGGATAAGGGATGGCTGGAGGCCGTGGAGGCCGTCCACCGGCTGCGCGATCAGGGTGTCAACGCCCGGCTGGTGATCAAGCCGGGCGCGTATGAGGCGCATGGCGACGAGGTTTATCGGCACATGGTGTGGCGAGGGCTGGATCGCGCCGAGGTGGCGACCGAGGACCGCTCGGTGGCGGGGATTGCCACGGCGCTGGGCGCGGCGCCGGAGGCGGCGGTGCTGGACCTGCGGTTCTTCGTGCCGGACGAAATCCTGCCGGTCTTCTACGCCGCGGCGGACGGGACGCTGGCCAACAGCGGGTACGAGCCGTTTGGTCTGGTGGGGCTGGAGGCGATGGCCGCAGGCGGGATCGCGTACGTGGGGTCCACGGGCGAGGACTATGCACGGCCACTGCAGAACTGCGTGGTGCTGGACGACGCGGCGGATCCGGACGAGATCGTGCGGTTTGCGTTGCAGTTGAAGGACGATGCGGCGCTGAATGCGTCGATCCGGGCTGGCGCGCGACGCGCGGCGGAGCTGTTTACCTGGGAAGCCGTGACACCGATATTCCTGACCCGGATGCGCCACCTGGCGGCCGGGCAGGACGTGGTGGTCGGTTAGCATTCGGGGAGCGCCAGCCGGCCGCCCCACCCCCACGATCGCGCACGTCCAATCGCCGACACCCTGGTTATCTATACGCTGATTCACCAGCCGCGACGGGTGCGTATTCCGGCGGTTCCGATTCCGCACGGGGCGGACGCGGCGACGATCGAAGCGGCGCTGTTCGACGACGAGTTGAACCAGTTCTACTTCGAGAAGGTGGCGCGCTGGTGCTACCGGCCGGCGATCAAGCTGTGGCGAGAGTTGCTGGACCGGGGGTTGGCGCTGGGGCTGGGGATTCCGTTGTCGACGCTGCCGCAGTTCGAGACGTGGGACCCAGAGCTGCTGGGTGAACTAAAGGCCCTGCTGGGTCATGCGAACTGCGAGCCGGTGGCGACGGAGCCGAATCATGCGGTGAGCATGCTGCTAGACCTGCCGCTGTTTGCGCGGGGAATGGAGCGGTCGGCCACCGGCCTGGAAGAGCTTTGCGGGCAGCGGCCGCGGGTGGCGGACACGACCGAGATGCTGATGTCGTCGGACATTGCGCGGTCGCTGGCCCGAACGGGGTTCGAAGCCGGGTTCGTGGATGGGCGGCCGTGGATCATGGAGTGGCGGAGCGCGGCGCACCTGTACAAGGAACGGGGCGGTCTGCCGCTGCTGGCCCGGCACTTCGACCTGAGCGACGACGTGGGGTACCGGTTCTCGAACCAGGGCTGGGACGGCTGGCCGCTGACGGCGGACCGCTACGCGGACTGGATTGCTTCAACGCCCGGGGACCTGGTGACGCTGGCCTGGGACTTCGAGACGTTTGGCGAGCATCACAACGTGGACACGGGGATATTCGAGTTCCTGGACGCGCTGCCGGACGAGCTGGCGAAGCGCGGGGTGCGCTGCCTGACGCCGAGTGGGGCGGTGGATGCCCTTGGCGGCGGCGCGCATGAGCTGCCGCTGTCGCCGTTTCCGGCCACGTGGGCGGGGCAGCACGGGGGGTTGGAGTTCTTCCTGGGGAACCATGCGCAGCAGGCGGTGTTCCGGCTGATGACGGCGGCGTATGGGACGGCGCAATTGACGGAGGATCCAGCGCTGATCGACCTGGCGTACCTGCTGTTGCAGTCGGACAACCTGCACTGGTTGCAGTGGGTCGGACGGGAAGGCTCGGAGGCGGACGTTTCGGCCTATTTCACCCCAGGCGAGTGGATGTGGTTGGGGGCGGACCGGTTGCTGTGGGAGCACCAGCGGGTGTACATCAACTTTATCGACGCGATCAGCTAGCGAGGTCGGAATGGACGAGGTTTACCTGGGGCCGACGCAGACGACCGTGCCGAAGATCGGGCTGGGGACGGCCCGGTATTTCGGCGGGCGGGGCGTGCTGGTGAAAGGGCTGGCGGCGGGGCTGCGGCTGATCGACACGGCGGAGTCGTACAACGCACGGGGCGACGAACCCGGGCAAGCCGAGTTGCTGGTCGGGAAGGAGCTTGCGGGGCACTGGGATCAGACGTTTATCGCCTCCAAGATCTCGCCGCGGAACCTGGCGGCGGCCGACGTACCAGTGCATGCGCGGGCGAGTGCGCAACGGCTGGGCGTGGAGGTGATCGATCTCTACCAGATTCACGGGCCGAATCCTTCGATCCCGATTGGCGAGTCGATTGGGGCGCTGGAGCGGCTGGTGGACGAGGGGCTGATCCGGTTCATCGGGGTCAGCAACTTCTCGGCGGATCAGTTGAAGGCGGCGCAGGATGCGGCGCGGCGGTATCCGATCGTGTCGAACCAGATCCGGTACAACCTGTTCGAGCGGGACGTGGCGGACGACGTGCTGGCGTACTGCCAAGAGACGCAGGTGACGGTGATTGCACATACGCCGCTGGCGCTGGCGGACTTTGACGGTCACGCGGGGTCGGGGGTGTTGCACGAGGTGAGCCGCAGCACCGGTCGGACCCCGGCGCAGGTGATGTTGAATTGGCTGGTGGCGCAAGACGGGGTGATTGCGATTCCGAAGACCGACCGGCCGGAGCGGGTGGCGGAGCTGGCCGGATCGGTGGGCTGGGACCTGGATGCGGAGCAGCGCCGAGCGTTGGATGCTTGCGCCTAGCGCAATCCGCTGAGCCATAGGACGGAATTGACCTCAATGCGGATTGCGATGGTGGTCTGGGAGTACCCGCCGCACGTGGTGGGCGGGCTGGGGACGTACTCCGGCGCGATGGCGCCGGCGCTCCGGGCGGCGGGACACGACGTGCAGGTGTTTGCGGCGCTGCGGGACGGTGACGCGCCGGCTCCGCAGCCGGACACGCATTGGGCGCGCCAGTTGGACCTGAGCCCGACGTACCTGGGGGTCTACAACCAGGAGGCGTCGAGCTGGGGGGCGTTCTTCGGGGAGTTGTACTCGACGAACATTCTCTGGGCCGACGCGGTGCGGGCGGAGCACGACAGGGAACCGTTTGACGTAATCGCGGTGCATGACTGGCTGGGGGCGCCGGCGGGGTTGACGCTGGCGCGGCACGTGGACGCGCCGATCGTGCTGCACGTGCACAGCGCCGAGTGGGGACGGCAGCCGGGCGGGCCTTCGCCGATCGTGTCGCGGTGGGAGACTGCGGCGGGCCGGGCGGCGGCCGCGACGATCACGGTGAGCCAGGCGATGGTGCGGGACCTGATCGCGCACGGCTGGGACGCGGAGCGGGTGCACGGCGTGTGGAATGGGGTGGACACGGAGAAGTTCTCGCCGGACGCGCCGGGCGGGCGGGAGCTACGGGCGCGGTACGGGTTGCCTGTCGATGCGCCGGTGGTGTTTTTCATTGGCCGGTTGACCGGAGTGAAGGGTGCGCAGCCGCTGGTGGAGGCCTGGCCGCAGGTGGTGGCGCGGCACCCGGAGGCCCGGCTGGTGGCCCTGGGGACGGGCGATCAGGACGAGGAGATTCGGGGGCTGGTGGCGGGGCTAGAGATCGACGACTCGGTCACGCTGCGGACGGAGTGGGTTTCGGAGACCGAGCGTATTGCCCATTTCGCGGCGGCCGACCTGGTGGTGTTGCCATCAACCTACGAGCCGTTTGGGATCGTGTGCCTGGAGGCGATGGCCTGTGGGAAGCCCGTGGTGGTTGGGGCACGGGGCGTGGTTGGCTTTCGTGAGCAGGTGCTGAATTACGGCCCGAATCAGTGTGGGGTGCATGTGAATGGGGCGGATGCGGCGGACATTGCGTGGGGGATCGCTGAGGCGCTGCGCGACCAGGAACGGATGCGGCGCTGGGGCGAGAACGGGCGGCGGCGGGCGGTGGAGACGTTTACCTGGGAGAGGTGTGCGGCAAGGACGGTGGAGGTGTACGGGCGGGTCGTATAGATGGTGGCGCTGCGCGGGACTACGTTGCTCGTCGGCGTTGACTCGGACTAGAACGAAGACGGCGGGTCGTCGCGCTCGGAGACAGCAGTCAGCGATATGCGGATCAGACCGCTTGCCAGGCGGACCTGGGTCAAGGCGTCCACGTTCGCCTCAAGTGCGCGAATCTCAGTGCGCAGGTCTCGGATGTCGGACTTCAGCCAGGCCAGCGTCCCGCCCACGACGGCCAATTGCAGAGGTAGCACGATGCCGGCGATGGCCAGCAGATCGGCGGTTTCGAGGGTCAGGGAGCAGGCTCGCGGGCGACCGGCTCAGGAACCGGACCTCCGAGACGGGCCAGGGCCTGCGCCATTTCGTACTGGCGCTCTTCCATCCTATCGAGGCGCGTGTCCATCCTGTCGAAGCGGGCGTCCATTCCGTCAAGGCGGACATCCATCCTGTCGAGGCGGACATCCATCCTGTCGAGGCGGGCATCAATGCCATCGAGGCGGACATCAATGCCGTCGAGGCGGGCGTCAATGCCGTCGAGGCGGGCGTCAACGCTGTCGAAGCGAGCATTGATGGCGTCGAAGCGCGCATCCAACTCAGCCCGTAGACCGCGCAAGGCCAAAGCCTGCTCGGCGCGCAGATCGCGAAGGGCCTCAGCCTGCTGCTGGGCCATGAATTCGAGACGGGCGTTAAGGCTGCGCCAGATGGCGACAGCCAAGCCAGCCAATCCAACAAACAGGGCCCCGCCCGTGCCCAGAATCGTCCACGCTTCGGCGCTCATGCGGCGACGCTCCGGCGGGGTCGGGCATCGGATCCAACGTATCACACGCACTAGACCTATCGCCCTGTCTTGACACTTTCGACACCACGAAGGCTGCAAGCCAAGCCCGGGGTTAGCCGGGCGCGCGCCTAGAATGCGGGCGGCGCGTGGTGGATGAGCCTGGTGATGCAGAGTTTTCTGAGGTCCCTGTTTGGCGCGGAGGATGCGGTCGAGGGTCGTGGCGGCCCGGCGGGCGATGGGCGCGCGGTGTTTGGGGAGCACATCGTGCTCGAAGACTCGGCGCTCGCGATCCTGGGGGAGCGGTTTGCGCGGCGGGACCTGGGAACGGGGCGGTTTCGGGCCGTGCCGGCGGAGGTTCGGGAGGAGCTGGGCGGATTCGGGGACGAGGCGCCGGATGCGTCGCGGCTGGTGCCGACGCGGGACGAGGTGTTCATTCGGATTACAGCCTCGATGGCGGAGATTTTGCAGCGGATGGCGCAAATCGAGGCGAATCCGCACCTGCGGACCTTTGTGCTGCTGACCGGGCCGACGGGCTGCGGCAAGACAACGATGGTCAAGACGTATTGCCACCTGGCCAATGAGCCGTGCGTTGAACTGACGTTCAGCGGCGATACGACGCTGGCGGACTTTTTTCAGCGGACGGAGGTCGTGCGGGGCGATACGGGGCAGTCGACGGTGGCGGCGTTGGGGCCGGCGGTGCAGGCGATGTTGCACGGGCACAAGCTGCTGATCAACGAGATCAACATGCTGCCGCCGGACCTGGTGAGCGCGCTGACGCAGGCGATGGATACGGGGCGGCTGGTGATCTCGGGCACTGACCTGGGGAACATCGAGATCGAGGTGCATGAGCAGTTCGGGGTGTTTGCGACGGCCAATCCGAATTACGTGGGGGCCGCGGAGATCGGGCGGGCGCTGCAACGGCGGTTCGGCTGGGGGCTGGGGGCGATTCCGATGGGATTTCTGCCGCCGGAGGAGGAGGCCGACGCGGTGGCCTTCGAGTTCGGGCGGCTGGAACTGGCGGAGGCCTTGGACTTGAGGGCCAATCCTTCAATCGTGGAGCGGCTGGTGGGGGTGGCGAGCCAGTTGCGCGGGCACGCCGAGTTGGGCGGGGCCATGCGGGACCGGATTTCGACTCGCTCGCTGGTTCACTGGCTGGCGCTGGGGCACGCGACGGGACTGCCGCTGGCGGAGATCGGGGCGCAGGCGGTGCTGTCGATCGCGCCGGACGACCTGATGCAGCCGGTGGCGGAGACGACGCGGCAGGCGCTGGGTCGGGCGGTGGCTTCGACGGCCTATCCCGAGGAACTACAACAGGCCCTGTTGGATATCGAACGACCGGATGCGGGCGCGGCTATCCCGCTGCCACCGCCTATGCCAGCAGCCGAGTCCCCGGCGGTCGATGACGGATCCGGGGCATCGCTGGATCTGTCCGATGGACGGACGGTGCGAATTCGAGCTCGGGCCGACCGACCGCCAGTCGTCGAAACCACGAACAGTGTCAACGGTGCGTCAACGGACGAACTGCGGCGGGCACTGAGAACGGAGTACGGATTGAACCTAGCGTCGTCGCTGGGACACGTTCCGCCGACCAGCAGCGTGCTGCCGTGTCTGACGGCGTCCAGCTGGCAGGCGTTGCGGCTGACGCAGGGGGCGCTGGTTGCGGGGCGGCCGGTGTTCCTGCGAGGGCCGACGGGCTGCGGGAAGTCGGCAATGGCGCGGACGCTGGCGCACCTGTGGAATCTGCCGGCAGTCGAGTTCAGCCTTACTGGCGAGACCAGCAAGACGGACCTGACGGCGGCGCGGCGGCTGACGGGTGGGGCAACCTCGTGGTCGATCCAGGGATTCCTGGAGGCGGCCAGCGAGGGGCTGTTCGTGATCGTGAATGAGTACAACCTGGCGTATCCGGACGTGCACTCGATCATCAACGGGCTGTTCGACAAGGGCGGCCGGCTGCTGCTGCCGGACGGGCGGGTGGTGCACGCGCATCCGGACTTCCGGCTGGTGGCGACGGGGTTTGCCGAGGGTCCGGGCGTGAAGCCGCTGAACGAGGCGGTGGAGAACCGATTTGGGGCGGTGATCCGGATGGAGTATCCGCCGCTTGAGGAAGAGGCGGCGATCCTAGCGTTCGTGGCCGACGAGGCGATCGATCCGGCGTTGCTGCATTCGGCGGCGGAGCTGGCTGGTACGGGGCGCGCGATCCTGTCGGGCGCGTGGGACCGGGACGCGCGTCACCCGCTGAACGACGTGCCGGCGGACCTGGCCGGGGCGGCGGCCGAGCGGGTGAGCCTAACGACGGCCGAACTGGTGACCAGCGCGCGGGCGGGGGACGATTCGTCCACGTTTGTGCGCTGGTTGCGGCGGGGGGTGCTGGACGGAGCCGGGGACGACATTCGCGCGGTGCTGGAAGCGACGCTGGCCGGCTATGGCCTGGTCTGACGAAACGCGGATGACGACCGAACAGTTCGAGCTGGCCGGCGGACTGATCCTGAACGACCTGCCGGTGCGCCTTGAGGCCGGAGCGTGGTGGGCGTACCGACCGGCACAGGCAGTGGTGGACTATCCGCGCGCGCTGCTCTCGGAGTGGCCGCCTGAGCTCATGGTGGCGGGGCTGGCGCATGAGGCCGCCGAGGTGCGCTTTACCGGGAAGGCCGGGGCGATGGCGACGGCACGCTGGATCGAGCTTCACGCCGACGCCGCGGTATCGGCCGCGGCGCTGACGCTGCTGGTGAACGTGGTCAACGACATGCGGGTGAACCGTCTGCACATGGCCCGGTACCCGGGCATCGGGCGGCTGTTCAAGCGGCTCTACGGGCGTGGGGTGGAGTTGGAGCCGATGAGCGATATGCAGGGCATCCGCGACACCGGCGGCGTGCCGCTGCACCACCAGTTCCTAGACGCGCACATTCATGCCTGGACGGAGCGGCAGTGGCCCGGCAGCCGAACGGCGCCGGCGTTGGATCGGCCGGCCGCGGCGGCGTTCGAGGCGACGCTGGAGGCGGTTGAGCGAGCGGCTGGCCGCGCCCAGGTTTCGGGGTTGCTGGACGAGCTGTCGGACGCCGTGCTGCCCACGTACCGCACGCTGGTGATGGCCGAACAGGAGGCGCGGCGGCAGGCGGCCGAACGAGCGCGTCCCAAGACCCGCGCGCCGGACGACAGTGATCCGGGCGAGACCCTGGAGGACGAGTCCGAGACGGCGAGTGAACGGGAACCAGGCGCTTTGGCCGGCACGGAAGGCGCCAGCGCCGAGAGTGACGAACCGGCCGAACGGGAACAGGAGATGCCGGAAGGGATGGCTCAGCCGCTGCAAAGCAGAAGACGGGACGGGGCGCCCGAGGCGCCGGCCGACCGCAGCCCGGCGTCGATAACCCAGGGACAGCGGCGGCGGTGGAGCCGGCGGCAGGTGCGGGACCGGGTCCTGAGTTCAACCGGAGAGTCCTGGCATCCGGGGCTGATTTCGTACCTGCGGAAGGGTCGCGGACCACAGGTCGATTACGAGGCGTATGACTACCTGGCGGCGGTGCGCAAGCTGGATCCGCTGATCCGGGAGTCGATTCACGGCAGCGGGAGACGGCGCGGGCTGGCGGAGATCATGGACCGGCGGCGGCATGGGGCGGTAGATCCGTGGCGGCGTCCAAGGAAGCAGCGGCGGGGAGATACGGGCGAGATCGACCTAGAACATCCCGAGCGTTTAGTCACCGATCCAGCCTCGGCATTTCTGCGCGGGGTGCGGGTGGCACGGGAAGACCGGCAGCGAGATTTCGCCAGCGCCATCTTGCTCGACATCAGCGGCAGCATGGTGCAGCGGGGGTTTCCGACCAAAAAGTTCGACCGGCTGGTGGAAGCGGCGGTGATCTTCATCGAGATCCACGAGCGGCTGCGGATTCCGTATGCGGTGCTGAGCTTCAGCACGGAGGCAGTGGTGCACTGGCGATTCGAGCAGAGTGTCTGGACGGCGGCCGGGATTCCCTCGGAGGCGGCCTACCGTCCACGCGATCACAGCCAGATCGTCCGGACCATCTACACGCTGGACCACCGCGAGACCGACGACGCGGGGGCGATGCGGCGGGCGTTGACGCACATCCAGCCGCAGGCCGGGTTGAAGAGCGTGATCGTGATTACCGATGGGATCAGCAGCGATCCGGCGCGGCTGCGCCGCGTGCTGACGGACCTGGATCGACGCAACCGCAATGGACCAGGGGGACAGGCGACAAAGGTGCTGGCGTTCGGGGTGGGGGTGCTGCGCACCGAGTTCGAACGCGCGTACATGCCGCGAATCGACGGTCGGCCGCTGGGCGCGTGTTTCGGCGAAATCGTGCACGATAGCCAACTGCTGCCGACCCTGATCCGGAACGCGGTCGACCAGCGGATCCGCGCGGCGTAGCTGCTGGAGGCACGATCGTCAAACCCGAGACCGTACCAGTGATGAACATCGCGAAGTTTCCGCCAAATCGAGAATCATCGTCGCCGGCTGCCAATACCAGCGGACAGGCTTTGCCCTGCCCGCGCATCAAGTCAGGAGCTTGAAGTGCTACGCCAAGGCCGTCCCGAAGACCCACACCACACCCAGGTTGCCGTGCGGGCACTGATCAACGCGGGCTATGCGCCGCATGAGGCAGGGCGAGCGTTCGTGAGCTATCGCACCCGCATGCGCGAGGCGACCGCCGGCTGGCCGGCCGTCCTGTTTGCCGGATTCCTTGTCGGTGCGCTCCCGGGCCTTGTTTTACTGTTTACCGGGGCGCCTCCGGCCGCCGTGCTGCTGTGCGCGGGGGGTATTGGACTCGCAGCCGTTGAGCGCTGGCGCTGGCAGCGCGCAGGGGTGCACCGACAGTTCACAATCCAAGCCGAGGGTCAGCAATACCTCTTGCTCCAGGGGCTGCTCTGGGTCGTACTGCTGGTTCTACTGGCAGTCACGCAATGGGCGCAAGCGGGCGCCGTCATCGGGCTCGGCATCGCCCTGGGACTCCCGCTCAGCTTCGTCTTTCGGTACTACTTCTACCGGAGTTACCCAACGGCGCTCGCCATCGTGAGCAACACACCGGCCGGGGCGGACGCCCGCGCAATCATCGAGCACGAAATCGCCGCCTCGCACTCGGACGGTGGTCAGGACTGGGAGACAGCGCGAGTCAATCAGACGCTTACCAGGCAACGGGCCAAGACCGGCGTGAATGCCCGAGTCCGCATGCGGCTGGCCGTCTTCGTGGGCAGCCTGGCGGCCTGGTGGTTCCTGGCGCGCTGGTGGGTCTGGCAAGGGGCGCCGGAGGGTAGCGCCTCGCTCGTGCCATTCAGCGGCAACGTCGGTGTCGACATCGTGGGCATCGTCGTCGGATCGCTGATTGGCCTGGGCGTCGTCCGGTTCTATGCGCGCTTCATCGAAGCGTGAGGCAGGGCATGCCGCCTAGTCTTCGGCCAGGCTGACGCGATCCAGGACCTCGCGGTTCCAGACGTATTCGGACATCCGGTGCATTGGTCGGGCCGGCTGATTAGTTCACCCGCCGGTGCGCACGCCGCCGTCGGTCGCTGACCTGTCGAAGAGCCAAGTGTGGATTATTCTGAGGGCAGCAATGTTGAATCGCCTGCGACCGGGGCGCCCGGAAGACCCGCAGCACACCCAGCACGCGGTGAGGGCCTTGATTAGCGCCGGTTACGCATCGCACGAAGCCGGCCGCGTGTTCGTGCGCTACCGCACCCATCTGCGAGCGGCCATTGCGTCGTGGGCAGCCACAGCGATCGCCGGGTTCCTCACGGCTTTGATTCCGGCCCTGGTCTTGGTGGTCCTCGGGGCGGCGACGACCGGGTTGCTGCTGTGCGTGTTTGGCATCGGCCTGGCCGCCATCGAGCGCTGGCGCTGGCGGCGGGAGCGCGTGCACAAAGAGTTCAGTGTCCAGCCCCGCGATCAGCAGTACTTCCTTCACCAGGGAGTTCTATGGATAGCCCTGCTGGCGGCGCAGGCGTTACTGCGGCCTGAGCACGCTGGCGCAATTGTCGGCCTTGGGCTTGTGTTCGGCCTGCCGCTCAGTTTTGTATTTCGCTCCTACTTCTATCGAAGCTATCCCAAGCTCCTGGCGATCGTGAGCAACGCGCCCACCGGGGAGGTGGCACGGGACATCGTGGAGGGGGAGATCGCAGCGAGCGATGAGATTAGCCTCAGAGCCAAGCAGCGGAGCGACTCTGAACCTGGCGCGCCGGGATGGGCACGCACGTTTGGTCGACGGCGGCACGTTGGCATATTTCTCTCAGGGCTCGTTGGTTGGTGGATCCTCGTTCGCTGGGCTGGGTCCCAGGCCGTCGGCATGGGAGAGGCTCAGGGCCCGATCGCCATGCTCAATCACGACCCGCGCATTTGGGACTCGGACAACGCCGAGCTACTTGCGCCGTTCAGCGGCGACATCCTGGTCAATGTGATCGGGGTGGCGACCGGCGCAATGGTCGGCTATGGCGTGCTGTCGTTTTACCGCCGCTTTATCGAGTACTGACTCGGTGCCCGGCCTCTAGTCTTCGGCCAGGCTGACGCGATCCAGGACCTCGCGGTTCCAGACGTATTCCGGCATCCGGCCCTGGAGGACGCGGACGACGGAGAGGGCCGCGCGGCGTTCCAGTTCCAGCAGCGATTCCTCGGAGAGGAAAGCCGCGTGCGGCGTCACTATGGCTCGCTCCAAGCCGATCAGCGGGTGGTTGGGGGGCGGGGGTTCCTGTTCGAGGACGTCGATTCCGGCGCCGGCGATCCAGCCTTTGTCGATGGCACGGGCCAAGGCGTACTCGTCGATCAGCGGTCCACGCGCGGTGTTGATGATGTAGGTAGTTGGCTTCATGGCGCGGAGTTCGGGTTCGCCGATGGTGTGGTGCGTTTCCGGGGTGAGCGGGGCGTGGACGGAGATGAAGTCTGATTCGGTCACCAGGCGGTCTTTGTCGACCAGTTCGGCGCCGATGTCGGCTACGCGGTCGGCCGTGATGTACGGATCGTGGACGAGGATCCTGAGCCCGTGCGGAATGGCGCGTTGCGCGAGGGCGAAGCCGATGCGGCCGTAGCCGAGGATTCCGAGCACGCGGCCGCGCATGCGATGCATGGGTCGGGCCGGCTGGTTGGTCCACTCGCCGGTGCGCACGCTGCGGTCCAGCACTGAAATGCCGCGGGCCTGGGCCATCAGCAGGGCCATGGCGTGGTCGGCGACTTCCTCGTAGCCGTAGTCGGGCACGAAGGTGACGGGAATATCCAGCGAGGTGCAGGTGTCGACGTCGATGTTGTCGGTGCCGACGCCGTAGCGACCAACGACGCGCAGACGCGGCGACGCGCGGACGACGCGCTCGGTGACCTTGGCAAAGCAGGTGAGGATGCCGGTGACGTCAGCGGCCAGTTCAGTGAGGCGGTCTTCGTCGCCGGCGTCGGCTTCAACGACCTCGGCGTCGAGCTCGGCCAGAACCTCGCGCTCGGGGTCAGTGGAAGGCCAGACGTAATCGGTAATCAGAATCTTGTGCCGGTCGGCCACGACGTCGACTCCCCAACAAACGAATGGGCGGCGCGGCGAGCTTAGGGAGCGCCGAAAACCGGTGTCAACGCGGCACGCGTCGTCCGGCAACTGCGACAATGGACCGGGCGCTTCGAGTAATGGGGCTCACGCCATGCCGCGCGACCTGGCCCTGGGCAACGGATCGTTTCTGGTCAACTTCGACTCGCGCTACCGCGTGCGCGACATCTACTACCCGCGCGTTGGCTCCGAGAACCAGACCGGCGGGCGCGCCTGCCGATTTGGGGTGGGCGTGGACGGGCAGTTCTCGTGGATCAGCAACGACGAGTGGTCGCGAGAGTTGGACTATGCCGACAACACGCTGGTCACCGACGTTCGTCTGCGGAACCCGCGCCTCGGCGTCGAACTGGTCTGCGCCGACTCGGTGGACTTTGACCGCCCGATCTACGTGCGCCGGGTCGCGCTTCGGAACCTCGCCGACCGCGAACGCACGTTCACGCTGTACTTCCACGCCGACTTCTGGTTGGAGCGGGACGGCATCGGCGACACGGCCTATTTCGATCCGTGGACCGAGGGCATCGTGCACTACAAGCGCAACGTGAACTTCCTGTGCAACGCGCAGGTTGGCGACAAGGTTGGATTTGACGAGTACAGCGTCGGGGGCAAATCCGAGGACGCCTCGCAGGGGACGTGGCTGGACGCCGAGGACGGACGCCTGGAAGGCAACCCCATCGCCCAGGGGCAGGTGGACAGTATTGGCTCCGTACGCGTCACGGTTGCGGGCGGCGGCGAGGGCACGGCGCACTACTGGATCGTGGCCTCGGATGACTTTTTCCGGGCGAAGGACCACAACGACACGGTGGTCGAACGGACGCCGGAGAGCTTTATCCAGCGGACGAGCGACTACTGGTCGTACTGGGTCACGCGGGATCCGACCGACCTCTGGCCGCTGGAACCGGCCAGCCGCGACCTGTACCGCCGAAGCATGCTGGTGGTGCGCACGCAGATCGACGACGGCGGCGCGATCATCGCGGCGAACGACAGCGACATCCTGCAGTTCGGGCGCGATACCTACAGCTACATGTGGCCGCGGGATGGGGCGCTGGTGGCCGAAGCGCTGATCGGGGCCAACCAGCGCGAACTGGCCGGCCGCTTCTTCCAATTCTGCCGGCGCGCCCTGCAGCCGGGCGGCTTCATGCTGCACAAGTACCACCCAGACGGCTCGCCGGGCAGCAGCTGGCACCCGTGGGCGGACGCCAACCGGCAGCGCGTGCTGCCGATCCAGGAAGACGAAACGGCGCTGGTGCTGTGGGCGCTGCGCCTCTACAACCAGCGATTCATGGATACCGAGTTCATCCGCGGCGTCTACGCCCCACTGATCAAGGCGTCGGCGGATTTCATGGTGCGCTATCGCCACGAGCCCAGCGGCCTGCCGGCGGCCTCGTGGGACCTGTGGGAAGAACGCCTGGGCATTCATACGTTCACCGTTGCCTCGGTTTGGGCCGGACTGGAAGCGGCGGCGGAGTTTGCCGAGGGGTTTGGGGAATTGGATACGGCCTCGCGCTATCGAACGGCGGCGTCCGAGATGCGGGCGGCGACGCTGGAGCACCTGTACAGCGAGGAGCACGGACGGTTTCTCCGACGGGTTGAGGTGAACGAAAACGGCTCGCTGACGCCGGACCTGAACATCGACGCCAGCGTGCACGGCGTCTGGCGGTTCGGCATGTTTGACGCAGGCGACTCACGCGTGCGGTCAACCATGGAGAGCGTGCGCGACGAACTGACCGTGAAAACCCATGTGGGCGGCGTGGCGCGCTACCAGAACGACTACTACCACCAGGTCAGCGACGACATTGGGAATGTGCCTGGCAATCCGTGGTTCATCTGCACGCTCTGGCTGGCGCAGTGGTACGTGGCGCTGGCGGAGTCGGAGGCCGATTTGACGCCGGCTCGCGACATCCTGGCCTGGGTGGCGGACCGCGCGCTGCCGAGCGGCACGCTGGCCGAGCAGGTCCACCCGTACTCGGGCGCGCCGCTGAGCGTGAGCCCGCTGACGTGGAGTCACGCGGAGTTTGCGACGACGGTGCAGAAGTACGCGGCAAAGGCCGCGCAGATCGCCTAGCCGCCGCAGGGCGGCGAGACTGCTAAGGTCAGCCTGGCAACCCGTTAGCCCATCCCCAATGCCGCGACCCATCAGAATCACCGTTGGCGACGTTGCGATGCATGGCGAGTTACTCGATACGCCGACGGCCGACGCCATCTGGGACGCGCTGCCGATTGCGCGGACGGTGAACACCTGGGGGCACGAGTTTTATTTCGACATTGGCGTGCAGGCCGAGCAGGAACCGGACGCTTCGGACGTGGTCGAGGTCGGCGACCTGGCCTACTGGCCGCCGGGGTTGGCGTTCTGCGTGTTTTTCGGCCGGACGCCGGCCAGCCAGGGGAACGAAGTTCGCGCGGCGAGCCCGGTGAATGTGGTGGGGCGCATCGACGATCCGCCCATTGACGCCCTGCGCCGGGTTCGCACAGGCACGGCAATTCGGATCGAGGCAGCCTGAGCGACACGGTCATTCACGAGTGGAGCAGCACTGCGACTTGACCGTTCGTTTATTGTCCGGTACCTTTGCATTACTGCCCGAGATTCCAGGTGCGACTTGCGGCACGGGCCTCGCGAGTGCCGGCACTGGAACAGCGCGTAAGGACGGCTTGCGATGGGCGATCCGCTGACGAAGCGCCAACACCGTGTGTTGCAGACCATCGAGCGGTTCGTGCAGGACGAGGGCTATACGCCGAGCGTGCGCGAGATTGGCGCCGTGCTCGAACTCGCGCCGGCTACCGTGCAGCAGCACCTGGAGGTGCTGGAGCGCAAGGGGTATATCCGGCGCTCGGGCCAGTCGCACGGAATCGAAATCCTGAGCGGGGGAATGCCGGGCGGGGTGGTGAATGTTCCGATCGTGGGCGAAATCGCCGCCGGCGCCCCGATCGACGCCTACGAAGAGCGGCTGGACACGATTGCCGTGACGGCGGACATGTCGCCGGACGGCACCGCGTATGCGCTCCGTGTGCGCGGCGACAGCATGGTGGAGGACCACATCTGCGATGGCGATATCGTGATCGTGGATCCGGTCGAGACGGTTCGCGACGGCGAGATCGGCGTGGCGATGCTGGACGACGGCTCGGTAACGCTGAAACGCATCTTCCGAGAGGACACCCGGGTTCGACTGCAACCGGCTAACGCCGAGATGGCGCCGATCTACGCCGACGATGTCCGAGTTCGCGGGCGGGTGACCTCGATCATGCGGCGGCTCTGACCCGGCGACGCGCGTGGCGGACATCCAGGATCGCCGCGACGACATAGCGGACCTGGTTGTGGCAGGCGCCGTTGATGCGGCCGCGCAGTGCGCCCTGCTGGCGGTCGACGCCGCCGCGCCGAGCCCTGAAGCCCGCTTGTCAGCATTGCACCTGACCAGCCTGGGGGTGCGCTACGCGGCCGAAGGCAATACCTCGGCGGCGCGCGAGGCGTTTGACCTGGCACTGGACACGGCGACCGGAGAATCGGGTACCGATGATTTGCGGCCACGGCTCTATCGCAATGTGGCTGCCGCGCTGGACGCCGCCGGCCACCATGGCGCCGCCGCGCGTTGCCTGGAAGACGCCGTGGAGCATGGCGCCGACGGCGCGGCCGTGTGGCAGGCCCTGGGCCGGGCGCGACTGAGATCCGGCGACGCGCCGGGCGCGCTGGACGCGCTGAACCACGCCCAGCGGCTGAGTCCTTCGGCCGCCGTCACCGCCGACCGCGTGCTGGCGGAGCTGGTGGTTCAACCCTCGCCGCAAGCGGCGCGGCAGGCCCTGGCCCGCCTGGAAGCCAGCCGGCCGGAGCAAGCCTCGGTTCGCTGGGATTTTGCCCTGGCGCGCGCGCATCAGATCGCCGGCGACTCCGCCAAAGCCACGGCCGCATTCCTCCGCGTGCTGGAACACGCGGACGGTGAGCTAGGGGCGCAGGAGTTGGCGCAGGCACGCAGCGCCCTCGCGAGGTAACCCGCAGCCGCCGCACTCGCCATTCGACGATGGTGGGGTACTGAGACGCCGACGATGGCTCGCGTGTTCGTCTTTTGTCTGTACGTCTTTTGTACGGTATACTCAGGGCATGGACGCGACTGGACCCAGTATCCGGGCTTGCAGCCGGCTGCCCGCTGCGTGGCGTAAGCAGCGGGTGATCATGCACGCGGATATGGACGCGTTCTATGCGTCCGTTGAGCAGCGCGAACGACCGGACCTGAAGGGTCGCCCCGTCATCGTGGGCGGCCCGCGGGATGCGCGCGGCGTGGTGGCGGCCGCCTCCTATGAGGCACGGGCCTATGGCGTCCGGTCGGCCATGCCGCTGCGGCAGGCGGCGCGGCTCTGCCCGCACGCCGAGTTCGTCGCCGGACGCATGCGGCTGTATTCCGACGTTTCGCAGGAGGTGATGCGCGTTCTTGGGACGTATACGCCGCTGGTTGAGCCGCTTTCGCTGGACGAAGCGTTTCTGGACGTCACGGGCTGCGAGCGCCGATTCGGAACGCCGCCCGAGATTGCCGAGCACGTGCGGGACGCGGTGCGCACCGCGGTTGACCTTCCGATTTCCGTTGGTATTGCGACCAACAAGTCAATCGCCAAGATCGCCTCGACCCTGGCCAAGCCCGACGGGCGCCGCATCGTGCCCCCCGGATCCGAGCAGGACTTTCTTGACCCGCTGCCCGTGCGCATGATCTGGGGCATCGGTCCGAAGAGCGAAGCCCGCCTGGCCGCCCGCGGCATTCGCACGATTGGCGAACTGTCACGCCACGATCCGGCGCGAATGCGCGGCCTGCGCAAACCGACGACGCTCGCGCGCGGCATCGATCCTCGCGACGTGGAGCGAGACCGAACGGCCAAGTCCGTGGGCAACGAGGTGACGTTCAGCCACGACACCGGGGACCTTGCACTGGTTCTGCGCTACCTGCGACAGCTCGCCGACCACGTGGCGCGGCGGCTGCGTGCGAAGCGGCTGGCAGGACGAACCGTGGTTCTGAAGCTGCGTTACGCCGACTTCGGAACCATCACGCGACAGGTCACGCTGCGCAAGGCGACCGACCAGACTCACGCCATTTTTGGCGCCATCCGGGAACTTCTCGGACGGGAAGCACGTGGTCAGGACGTTTTCAGATTGGTCGGGGTTCACGTGACGGGCATTGAGCCCGCCTCGACGCGACAGCTTTCGCTCATTTCACGGACCGAACGCGATCCCCGCCCGCTGGAGATTGCCATGGACCAGATTCGCTCGCGCTTCGGCGATGCGGTGATTACGCATGCCGCTCTGCTGGGATCGAGCGCCCGCATGGACCGGGAGCGCTACGCCTGGCGGGAGGATGTCCTGGGATGAGGCGTCGCGTTGGCCGGTTGCGAAACGTTCATAAGCCAATCGTTGCCTGGAAAGGAGCGTCCAATGTCGCGACTGCCCGATCAGTTTGGTGACCTGCTGCGCCTTGAAGCGGCCAGCGGTCACGCCACGGCGGAGGCCGGCAGAACCGGAACGTTCGGGAGCCGAATGGCGATGGCCAGGCTTGGCCGCCTGTACCGATACGCTCTTCGACATCCGGCTGCCGGTCGGGATCAGGTGCTTCGGGACGTGGCCCGCCAGACGTTGCGTCACGGCGCGTCGCACATACTGGGCCGCCGAACGCGCGAGGCGCGGCTCTTCGTCAGTTGGGGCCATCAAGTTCATCGTGAGGTGTTCGCGGCGCGCGCCGGCGTTCAGTTTCAGCCGGGGCGCGCCCCGCACGAACTCGTGGCGACCTGGAAGTTCACGTTTCCGGTTGTCGATCTGGTCCTCAGAGACCTGCATCGGCGGATGCGCGACCACACCCTGGTCATTGAAGACGGGTCCCGCCGATACGTGCATGACGGATGCGGTATCCGGTTGGAATCGAGGAGTTCGCGCACCGTCCTGGGACCGTCGCGACAGCTTGGTGAACGCACGCCGCCGCTCTTCGTCTCAACGTAGACGGCCGCCGTATATGGCGCCAGCGTCCGGGAGGTCGGCCGCGGCGACGCGCCGCCAGGGTGATACCATCTCGGGCGTCAGGCCGTGCGGATTGTGCGGCCTGCGTCACGGGGGGCAAGGATGAGCTTGTCTCCGTGCGCATCGTTCGCTCTCTGCAGGGTCGCGCCCGTCTCGCCATAGCCGCGGGCTTTCAGCTTGGCGCGCGCCCGGCAGCGCTCCCGCCCGTACAGCGCGACCGCTTTCGTGCGCTCACGCACCAAGCGTTCGCGGACGTCCTTGAGCAGTCGACCCGCGCGGGATGCCAGGGGATTGTTTTCGGTCAGGGCCTGTTTGCCGAAACGCCGCCGTCACTCGAAGACGCGCGGGCCGCGATGGCTCCGCTCGGAATCGCGCGGCGTAGGGGAATGACGGTCGTAGCGATCAGTGACCCGTCACGCCAAGTTTCGGACGGCACGGATTTCCTGGCAGACGTCGGTCTCGTCGACGCGCTGCTGACCGCACATGGCCCCGGGGCTGTCGTGGCGCCGGTCGCCGACCTTCAGATCGGCCTGGTGACTGGCGGCGCCTTGGCTGCTGGCGGCGACGCGGATTTGGTCATCGAGATTTCCACCGGTGAGAGCCAAAGCGCCGGACGCTCGTTGCCTGCCGGTTCCGCCGACTTGGTTGTCGATACCGGCGCTGATCGTGCCCCGCCCGATCGCCTCGACGATGTTCCCATCGTTGCGACGGGGTGGGCCGGCCCTTCGCTTGACGGGCGCGCGGAGCCCGGCTTTGTGATCCTGGATATCGACCCGGCGGCTGGCGCGACGCCTTCGTTCGTGCCGACGGAAGTTCTGCGGCCCGCCCGGCTTTCGTTCGCTTCGCCGCGTTCGGGCAGCGAGGTGGCGAGCTTGATTGCGCCGGCATTGGGCACGGCCGGCATCCTGGACGTTGAGCTGCACGGTCAGATGTCGCGCGCCGCCTGGCACGAACTCGATCCGCCGCGCCTGGTTGAACAGGCGGCCTCGGCGGGCACGCTGCTGCGTTTTGCCATTGACGAATTGCACGTTGCCGACTCCCAACACCACGCCAGCGCCTCGACCCGAACATCCTTCCTGGTCAATGCCAGGCGCGTCAGCGACCGACTCCTGGCCTCGGCTGACGATGACAGCGAGCGAGCGTTGGTCGCTGCCGCGCGGGCGCACGTGGCCGAGGTTGCGCGACGCCGCGAACCGACGAAGGCCGTGACGTGATCTTTCTCGAGCGATTGGTCGCCCATCACGTGGGCGAGATTGAGGACGCGGATATCGCCTTTCTGCCGCGCGGCCGTCATCTCATCGAGGCGACGCCCGAGGCGGCGGCAACGCTTAGCGCCGCGCTGCGTTGCGCGCTTTTTGGCGACGTGGCGCCAGGGTTTGGCCAGCGAGAGGGTGCGCTGGTGGGTGCGTCTATCGTCGCCGGCGGCGCGGCCTATGCCATCGAGCGGCGAATCGCGCCGAACGGTCGGCTCACGACGTTGCTGGCACGAGGCGGGCCGTCGGGCCTGGTGCCGGTTGCGGGCGGCGAGCGCATCGAACGCGAATTGGAGCGCGTGCTCGGCGCCGACATGGAAGCACTAGCCGCGCTTATCTGGCCCCCGCACGACCTGGAGCCGTTGACGGGCCGGTTGCGCGACGTTGTTCGCGCCTGGCTCGGCTCACGACGAATGAATGTGCTGGCCGCCAGCGTGGAGGTGAGCCGGGATCTGGAGGAAGCCGAGCGCCTGGCGTCGCTGCACGTCGCGCTGGCCAAGGCGGCCGAGGCCAACAACGCGGCCGCCGCCGAGGTTCAGCGGCTTGCGTACGTGCGCAGGCGCGACCGGGCCGCCCGCGCGGTTCATCAGCTTGAGGAGGCCGAACGGCTTGTCGCCGAGGCCGAGGATGAGCGTCTGCGCATGCTGACCGCGGCCCAGGGACTTGAACGTCATGTCGAACAGGCCGAGCGCGCCCTGGCGCTGGCGCACCTGCTGGACCATCGAGACTCCGCGATGCGGCGGCACGAGGCAGCGCGGACTCGGCGAGTCGAGTACGAGACGCAGGCTGCTGAACTGGTCAACGTGCGCTCCACGTTGACGACAAGCGAACGGCGATTGACAACGCTGGACCGCGGATTGGCCGCGTATGACCGAGCGGACGCCGCCGCTGCGGCCGCAAAGCAGGCACGGAATGCAAGTTCGTCCATCGGCGAGGACGTGGCCGCTCTGGAACGCGCACGGCAGGAGCTCTCGGCCAGCCGGAGCAAGGCCGAACGCCTGGCCGCCCAGGCAAAGCGCACGCGAACGCTCAGTGACCGGGCACGCGACGAATCCCACCTGCCAGCGGCGCATCGCCTCTGGCGCGTGTGGCTGGAGCATGCGAATGACAACGACGACAACGCGGACCGGGCCGAGAGCGAAGCGGCAACGCTCCACGATCAGCTGAACACCCTGGAGGCGGCGGTCCGCACCCAGGAGCAGGATGCCCGGCTGCGGGCGAGTTGGCGGCGGTTGGCTGCCGGTAGTGCGGTGGCTGGCCTTGGCGCGGGCGTGGTTGGGCTCCTGGCCGTCGCTCCGCTGGCGCCGCTGGGCCTCTCCGTGGGCCTCGTCGGCACACTGGCCGGCATCTGGCTGACCCTGGCGGAACGTGGCAGCGGCGATAGCGTGGACGAGTTGGAGCGCGAACTGGACACCGTGGCCCGTGCGCTTCGGCAGACGGAACAGCGAAGGCAGGCTGCCGCCGACGCACGGAATGTGCGCGTTCGCATCGAGAACCAGCTCGAGCAACTGGGACTGGAAGTCCCAACCGACGCGCAGCGGGCCCTGGTGCTCCGCGACAGCGCCACGGCTCGTTTGCGCCAACTGGCCGACGGCGACGGTCGACGTGAGTCGCAAGAGCTCCGCCAGGAAGCCGCGACCGCGTCACAGGCAGCCGAGGATGCCGCGCGGGAGGTTCGGCGTTTGGAGGCGCGCGTGGCGACCTTGCATCGCCGTGACCCTGAACAGCAGCAGGTCGCTGCGGCGGCCGAGCGACGCACACAACTGGAGCGAGCGGCCAGCGCCCGGCGGGCGGCGGAACGCCTGGCCGGCGAACTGCAGATCGGGACGTCGCGGGAAGCCATTGAACAGTCGCGACGTAACACGTTGCGAGAGGTTCAGGATCTGCAGCAGCAGTTGAGCGGCGCCGCGGATCTGGAACTCAAGCGGCAGGTCGCCTTGCGGGACGAGACTCGAGTTAACGACGAACTTGCCGCGTTGGTCGCCGAGATATCGGCGCGGTTCGACGAACAATCCGAACGTGCGCCGGATCGGGCGAGGGCCGTGCAGATTGCGCAGATCGCGGCCGTCGTCGCCCAGGTTGGCGGCGACCGAGCCCACAGCGCCGCGCGCGGCGCGGCCCAGCGCGGCCGCACCGTCCACGCGGCTTCGAGGCGACACTCGACCGATCTGGCGGCGGCTCTGCGGGCGCTGGCGGTTGACTGCGACGCCGATCCAACGTCGGCCGAAGCGCGAGCCGCCATCCCGGACCTGGACGCCGACCCGATCGGAGCCGAAGAGATTCGCCGCTCGCTGCGTCGGGCGCGCGAGGCGGCGCGCCGGACCGAGACACGCGTGCAGACGCTGGAACTGCGGGCCGGCGTGGAGTGCACAGACATTGACCCCGACGATGCCCACGACCGCCTTGACCGAGCCTTGCGTGCGCGCAGGATTCGCGAGATCGGCCAGACCATTGTGCGCGGCGCCCTGGACGCCTCGCTGGAGAGCTTGCCGGCCTCAATCGAGCACGAGTTGCGGAGCATCCTGCCGGCCGCCACCGCCGGCCGCTTCTGGGACGCCCGCTGCGGTGAGAGTCTTTGCGTGGAAGTCTGGGACCCGCGAGCAGCCGCGTGGCGAGCGCCGGTCGACCTGGATGGCCGGAGCCGCGAGCACGTGGAGCGGGCATTTGCGCTGGCCTTCGCGGTTGCCGGTCCGCCGCTGGACGCGACGGACTTGCCGGCCTTTATCTGGCTGGAACAGTCGGCGACGGATCACGATGGCGAGATCCTGCAAGCCGTGGCGGCGGCTGCCAGCCTGGGCGGAGCGGCGCAGCGCTATCCGCAGGTTATTGCCACCGGACAGTCGATCAGGCCCGGCCTCGGCCGATTCGATCGCGTGACTTCCCTGACGGACGGGCACGCTTCTGACGCAGCGACGACCATCAGCGGCATCCGTGAGGCCGGGTAATGCTCGCATCGGAGACCAACGACCGCGTGTCGCAGCAACCCATCGCCCGCCGTCGACCTCGCGGGGAACGCCGCTCGCCGGCGCTCAATCGACCCGGTGACCGCAGGGCGCCTGACGCCAGGGTCTCGCGCCGCAGGTCGACGTCGAATGACCTGGACAGCGCGGATTCCAGGCAAGCCATTCAGATACGACGCGACGACGTCACCCGGCAGTCGAAAGCGGCGGCCAAATCGCCCACACGGCGAACGCATCGTCCGAAGCGCCCGCGAGTCGCCGCCGCCGCACGCAGTGCAGGCGATCCCGACAGCCAGCTGCAGTTGACGTTAGACCTCAGCGACCCGGAGCCACGCGGCTACGAGGCCTCCGCCGCGGCACCGCGCGAGCGGATTGACGCCACTCGGTGGCTCTGGCTGGCCATGGGCATGGGCACGGCGGCCTGCCTCCTCCTCTTGGGTTTCCAACTTGTCTTCACAGATCCCGCGCACGGGCTCAATGTCCTGGCCGTGGTGGTCACCATGTCCTTCGGCGCGCTGTTCGCCACGTGGACGTTCGAGTACTGGCTGCGGCGCGGCGCCGCCACGCCGCCGAAGGTTCGAACGTGGGCGCTCACCCGGCACGCCGTTCTCGTGTCCGTGGGCGTGGCCGCCATGGCCGTAAGCGCCCTGAATCGCACCGCGAGCTTCGGTCTGCTGCTCCTGGTGATCTTGACGCTGATCGTGGCCGACATCGTGCTGCGCCGGCTGCGCATCCGGTAGTGCGCGGTGAGAGGTCAGACGATCCCTACGCGCGAATAGCCGACCTGTACGAGGCCGAGCACCGCGGCTGGACCGATGATCTGGATCTGTACCGCGCGCTGGCGGCGCGCGCCGGCGGTCCAGTGTTGGAACTGGGCTGCGGCTCGGGCCGTGTGGCCATCGCCCTGGCCGAGGCCGGGCACATCGTTCATGGCGTCGACACGTCGGAGGCCATGCTGGCTATTGCGCACACGAATCTGGGCTCGCGCCGATTGCCGGTGAGTTTCAGACGTGGCGATATGAGGCACGCCAGCGGTCACGCCGAGTTCGGCCTGGCGTTCTGCGCGCTTGACGGACTCCTTCACCTGCAATCCGCGGCTGACGTTCACGACACACTGCGCGCCGCCCACCACGCTCTTCGGCCGGGCGGGTTGCTGGCCGTCGACGTCGTCAACCCGTCACCCGACCGGCTGGCGATGCGTGACGGTGTGGTTCGGCACCAGTCGACCTTTGCCGGGCCGGGGGACGCGGAGATCACGCACTTCGTGTCCTGGGAAATCGATCCCGACGCTCAGACCATCGATACGGCGCACTTCTACGACGCGCTGAGCGACGACGGAGCGGTGCGCCGGCGCACAACGGCGTTCCGGCTGCGCTACCTGGAACGGGACGAGCTGGAAGCCGCACTGCAAACCGCCGGGTTTGACCGCCCGGAGGTGTATGGGAACGCCCAACTCGATCCCTTCGAGCCCGACAGCGACCGCATGATTCTCGTCGCAACCAAGTCCACCGCGTAGGCGCTAGAACGACCAGCGCCCGACAGGTCCGTTGCGACGACGCCAGGCAACGTAGGCGCCCTGGTCGCCGACCAGTCGTATCGTTGAGGCGATTGGCGCCAGACCCAGGTTCAGCAGCCGACGCAGCAAAACGCCGTCGGCCAGGGCGAGGTCAACGTCGAGCGACGACAGGCCTCGAACCAACGCCGAGCGCGCGGCCGCACGCATCCAGGCATCAATATCGTGGTTCAGCGGAACGCCAGCCATCACAAGCCGAAGGTCCAACGACCCGCCAGCGCCAGGTATCAACGGATCCGGGTCGCAGAGCAACTTGACATCAGGCCCGATCAACACGTAGCTCGCCGATGAATGCGGCTGAGATTTGACCCTGGCCACAAGTGTCGGTTCACGGCCTCGCGTGTGGTCGTCCAGGTCCGAGCCGGCGACTTCTCGCCAGCTGTTCGGCTCGAATGGCGCACAGAGATCCGAAGCCGCGCCCCGCAAGCGCACCGTGAGATCGGCAGGCCGAAAGCCGCGGCGTGCATACATCCCGGCGGCGCGCACCGCCGTCGGCGCGACCTCCATCCCAGTGACCGGACGGCCACTGGCCGCCAGGAACTCGACCGCGTGATCCGTCAACGCGGCACCCACACCGGCGCCCCGGAAGTTTGGCTCGACCCCCAGGCCAGCAAACCAGGCCGCTTCAGGCTCGACCACGGCAAACACGGCGCCAACCGGGCCGTAACCTCGGACCTCGGCAATCCACGCCGCCGCGGCATTCTGACGCCACCGGCGAATTCGGCCCGCAGACAGCGGCAGGTCGGGAGCGCCGGCTGCCGCAACTGCTCCGCTATCGCGCGTCCCATAAGCCGCGCGCAGCAGGTGAGCCGCCGCTTCGGCGTCATCGTCGCGCATTGGACGCACGTTCACCGGCGCGTTTGGATTCGAGTCAGCCACGATAGAATTCGGCAAGCGACCCTCCGTCAGCCGCAGTCTGTCCCCCGAAACGAATTGCCACGCCCATGACCACCATGCCTCATCCCGATCTGGCCGGCGCCATGAGCCGGCTCGGCACCGAAACCGCGTTTTCCGTCCTGGCCCGAGCCAAGGCCCTGGAACGCGAAGGCCGCGACATCATCCACCTCGAGATCGGCGAGCCTGACTTTGACACCCCGGCCAATATCATCGAAGCCGCCAAGCGGGCGCTGGACAACGGCTTCACGCACTACGTGCCGTCGGCCGGAATCCCGGAGGCCCGCGAGGCCATCGCCGCCGACGTCGCAGAATCCCGCGGAATCGATGTCGCGCCCGAGCAAGTCGTCATTACGCCGGGCGCCAAGCCGATCATGTACTTCGGGATTACGGCGCTGTGCGGTCCGGGAGACGAAGTGCTGTATCCGGATCCCGGGTTTCCGATCTACGAGTCGGTCATCCGATTCGTGGGAGCCACCCCAGTGCCGCTGGCGCTGCGGCCCGAGAACCAGTTTCGGCTGGATCTGGACGAGTTGAAGGCCAAGCTCTCCGACCGAACGAAGCTGCTGATTCTCAACTCACCACAGAACCCCACGGGCGGCGTTCTGCCGCCGGAGGACATTTGCGCGATCGCGGATCTGGTTGCGGACCGGCCGTTGCATGTCCTCAGCGACGAGATCTACGGACGCATCATGTATGGCGAGATCGAGCACGCCTCAATTGCGGCCTGCCCGGGCATGGCCGACAAAACAATGATCCTGGACGGATTCTCCAAGACGTACGCCATGACCGGCTGGCGGCTTGGCTATGGGGTGATGAACGCGGGCCTGGCGGAAGCCGTGGCTCAACTGCAGACCAACTGCACCAGCTGCACCGCCGCATTCATCCAGATGGCGGGGGTCGAAGCGCTGACCGGGCCGCAGGAGGCCGTGGACGGCTTCGTGGCGGAGTTCCAGCGGCGACGTGACGTGATCGTGGATGGCCTGAACAGCCTGGAGGGCGTGGATTGCCAGCGTCCGGCGGGCGCGTTCTATGTGTTTCCCCAACTCAGCGGGTTCAAAATCAGCACTGACGAGATCGCGGACCGGCTGCTGAACGAGGCGGGCGTCGCGGTGCTGGCGGGAACGGCTTTTGGGACCGTGGGCGCCGATTCGCTGCGATTGTCGTTCGCGAACTCGGTGGAGAACCTGGAGCGCGCCGTGGAGCGGATGCGTCCAGTCCTGGCCGCCGCGCGCTAAGTCCAGGTCCGCCTAGATCTGTTCGACCCGGTCGAGGTCGAACATGAACATGGTGGCGCCGCCCACCTGAACTTCGACCGGGAACGGCAGCCGCGCTTCGCCTGAATCCTGGGCCGACTGCATCGGGTTTACGATCTGCATACGGGTCGTGGCGTTGCGTCGCACGATCCCGAGCAAGTCGCCGATGCGATCGTCATCCACGCCGATGATGAAGGTCGTATTGCCCTCGCGCAGGAATCCGCCCGCCGTGGGCACGCGGGTGAAGCGGAATCCGCCGGAGACGAGCGAATCAGCCAGGACGTCGGCGTCCGGCTCCTGCACGATTCCGAAGAAGAGCTTCAGCGGGGGAACCAATCAAGCGAGGCGTGCGGCGCCGGCAGCTTACGCGATGCTGAGTGGGAGAAGTCGTTGCACGGGCGCCGTGACGTGCCGCAGGTCGCGGGCGTCCACTTCGGATTGGACGCGACCCAGGATTTCCGCGGCAATCTCCCGGGGGGGCTGCAATCCGTCCACCACCAGCCAGCGATCAGGGTCGTCCGCCGCCTGGTCCAGGTAGGAATCGCGAACACGGCGGTGGAAGGCCAGGCCGTGCCAGTTGATGCCGCCGGCCTTTTCCCAGTCCGTATTGCGGTGGCTGAGGCTGCGCTTGAGCCCGTCCTCGACGTCAATGTCGAGCAGCACGGTAACGTCGGGTGTGACACCCTGAATCGCAAACGACGTCAAGTTCTCGAGATCGCGGCGTCGCAGACGAAAACCGCCACCCTGGTAGGCGCGGGTTGAGGCAAAAAACCGGTCGCAGATCACCACGCCGCCGCGTTCGAGGTGCGGACGAATCCGTTCGGTCACGTGTTGCGAGCGGGCGGCCGACATCAGCAGCGCCTGCACGCGCGGCTCCACGGCTTGCATGTCCTGCTCCTGGAGCAAGACGCGGCGTAGCCGTTCACCCAGCGAGGTGCCGCCCGGCTCTCGGGTCAGGTCCACATCAAGCGCCTGTTGACGGAGGGCATCTCCAAGCAATTGGGCCTGGGTGGTCTTGCCGCTGCCCTCGGGACCTTCAAGAACGATGAAAAGCCCGGTCGGGTTGTCGTCAATCATGCGAGCCTCGGGCGCGTACTGACGGGGGTGCGCAGATGCTGGCGGGGCGCGCCGTTGCCGCGTGCGCCGGCGTTGGCCTGCGCGGGCTGTTTAGGCGGCGGCTCATCAGGGCGTTCCATGTCGAGAAGTGTCGACAGGCAGGCCTCCATCTGCGTCACCGTGTTGTTCCGGAGCACATACACCGGCAGGCCGCGGGCTTCGGCGTCGCGCAATACGCGGGCGCGCTTGCGGTGAAAGCTGCGGAGGGTCACAACAACATCGGCCTGGGCCAGGTGCCGCACCAGGCGAATCGCGTCGGTTGCACTATTGGCGATCGCGTGCTCCATTCGGCTACGGCTGACGCCGAAGGGAAACACCTGCAAGCGGCCGTCGTCCACGCGCGCGTCGCCGGCGTCCACCGGTTCCGACAGGGCGCCCTCAACGCTCACGCGAGCCTCGGCATTCGTATCGCGCAGCACCCGACCGTCCGCCAGCCGCATCCGCGATTCCGCCCGCACGGCGCCACCGCGCAGGATGGCGTCCACGGACCCGGCAACGTTGTTGTGAATCACAAAGGCATCGCGCGAGTGCAACTCGATCAGCGTGTCGAAGGTTGGCGGCGACCGGCGCTCCAGCACGGTCTTCTGGGTACGGCGCCGCCGCGCCTCGTCGTCGCTCAGGGTTACGGATTCGACGCCGCCAACCAGATCGCTCAGCAACGGATTGAGCAGCACGTTGTCCAGTGTCTGGCCGTGCGCGGTGGCGATGAGGCGCACGCCGCGCTCGGCGATAGTACGGGCGGCCTCGGCTTCGAGTTCCGTTCCGATTTCATCCACGACGATGACCTCGGGCATGTGGTTCTCCACGGCTTCGATCATTACCCGGTGCTGGCGGTCCGGGGCGGCGACTTGCATGCGCCGGGCGCGGCCGATGCCGGGGTGGGGAACATCGCCGTCGCCGCCGATTTCGTTCGAGGTGTCGACGATTACCACGCGGGCGCCGTGATCGTTTGCCAGCACGCGGGCCATCTCACGAAGCATGGTGGTCTTGCCCACGCCGGGCGGGCCGAGGAGCAGCAGGCTGTGGTCACCGGCGACGATGTCGCGGACAATCGCGGTGGTGCCGTACAGAGCTCGTCCGCGCCGAACGGTCAGCCCGACGACTCGACCCGATCGGTTTCTGATGGCGGAGAACCGGTGGAGGGTCCCCGGAACTCCGGCGCGGTTATCGTCGGTGAATTCGCCAATGGCTTCCACGACTGCCGCGATGTGGTCGGCTTCGACGTGCCAGGGCAGGAGGCGCTCGGATCCATCGCTGAGGCGAATCTCGGGCACTCGACCAAGATCGAGCACGATCTCGACGACCTCGGTCCAGCCGGATACGGTGCGGAGGTCGTCCTGCAGTTTGACCGGCAGCGCCGCAACCAGGTCCCTCAGTTCGTCGTCATCCCCGGATTGAATATGCGGCGCGTCGACGGCCCTGGGCGGCTGGAGGAGGTCCGGGGTTGCCACGCCGGCCTAGCTCGTCGCCCGGTCGAGGGCCTGCGCGGGCACTTCAGCCGCGATTCGCACGGTCATGTGTTTGACCAGCAGTTCGCGTTCCTCGGTCTTGGCAAAGCCCTCATCCTGCACTGCGCGGCGCAGCGCGTCTTCGTGCGCATGCACAACGACCCGGACCGGCAGACGTCCGGAGTCCATCAGTAGCCAGACCGCGTAGCCGAGCAGCGGGCGCGTACGTGCAGCGCAACGCGGATGGACCATCAGGGCGGCGGTGTGGCGACCGCGGGTGCCCGGATGCACGCGCAGCCAGCCGTCAAGGCCTCGCTCACCGTCGACAACAAATTCCTGGGGCGACCGGCCGCCGCCGAGCAGCGGCAGCCGACGCCGCGGAACCGACGGACGCTCTCCACCCGGCGACTCCGCCAGCTGCAGCGCCGCGGGCGTGATGGTGCGGTAGAGCTGGGAGATGTCCCAGGCGTCCGCCTGTTCGGCGGGTCGCAGACCGGCAATCGGCCCCGGATCGGCGACCGGACCCGGACGTCGCGTGTACACGTCCTCGCTGACGGCGCCAACGAAGCCCACGCGTCCAAAGACCTCTCGAAATCGGCTGGCGCGAGGCACACGGGCAAATACGCTCACATACCCGCGAGACGCCGCGTCCACCGTCAGCCGCTCAAGCAAGGCGGCACAGGCCGCGAGTTCAGCCGAATCCGGCACTACATCGTCGGCGGACAGGGCAATGGTGAGCACGGAGACATTGGCCCGGCGTCGATCGGGCACGAATTCCGCCAGCGCGAAGCCGACCATCGATTCATCTGTCCAGGCGGCATACCCCCGCATGTCCGGCACGAGCCCCGGGACGGTGGCCGCCAGGGCCATGAAGGCCGGGGGCGTGGGTCCGGCAACCGGCGCCACGTGTTCACGCGGACTGGTACCGAGGATGAAGTTGCGCGCCAGCGCCGGCGCGTGCCACGGGCGAAGCCGCGAGACGCCGGGCATCACGCGTGCCTGGCCATCTCGACGAAGCCGGCGTGCAACCGCGTGTCTCCGGTGAGTTCAGGATGGAAGGACGTTCCGAAGAGACGACCGTGCCGCACCGCCACGATCGTTCCATCGTCCAATCGGCTCAGCACCTGCACGCCCGGTCCCACCGCGCGGACGACCGGCGCCCGGATGAAGACCGCGTGGAAGGGACCGCCACTGATGCCTTCGATCTCAAGGTCGGTTTCAAAGCTGTCGGTCTGACGGCCAAACGCGTTCCGCTCGACTGTTATGTCAAGCAGATTGAGCAGGGGCTGGCGGCGGCCAACATCTCGCGCCATGAGAATCAGGCCGGCGCAGGTGCCCCAGATTGGCTTTCCGGCCTCGGCCAGAGCTTGGATGGGCCCGCGGAGCGCATAGCGTTCCATCAGCTTGCCGATGGTGGTGCTCTCCCCGCCGGGGATGATCAACCCCGCGATGCCGTCCATGTCGGACCGCTGCCGCACTTCAACGGGTTCGGCGTCAAGCCTGCCGAGCATGGCGCCATGTTCGGCAAAATCGCCTTGAAGCGCGAGGACGCCGATGCGAACGCTCACGCGTACCTCGCGTCGTTACCACCCGCGGCCGGCAAGCATCTCCTCGGGCTGAAGCGAGCTGTTGGCTATGCCGACCATGGGCTCACCGAGATTTCGCGAGACCTCGGCCACGAGCGCCGAGTCCTCGAAGTTCGTAGTGGCTTCCACGATCGCCCGGGCGCGTAGCGCCGGGTCGCCGGACTTGAAGATTCCGCTGCCGACGAAGTTGCCGTCCGATCCCAGCCGCATCATGAGCGCGGCGTCGGCCGGCGTGGCGATGCCGCCGGCGGCGAAGTTGACGACCGGCATGCGGCCAAGTTCGGCGGCCTCCTCCACCAGGTTCAGCGGGGCCTGAATCTCCTTGGCGTAGGCGTATAGCTCGTCCGGGCGCATGTGTTGAATCTGGCGCAACTCGGACATGACGCGCCGCATGTGGCGAACGGCCTCGACAACATCGCCGGTACCGGCCTCTCCCTTGGTGCGAACCATGGCCGCGCCCTCGCCGATGCGTCGCAGCGCCTCGCCCAGGTTGCGACAGCCGCAGACGAAGGGAACGTCAAAGCCTGCCTTGGCGACGTGGTGCTCCTCGTCGGCGGGCGTCAGGACTTCGGACTCGTCGATGTAGTCAACGCCGAGCGACTGAAGGACCTCAGCTTCCACGAAGTGGCCTATCCGGCACTTGGCCATCACGGGGATCGTGACGGCGGCCTGGATTTCCAGGATCTTCTCCGGGTCCGCCATGCGGGCCACGCCGCCGTCCGCGCGGATGTCGGCAGGGACGCGCTCCAGCGCCATGACCGCGGCGGCGCCAGCGTCTTCCGCAATGCTGGCCTGCTCGGCGGTGACGACATCCATGATGACGCCGCCCTTGAGCATTTGCGCCAGGCCGCGCTTGACGGTTTCGGTGTTCTTGCTGACCGCGCCGTTGGAACTCATAGCTACCCCGGACAGAGATCTCCAACACTGAGACTCTTAGCCCATAGTCTAGCGTGAGCCGTCCGCAGGTCCTATACGGGCTGAGCCGCCTGAACCAGTTCTGCCAGGGGCGTGTCGAGCGGGGCGTGCAGCGCGCCACGGAGAGCGGCTTCGGCAAGATCCGAATCCACCGGAACAGCGGCGGATTGAAACTTCTCCACGAGTTCCGCATCGCTCAACGGCCGCCTTGGATCGCCGCGCGGGTCTTCGACGCGCACGGTTCGAGCCTCGCCGCCGGCGAACTCGACCTTGAGCACGCAGCCCCAGCGCTGCGGATAGGCGGCATCCAGCGTTGGGTCGCTGGCAACCTCGATGCAATCGGCGACACGCAGCACCTCGGGATCCCAGAGATGCGGCTCGCCGAAACTCGCCAGCGTCGGCCGGCCGTGGACCAGGGCCTGCGCGGCCCCGTAGTACACGCTGAACTGGGCGTCCACGCGGTTGGCGGGACGACGCTTCGGTTCGGGCGGATCGGCGACGATCTCGCCGCCGCCGGGAAGGACGCTCACAGTGACACGGCGCAGTTGGTCGGGTTGAAAGCCGTTGGCGGCGCGTAGCTCACGACAGGCGTCGATTACGGGATGAATGTAGCGACAGCAGGGGTAGGGCTTGATGGCGACGTCGAGCAGGGCCGGATGGTCGGGATCCAGCGCACTCAGGAGCTCGGGTCGCGGGTCGTTGCTGAAGGCCTCCAGCAGCCCGTAGGTCCCGGTGAGGGCGTCGATGGGGCCGACGACGCCGGCCGCGGCCAGGTCGGCGGCCACGATTCCGGCATGCGCGGCCCAGCCAGCGTTCAGCCGCTTGCCGTCGCTGCCGTTCTGGACGTAGGCCATCGATCCGGCGGCCAGGCCAGCAGCCAGGCCCAGGGCCTGGTGAATGCCGTCGGCATCCAACCCACCCGCGTGCGCGACGGCAACCGCGGCGCCCAGGGCGCCGGCGACCCCGGTCGGGTGAAATCCGCGTGCATACGTGGCGGGCGCGTAGAGCGCGTCCCCGACCCGCATGGTTGCCTCGTATCCGCCGACGCCGGCCGCCAGCAGATTGCCAAGCGTCCCCTCGCCGCGTTCAACGGCCGCCATGGCGGCAGGCCAGACCACGACGCCGGGGTGCAGCGAGGACTCGTTGGTTACGTCGTCAAGTTCCAGCGCGTGGGCGGCCATCCCATTGGCCAGCGCCGCCGCAGGCGCCGGCGCCCGTTCACGCAGGTGGACCGAGGCCTCGCCGTCGCCGGGCTGCACGGCGTAGGTCGCGACGCGCTTGGACACGGCAAGGTCGCTGCCACCGATCAGCACGCCGAAGTAGTCGAGCAGCAGGCCGCGGGCGCGCGCTTCAACTTCCGGCTGCAGAGTGTCGGGTGAAACTGCGGCGGCAAACTCGGCGAGATGGCGTGAGGGGTTACTCGTCATGTCGATGATTCCGCAGCGCCCGGCCCCGCCATGATGCCAAGACGCAGCCAGGCCGTGTCAGACGGCTGCCGGTGCCTCAATCGTTCGGGCTGCGCGGCGCCGCCCGCTGCCACAGCAGACGCCCCGAACGCGATTTCCCATGGATGACCATTGGCGGGGTCGTCAAGAGGAGCTCATCACCTTCCAGGTGAATGTATCTGACCTGCTCGGTCCCAACGCGATTGGGATAGAAGGCTGTCTCGATTCTGTGAACGACGCGGTCTCCCAGGAATTCATACGCGCCGCCGTAGGAAATGAAGGTGCCTGCCGCCGCCAGCTTCTCCTCGTCGGTGCCACCCAGAATGTCGTCCGAGGCGAAGTTTCTCCGGCCGGCGGCCATGATCAAGACCGACATGTAGCCATCGGGCGTGTACATGATGAATCCCGACGCGTCCTTGCCCAACGGGTATGACACCTCGTCCCCCGCGTGGGCCTCGTAGGTAACAAGTCGCCAGGCGCCGATCAGCGGATTCGGCTCCATGGCTCCTTCTCCATTGACGCGAACTGAAGTCATGATGCCAATCCGCAGCTAGGCGGTGTCAGCCAGCAACGCGTCCAGCAGCCGCTGCTTGTGGGCGGCAAACGCCGGCGTACCGCGCACGGCGCGCGTGCGGGGCCTGGGCAAGCCGACGGGCAGGTCAAGCTGAATGCTGCCGGGGCGTCGGGTCATCACGTAGACGCGGTCCGAGAGCCAGAGGGCTTCTTCCACATCGTGCGTGACAAACAGCACAGCCGCCTCTAGGCGCTCCCAGATTTCGAGCAGCCACTCCTGGAGCGCCGCGCGCGTGAGCGCATCCAGGGCGCCGAACGGCTCGTCCAGCAGCAGGATGTCCCGGTCGAGCAGGACAGTGCGCAGTAGGGCCGCGCGTTGCCGCATGCCGCCGGAGAGGGTGTGGGGCAGCGCGTCGGCAAAGCCATCGAGCCCAAAGGACGGCAGCAGTGACTGCGCACGCGTGCGCGCCGCGGCGCGGTCGCCGCCGCCGACCTCCGCCCCGAGCGTGGCGTTGTCCAGCAGCGAGCGCCAGGGCAACAGCAAATCGCGCTGCGGCATATAGGCGACCTGCCCGGGCGTACCGTCAGCCTCGGTCTCGATTTCAATCGCGCCGTCCGTCGGCTCCTCAAGCCCCGCGATCAGTCCCAGCAGCGTGCTCTTCCCACATCCGCTGGGACCGACCAGGGAGACGAACTCCCGGCGGCCGACCTCCAGGCTGACGTTGCGCAACGCCTGGACCGAGTGCCCGCCATTGGCCGGGTAAGCCTTGGACACGCCGGACAGCCGCAAGACCGGCGGTCCAACGGACATTGGCCTCTAGCTGTCCCGGATAAAGCTGTTGTCCATGGCGTCCGAGGTATTGATCACGCGCGACTGCAAGCCGCGCTCGACCATCCAGTTCGAGTAGGCGTCCCAGACCGCCTGGGACTGGTCGCCCCAGCGGTCGGCGTCCTCGGCGTAGCGGGGGCTCAACCACGGCTGGCTGAGGCGCACGAGGTCGGCGTTGATGCCTTCCGCGTTGGCGATCAGGATTTCAGCCGCATCCTCGGGGTACTTGATCGCGTACTCGTAGCCCCGCTTCACCGCCCGTGTCCAGCGCTTCACGACGTCAGGCCGGTCGGCAATCAACTGTTCGCCGGTGACGTACACCGGCGTGTAGTAGTCCGGCACGCAGTCCAAATCGGTCATCCGCACGAAGTTCAACTCGATGCCGCGTAACTGGGCCTCGACGCCGGTCCATCCTTCGAAGATCCAGACAAAGTCAACGTCGCCCCGCTCCCAGGCCACGAACGGGTCGGTGAAACCGATGTCTACAAACTCGATGGCATTCACGTCGGCGCCGTCGCACTCCATGAGCGAGGTGAGCACCTGGCGTTCGACGTCGGAGCCGAAGGCTCCGTACTTCTTGCCCTCGAAGTCCTTGGGCCGGCGAATGCGCCGGTCGACCGGCGAGGCGAAGCCGGACGTGTTGTGCTGGATGACCGCTGCGATGGAGACCACCGGCACGTCCTCGACACGCGCCAACGTCACGGCTTCCTGGTAGCTGACGCCAAAGCTGGCCGCGCCCGAGCCCACGGCGGCCTCGACGCCGGCGGTGCCAGGCTCGACGATCGTGACGTCGAGCTCTTCTTCCGCGAAGTAGCCCAAGGCCTGCGCCACGTAGAGCCCGGTGTGGTTGGTGTTGGGCACCCAATCGAGCATGACGGTGACGCTGGCCGGGCCGGACGATGCTTCGCCGCAGGCGCTGAGCAGCGGAATCGCCGCCGCCGCGCCAAGCGCGCCCAGGGCGCGCCGTCGTGTGAGCTTCATGTCTGGGCCTCCTCCGTTCGAACGTAGATCCAGGGCGCAATCCAGCGCCCGACGACATCGACTGCAAGAAACAGGGCAACGCTCAAGACCGCGATGATCGCGATGACCGCGAACACGCGCGCCGTCTGGAAGGAACTGGACGCGCGCAGCATGTAGAGGCCGAGCCCCTGGCTGGCGCCGACCCACTCGCCGATCACGGCGGCGATCACGCTGTAGCTGGCGGCAATCTTCATGCCGCTCAGCAGGGACGGAATCGCCGACGGCAGCTTTACTTTGCTGAAGACTTGCCGACGGCTCCCGCCCATCGACCGCACAAGCGCCTGCATATCGGGGTCGGCATTGCGCAGACCGCCCGCCAGGCTGACCGCGATTGGGAAGAAGCACGCAAGGGCGACGATCAGGATCTTGGGCGTGATGCCGAAGCCGAACCAGATGGCCAGCAGCGGCGCCAGGGCGAAGATTGGGATCGTCTGCGAAGTCACCAGCAGCGGCGACAGTGCGCGTCGGGCCAGGCCCGACTGATCGATGAGCGCGGCCACCAGGAACGCCAGCAGCAGGGCCGCGACGTAGCCAATGGCGGCTTCCAGCAGGGTGCGGGCGGTGTGCGGGGCGAGCTGCGGGAGCGACTGGACGAACTCGACCACGATGACGGTCGGACTCGGCAGCAACCACTCGGGCACGGCGGCCAGCCGAGTGACCAGCTCCCACACGCCAACCAGCGCCGCCAGCACGCTCAGCGCCGGGGCTATCCGTGCAACGCGATGTGTGTTCAAGCGGCGGTTTGCTTGCGGAAGGGCGCGACGCGTTCACGCATTGTCTGCAGGCCGGTCGGCCGCTCCAGCAAGCGGATGTTGGTCTGGATCGCATCCGGGCCCTTGGCGATGGCCGCGCGGTGGGCGCCAATGGCGACCTGCATCAGTTCGGCGGCGTCATCGCCTTCGATGGTGGTTTCCAGCGAACCGACTTCGTACTCGAGTCCGGCCGCCTGGATGTGCGCGATGGCCGCGTTGATCGGCTCCAGATCGTCGCAGCCTTCGAGCGACTGCACTTGAATCCCCAGGGTTGCTCGTGGCATCGCCATCCTCCTCAAGAACGACGAAATCCGCGGGTTGCCGTGCAACCTGCGGATCTGCGCGAGCCTGCTCCCTACGCTGGCATTACCCAGATCAGGTTCCACGGGTCGGCGACGGCTCCGGTCGCCTTCTCAGCCGGGCTTGCCCCCGGCTCCCCCACGATTCAGTTGTTGAGGCTCGTCGAAACGCGAGCCGTTGCTTTATGCACCTAACGCTCGCATGCGCGAATCGGGGTGTCAATTGTCGGCCGAGCCGTGCTCGTGCACGAGCAGCAACAGGCCCGATCCGACTTCCAACATCGCCGCTGAACCGGTGAGTTCGTTGCTGACGCCGAGGCTCGTTCCGACCTGGAGGCTGCGGCCGTCAAGCTCGTAAGCAAGCCCCTGGGATTGGAGGTCGAGCGCGGGCCCGTCCACGGCCAGCAGCGTGACGATGTCACCGGCGCGGCCATGTATCTCGGCTCGATCGGTCACCAGCCGAACCTCGCGACGTCCGTCGGCAAGCACCACCGCGCGGTCACGCCAGCTCGGGTTGGCAAGCAACATGACGGTCGCCAGCTCGTGGTCGAGGCGGGCGCCGCCGAAGGCGCCGACCACAATGACTCGATCAGGATCAACTTCCAGGCCGGCCCGCAGAGCTAGCTCCGCGTCGGTGGCGTCCTTGGCGGTGGGAAAGCGACGAACTTCGACATCCGGGTTGGCCGCTTCCGCTTCGGCGAACCCTCGCGCGCCAAGCGAGTCACCATCGCCCACGATGACATCACAGATGCCCCCGGCTTCGGTAACAGCCCGGGCCCCACCGTCGGCGGCGACGACTCGATCCGCCGCAGCCAGTTGCCGAGCGAGAAACGCCGAGTCGATGTCGCCGTTCAGCACCACCAGCACCGTCAGGCCGGAGCCCACGCGACGCCCTCCGGTCTATAGATCCGTTCGGTAGAGGTAGCGGATGTCCCAGAGCCCAAACAGGGTAGGCGTGAGATTCCCGAACACGTTGCGGACCGCGGTGAGGCGCTCCGAGTGCGAGGTGTAAGCAACCGGCGCATGCTCAGCGGCAATTTCCTGCGCCTCGTGGTAGAGCCGAATCCGCTCCTCATGATCCAGTTCCTGGCTGGCCCGGATAAAGAGCGAATCGATTTCGGCTTCCCAGGTCGTCGCGGGCTCGGACTGGTTCGGGTTCCAGAGGTGCAGCGACTCGCTGCTATGCCAGAACGAGATGCTGAAGTGCGGCTCGGAACTGCCGCCGAAGCCAATCAGGATCGATTCCCACTCGTAGCTGCTGGTCAGTTGGTCCACGATCTCACCGAACTCGATCACGCTGATATCGGCCTGAATGCCAATCTCCGTCAGACCGGCCTGGATGATCTCCAGCACTCGGAGGCGAAGATCATTGCCGGCGTTGGTGGCCATGGTGAACCTGATGTTGTTGCCGGCGTAATCCTCGCGAATTCCATCGCCGTCCTCATCCATCCAACCGAGGCCGTCGAGAATGGCGTTGGCTCTCTCGATGTCGTACTCGTAGCGACGGACATCGGGATTATGGAAATCGCCAGCGGCCGGGCTGACAAAGGCCCACTGCGGGTAGCCCAGCCCGTGCTGGACGTCACTGATTATCGCGGCCTTGTCCACCGCATGGACCACGGCCTGGCGGAAGCGAGTGTTCTCGAACCAGCGCAGTTTTTCGGGCGCGAGGAACGGCTCACCGGTCTCGGCGTTGCTCCCCGGGTTCATGTTGAAGGCCAGGAATGTCGAACCGAAGGTGGGTCCGCGGCTGTAAAGCGTGAAGTTCTCAGAGTCCTGCACCGGCTCGAGGGTCGCGAACTCCTCGCCCAAAACGCCGTGAACGTCCGTCTCACCTGATCGGAACTTGGGGAGCTCGTCGGCCAGGCCGTCCACCACCAGGTACCTGACCTCGTCCAGGTACGGGAGACGGTTGCCCGCGCTGTCGGTCATCCAGTAGCTCGGGTTGCGCTTGAGGACGATGAGGCTGTCCGGCTCGAGAGTCTCGAGAGTGAAGGGGCCGGTGCCGATGATCTCGGCGGGGTCGGTCTCGATGTCCCACACCGAGTTGAACGTCCCGTCGTCCACGTACGGCTCAAGGATGTGTTTCGGATAGATGGCGGTGCCCATGGAGCGGAGGAACGGTGCGAATGGCACCGGCAGCACGAATTGGACGGTGTAGTCGTCGATTGTGGTGACCGTCATGCGCTCTTCGCGCCACTCCGCGGTCTCCGCGTCGAAGACCCGAAACGCGAATGACGCGCGGCTACCGGTGGGGATGTCGTCGTTGTAAATGATCTGATTGAACGTAAAGTCCACGTCGGCGGCGGTGAACGGCTGGCCGTCGTGCCAGGTCACATCACGACGCAACTGGAACGTCCAAGTCAATCCGTCATCGAAGTGCTCCCAGGATTGCGCGAGACTCGGCTCGACCTGGTTGTTCAGCCAGGACGTTTCGGTAAGACCTTCGAAGAGATACCCAAGGATTCCGGTTGACGACGAGTCGTTGGCCAGCGCCAGATTCAAGGTCAGCGGAGCGCCGATCGTGGAGTAGGTCACGCTTCCGCCCGGTGTGCCAACGGCGTACTCGAAGGCCTCGGCGTTGGCTTGCAACTCGGCCACGGTGGCGCTGCGTAGCGCGGAAACTGTTGCTGCCCCGGCGGATGCACGCAGTGGTGTGGTGGCGTACGCCCATATCTCGTCGGTCTGATCGCTGTCCGCGCCGAATGTCTGAACGAGCGGTCCGGGCAGATCGCTGTCCGACACCTTGTATGAGGTGAATACCACCAGTGACTCGTGCGTGGCGAGGTCGCCCAGCGGTAGCGGCGGATTGCCTGCGTAGTTGTCGATAGGCCGATTCGTTGCGTACGGGTAGTGCAGCAGAAACAAACCGGTCAGCTCGGTACCGCCGGTGTTGGACACGCGCACTCGACAAGACACCGTGTCGCCGGGCATCGCCGACTGGCTGTCGCAGGCGGCGCTGACCGCCAGGGCCGGGATCTCGGAGTGCGACGCGGATGCGTTTGACGGGCCGACGACCAAGGCAGCCGCCGCGGCCAGAACCGCCAGGATGACGGCAAAGCGAGTCGAACGGAAGGGCTTTACGCGGGCAGCAAACATCCCTGGGTCAACTGCTCCCGATCAGTACCGGCGACAACGTCACGCATCGGCCAATCACTGTCAAGCTCGGCCCTTTCGGCAAGCCGGAGCGAAGGGGGAGCGGTTTCCGGCCAGCGTCTCCAGTGCGCTCTTCGCAAGCGTCCGATCTACAGGTCGGTTCGGTAGAGGTACCGGACATCCCAGAGCCCGAACAGGGTGGGCGTGAGGTTTCCGAAGACGTTGCGGACCGCCGTGATCCGCTCCGCGTGCGTCGTGTAGATGACGGGAAGGTTGTCGGCGGCAATTTCCTGGGCCCGGTGGTAGCGCCGGACCCGCCGCTCGTGGTCCAGCTCCTGGCTGCCTTCGACGAAGAGCCGGTCGATCTCGGCCTCCCAGGAGGTTGCGGGGGTGACCTGATTCGGGTTCCAGAGATGCAGGGCTTCGCTGCTGTGCCAGAAGCCAATACTGAAGTGCGGCTCGGCGCCGCCGCCAAAGCCAATAACCACGGCTTCCCAATCGTGGGTGTTGGTCAACTGGTCGACCAGGTCGCCGAACGGAATCGACACGACGTCGGCCTGGACCCCGATTCGGGCGAGACCTTCGTGGACGATCCGCTGCACCTCGCGACGCACCGTGTTTTCGTCCGCGTTTGTCGCCAGCGTGAACGCGAGCGCGTTTCCGGCGTAGTCCTCGCGGACGCCATCGCCGTCGCTATCCATCCAGCCGAGGCCGTCCAGGATGGCGTTGGCTCTATCGATGTCGAAGTCGTATTGCCGAACGTCGGGGTTGTGAAAGTCGCCGGCGGCGGGGCTAATGAAGGCCCACTGCGGGTAGCCCAAGCCGTGCTGCACGCCATCGATAATGCTGTCCTTGTCGATCGCGTGCGCGACGGCCTGGCGAAACCTGGTGTTCTCGAACCAGCGCAGCTTGTCGGGGTCCAGGAACGGCTCACCGGCTTCAGCATCCCTGCCGGGGTTCATGTTGAAGGCCAGGAACGTTGAGCCGAAGGTGGGACCGCGTCTGAAGATCGTGAAGTCCTCAGCCTCCTGCAACGGATCGAGCGTCGCGAATTCCTCGCCCAGGACGCCGTGGGCGTCCGTTTCGCCCGATCGGAACTTCGTGAGTTCGGATTCCAAGTCCTCGACGATGATGTACATGACTTCGTCCAGATACGGGAGCGAAGTGCCTTCGCTGTCCTTCAGCCAGTAGCGCGGGTTGCGCTGCAGGACAAGGCTCGCTCCGGGAACGTAGCTCGCGATCGTGAAGGGTCCGGTACCGACGATTTCAGCAGGATCGGTCTCGATCTCCCAGGTCTCCGCAAACGTGCCGTCATTCACGGACTGCTCAAGGATGTGCTTGGGATAGATGGCCGTTCCCATGGCACGCAGGAATGGCGCAAAGGGCACCGGCAGGACAAACCGCACCGTGTAGTAATCGATCGCGGTGATCGTCATCCGCTCTTCGGTCCACTCGCCGCTTTCGGCGTCGAGTACCCGGAAGTTGAACGGCGCGCGATCTCCGGTGTCGATGTCGTCGTTATAGATGATCCGGTTGAAGGTAAAGGCAACGTCCTGGGCCGAGAACAGCTGTCCGTCGTGCCACCGGACATCGCGGCGCAAATGGAATGTCCAGGTCAGGCCGTCGTCGGAGCGTTCCCAGGATTCCGCCAGTCGCGGCTCGACCTCGTTGGTCAACCACGAGGTTTGGGTGAGACCTTCGAAGAGGTAGCCGAGGATGCCGGATGAGGACGAATCGTTCGCAAGGGCCGGATTCAAGGTCAGAGGCTCGCCGATGGTGGCGTAGGTGATGCTTCCGCCCGGCGTTCCCACGGTGTAGTCGAACGCCTCGGCATTGGCTCGCAACTCGGCGACGGTCGAGCTGGCAGGACTGTCCGACGATGGGCGCTCCTGTGATTGGCTCGGCGTAGCCGCGGGCGTCGGACTGGGTATAGCCGCTGGGGTGGGGCTGGGGGTAGCCGCTGGGGTCGGACTGGGTGTGGACGCGGACGTGGGGCCGGGCGTGGCCACAGGCGTGGGGCTGGGCGTAGCCACGGGCGTCGGGCTGGGTGTGGCCACGGGGGTCGGGCTGGGTGTGGCCACGGGCGTCGGACTGGGCGTGGCGACCGGCGTCGGGCTAGGTGTGGCCGCTGGCGTCGGACTGGGCGTGGCCACGGGTGTGGGGCTGGGTGTGGCGATGAGTGTGGGTTCCGGCTGCGGAAACAGGGGCGGCGGCGCAACCAGTGGTACCGGAACGTAGATCCACTCGGCGTCCGTCTGGTCGCTGGTGGTTCCGAATACTTGGGTTAGGGGTCCCGGGTAATCGGCCATGGACAGCGTGAAGGACGTTTCGACAATCTTTGACTCGTGGGTAGCTAAGTCACCCAGCGCCTGCTTCTTGCCCTCAACCGGAAGGTATCCACGGAACGTGTAGTGAAGCAGGAAGACGTTGGTCAGGTCGGTCCCGCCTACATTGGCAATCGTGACTCGGCAGGTCACGGTGTCGCCCAGCACCAGCGGTTCGGTACCGCAAGAGGCATCAACCTCCAGACGCGGAGGATCATCGTGCAACGCCCCAGCGCTCAAGGGGCCTAACGCAAAGGCCGCCGCTACAGCCACGACTGCCGCGATGACGGCAAGCCGGGGCAATCGAAAGCGAGCGAGGCGGGGGACTTTCAACTAGCTGCTCAGCCCGTTACCAACCGCAGTGTTTACAAGAGTAACGTACGCTTCGCGTCAGTCAATATCAGTTGGGTTAGCCCATCTCCTCAGGCGAAGCGGTCCGGGCCGAAACGTCTGACGAGTGGATCCAGGCGGTCGTCGCATACGGGGTCGGCCACGAGTTCGGCAGTCACCGGCGCAAGGTCTAGGCCCTTGGTGAAGTAGCCGGTGGCGACGATGAGTCCCTCCACGGGCGACGGGCCGATGACCGGGAAGCCATCGGCCGACTGGGGACGGAAGCCCATCCAGGTTTCAACGATCTCGGCGTTCGTGAGTCCGGGGACGAGGGCGGCGGCAGCGCCGCGGACCTGCCGGATGGCGCCGGCGTCGATGTGGGCGTCGAACCCCACGTCTTCCTGCGGGGCGCCCAGCGCGACGCGTCCGTCGGCACGCGACTCGCCATGAGGACTTGCCGAACCGTCCTCAGAACGCCCCGGCGTCGAGCCTGCGGCCGTGTTGAACGACGACTGCCCCGGACTTATACCCTCTCGGCTTCCGAAGACTCGGCTGCGTCGCGCTCCTTGATTTCCGACGACTCCGTCAAGCCGTTCTCGCCGAATTCCGACGATTCGGTTTTGCCATTCTCCGGCGGCGGTCTGTTGGTACCAACGTTCTGGCGGACGCGACTCACCGCGCCTGTGGCGGTGGCGCCCGTCGTTCGCGCCGCCCGTTTGGTGGTCGCCTGAACTCGGCTAGCCCCCGCCTTCGCCCAGGCCGCGAGCGGCCGGCCGGCCTCCAGGGCTTTTCGATTGAATCGGACGATGACCGCACCGGCAACCAGCAGTGCCGCAGAGATTCCAAGGAGCTTTTTCATCGCATACCTCCACGCAATACAGCAGCCAATCAAGGCTCTAGCTAGGTGTCATGATCCTGGCGCCAAAAACGCACGCGGACTGACGCCTACCAGGGGCCGGTCGCCCTGCTCAGGATCGAGCCATGGGTTCGGCCGATTGATCAATGGTACACGCCGGAGCGGAGACTAAGCCCGGGTTCAGTTAAAGCGAATCGGTCCGAAGGGCACCAGCAGCGGGTCAAGCCGACCGTCGCATACGAGGTCGGCGACGAGTTCGGCCGTCACGGGCGCCAGGGCGATGCCCTTGGTGAAGTGCCCGGTGGCGACGACGAGTCCCTCGACAGCCGTCGGGCCGATGACCGGGAATCCGTCGGCTGACTGGGGGCGGAAACCCATCCAGGTCTCCACGATCTCGGCATCGGAAAGTCCGGGAACGAGGGCGGCGGCATCGCCGTGGACCTGCCGGATGGCGTCGGCGTCGATGTGGGCGTCGAATCCCACGTCCTCCTGCGTGGCGCCCAGCGCGACGCGTCCGTCGGCGCGCGACACGATGACGCCCTCAGGGAAGTTAACGGCTCGACGCGGTCCCTCGGCGCGCACGGCGCACATCTGCCCCTTGCAGGGACGCACGGGCAGCCGGAAGCCCGGCGCCAGGCCGGCGCACCAGGCGCCGGCGGCCAGGATCACCGCGGAGGCGGCGATAGACCGGTCGCGCAGGCCGACGCCCGCGGCGCGGCCGCCGGTGACCTGGATAGAGGTGGCGGGTGAGTCCGTCAATACCTCGACGCCAGCCGACCGAACGGCCTGCTCCAGGGCTGCGGCGAGCGGGCGCGGATCCAGCGAGGCGTCGGCCGGGAACAGCGCCGCCGCTTCAACGGGACCGGTACACGACGGTTCCAGCGCGCGGAGTTCCCACGGTGTCAGGCGTTCGGCCGGGTATCCGGCGTCCGTCAGCCACGACACTCTCGACGTGAGTTCCGTGACGTCTTCGTCGGTGCGCGCGACGGCGAGGATGCCGTCGGCACACCAACCCACGGCATCGGCCCCAACCTGTTCCAGGAATTCCGGATAGGCCGCGAGCGAGCGGCGCAGCAGGTCGAACAGGGGTCCGGGGCCGGCCCCGTACTGGTGGGCGGCAATGATCCCCGCGGCGGCCCAGGTGGACTCGCGCGCCGGCCGCCCGCGCTCGATCAGGGTGACGCGCAGGCCGCGTTCTCGCAGTTCCCAGGCGCAGGCCAGGCCAACGATGCCGCCGCCCACGACGGCGACGTCAGCGGTGTGTCCGTCACTCACCGCCTTGCCGATCCGGTGCGGGTCAGTCTCCGACTAGGCCCCGTCCACGGCGGCGCGCAGCGCTTCGCCGTTCTGGGCCCACCAGCTGGAGAGGATGCCGATGTCGGTGCCGATCGAGAAGTGCGTCACGCCCATGTCCAGGTAGCGCTTGGCGTGGTCGGGCGAGCCGATTTCGGCGCGCGGCTGAATGCCCATGCCGAGCGCGGTCTTGATGACGTAGGCCTCGGCTTCGCGAACCTCAGGGGAGCCGCCCTGGCCCGGCTTGTCGATGCTCATGGCGTAGTCGGTGGGACCGAACTGGACCATGTCCACGCCGCCGACGCCAATGACGTTTTCAAGATTCCGGACGGCTTCGTCCTTCTCGATCATCAGCATCACCACGGCTTGTTCCAGCGCGTCGACGAATGCTTGGCTGCCGCCCTCGCGTACGTAGCCGGTGTCGCGGCGCGACCCCGCGCCATGCTTACCGCCGGTGGACGGGGTGCTGGCCCGGACCGCCTGCACGCATTCGCGCGCTTCCTCGGGCGTTCGCACGTCCGCAAACAGGAGGTTCTGGATTCCCGAGCCGATGGCTCGAACGGTCAGGTAGGTCCGCGGCTCCTGCTCGATCTTCATCATGCCGCTGAAGTTGTCGAAGAGATCGATGGCGCGCCCGATGTTCTCCAGCGCGTACAGGTCGTAGGGCGCGTACTCGGCGACGAATTCCACGTAGTCGTACTGCCCGGTCTGGCCGACCAGTTCAACGATCGCGGGCCAGGAGATGAGGACGTGGGTGCTGTAGCTGGGCTGGCCGGCGTCCAGCAGTTCGCGAAGACGGTTAGGGCGCATGAGGACTTACCAGTTAGGTGTCGGCTGCGGCGCAGTGTTTCACACCGCCGCAGGCCGCGTCTCAGCCGGCTGCCGCGCTCAGGTCACCAGGTACTCGCGCAGACCGTCCCAGTTGACGTGCATGCCAAGGCCGGGGCCTTGCGGGAGACGAACCGTGCCGCGCTCGGTCAGTTCCAGCTTCTCGTGGAACATGACCTCGTTCAGACCGGCCACGTTGGGGTTGTAGTACTCCAGGATCAGCGGCATGGGGAAGGCCGCCAGCAGGTGAATGTGGATCTCCTGCAAGCCGTGGGGCGCAATCGGAATCTCGTAGGCCGCCGCCAGGGCCGCGACTCTCCGGTATTCCGTGATGCCGCCGAGCACCATCGCGTCGGGATTCAGGATGTCCACGGCGCCGGTTTCCAGGAGTTCGCGGAAGCCCCAGCGGGTGTACTCGTTCTCGCCCGCGGCGACCGGCACCGTCGACGAACGGGCCGTCGCGGCGCTGCCGCGCATATTGTCGGGTGAAACCGGCTCCTCGAACCAGAAGGCGTCGTATTCCTCGAGGATGCGAGCCATGCGAACCGCGTCCGCCTGCACGTAGGCGTTGTTGGCGTCCACCAGCAGGTCAATGTCGGGGCCGATGGCGTCGCGAACGGCGCGGATGCGGACCTCGTCTTGGCGAAGCGGGACCGCGCCGATCTTCATCTTGACGGCGTTGGCGCCCTGCTCCACGTAACTGAGCATCTCGTCCTGCAACTCGGCCAGGCCCTTGCCCTCGGCGTAGTAACCGCCGGCGATGTAGGCGCGCACCTCGTCCGTGAATCCGCCCAGCACCTGGTAGAGCGGGCACTCAAAGGACTTGGCCACGATGTCCCACAGCGCGATGTCAATGGCCGAAATAGCCCTGGTCGTCAGACCCTTACGGCCGAAAATCTTGGGCTGGTAGAGCGATTCCCAGATGCGCTCGACGTTGCGCGGGTCCTCGCCGACCAGCGCCTGCCGCATGTCGTTGACGGTGGCGATGGTGGCGTCACCCTGCGCCGTCGCGGCGATGCCGCCCGCGCCGCAGATCCCAAAGCCTTCCAGACCGTCGTCAGTCGATATCCGCACCACCACGTTCTTGGATGCGGTGTAGGTGTATTTCCCGTTGCTGATCGGGGTGTCGTACGGCTTGGCGTATAGCTCGGCGGTGACGTCAGTGATCTTCACGCGGCGGCTCGCAGTGGCTGAAAGGTCGGGCCGCAGCAAACCACGGCGACGGGCGCGCGGTCAATCACTGGCGGGCGACGCTTGGCTGGTCCACAACCATGAACGAAGTTTCAGCCGCCACGGCGCCGTCCACGGTGATCGCAACCGAGTGTTTGCCAAGGCAGTTGGTCTCGTCCACGTAGAACGCAAAGTACCCGCGCCGCAGCGCCTGTTGCGGACCAGTCTCGAATTCGCCGCCGCAACTGCCGGAACTCCAGCGGAAGCCAAGGCGCGCGCCCTCGCGCACATCGCGAAACTCGACGCTGATAAATATACGGTCGTCGAGTCCAAACACTTCCGACACGTCCTGCGGTCGCTGCAAACCATCCACGGTCAGCGCGGTGGCGACGCGGCCGATGTTCGCGCGCAGTGGAGTGGGCGTCCGCGCAGGAGTCGGCGGCGGTGCCACCGGCGGCTGGGTGACCGTCGGCGACGCCGCGGGAGCCGCCGTGGTTGGGCCAGGCGACGGTGAGGGCGATGCGACCGACGGAGCGGTGGGCGACGGACTTGGCGAAGGCGATAGCGCCGTCCCGGTCGCCGTGGGCGGCGGTCCGGCCGGCGGCGCTGTCGGCGGGGGCGTTGCCAGTGGCGGCGTGGGAGTCGTCGCCGGGACCGCCGCAGCCGTGGGCGTAAAGGTTGACGCAACGCGCGGAGCAGCGGCCAGGGATGCGGCCGTCGGCGCGGACGAACTCGCTGCGACAGTTGGCGCCGGGCTCTCGGACACCGGCGGCGCACGTGTGGGTACCGTCACGCTCGGCGTCTCCGCGACGTCGCCATTGCACGCCGCTATCGAAGCAAATGCCAGCCCCAGGCACACGTAGAGAAGCGCCGCCCTCGCGCGGGACCTCGCTGGTGTTGTGCAGCGTTGCACGCTGGTCCTCATCAGTCGCCGCAGCCTATTTGGAGTCGCAGACTCGGATTAATCCAAGTAGCCAAAACGCTTGCTAAGCGTGCGTTGAGTCTAACAACGGCAGGCTCCAACTCTTTGGTCACTATGAGACCGCAGCAGACTGTCGCGGCGTTACGCGCGTCGCCCGGAACTATCGTCCGTTGAGCGCCTCGTGCAGGCGGGTCAATACCTGCTCGGTCGCAATGTCGAGCGGCGCGTCCACGGTGGCGCCCGCCGCCAGGGCGTGGCCGCCGCCGCCGAAGGCTGCCGCCACCCGGTCGATCCGCGGCCCCTGTGAACGCAAACTCACGCGCGTACGCGACGCATCGATTTCGTAGAACACGGCCACCGCCACCGCGTCGGCGACATCCTGGAGAGCGTTGGGAATGCCCTGCGAATCGGCAATGCGCGCACCCACATCCGCCGCCATCCGCTCGCTGACTTGCGTCCAGACCACGCGGCCGTCTTCTGACCGCACCGCCGCCGCCAGCGCGGCGCCCAGTAAGCGCGTGGCTTCGAATGTGCGTACGTTGAGCACCCGGCGCGGGATATCCGCCGTGGCGCCGCCCAGCGCTTGCAGGGCGGCAGCCGCTCGCAACGTGCGCGGACCCGTCTCCTTCGTCTGAAATCCGAGCGTGTCGGCTACCAACCCGGCCTGCAGCGCGATCGCGCCATCGCGCGAAATGCCGCCGCCCAGCGTGCTCAACAGCATCCAGATCACTTCCGCCGCGGCGGCGGCGTCCGAGACCACGTAGTTCACGTCGCCATAGCGGTCGTTGGTGACGTGGTGGTCAATGTTCACGATCGGACGAATCGCGCGCAGCGCCGTTCGGACGTCCTCGTCGGCGCTCAGAAGGCGCATGCTGGCCGTGTCGACGGAGAAGAGGACATCGAACGGTCGGGCGTCCGGCGGCGACGACAGCAATTCTGTTGTCAGCGCGTGAAATCGCTCAGTCCCCGGGATTGAGGCCATCACCGCATCAATGTTCTCGGGCTGACTGACCGCCAACACCGGTGAGGCGCCCAACGCCTCGAGAATCGCCGCCAACCCAAGGGCTGAACCAAGGCTGTCGGGGTCCGGGTTTCGATGCGAGACAATGAGGGGACGCCTGGCTCGCCGAATGAGCGCCACCACCGCGCCGCGAACGTCAGGCTGGCGGGATGCGTCGCGGATGGCTGAGAGTCCTTGGGCGTGGGAGCACGGTCTGCGCCCATCTTATCGGCGCGGTCGGCCATTTCGGGACCCGGTGTTCCAGCAAGTCGCTTTCGCGTGCTAGGTTCGGGGGAGCGAGCGGAAATCTGTTTCCAATAGTCGCTGGGGGAACGCATGAGCGCGGTTGAAACGGGCGAACGCATTGGCCTGCCGCAGGACAAGCCACCGGCCGAGCGGATGTCGCTGCCGATGGCCGCCCCGCCGTCTCCGGAGCCGGCCGCCGCGATATCCCTGTCGCAGCGTGCCGCCCGAGCCTTTCGCGAGATCCTGGAAGGCAAGGGCGAGTCCTACGGCGCGCTCAAGGTTGCCGTTATGGGCGGCGGCTGCGCCGGAAACCAGTACGCCATGGCCATCGCCCGCGCCCCGGAACCCACCGACATCGTGCTGGAGTCTCGCGGCGTGGACATCTTCGTCGACAGTTCCAGCGCCCACATGATGGTCGGCGCCGAAATCGACTTCATCGACAGCATGATGGGCCGGGGTTTCACGGTCAGGAACCCGAGCGCGGAGCAAACCTGCGGCTGCGGCAGTTCCTTCAACACCAACGGCAGCGGCGTGAAGCCGGGAGGCTGCACCGCCTGAGCAGCGGCTTCGCTCAGCCGCCGTAACCCAGTTCGGCCAGCGCCTCGCGCGCGGCTGCGGCCTCGTCCCACGGCTCTTCCCGGTGGGCGAACTGAATGGACTGTTCGTGGCCTTTGCCGGCCAGCACGACGGTGTCGCCCGCACGGGCCAGGTCGAACGCTCGAGCAATGGCCTCACGACGGTCGTGAATCGTTTCGAAGCGCGCGCCGCCAGGGGTGCTTCCGGCAATCACCGCGCGCGCAATGTCCTCGGGGCGTTCTCGTCGCGGGTCCTCGTTGGTGACGATCGCCAGATCCGCGCCCTCCGAAGCGGCGCGGCCCAGCAGCGGGCGCTTCTCCGCGTCCTGGTCTCCCGCGCTGCCAAAGACCGCCAGCACCCGGCCGGAGGTGAATGCCCGAACCTCCGCCAGGCAAGCGGTCAGCGCCGCCGGCGTGTGGGCGAAGTCCACGATCACGTGAAACGGCTGGCCCAACTGAATGGTCTCCATGCGACCCTTGACGGGAGCGAACGAGGCCAGCCGGCCCACACCTGCCGACAGGTCTCCCGTGATACTGCCCACGCACGCCATGGCGGCCGCCACGTTGGAGACGTTCCAGCGACCGCGCAGGCGCGTCCGCGCTTCCCAATGGCCCCACGGCGATGAGCCCGCGACCACCAAGCCCTCAGGCGTGACGCCGGCGTAGCGCGCCGGCACGTCGGCCGGATTCATTTCGCCGAAGGTCAAGACGTCAACCGGGCACCCGTCGGCAAAGCCAGCCGTTACCGGATCGTCGGCATTGAGCAGCGCGACCTTGCCGCGTCCGTCATCCGGACCCTGTGCCAGCAGGTCCAACAGCCGACGCTTGGCCGCGCGATAAGCCTCCAGCGTGCCGTGCAGATCGAGGTGCTCATGGGTCACGTTGGTTATGACGGCCCGGTCGAAGGCGAAGCCGTCGACGCGCGCCAGTTCCAGGGCATGGGACGCCACTTCCACGACGGCCCAGGCGTCGCCCTCCCGAACCATTTGAGCCAGGAGCCGGGCCACGGTGGGGGCTTCCGGGGTCGTCAGCCGGCTGGCCTTCGCCAGGTCCACGCCGCCGGCCCGCGTGTTGACGGTCGTGAGTTCGCCGACTCCGCCGACGTAGGCGCCCAGCATCCAGGCGATCAGTCGCGAGGTGCTGGTCTTGCCGTCCGTGCCCGTGACGCCCACGAGTCCCAACTCTCGATCCGGCTCGCCCCAAAACCGGCGGGACAGGCTGGCCAGGGCCACGCGGCCGTCAGGCACGATCGCCAGGCCAACGCGGGGAGGCGTCTCGACCGGGCGTTCCGCGACGATCGCCGCCGCCCCGGCGGCCAACGCGGCAGGTGCGTAGTCGTGGCCGTCGACCCGGAACCCTTGTCGGCAGACGAAGCACGATCCCGGCCTCACGTCCCTGGAATCAAGCGCAATGTCGCGAATGCGGGCGCCGGACGCGCGTATCGGCTGCGCGCCTGGCAGGCCCGCGATCAGCTCGTCAAAGGTCGGATGCACCTGCCTGGCCTCAGCCTTGCGGCTGTCCGCGCCGGCGCTGGAGCGCGGTGCGCGCGCGCAACACCCCCGAGGTCAGCACCCACGAGCGGACGCGTTGCAGCGAAAGGTCGTATGTACCCGGGTAGTCCACCAGCCGCGGGTTGAAGCCCAGCTTGAAGCGATGCACGCCGGCCATCGGGTCATGCGGATCGTCCGGATCGGCCATCCCCCAGAGGTCATAGCGTCGGCAGCCGCGTTCCCGCGCCCACTGCATGGCCGCCCACTGCGTGGCGTGCGGGGCCATGCGCCCGCGTTCGGCGTCCGACGACGCGCCATACAGATACACCGCCTCGGGACCGAACGCGACGGCCATGAGCGCCGCCAGGGCGCGGCCCTCGTAGCGGGCCACGAAGAGCGCGGCATCATCGCCGAAAGTTTGCGCCACGTCGCGGTAATAGGACGCCGCATGCACGGCAAACCCCTGGCGCTCCGCCGTGGCGGTGGTCATTTCATAGAACGCGTCGAAGCCGGCCTCGCTCGACTCCGCCACGACCTCCACGCCTCGCCGCCCAGCCAGCCGGATGTTGTAGCGCATTTTTGACTTGAACAAGCCCAATAGCTCGGAGTCATCCGCCGCCAAATCCACGACGGCCGTCCGCGGAATCTGCACAAAGGCCTCGGTCTTGCGAAACCCCAGTGCCTCCAGCACGGCCGCGTGCCGGGCGTGCACGGGCTCGACCCGCAGCAGCGATGCCCCGAGGCGCCGCGCTTCCGCGGAGGCCGCCTCGATCAGGATCCGAGCGTCCGCGTCCGATTCCGCCAGCGGACCGCGTGGAACGTAGGCCAACCCGACCGACGGTCCCAGCGGCGGAACCCGGCGCGTTCGAGTCAAAAGCTGCACGCCCCCGCGCGGCGCATCGGCGTCACCCACGGCCAGCCGCGCCACCCGCCAGCCGTAGCGCGCCTTCAGGTCGCCCCAGGAACCGGATTGCAGCAGGGTCGCGCCCGGGTGCGCGGCGGCGAACCGATTCCACTGGCGAGCGCTCGATACGGACCAGACCGGCGACACGGCTACACCCGGGTCGCCGTATGCAGGGCCACGCTGCCAAGCCCCAGGCGATGCACGCGCACGTCGGCGAACCCGGCCTGGGCGATCACGGCCGCCAATGCCTCCGCGCTCACGAATTCGTCGACCGATTGCGGCAGCCATGAATAGGCGCTGGCGTGCCGGCTCACCAGCCGCCCCAGCAGCGGCACCCAGCGATTGAAGTAGAGGCGAAACAGCGCGCGCGGCAGCGGCTGCCGCATCGGCGTCATTTCCAGGATCACCAGACGCCCGCCGGGACGCAGCACCCGCGCCATGGCCGCGAAGATCTCCGGCAACCCGTCCACGTTGCGCAGCAGGAATCCGCTGATCACGGCATCCACGGATGCATCCGCCAGCGGCGGGCGGAACGCATCGCCCAGGACGAATCTCGCGGTTTGGCCGGCCTTGGCCTCGCCGGCGCGCCGCCTGGCAATCCGGAGCATTCCCCCCGCGAAGTCCAGGCCGACGATCTCGGATCCGGCGCCGCCGTGGCGAGCCAGCGCCAACGCCAGGTCGCCGGTTCCGGTTCCCACGTCCAGCACCACGCGCGGCTGAACCGCCAGGACCTCCCGGACCGCGCGCCGCCGCCAGCCGAGATGCATGCCGAAGCTCATCAGGAAGTTGAGCAGGTCGTAGCGCGGCGCAATGGCGTCGAACATCGGCCGCACCCAGGGGGCCTTGCGCGCTGGCACGGCGTCAGCCGCGAGACCTACGTGTGGCGATCGGTCGCGTAGGTGACGAGATCGGCCAGGGCGTCGAAGGCCGGGTCTGGCGGCAGCCGGGTCAGCGCGGCCCGCGCCCGGTCCGCATACCCCTCGGCCACCGCGCGCGCCGCGTCCACGGCGCCCGACGCTCGCAGCGTCTCGATCGCGTCGGCGGACTCGGCCTCGGACAGCCCCTCGCCCTCGGCCAGCCGCCGCATCACGGGCGTTGGCTGGTCGGCCGCATCCAGGTATTCGACCACCGGCAGGGTGAGCAACCCGGCCCGCAGGTCGCCGCCCACCGGCTTGCCCGTCTCCTGGGATACGCCCGCAATGTCCAGCACGTCGTCCGTGACCTGGAAGGCCATGCCCAGCGACCAGCCAACGTCGTGCAGAGCCTCGGCCTCGTCGTCCGGCGCGTCGGCCAGCACCGCCGTCGCGTCGCAGGCCAGGGCAATCAGCGCGGCCGTCTTGCCGCCGATCTTCTCCAGGTACTGCCGGCGCGTGGCCTCGGCGTCGCCGTTGAAACTCGGGAAGACGAATTCGCTACGCGACATCTCGTGGATGGTGTCGGCGAATTGCCGCACGATCTTGGGGCGGTTGAGCCGAGCGACCAGGTCCGCCGCGCTGGCAAAGAGATAGTCGCCGGCCAGGACCGCGACCTTGGTGGACCAGGCCGCGTGGACCGACGGCTGGCCGCGCCGCGAATCCGCCTCGTCCACGATGTCGTCGTGTACCAGCGTGGCGCTGTGGAGCACCTCGGTGCCCGCCGCCAGCAGGACGACTTCCTCGCGATCCACGCCGTAGGCCTGGCCGATCAGGAGGGCAATGGCCGGACGCAAGCGCTTGCCCTGGCTCCCCAGCACCGACGCCAGCACGCCTTGCAGCATGGGGAGTTGGCTATCCGCGACGCAGCGGTCCAACTCGGCCTCGACGTGTACCTGGCCCATCTGCACCGGGGCCAGGATTTCCGCGAGATCGCGCGGCGGACGGCGGTCCGTTACGGCAGAGGAGCGCACCGAAACAGCTCCCGAGCGTTGTGCGTCGTGGTGGCGCAAAGCGAGGATACCGACACGTTTCGCACAGCCGCGACCACGGCGGCGGTATGCGGCAGGTAGGCCGGCTCGTTGCGGCGCCCGCGCTTCGGCGTTGGCGCCAGGTAGGGCGCGTCGGTCTCGATCAGCAGCCGGTCGGCTGGAACCTCGGCCGCCGCCGCCCGCACGTCGTCGGCTTTCTTGAACGTCACGATGCCCGAGAACGAAATGTGGAGTCCAAGGTCCACGAATCGCTGCACGGACTCGGGCGGTCCCGTGAAGCTGTGCATGACCCCGCCCGCGGAGCCCAACTCCTCGCCCAGGACGCGCTCGACGTCGTCCAGGCTCTCGCGCTGATGGATCACGATCGGCAGGTCCAGATCCGCCGCCAGCCGGCAGTGGGCTCGAAACGCGCGCTCTTGCAGCGCCGGCGGCTGGTGATCGCGGTAGAAGTCGAGGCCGGTTTCGCCGATGGCCTTGACGTCGTTGACCTTGGCCAGTTCATGTAGAGCCGCAACCGTGGTCGAGTCGAACCCGCCACAGTCGTGCGGATGTACGCCCACCGTGGCGTACCAGCCGGGAAAGTCCTGGCCAATCGCGATAGCCCGCTTGCTTGTGGCCAGATCGGTCGCCACCACCAGCGTCTCGGACACACCGGCGCTTCGGGCGCGTTCGTGGATGGCATCCAGGTCGTCGGCAAACCCCGAATCGGCCAGGTGGGCGTGACTGTCGAACAGCCGGACTATCCGTCCAGGCGCGGGAACAGCGGCGGACCGCCGGGCACGTGCTGGCCGGCTTCGATCACGCCGGCGTCGTCGCCCCAGGCCGCCGGCCGCCCCACGATTCCCAGCTGCACTTCGATGGCGTCAGCCGTCTGCGGAATTGCCGGACGCACCATGGTGGCAATGCGCGGCAGCGCGTCCATCAGCATCGCCAGCACCGTCCGCAGGCGCGGCTGTTGCGCCTCGTCCCGCGCCAGTCGCCAGGGTTCCGTCCGTTCGATGTACTGGTTCACCGCCGTGATGTAGCGCCAGACGGCGGCCAGCGCCAGGTGAAAGCGCCAGTTCTCGTATTGGTGGGCCGCCACGTCCCAGGCCGTCTGCTCGGCCGCGCGCAATTCGGACTCCTGGCTGGTGAAGTCGGTCAACTCAGGTGCAATGCCGTCCAGGTAGCGGTGCAGCATGGAGGTGCTGCGCAGCACCAGGTTGCCCAGGTCGTTGCCAAGATCGTGCTGATAGCGCCGCGCCATGCCTTCCCAGGTGAAGTCGCCGTCGCGCTCGTAGGCCACCTCCCGCAGCAGGAAATAGCGCAGCGCATCCGAACCGAACCGTTCCACCACCTCCGCCGGCCGCACCACGTGCCCGCCGCTCTGGCTCAACTCCTCGCCGGCGAAGTTGACCCAGCCGTGCACGCAGACCTGCCGTGGCACTTCCAGTCCGGCAGCCATGAGCATGGCCGGCCAGTAGATCGCGTGGAAGCGCACGATGTCCTTCCCGACGACATGTACGTCCGCGGGCCAGCGCTTCGCGAACAGGTCGTCGCCGCCGCGCTGCCCGAATCCGATGCCCGTGATGTAGTTGATCAGCGCGTCGAACCAGACGTAGATGACATGGTCCGGGTCGTTCGGCAGCGGCAAGCCCCAGCCGCCGGTGGCACGCGAGATGCTGAAGTCCTTCAGTCCCTGCCGTAGGAACCCCAGCATTTCGTTGCGCCGCGATTCGGGCCAGACGAAGTCCGGACGCTGTTCGTAGAGTTCCAGCAGCGGCTCCTGATAACGGGAGAGGGCGAAGAAGTAGTTGTCCTCCTCCACCCACTCGGGCGGGACGCGATGCGTCGGACAACACCCGTCCACGAGTTCCTCATCGCCGTAAAAGGCCTCGCAGCGGACGCAGTACCAGCCCTCGTACCGACCCTTGTAGATATCGCCGTTGTCGAATACCCGCTGGTAAAAGGCCTGCACCGTCTGCAGGTGCCGCGGTTCGGTCGTGCGCACGAAGTCGTCGAACTCCACGCCGACCAGGTCCCAGGCCGCCTGAAAGCGAACCGCCGCCTGATCCACGTACGTCTGGGTGTCAATCCCTTCGTCGCGGGCCGAACGGCTGACCCGTTGACTGTTCTCGTCCAGACCGCCCAGGAAAAACACGTCCTGGCCACGCAGCCGGCGATACCGCGCCATGGCGTCGGCCGTGATCATCTCGAACGAGTGCCCGACGTGCGGCTCGCCGCTGGGATAGGGAATGGACGTGGTCAGGTAGTAACGGGACACGGCTGATAGGTGACCGGGGTGGAGCGGTGCGCGATTCTACGCGCTGTCGGCGTGCGGCTCGCGCAACTCCCGTGCGATTCGGTAGACATCTTCCCTGGGCAGATCCAGGGCGCGCGCCACGGCCCCGGCCGCCTTACCCGGACGCATTCCAGCTTCCAGACGGCTACGCAACTGCGCTTCTACCGTTGCCCGGTCAATCGTGGGCGCCTCGGCGACGCCGCCGACGTCAACCACCACCGTGAGCTCCCCACGCGCGCCCACGACGGACACGTAGTTGGCAATCTCCGCCAGCGTTGATTCGCGAATCTCCTCATGGAGCTTGGTCAGTTCTCGGCACATGGCCGCGGGGACGTCTCCCAGCCACGCCTCCAATTCGGACAGCCGGTCGGTCACACCGTGGGGGGACAGGTAGATCACCAGCGTCCGCGCCGTGTCGGCGGCGCGTCGTACCAGGCGTTCCCGCCGAACCCGTCGTTCCGGAAGAAATGCCAGGAAGGCCACCGGCTGGCGCGCGAACGACACGACGGATAGCGCCGTGGTCAGCGCCGAGGGTCCCGGAATAGGACTGATTGGCAGCCCTTCAGCCCGCACGCGCGCCAGCAGGTCCGGCCCCGGATCGGAAACGCCCGGCGTGCCCGCGTCCACGATCAGCGCCACGTCGCCGGCGCGCAAGCGCTCGATGATGGCGTCCTCTCGACTTTCGGGGCTGTCCTCGCGGTAGGTAATCACCTTGGGAGTGCTGCCCACATGCCCCAGCAACTTGCGGGCGCGCTGGACATCCTCGGCCACCACAACGTCCACCGAACGCAGCACCCGAGCCGCCCGAAACGTCAGGTCTTCCAGGTTGCCTATCGGCGTCGCGACCACAAACAGCGTTCCCATGCGGCGAGTCTACGCAGCGGGACGTGCGACCGGTCGAAATGGCAAGGGGCCGGGCCTGGACGGAGGTCCAGAGCCCGGCCCCTGTACGTACTCTCGCCTACTTGGGCATCGCCCTGATGGCGTCGTACGCCGGACGCGGCGAGAGATCGGGCCGCAGGATGCCGAAGGCCCACTTCTCGTCGGTGTTTGGCACAACCTGCTGGAAGTTCAGGTTCCACATGATCATGTGGGTGACGTACGGGCTTTCAGCCCGGACCTTGGCGAAGGACCGCGCAAGGAACGCCGCCTGATCGGCTTCCGAGTTGCAGCGCGCGTACTCGTACCCCGCGGCTGGCGCGGCTGGCCCGCCCGGTCCGTGAATCGTGGCCCAGCCGAACTCGGTGAACCAGACGGTCTTCTCGGGGTGCCCGCGAGCCGCCATCAGGTTGTACAGCTCCTTGTAGCGGTCAAAGAAGAAGCTGGGGTGATTGGTCCAACCGCCCCCGCACTTGGCGTTGCTGTTGTGCGCCGCCTCGTTAAGCCAGTCATCCGGAGCATTGGGGCCGCCGTTCGGGTGCACACCCAGCGCTTCGAAATAGTTGAAGACCTCACCGTTGTTGTGGTCGAAGACGCGCTGCAGGTAGATAGCGTCGTCAATGCCCACGTTGTTGTTGAACACACCCGTCGGGGTCGGCGCGCCAAGGATGACGATCGCGTTGGGATCCGACTCCTTCACGCCCCGGTAACCGTTCTTGACCAGGTCAACGAACTGTCCGTACGAGGCGTTCGAAAACGTGCCCCACTCCAGCGAGAGGTTCTCCTCGTTCCAGATCTCATACGCCTGAACGCGGCCCTTGTAGCGGGCGGCGATCTCACGCATGAAATCGCGCAGCTTCGTCGGGTCGGCGGGTCGCCCGTGTCCGGTGCCCCGCTTGCTCGCTTCGGCCTTATAGAAGTCCGGTGACTTCACGACGCTCAGCAGGATATTCAGCCCCTTGGCGTTCATCGTGTTCACCAGGCGATCCGTCGGACCCCAGTTGAAGATGCCGGGGCGGTTCTCCACTTCCTCCCATGGAATCTGCTGCTTGACCCAGTTCAGACCGGCGGCCTTGACGATATCCGCCAGCCGGCCGTCTTCATTAAGGCGATATTCGCCCTGAATGCCAAAGCCGGTCAGCCCGCGGGGAAGGACGCGCGGTGCGGGTATCGAGCCAACCGTCGTCGGACGGGTTCTCGGCGTGGTGTCCGGCGCTTCAGTCGGCGCCGGGGTCGCCTGCGGAGCTGTCCTCGGCGGGGCCGTCGCCGCGCGACCGCCAGCCTCGGCCGCGGTAATCGGCGGCTTGGCCGCGTTGGGAATGATCACGTTGCTGAGCTTCTTCACCTTGTCCGGCACGTTCTGCCGACCCACCGCCCCGATTGACGTCCCGGTCGCGGGCACGTTCCAGACCTCGAACACGATGCGCTGCGCGCGCAGCAACTGCAGTCCCTGCGGGTTGCCATTGACTTCGCGTTCCTCGTAGCGGATCGGCAGCCCGTAGAGGTTCAGCCAGTTGGGATCGGCCAGGAACTCGGCCCTGATCTTGGGATTCGCGTCCAGCAGCGCCAGGTGGTTGCGGACGATCACCGCGAAGTCAGTCACGCCCCGGTCCGCGGCCAGAACCTGGTGCGGCGGCACGTTGGGCAGGTCAACGTTGGGATAGCGGTTGGCCAGCGCGTCCAGCGTGTTGTACCAGTTCATGCGCCGGTTCGTTGAATCCCATTGCAGGATCACCTTCTGGAAGGCCTGCAACGTGAACGGACCCTCCACCCAGCGGCCACTGATCGGGTAACCCAGGGCCTGGAGGTCCTTGTCTCGAATGAAGTCCCACATCGGGACCCCGCCGGCGTTGGTCACGGCGTAGCCATCGTCGTCCCGATTGGGCGTGTCACCACCCGTCGCGGTAAACAAGCATCCGTCGTTCAGGGGAATGCCATCGCATTCAAAGGCATGAACCGGAGCGGCCATGGCCAACACGACCAGCAACACGACCACACCAACGACTAGCTTGCGCATCTTGACTCCCTGGGCGACGACCGGCGGCAAGGCTTTGAGGTTGCGCCGCCACGTGTATCAACGGTCGGGCATCCAGTCTGTTACGTAACCTTCACCGGCGCAACACCCGCGCGCCGCGCATGCCCGGTCGGCACGCACCGGCAGATGCGAATCCTCGACCCGACGACGGTATCTAGTTCGAGTGGAAGTGCGTCCGGATGACGTGGTTCAGCAAGTCCGCGGTGCACTCGGCACAGTAAATCGTGCGGGTTTCGTGTTCTTCGCGCGCAAAGGCAAGCAATTGCCCCACGTCGGCGGCAAAGCGCAGCGCGCAACGGTTCAGGCACACCGTGCGGCCCAGGGCCAGTTCCACGTTTGACTCACGGTTGGCGGCGGGGAGCTCCAGCACTTGGCCGAAGGCGTTGATGGCCAGCCGCCGCAAGGCTGTCTGCCGCTCCGACGCCTGCCGTATCGCGCGCAGGCGGTGCACCGACATCACCGCGGCCAGGTCCGGCCGGCAACTGGCGAACACATGCGGATCGCTCTGCGGCGAAATGTTGTGCTCCGGCGCGTCCCGCAGGTCCTGGTCCAGGATGGCCACGTCATAGTGCGGTCCGGCCTGCTGCCACGGCTCCTGCTCGAACGTCCGGATGTAGCGCGGTCCCACAATCTGTCCGCTCTCCACGTCCAGGCTCTGTTCCACGTACCACAGCGTGCTCCAGTAGGGGGACCCGCGCGGCAGTTGCGGGATCACCCAGGTCCCGAACGGCCGCAGCTGGCCGCGCTCCACGCTGAACCCGGCGCGCTGGCCCAGCACCAGCGCCACCTCCTGCACGTGCGCAATCGTGGAGACCACGGTCTCCGCTTCCCAGCTCTCCACCCCCGGCGTCCATTGAAACGATATGGACTTCATCGTTCGGGTCGGTGGACGGCGCCTGGCCGCCGGGCCGCGCGTGTTTGCTTCGCCTCGTTCATACTGAGACGAGTATGCGACGCCAGCCCCGATGCGTGTGAAACCCGACGCCGAACGCCTCATGGTCGTGGACCTCGGGCCGTACGTGCGCGCCGGCGTTTTTGCCCGCGGACCGGGCGGGTACCGAATCCTGGCGGCCGGCGCGGCGCCGTCCACCCTGGATGCCCCGCATTTCGACCTCACGCCGGCCTTTGAGGGCGCGCTGGCCGATGTCGCCGCCCGCGCGGGCAGCTTCGCCTTTCCGGGTCCGCCGCACGACGGGCCGCTGGTCGACCGCGCACCCGGCATTTCGGCGGTGACCGGCGACGAGGCCGTCCGCCGGCCCACGGCCTTCCTCCTGGGCAACCTGGTGCAGCGCGATCTCGACGAGTTGACCAACGCGATCGCTCAAGCCGGCTTCGAGCAGATTGGCGCCGCCACCACCTCGGTCCGCGCCTTTCGAGATCGCGTCGACGGGCCGGCGGCCGTGGAAGTCATCGTGTCGCGCATGCCCGACACCATCGTCCTGGCCCTGACCGGCGATGACACGGGCGAGAGCCTGGAATATGCGGTTGACTTGCTGACCGGTGGGCTTGCCGGGCACGAGTCCGGCTATCTCCCGCGCGTGGTCGTGCTCTATGCCGGTGTGCCCGCGCCGGACGTCGGCGATCGCCTGCGGGCCGCGCTGCCAACCACGGTCTTCCAGGTCTACGGCGGGTCACCCACCGAGCCCATGGACATGGGGACGCCGCTGGCCGCCCTGCAGGACTCGGCGCGCGCGGTGCAGCGGGCCGAGTCGTCGGATCGCGTCGTCCCGCCAGCCCTGAGTCGCGCACCCCAGGTCCCCCGTGAGGAGGCCCTGGGAGCGGCGGCACGCTGGTTGAGCGCGGGCCAGGATCTTGATGTGGCGGTTATCTCCTTTGACTACGGCGACGTCACCGCCGCGATGCCGCGGGACGAGTCATCCGTGGTGACGCGGCTCAGTTCCGAACGGGCGCACGGTCGCCCCTTCCACCTCGGGCTGCATACCCCCGTGGACCGCGTCGCGCGTTGGACCGCCGACGAGCCGCTCCCCGAGGCCCTGCAGGTCTTCGTGCTGGAGCGCACGGCGCAACCGACCGCGCTGCCGGGTTCGTCGTCCGAGCTGCAGCTGGCCCATGCCATCTGGACAGCCGCGGCGCGGGAAGCCCTCGGCGAATCCGGCGGGAGTCGCGGCCGGCCGCTCCAGGTCGACCTGGCCGTGATAACCGGCGACATCACCCGCACCCTTGCGCGACCCGTGCAAGCGGCGCTCGTCCTGATCAACAGCCTTGAGGCCGCGGGCGTCACCCAGTTGGCGCTGGACGCCTCCAACGCGCTGGCCATGAGTGGATCCCTGATTCACACCGGGCTGGCCGCGTCCGTCGAGTCCTCGCTGGTGCGCCTGGGCGCCTGCGCGGCGCTGCGCGGTGATGCCTCGCTCGGCAATGCGGCCGTTGCCGTCGAGGTCCATCCGGCCGGTGCTTCCGTGATCGAGCGCGAAGTGACCGCGGGCTCCATGGACGTCATCCAGTGGGACGCCGACGTGGAAGCCGACGTCCGCATCTGGCCGGCGCCCGAATTCGACGCGGGCTTGGGCTACGGGCGCCCGGTGCACCTGCGCGCCCCGATTGTGGCCGGCAGCGTGGGTCTGGTCGTGGACGCGCGCGGCCGGCCGCTCGTGTGGCCGGATGCCCCGGATGCCCGCCAGGCCTGGGTCGCGCAATGGCACCGCGCCTTGAACGCCTATCCCGCCGGCCGGCCGCCCCGCCATGTCTCCTGAGTCGGTGAACCACAAGACGCTTCCGCGCGGCGTGTTGGTGGGACGCCTGCGTCGCCGCCACGCCCTGCCGTTTCCCGGTCGCATCCTCGTGGAGGTGGGCGACACGGTCGCCCCGGGCCAGACCTGGTGTCGCGGCCGGATCCGGCGCGGCGCGCTGGTGGTCGACCTTCCCCGCATCCTGCAGGTCCCGCCGGGCGAAGTCCTCGACCTCCTCGTCGTTGAGCCCGGCGAAATCGTTGAGGCCGACACCCTGCTCGCCGGTACGCCCGGCCGCCTGCGCGGCAACCGCAACTGGCTGGCGCCGGCGCGCGGGATGCTCGCCGAATTCAATGCTCGAACCGGTGTCGCGGTATTTGTCCGCGAGGAACGCGAAGCCGCCCTCGCCTGTCGGCTGGCCGGCGAGGTTGTGAGCGCCGACCCGGACGACGGAATCGTCGTAGAGGGCGACGGCGTGGCCGTCGCCGGCGCTCTCGGCGGTGGCGGACGCGCCTTTGGACCGTTTCGGTTTGTCGAGTCCGGCGAGCGCCCGGACGCCAGGGCCGGCGATCACCAGCCGGGCATTCTCGTCACGCCGGATCCGCTGCGCGCCGAGTGGGTGCGACACGCCCTGGAAACACAGCCGGCCGGCATTGTGGCCCCGTCGGCCGACGCCGAAATGGTGACGGGGCTCGCACTCGCCCAACCCATCGCCGGTCTTGCGCCGCCCGAGGGCAGCTACGGCCGTCCCCCGCAGGCCATCGTGCTGACCGGCGGCGTGGGCTTCGCCCGCATGCCGCACGGCCTGCAAGACTTGTTTCGGGCCGCTCAGGGTGAGGTTGGCGCCGCGATCGGCGCACGGCGGCCCGGACAGTCGGAAATCCTGCTGCCGCCCGCGGCCGCCGAAGGCCTGGCGCGGCGCGCGGCGCGGGGTCTCCCGGTTCGTCTGACCGTCGGTACCGGCGCGGGCGCGGAGGGAATCATGCTCGGCGAGGCGCCCGACGTGGGCCGCCTGAGCTCGGGTATCGCGACCCAGTTCGTGCGCGTCCGCCTGGCGGAGGGCGGCGTGGCGATCTGGCCAACGCCCAACCTCGCCACGCTCGCCTGACGCCGAACTACATTCGTTCGGGCGCGCGTATCCCCAGCAGGCCGAGGCCGTTCGCCAGCACCTGCTGGACGGCTCGGATCAATTCCAATCGCCGGGCCGTTCGGGCGGCGTCGTCGGTCACCACGCGATGCTTGTTGTAGTAGGAATGGAACACGCGCGCCAGGTCCAGCAGATAGTGCGTCACCCGATGGGGTTCGCGATTCTCACAGGCGTCGGCCACGACTTCCGGAAAGGCCAGCAGGCGCCGCGCCAGCGCCACGTCGTCGTCCGTCAGGGTCGCCGCCCCGCCAGCCGCGCCGGCCGTTGCCGCGGTGCGCTGGATGCCGGCGCAGCGCGCATGCGCCATCTGGATGTAGTAGACGGGATTCTCCGGGTCTTCGCGCTTGGCAAGGTCCAGGTCGAACTCCATCTGGCTGTCGATAGCCTTGGACAGGAAGAAGTACCGGGTAGCCGCCGGACCCACCTCATCCAGCACCTCGCGGAGCGTCACGAACTTGCCGCTGCGCTTGCCCTGCCGGCCAAGTTCGCCGTCGGTGCGAATGCCGACCATCTGGGTGACCAGGATCTCCAGGCGCCCCGCGTCCGCGCTCCGATCCAACGCCTCCATGGCCGCGTGCATGCGGGGCACGTGGCCGTGGTGGTCGGCGCCCCATACGTCGATCACGCGCTCGAAACCGCGCGTCTCGAACTTGTCCCGGTGATAGGCGATGTCCACGGCGAAATACGTGGGATCACCGCGCGAACGCACCAGCACGTTCTCGCGGTCGTCCGCGCCCGCGCCGCCGATGAACCAGACGGCGCCGTCGCGCTCAGCGACGAACCCCTGCCCGTCCAGGGCCTGGAGCACCTCGTCCACGGCGCCCCGATCGCGCATGGCCTGCTCGGAGAACCAGACGTCAAATTTGATCCCCAGGTCATCCAGATCCCGTCGAATCTCCCCCAGGCCAATCTCGACCGCCCGCGCCTCGAACGCCCGCGCGTCGCTCGGAACCCCGTGGCCCAGCCAGCGCGCGCCGTCGTCGCGCGCGATCTGCTCGGCCCAGTCCGAGACGTAGTCGCCGCGGTAGCCGTCGGCCGGGAATGGCGCCGCTTCCCCAAGCGTCGCGGCGTAATGGTGATAGACGCTCAGCCCCAGGATTTCGACCTGGTGCCCCGCGTCGTTGACGTAGTACTCCCGCGTGACGTCGTAGCCACAGGCATCCAAAAGCCGCGCCAGGGCGTCGCCAATCACGCCGCCGCGACCCGCGCCCGCCGTCAGCGGGCCGGTCGGATTGGCACTGACATACTCAACCTGCACACGCGAGCCGGCGCCTTCCTGCGAACCGCCAAACGCCGCGCCAGCCTCCAGTATCTCGGCCAGTTGCCCCATCACCCAGGCGTCGTCGATCCAGAAGTTGATAAACCCCGGCCCGGCGGTCTCGACCCGGCTCACGACGGGCGCTGCCGGCAGATTGGCCACGATAGCCTCGGCGATCCGACGCGGCGGTGCGCCCACAATCCGGGCCAGGCGCAGGGCCTCGGAACTCGAATAGTGCGCCAGCTCATCGTCGCGCCGCTCCAGGTTGAAGTTGACCGCGGGCGTGGCGCCAACCGCGCCAGCGGCCTGGGCCGCGACGAGTCCTTCGGACAACAATGCGGAGAGCCGGCTGCGAATCATGATGGTTGGCCCGCGAACTGCTGGAGCGTGCCGTGCGCGTTCGCGCGGGATGCTTGGCGAGTATAGCGAGAGCCTCGGAGACGGCACACCGCCGTCGGACGCGACACCGAGGGCGCTTGGCGGTATGACGAGCACCTCACAATCTTGCGTGAGTTATGTCATCTAGTTAACATCGGTAAGGCGCGCCTGGACTGGCCTGGGTCGGGCTGAGCAGTGGCCGCCTAAGGAGTCGCGCGGGAGTTGCAGTGTCCACGGTGCTGGACGCGTCAGTACGGTGCTGTCGCCCGCTGTAGTAACTGTAGTAAAGACCTCTTGCCCGGTCGGTCGCCCCGTCTCCGCAGATACGCACTCGTCCTCGCCGTCTTCTGTTTCGCAATCGCTGGCGGCGTTGCGCTGAGCGCCGAGCGCATTCCTCTTGCCTACCTGATCGTCGGGCTGGGGTTGCTGGCGGCCGGCGGCGCCGCGGTGTATGCGGTGCTACCCGTCTCTATGTCCAGCCGCTATCGGCAACGGGCATTGCTACACCTGCGCGGCAACCCCGAACTTGCGCTGCTGGACTTGACCCGGGCGATCGAGTTGGACCCGAACGACCGCCGTCTGCTCGTCGACCGCGCCCGCGCCTATCGCCTGCTGGGCCGGCACCGAAAGGCGGCCCTCGACTTGCAGACCTACCTGCGGCACACGCGCGGCGAACCGCCCGCGCGCGTGGACCAGGCGCGGATGCTGCTAGAGCGTGTTGAATCCGGCGGCGGTCTCCGTCTCTGGGAGGTCTGACGGAGGCCGACCTGCCGCCCACGCGTCGCCGATTCGCCGCACCAGCGCCGCGGTGGCCGCCGGACCGGCGGCTCCCGTTCCCACTTCAAACGTCCACGCGCCGTCGAACCCAATCTCGATCAGGGCCCCGGCCACCCGGCGCCAGTTGATGTTCCCCAGCCCCGGCGGCCAGTGCCGGTCCTCCGCCGCGTCGGTGTCTTGCAGGTGCAGCGCAAGCAGCCGCTCGCCCGCAATCCGCGCCTCGTCCGCCGGGTCCAGGCCGTTGTTGTTGGCGTGGCCGGTGTCCAGGCAGATGCCCACGGTTGACGGGTAGTCGTCCACAACGCGGCGCAGGTCCTCCATCCGGCAGAGCGGCCGCGGCTGACCCTTGTGCTGCAGGTTCTCGCAGGCAAGGCGGATGCCCAGCGCTTCGGCCCTGGCCGTCAGGCTGTCCAGCGAACGCCGAAAGGCGCCGGTGTGCAACGCCGCATCGTCGTTGGAGTCGCGGCCGGTGGGATGCACGATCACCGCAAACCCGCCGAGTTCGGCAAACGGTTCAAAGCACGATTCCACCGACGCGACGGCCCGGGCGCGTTCGTCGTCATCAAGCGCCGCCAGGTTGACGCCAAGGTCGGAATGAATCGTGCGGACCCGAACGCCGTGCTGGTTCAGGATGCGCCGCCGCTCCCCGGCCGTTCGGTCATCCGCCAAGTCTTTGGTGTCGAAGATCTCGCACTGCGTGAATCCGGCGGCGGCAACTTCGGCAATCACCTGGTCGAACGGCACGCCGTTGGGCCACAGGGCGGTGGCCAGGCTGAAAACAGGCATCGGTTAGCGTCCCCAATCGCGCGGGTAGCGGAAGTCGCGGTCAATCGTACGGTTCGAGAGCTTGGCGATCAGCGGCAGCCGCCGCTTGAACTGCGAGCGCACCACCCGGCGTTGCAAGTCGTGCACCAGGTCGGCCTCGAATCCGTCCGCGATCAGGTCCTCGGCCGCGTACATCTCGTCGATCAGCAGGTAGAGCGCCTGGTCCGCGGTCTCGTAATCGAACCCAAGCTCGTCCTCATCCGATTGCCCAACCCACAGGTCGGCGCTCGGCGCTTTTTCTCGGATTGCGCGTGGAATCTCCAGCGCCTCCGCCAGGGCGCGCACCTGGGCTTTATAGAGATCGCCGATCGGGTTCACGGCGCTGGCCATGTCCCCGAACTGGGTGCCGTACCCCAGCAGCAACTCAGTCTTGTTGCTGGTGCCCACGACCAGTCCGCCGAACGCCTCGGACTGGTCGTAGAGCGCGATCATGCGCGCGCGCGCCATGATGTTCCCGCGCCGCAGCGGGCTCGGATCGTCGTCCAACTCGCCCAGCAGACCGTCGACCGACGCCGAGATCTCGATCAGCGTCGAGTAGATCCCCAGCTGATCGACCAGCGTTTCGGCATCGGCGCGGCTGGCCGGATTGCTCGTGCGGTACGGCATCAGCACGGCCAGCACCCGCTCGGGTCCGAACGCGCGCGCGGCCAGCGCGCAACTCACCGCCGAGTCGATGCCGCCGGACAACGCGATAACGGCGCGCTGGATTCCGAATTTCTCAAGCTCTTCACGAATGAACGCTTCAAGCACCCGGCAGGTCAGCCCCGCGTCAAGATCCAGCCCCCGCCGCGCCCGTTCGCGCAGGCTCACCTCAACCGTCATCCAGCCGGTGCCGCTGGGCGGCGATGCGGGCGAACTCCAGGCCGTTCAGCGTCACGTTTTCGTCGCGACGCAGCGGCAGCCGCGTGCGCTGGCGCCGCAGCGGCGCGTCCGCCAGGGTGGCGAACACCAGCGCCTCCTCAAAGTCCGGCGCCCGGACCAGCACCTCGCCGTCCGGGCCCACCACCTCGGAACCGCCCCAGAAATTCACGCCATCCTCAAAACCGACCCGGTTGCAATGCACCACGTAGCAGACGTGCAGCGTGGCGTAGAGGCGGTTCATGGCCCGCCACGTCTCCGCCGATCCCAGTTCGTTCGTTCCGCCCGCCACCCCGCGCCCGGGACTGCTCGACAGCCCGTAGATCACGTCGGCGCCGTCCGCCGCCGCAATGCTGGCCGTGGTCGGGTGCCACAGGTCTTCGCAGATCAGCATCGATTTCCGGCCGAACCGCGTGTCGAAAGCGCGCACCGCCCCGCCCCCGGCCAGGTCGCGCGCTTCGTCGAACAGGCCGTACGTCACCAGGTAGACCTTGTGGTGGACGTGCACGAACTCGCCGTCGTGCAGATAGCCGGCCGCCGGCAGAAACCGGTGGTCCGTGGTTTCTTCCACGAACCCGAAGATCACGTCCAGCTTCCGGCTCGCCTCGCGCAGCGCATCCAGCCGCGCATCGTCCCGCGGCAGCGCCACGTCCGGCACCAGGTCGCTGAGGAAGTACCCCGTCAGGGACTGCTCGGGAAACACCACCACGTCCGCGCCGTCCGCCGCGGCGCGATCGACATAGTCCAGATGCAGCGCCAGGTTGCGATCCAGGTCGCCCAGGGCGGGCCGAATCTGGGCCAATGCCAGCCGAAAATCGTGCACGGCGCCTCGCCGGGCGGTCGGTCGGCGTCAGTCTAGCGGCGAATCTCGGCCGCCAGGCCGGCCGTATCGATTCGTACAGAGGGCGCGCCGTCTCTGCCTATACTCGAAATGAACCGAATGGTTGACCGTTCCATGTCGCAATCGCCATCCCCTCGGCCTCCGCTGGTCGTCTCCCGTTGGATCGTCGGGCTCTTGGCGCTCACCGTCGTCCTTGGCACGGGCGGCGGGGCGGTCACCGGATACCTGGCGGGTCGCGCGGCCGTGCCATCCCCAACGCAGGCCCCCGTCGTCCCCCAACCACGGCCGTCCCCCGTGGCCACCGCCGCCGCCATCCCGGCCGCCGCGCCCACCTCCTACGTCAACCTGCTGGAACAACTGATGCCCGCCGTCGTCACCGTCGAAGCCCGGCAAGGCGTGCTCAATCGCGGCATGGGCATCGGCACCGGCTTCTTCTACAGCACCGATGGCCGGATTCTCACCAACGCCCACGTGTTGCCCGAAGGAACCAACGGGGAAGTGCGTGTGACGCTCTCGGACGGCCACCGGATTCCGGCAACAATCATCGGACGCGACGTATGGGGCGATGTGGCGGTGTTGCAAGCCGAAGGCGGTCCGTTCCCGGCGCTGGAGCTGGCCGACGATGTCGAGCTACGCGTTGGCGAACCCGTCCTGGCCATCGGCAGCCCGCGCAACTTCCGCAACACCGCCACCTCCGGCATCGTCAGCGGCCTGGATCGCCTCATCCCGCGCACCGTCAACACCGACAGCGGCCCCATGGCCATTCCGCTGCGCGGACTGATCCAGACCGATGCCGCCGTCAACCAGGGCAACAGCGGCGGGCCCTTGGTCACCGCCGACGGCCGCGTCATTGGCATCAACACCGCCGTGCAGTCCAACGCCAACGACATCGGGTTTGCCCTGCCCATCGCCGACATCATCCGCCGCCTGCCGGAGCTCGAGTCCACCGGAACCGTCGCCCGCGGCCTCCTGGGCGTGCGCTACCAGCTGGTCGATCCCGAACTCGACGGCTTTGCCGGCACGCCCTATCCCTACGCCGTGGCCGTCAGCGCCGTCATGCCGGATACCACCGCCGAAGCGGCCGGCGTCCGGGCCGGCGACCTGATCGTGGCCGTCAACGGCCAGACCCTGACCCGCGACTTCAACCTGTCGCACGCCATCGACGGCGTGCGCGTCGGCGAGCCGGTCACCCTCTCCGTCCGGCGAATGGGGAAGCTGCTGGACCTTGAGGCAACGCTCACGGCGCGGCCGCGCGCCACCAGTACCACGCCGCAAAACCTGCCCCCGAGCTAACCCGGGTTACGTCGGCGCCGCGCCGCGCATACCCTCGCGCCTGCCGTGCGCATACGATGTGGGCCGGTTAGCTGTTGGCGGGGCAGGTCGGAGGCGCCGTGTGAACGACTTGAACATCAAGCTGGGCATCGAGGAAGAGTTCTTCCTCGTCGACCCCGCGTCCCGCGACCTCCTGGCCGATCCCGATGTCCGCATCTTCGAGGCCTGCGAGGCCCACGGCGGCCCGCACAAGTTCGTCCGCGAATTCCTCCGCACCCAGATCGAGTCCAACTCCCGCGTCTGCGATTCGGTGGCCGACGTCCGAACCGCGCTGCTGGAGACGCGCCGCGTGGTCATCCAGGCCGCCGAGAACTACGGCGCCGCCGTCATGGCCGCCTCAACCCACCCGTTCGCCGACTGGAAGGAACAGGCCCCCACCCCCCGCGAACGCTACGAGCGCTTCGTCGTCACCTTCCAGGACAGCGTCCGTCGATTCCTGATCAGCGGCATGCACATCCACGCCGGCTTTGGCGATCCCGACTCGCGCATCCGCGTCATGACCGCCGTCCGGCGCTACCTGCCCATCCTCCACGCGCTCTCCGCCTCGTCGCCCTTTGTCGAAGGTCGCGAGACCGGCTTCAAGTCATTCCGCCTCAATCTGATGACCAACCTTCCCCGCACCGGCCTGCCGGGCCCGCTGCGGTCCCGCGCCGAGTTCGACCGCCTGGTCGCCGACTACCAGCGCATGGACTTCATCAACGACGCCAGCGAACTCTGGTGGGACATCCGGCCCTCCGGCAAGTTCCCCACCATCGAAATGCGCATCGGCGACGTCTGCACCCGCATCGACGACGCCATGTGCATCGTCGCCCTCTACGCCTCTCTCGTCCGCTACCTGCTCCGCCAGGACCGGGACGGCAAGCTCCCGCCCGAACCGCCCACCGAGATCATCGCCGAGAACCGCTGGCTCGCCCAGCGTTACGGCGTGCTGGCCTTCTTTGGTGACGAGCAGGGCGGTGGCCGCAAAGACATCATCGACGTCACCCAAGAACTCGTGGACACCCTCGCCGACGACGCCCGCGCCCTCGACTGCGAACCCGAGCTGCGCCACGCCCTCACCATCATCACCGAAGGCACCGGCGCCGACCGCCAGGTCGACCTCTACCGCCTGCGCCGCCTCGAAGGCGACGCCCACCAACAAGCCCTCCACCAGGTCGTCGACCACGTCCTCGCCGAAACCCGCGCCAGCATCCACCCCACGGCCTGACGCACGGCCGCCGCGTTAGGCGCTCACTTCCTGGCCGCCACCACAAAGTGCGCCGACATGCCGAGCAGCGACCGCTCCTCTTCGACCGAGCGAATCAGGTCTAGCAGCAGCTCCCGCTTCACCGGGTCCGCCAGTCGCCCATCGAGATCCCTGGCGACACGCCCTGGCCCCTGCACCGCGTAAGTACCAATCCGCTCAAACCCCGCCTCTAAGACCTCCGCCTCAAGCTCTTCCGGCCGGTGAAAGAACGCCGTCGTGAAGTAGCCGAAGTCATCCGGCAGCCCACGATGCTGCCCGTCCTCGAGATCCCGACGCAGGATTGAAACGAAGTTCGGGTCATCGATATAGCTCTCAGTGAGCCCGTCCATTAGCGAAGCGAAGCGATTGATCGCCTTCGCGATCACCACGCCCCCGGGCCTCAACACGCGGTGAGCCTCGCGCAGCGCCGCCAGCCGGTCGTTTCTGTCCGTCAGGTGGTACAGCGGCCCCATCAGCAGCACCGCGTCCGCGCTGCCGTCGCCGAAATCCAGCGAGCGCGCGTCGCCCACCGTCGCGCCTGCCAGCGGATGCTCCGGCTGTGCCCCGGAAGCCTCCCGCGCCTGCTCCACGTGCTTCGCCACCGGGTCGATCAGGTGCACCTCAAACCCAAGCTCCGCCAACCAGCACGCATACCGCCCCGGACCGCCCCCCACATCCAGCACGACCCCCGGCGCCGCCGGCAGAAACCGCCCAATCAGCTCCCGCATCCGCGCAAACTCAAGCGGCCCCGCACCACCCCCCAACCGCCCCGCCTCATCAATCCCCTCGTAATACGAAAGAACCTCCGAGCCAGACGATGGGACCTGACCGCCGGTCACAAGACACCCGCCAATCCGAACCCACCTCGCACCCGGTCCAGGCTACTCGACCCTCAACCTCGCAGAGATTCGCCCAGACTGCCATACCAGCCCATCGCTCCCTGGTGGCCGCTGAGCTTCCGGTATGGGTCTAGCAATTGCCGAGATACTGATCCCACTCGTCCAGGGTGTTCAAGCATGCGCTCTCGGAACACGTGAGGAGACGCAAGATGGTATTCAGAGAGATGGCCTGTATACGCGCCGCGTGGTCCTCCATGATCTCGAGCGTGCCGTCATGCACGAGATTACTTCGGATTGCGTAATAGTGGCCAATTTCAGCAACCAACTTGCTGTCGTCCCCTACATTCCAAACACGAGCGATTCGACCCTCAAGCAGTCTCTTGATTCCGCGGTTCGCTCTCGGTGTCAAGATGCATTCAAGTCCCACCATCGAGTAAAGGAATCTATCTTCGGTGCTGCTCTCCGCGATGGCCCGACCAACCCACCGCACAGCCCGAAATAGCAGCTCGTTCACTTCGCTTCGGCTGGATCCGGCTCGCAAGGTTTCGACGCGCTCGACTGCCACATCCAGTGGGTGCTGTAGTTCGCGAAGGTTGCTCAAAGAGTATTTCCACGGAAGGCGCGATCTCGGTTTATGTACAAACGAGCCGTCGGGGGCCGAGGCTATTCGTAAGCTAGGTTCCGTTCCTGATGAACCATCTGAAATCCGCAGAGATGCTCGATTAAATGGGATGATAGCGCCAAAGAAATTGAGGCACTCTAGATTAGCTTGAACCTCACGCTTTGCGATTTTGAGGGCGGATTCCGAGTCCCGTGCTCTAACACATTGAATAGCGACCGGACGTCCAGTCGCATCTTCCATAAACTGGTTGAGAGCGGCATCGTCGCTAGCCTCGGAGACTCGGCGTCTCTCGCGTGCAGTGGCCGTGAGTCTGCGGAGATCCCAATTTCGGAGCACCAAGAATCGCGTATCGGAGAATGTGGCCGGAAGCGAGTCTTCGTCCAGACCTTGTACCTCGATCCAGCACTCGTACTCCTGTGCCGGAGTCTGGATGGCTAATACGAGAGTTGCCATGGCACTACGAATGCGTACTTCAACGTCTTTTGACCGAGATCCAGGTATATCCACGACCGCAAAGATTGCATCCTTAACTGCTGAGTCGATTGAGGCAAGTGACAAGTCATCGTCCGGTGATAGCACTTTGTGAACACTCTTTGTTAGTTCTTGGTATCGGTAAGACTCCTCGGCAGTGAGTTGCAGAGTTCCCTCGGATCGTCGAGCCCAGAGACTTCCTATCTGGGAGCCCTCGAAGGCAGCTGCAGAGGTGGCTCCTATATGAAAGCGGCGAATATATTCTTCTAAGGTGATAAAGATCGAATCACGGTCAACCTTCCCAGATCGGGTCACGGATTGCAGCCTCAGGCAGTCTCGTTGCTTCTCAGAATGATGGCGGGAGCGTAGCAGTCTTTGCCATAGCCGAGGCGAGATAGAAACCATAAGCTCCGTCAACTGTGTGACCGACGGAGAGGCGCTGAAGTCGACGATGCCTCGCAGTGCACGCTAACTGGTGTCAGTCAGGAGTCACAGATGCCCAACCCCAACGTCACCCCCCTCGCCCAAGACTTCACCATCGCCGCCCAGGTCCCCGACCCCAACCTCTACTTCTTCCACGACCCCAACCTCGCCCGCCTCGACGACGTCACCTTGCTGGTCGCGGCCCCCCAGTGGGGCCGCCGACACACCAACCTCGGAAGGTCCCTGCGCATCGTCCGCAGCACCGACGGCGGCCAGACCTGGACCGATCTGCCCACACTCCCCTACCAGGAAGGCCGCCCCTTCGTCGTCGACGGCCAGTTGCTCATGTTCGTCCAGGAACAAACCCACCGCGACTTCCAGATCGTCACCAGCCACGACCGCGGCGAAACCTGGACCGAGCCCATCACCGTTCTCAACGGCCCCCTCTGGAACATCTCAACCGCCCAGGTCATCCGCCCCGACGCGCTCTACTGGGCCATGGACCGCGACTCTGACGGCATCGACTATCAGGGCAAGGTCATGGTCCGCTGGGATCGCACCCGTTCGGCCTTCGACCCTGACGCTTGGTCGATCTCCAATGTCGTCCCGTCACCGGAAGTCCCCGACTCTCTGACCCGCGGGCTCTTCCCTGTCGACGACCGCCCCCAGGTCTACCTCGGCTGGCCCTCGCCCTTCGTCTGGCTGGAGCCCAACACCGTAGAAGTCGCCGGCCGCATCCGTGTCTTCGTCCGCGCGATCATCGACGAAAACGCCACCGCCAACATCGCCGCCGTGCTCGACTACGACGAGGCAGCCAACCAACTCAGATTCACCCAGTTCACGTCCTGGCCCGGCGGCCAGTGCAAGTTCTTCATCCTCCACGACCAGCCCAACCGCACCTACTGGATGCTCAGCAACCTCGTCACCAACTCGCAGGACCTCCTCGGCTGGGGGCACCGCATGCGCCAGACCGGGTACACCGGCGGACCCGGCAACGAGCGCCGCTGGCTCTTCCTGCACTACAGCGTCGACTGTCTCAACTGGTTCCCCGCCGGCTGCGTCGCCCGCTGGCCCGACAGCGTCCACCGCAGCTTCATGTACCCCAGCGCCGCCATCGACGGCGACGACCTCGTAATCCTCTCCCGCACCAGCCGTGACGCCCAAAACCAGCACGACGCCGACCTCTGCACCATCCACCGCATCCCCAACTTCCGCACCCTCGCCATGGATCTTCGCCACGGTGGACTGTCCGGCTAGCCTCCAAGCAGTAGCCCTTCACCCTCGTCATCTGTGTGTGGCCGCAGCCTGGCCATATGGCCCGCTGGTCAAGTAGGCGCGAGGTGTGCGTGCGCGGTGTCAATCTCTTCAAGGGGACGCCGCTCTTTCCCCTCTCCTGGGGGAGAGGCAGATTCGGGCGTCTTCGGCCGAAATCGGTGAGGGGTCTTCCGGGCAACCGGCCCCGGATTAGGCAAAGGCCTCTTCGTGGCTGAGTTTCGACGCCGTATCTCTCCCGAGAGTGCGCCGCGTCGCTTCGCTAGACCGTCTCGAAATCCAAAACGGACAGGTTGAGGTCCGAGGACCGCTTCGAAAGGTGCAGCAACTCTACGCCAATTACCTCATGCGCCGCGTTGTAGTCCAGCACCACGCCCGGCGAGACTTCCTCCGACTCGACGATCTCCGAGTCGTCCAGGCGCAGGTACAGCGCGTCCGCTTCTCGGTCCACGTTCAGCTTCATAGCTCACCTCGCATGCCACGATCAAAGAATACGCTGACCACCCGCCACGCCCCATCGTCAATCGCGCCTTCTGCTCCCTCGCCATAAACCTCCATCAGGGCGGGCTGGCCCACTAACGCGTGCGATTGGTGGCACTCGGTACCGTGGTCAGCAGACACCGCTCAAGCCCATCAAGGAGACAGAATGCTCACCAAAGCCACCTTCAAGATCCTTAACTGGGACGAAGAACCCTTCGACGAACCCGAAGACGGCCCGAAACTCACCCGCGCGCACATCAGCAAGTCTTTCCACGGCGATCTGTCTGGAACCGGCAACCTCATGTACCTGATGACCCACTTCGACGATGGCACCGCCTCCTTCATCGGCTTCGAGAAAGTCGTCGGCAGCCTCGGCGGCCGCACCGGCAGCTTTGTCCTGCAACATGCGGGCACCTACGACGGCGAAACGGCTACTGCCGACTACCAGGTCGTCCAAGGCTCCGCCACCGACCAGCTGACCGGCCTCACCGGCACCGGCCACTTCACCGCCGGCCACGCCGAGCAACACGACCTGACCCTGGACTACGAGCTATAGCTCTCGTCCAGGTTCGCTGATCCCCTCAGTCCATTGGCAGTCCGGACACCACCCGGTGTCACGGAAACCAGGAGCGGACGCCGCGAGTCGCCGAGCTACTGCGGTACGTCCGGTGGCGTGTCCTTCTGGCGAATTCTTCGGACGACGGACTGGCCGCCCTTGCCGATCCCACGGCCGCCCTTACCGATCCCACGTGCCGCGAGCACGATGGCGGGTAAGACGATCGGGAGGGCTTTCAGCAGCGTTTCCCAGGCGGTCTTGAGTAGCTCCCAGAGAACCTTGACTAGGCCGCCAGCAAGTTTGGCGACAGTCTTGAGCACCTCCCAGAGAACCTTCACCAGGTTAGTAGCCAGCTTGAAGACGGCATTCAGAAGGGCCCAGATGCCGAGAAAAGGGAGAACGAGTGCCTTCATCATGCGACAACCTCGAATCGACGCGAGTCTCTAGCCATGCCGGGGCCACTCTCAAGGTCTCCTAGTGCCGTTCTGCTCACCGCAGGACTTGACTGGACGTAACAGATCCTTATCAAGAGCGGCGATAGGCATGCTCAGTGTCAGGCGATCTATCCACAACCCGCCTCGCCCCATCATTCGATCCCCGAGCACTGGGTCGCGCTGCTTCGTCTACGCCGCCACGATAGTCCGGCGCCTAGACTACAGGGCACCGAATGACTTCGCCGATTCCCGGGCGTCCTGGAGAGTCCGGATCAATCCTCCCGGCTACCCACCAGGCCTTGCCCCGCATCCCAGCCTCAAGCCCCAGGCCTTCCTGCGCACACTCGTTCGTGCCGTGCTGCCCCGTGGCGAAGGCGTCGTCCTCGATCCGTTCGCCGGCGCCGGATCCACCCTCGCCGCCGCCGAGGCCGTGGGCTACCAGAGCATCGGCGTCGAACAGGACGAACGCTATTTCGCGTTGGCCAAAAGAGCGATTCCAAAGCTGACCAGCTATATCCCGAACGGAGGTCAGTCGCGGCGGTAGACCCAACTCTCTCGAAACTTCCGAATCCCATCTTTGTGAAGAGTCGCCGTGCGTGTTCCCAGCGACGAACGCCTAAGCCGTCTCGCACTCGAGGACCGAAAGGTTGAGGTCCGAGGAACGCTTCGAAAGGTGCAGCAGTTCCACACCAATCACCTCATGCGCCCCAATGTAGTCCACGATCATCCCCGGCACCGCCGGCAGCGTCTGCCCAATCAGCTCCCGCATCCGCGCAAACTCAAGCAGACGCCGCTCCTACCGCCCCGCCTCCACAATTCTCTCGTAATACGAAAGAATCTTCCGGCCCAACCGTCTGTTACTCTTCACCATGACACGTCGCCCGTTATAATTCAGTGAACGAACCGACCTTCCTAAGGCCAAGTGCCCGACCCGATCCATCGAAATGTTCAACTGTCCGGCAGGAGTTTTCCTCCATGACAAGGGTATACGCAATTTTCACATTTGAAGCACGACTCTACTCTCACCACTTGGGCGTAGAACCGCTGGCGATATCCCACAACAACTTGAGCGGGCTCACCGGCTCAAAGCCAATCTGCTTAAGGAGATGAGCTTATGATCAAGAAGCTTAGATTATTCAACTTCAAAGCTTTTGAAGACACCGGTAGTCTGGATCTCAGGCCAATCACAGTGCTCGCAGGCCCCAACAGTGGAGGAAAGAGCTCTGTACTACAAAGTCTCCTGCTTTTGAAGCAAACGCTGGCAGGACGCCCTGAGATCAATTTGAATCTCGATGGCCAGTACTTACAGTTTTCGGATTTTAGCGAGCTAGTATTCGGCAGGCCTTCGCTGTCCAAGTCCGCTATCACTTATCAATTCCTCATCGAGTCTCCAATGCCGCGAGAGTATGTGCCACGTTACTTCTCGAATCCACCACCGTTCGACGGCGACGAGGACGCGACTCTCCGGAGCGACATTGAAATGACGTTTCGCTACAGACGACAGGAGCTCCGCGACTCTGCAATCCTCGATCAGTTCAAGATTGAATCAAGACTAGGCGAATTAAGAGGACCCTTTTTTCGTGCCTCCTACAGAGATGGCCGGTACAAGGCTAGCATGGCCGGAAAGAACGTAAGACGTCGGTTAGCATCTTTCAAGGGACAGCGGATTGATACGGTGCATGGAAGACACTTTCTTCCGCAATTTTTGGTGTTGGAGGCCGACGGTGACAGTGACTATCGACAGCATCTGACCTTAGACGCAATATTTCGCAATCCATTGAATAGATTACGAGAAGAACTCGAGGTTCAGCTTGGATACTTAGGACCACTACGCCAGCGACCTCAACGAGCCTATCTCCATTCGGGAAATCCAACAATTGACATAGGCGAGAGCGGCGAATACGCCGCACAAGTCCTTTGGCGAGAAAGAAATCGCAAAATCTCCTATTCGACCGGTATCGGTGAAGATCCCCAAGAAACAACCCTACTCGAAGCGGTCAACGATGCGTTCGCTCGAATTGGAATGCTCCAGCCAGTCACCGTGAAATCCGAGCGTTCGGTTATGTATCAGATCCTCTTTCTCTTGGAGGGATCCAGGACGAAGCAAACGACAACAATAGCCGACGTGGGCTTCGGAGTGAGTCAACTACTACCTATCTTGGTGATTGGTTTGCGGCTAGGCAAAGAGTCACTTTTGATGCTAGAGCAGCCTGAGATTCATTTGCATCCTAGGTTGCAGGCCAACTTAGCCGATTTTCTCCTAACGTTGGCCACGAACGGTCGACGGATCATAATCGAAACTCACAGCGATCACTTCATCAATAGGCTAAGGCGGCGCATTGCTGAAGACTCAACAAACCAACTTCAAGACTCAGTTAGTATTCTATTTGTCAATCCACCGGTAGAGGGTCGTGGGGCGAAAGTCGAGCCATTGCAGATAGATAAGTATGGTGTAATCCGGAATTGGCCTCCGGGGTTTTTGCCTGAGGCAGCAGACGAGGCCCAGGCTATATTTTTGGCCGGGATGAACAAGCGAGGATTATAGTCAAGTGTTTCTTACTGCGTTCGATCCGGATCTGCTCATTTACAGCGAGGCACACTGGCGTACAAGGCAACATTGTTTCTACAAGCGTGCCGGAGCACTCGCCGAGCACAGGGATGCGAATAGGTATTACGGCCAGTCAATTGCTATTTCGCACGAGCTGGCGGCGTTGGTTTACCAGTCATTTCCGTGGCACGATTCTTATCGAAGCATCCCTGAGCTGCGAGATTTGCGACAGTTCGTTCTTGAGGATCTAGGTAGAGTCTGTAAAATCATGCACCGGCCACGAGCGTCCGAAGTGACTTTTCAACCGGAGGGCGTCACTTGCGTTAAGATTTCGGATGACGAAGTCATAGAACTATGGAAAGATCTGCTAGCTGTCTGCCTCGACCGAGAAGTGGCATTGGGCGTCGATTTTCAGATCGCGACTTGGCCTTCAGCGATTGTTACGAGTGGGTGCGACCATCTCCGCCTGTCTATATTCTGCCAGTCAGCTTGTGAGTCTCATCGTATTCCGTTGGTATGGAGCGGTGCGAGTTGGAAGCGACGATTAAGGTTTCGTGATTTCTGGCCTGATTTACATAGGTGCGTAGAACTCTATTCCCAAGCCAGCATCGCTGGACTCGGCACTCGTGGATCGAAGACCCCAGTGGCTTTCGATTGCACTGATGACTTCTGGAAATCAGTTTCGAAGTTCTGTCAGCCAACTATGCGGCATCGTTTGATCAAGGCAGTATCCAAGAAAGTGCACGGCATACACGACGCGACTCTAGGTGACGAGAGGATAGGTTCCCTGCGCAGATTTAGAGTAACGAAGTTCTGGAGAGTGCACTATCGCGATCTTGGAGATCGAATTGTGCTCGACGAATTTGGCCCGCATGATATGGGTATCTAGCCGATGGACGCGTGCTCATCTATGGGCGTCGAGGGTCGGGGAGTTCGATAACTCCTGGATGTAGTAGCGATAAGTTTGTGCACTTGGGCTTGTAGGCGAGTCCGAAAACATGGAGCGAAGCGTAGTGTACTCGTAGACCATATACGAAGTGGTCGTCAAGAGTAATGGTTAAAGCTGATGTCGCGCGATCGCTCTATTTGGGAAAGTCGTTGGCAGAATCTCGGTTGTTCAGTTTACCATGTCACAACACTCTGCCCCAGGCGTCTGGCTATTGAGGCCGATTGACGTGGGTCACGTATACACGACTTGGCCATGGCGTTAACGTGCAAGTAGCCCGTAACACCCGTGCACATAGTTCAACTGACAGCCAGTCAGATTGGCCCAGCGATGCATTTGGGCGGCATGGGCCGGCACGCTGGTGGCGGTCGCGCGGGAGTTCGGTATTGCCCAACCCGAGCATCACCCCGCTAGCCCAGACTCTAAAATCGCCGCCCAGGTTTCCGATTCCAGCCTTTTTCGTCATCGACGGCCAGTTCGTCGCCAGCGACGGCGAGATTTAGCACCATGCCGTCCTCTGCACCACGCACCGCATCTCCGACTTTCGATCGCTCGCTATGGATCTTCGCTGCAAAGGTTCGGGGAAGTGGCAACTTGTGGTTGACCGTCGCTCGCCATAGGATGGTCTCTCCTGAGCGCCCATTGCCCCGATTGCCATACCGCAAGAGGTCGATCCTTAGAATCACATGAGTCGTGATTTGGAAGACTCCTGGGCTGTCATCGTCAATCCCACAGCCGGTCGAGGCAAGGCCGCCAGGGCTGCGAAGCTTCTGATGGCGGCCCTGGAAGAACGTGAAGCAAAGGCTGACCTCTTGCTGACCAGCGGTCCGGGACATGCAGTTCAGCTCGCCCGTCGGGCGAGTGAATTAGGCGCTAACAGCATCGTCGCCTGCGGTGGCGACGGTACGATTCACGAAGCCATCAACGGCATCATGTCTTCAGGCTCGAGGTCCACGCTGGGCATTCTCGCCGGCGGCACCTGCAATGATCTTGCCTATGCCCTGGGTCTCCCCGGCAATCCCACCGAAGCGATTCCCAGGATTCTTGAACTGAACGTAAAGAGCATCGACCTGGGCCGGGTTGATCTGGGCGGGAATGATCACAAGTACTTCGCCACCATTGCCACTCTTGGCTTCGATAGCGAAGTCAGTGAATTCGTCGACGCCGGTCGCTGCCCGTCGTTTCTTGGAGCTTCGGCGTCCTACCTGTACGCGGCAGTCCTGAGTCTATTCACGTACAGGTTTCCCCGCGTGACCTTGCAGGGCGACTTCGGAACGTTCAGCGGGCCGCTCCTCCTGGCGGCAATTGGCAACACCGATCGATACGGTGCCCGCATACGAATCACCCCGGCCGCACAGCCGGATGATGGCCTCTTCGACGTGTGTATGGTTCGACAAGTATCGAAGCTCGAAGTCCTGCGAGTCATGCCGCGAACATTCAGCGGAAAACACGTCACCCACCCGGCCGTTCGCATCGAACGCACCCGCCAGCTTCAAATCGATACCGAACGCCCCCTATGGATCTGGGCCGACGGCGAACGCCTCGCCCAAACACCAATTACTGTCGAAATAGTCCCAGGAGCTATACAGGTTATACTGTAAGATAAGCCATGTCCAAGATGATATACGAAGGTGCCCATTGGCACCTCTGATTGATCTCGTAGAAGAATAGTAGAAGCACCGTGCTTACGACGGTCGGAAATCACTCTCTCCGCCGGCTATAGAAAAGGACATGAAGCGAGGGCAACGCGCACAGGCTCGGGCAACGTACTCCAGCAACCTGAACGACAGACGAAGAACAAACCACGGCCGACTACTGGATCGTATTAGACTCCGGCGCCAACCAGTGAGCCGACTTCTCGGACACCGCCAGCTTCTCCGCCGGCCACTGCGAGCGATACGACCTGACGCGGGAATACGTGCTCTCTCTCGCTCGCCGTACCTCGCTGATCCCTGATGGTCCCGGACAGGCCGGGTGCGACGCTCTGCCATAGGCGGGGAGAGCCGCTGACGCCGAGTCATCTCGTCCTGTTCGGCGCGGGAGCCTACGTCGCTGCGCCGGGTAGCATTCGCGTCCGTTGCCACGGAGAACTCGCCAATGGCACAGCAAACGACGCCGACCACAACACCGCAGGGGGAACCACCCAGGCAACAGGCGCAACTCGTGCGACACGATCCGCCATTCGGTTACTGGGTCCGTGCCGGACTCGGCATCGGCGTCGGACTGGTGCTCGGATACCTCATCTTGGCGCTGATGACCCTTATCGTCGTCGCCGTACTGGGAGTCGGTCTGCCAGCGTTCTTCTAGCTCTGGTCTTCGGGCAACGGTTCGATGCCATGCGCGTCAGCAGACCGGAGTTTCACGGCGAGCGACGCTTGCTGCGCCGTGGCCGCCATCCACTGTTCGCGGCATCACCTCGCACGTCTGAGGTTCCCACTGTCCGATTGCGGATGACCTTGACCAAAGACGTCCCGACGTCTAAAGTCCAGTCAAATGACCGACGAGCACGCGCGCCAGGCGCCCGGACGGGTACGGGACGGCATCGTTCAGGTGATGGCGCATACGTCGCAGCCGCTGTCCGTAAAGGAGATCGAGGAGCGCGTATCCCAGGTCGCGGGTCAGACCCGAGGTTCCTCCATTCGCTCATATCTGCGGCTAAACACCCCGGGCGTGTTCGCCCGCGAGCGACGAGGCGTCTACCGGCTTCAATCATCGGCCGAAACCGGCGTCCAGCGCGAGCTTCCGGCACTTAGCGAATGGGAGGCGCCCGCGTCGTTCGGCCAGGCGACACTGCACCACGCCGACTGCTTCGACTGGCTGCGCGAGCAGGACGACAACAGCATTCACGCTGTCGTGACGGATCCACCCTATGGCCTGCACGAATACACCAACGAGCAGCAGGCCAAGCTACGCAAGGGCAAGGGTGGCGTATGGCGGATTCCCCCATCGTTCGACGGGCATCGACGCTCGCCATTGCCGCGGTTTACAACGCTGACGCCCGAGCAGCTCAACGACATCCGAACGTTCTTCTTCGTCTGGGCCCGCCTGCTGCTCCCCAAGCTAGTGCCGGGCGCGCAAGTGGTCGTGGCTTCCAATCCCCTGCTGTCGTATCTCGTTTCAGGGGCGCTAGCCGATGCGGGATTGGAGCGCCGCGGTGAGATTGCCCGACTCACCATGACCATGCGCGGAGGCGACCGGCCAAAGGCCGCGCACAAGGAGTACTCGGAAGTTAGCGTGATGCCCCGCTCCATGTGGGAACCCTGGGTGATCTACCGCAAGCCCATCGAGGGACGCGTCCAGGACAACCTGCGAACCTGGGGAACGGGCGGCTTCCGCCGACCGAATCCCGACAAACCGTTTGGCGACGTCATCGCCTCCGCCCCGACCCGAAAGGCCGAGCGCGACCTGGCTCCGCATCCCAGCCTCAAGCCCCAGGCCTTCCTGCGTACGCTCGTGCGAGCGGCGTTACCGCTGGGGGAAGGTGTTGTTCTCGACCCGTTTGCGGGCGCCGGATCGACTCTGGCAGCGTCTGAAGCCGTCGGCTACAGAAGCGTAGGAATCGAAAAGGACCTGCTGTATTTCGAGATGGCCAAAGAGGCCATACCCAAACTCACGGACTATTCGCCCACCAACGGTCAGTCGAGCCGGTAGACCCAGCTTTCTCGAAACTTCTGGATTCCTTCTCTGTGAAGAGTTGCGGTGCGTGTTCCCAGCTCTGAACGAGGGTTCTTCCGAAAGTCATCAAGTGTGACGTGGCCGAGATAGATGCTGGTGAAGGTCATGGGCGATCGATTCATGGCCGGTTCTGTCTCGGTATCCACTCGATACACGAACACGCACATCCACTGCTCGCGCGCGCCATGCATGTCGACCGCCCCACCACGATTGCGCGTGGACTTGATCTCAACGCCCTCACTACCAGACTTGATCGCATTATTGGGATACACACCTTGTACCAGCAGATCGGGATGCCCGTTGTGATATCTGTTCTCGGTCAGAACGCGCGAATGCTTGGCGAGGCTAGACGTCAACATGTCGGACAGAACACCGGACATGATGGCCGGGCGCAGCATGTCATCCAGCCGCTGAAAGCCTCGTGACGTGAGGTGCGAATTGACATCGAAAAAGAAGTCGTAAATGTCTTGCAGCGCAATCTGAAAGTCCTGCAGGCGAAGCTCAAATGGCAAATCGACGTTGGCGTTGAAGCGCGAAGCATCCACAACGTTGCGTGCTATTGGCATTGAGGTATCCGGCAGCTCTCGCGGGCGTGCAGAGAGCGCTGCGCTCACATCGGAGTTCTATCGGGTGGTCAGTCTAGGCCAGGGAAACGCCTCTCGTTCCTGCTGAGTGTCCACTAGCATCATGAAGACGCCGCGCCGCATGGAGCCCAAGCATGAAACGCATGGCCAAGCCCGAAGGCCGAGGCAACGTGGTCCTGGAAGACGCCCCCATCCCCGAGCCCGGCTACGGCCAGGTCCGCGTCAAAGCCGTGCGCAGCCTCATCAGCCGCGGCTCCGAAATCGGCCGGCGCTATGTCCTCGAAGAAGCCGTCGATCCCCAGATCATGGGCTACTCCATGGCCGGGGTTGTGGATGCCCTGGGCGAGGGCGTGCAGCACCTCGCCGTCGGCGACCGCGTCGGCGCCGTCGCGCCGCACGCCCAGTACGTCGTCGGCGCCGCTATCCCCGAGCGCCAGGCCAAGCTGCCCGAGATTCTTCCGCTCTCACCCGACGTCACCTGGGACCAGGCCCCCTACTGGATGCTCAGCGCCTACGCCGTGCGCTGGACCGACATCGCCCCCTTCCAACCCGGCAACGTCATCGTCGTCCTCGGCCAGGGCCTCGTCGGCAGCCTCATCCTCCAGGTCATGCGTGCCATCGACGCCGGACGCCTCATCGCCGTTGACGCCGCCCCGCTCCGCTGCGAGCTTGCCGCCAAACTCGGCGCCGACCACGTCGTCAACGCCGCCGACGAAGACCCCGTCGCCGCCGTCAGGCGACTCTCCGAAGGCGTCGGCGCGGACCTGGTCGTCTACGCCGTCGGTGGACCCGCTGGCCCCAGGGCCTTCCGGCAGGGCATGGAAATGCTCGCCGAGGGCGGCGCCCTCCACCTCATCGGCAAGTACGAGCAGCAATACCTGCCCCTCAGTTCCGAAATCATCCAGAGCCGCCGCATCGTCGGCGGCTACTTCGGCGGCCAGTGGCACATCGGCTCGGCTCGCCGCGCCCTCGCCCTCATCGAATCCGGCGCCATCGACCCCGACCGCATGACCACCCACCGCTTCCCCTACACCCGAGCCCCCGAAGCCTTCCACCTCCTCCACGACCACCCCAACCAAACCCTCGGCGTCCTCCTCCACTGGGACATCGACGACAGCTAACCGGCCAAACGTCTCAATCGGCGGCCCAGCAGGCCAGCCTGCAAGAACGCGCCGACGAACGCTTAGACGATGCCTGCGTGCTAGACAGCGTGGATGACCCGCGCCGCGTGCGCTCCCACGTTTCGCAGGCCGCCGTCGCCCAGGTGTCTCTGAGCTGCAACCGGGGGCTGCCGGACTGTCTGCTCCACGAAGCGCAAAGCCTGACTGCTGCTAACGACCGTTGCGGATGGTGAATTTATATTCGCAAGCCTTCGCACTTAAAGTTATTCGGGGAGATATAATCATGCACCGACATTTGCCGGTGCTCGGGCTGGACCCGAAACCTCAAAGGGGGCGGCACGAGCCAACGAGGTATCGAATGCCCTGGTTCACTCGCCCTCGGCAGGGGGAATCGGAGCATGAACTTGGCAGGTCATCAAGAAAGGACTGAATCCCTAGAGAACCAAACATCGTGCTCGTAACGCGCCGGGCTGAAATACTCACGGCCGCCGCCGCAAACGTCGCCGTGCTGTGGTCTGGCGATACAGCCGAATCGAAGAGCTGACGAGCACATCAGCCGATTGGAGGTTGTCATGCGGCAAAAGGTCGGTCTGGCCATCGCGGGATTCCTGCTGGTGGCTCTGGCAATGGCGGTGGGGATCGGTGTTGGCCAACTCGGCACGGCGTTCCTCTGGTCGCGACTGGCAACCTCGGTTTCGTATTCAAGTGTCGAGACGACCTACGACTCGGTCCAGGAGTTCAACGAGAGCATTGAAGTCGTCGATCTCGCCTGGCGAAGGCTGGGTGATACCGACCACTTTGGCCAACGAATCACATTCAAGTACACCGTCCGCAACCTGACGGACGAGGACATAACCATCAATAGCTGGCGAAGTTTCATTCCCGTGTTTGTTGATGCAGAAGGCTTCGCCATTCATGAAGCGGCAACCGGTGGTGAGTTCATTGTCCCGGCCAATGGGGAGTTCACCCACACCGGCGTCGAGCATATTGAAACCGAATTGTACGATCAGATCGTCGATCTGCGACTCTTGGGGATTTAGCCGTGGAGAGCAGGCGATGAACGCGCGAATTCGGATACCTCCGACCGGCGTATCGGGCACTGCGGATGGACCTGCAGGCTTCTTGCTGAACGAAATCTACAGGGCGCCCGCCAGCGGCATCGAAGTTTCGATCGAAGAGTCGTGAACCGACTGGAGCGTCAACGGATCGACGCCTCGGTCGGAGGGCATCGCCGCCGAATTCCAAGCGGCCACTTATTTCGCAAGGGTGCTTGTTTCTTGGGGGAGGCGTGAGCTGACAATGAAGAAATCAACTTTCGCGCTGCTGACCGTGGGTGCATGCATTCTCGTAGTAGTCTCCGTGATTGCCGGCATGTTGGTGTATCTCTTGGTGATCCGCGCGATTGTGTCATCAGCGTACTCGCCACTCGAAGAAGAGACCATTAATGAGAATATTGTGGTGGTTGAGGACTCCATTGAATGGAAGCTGATCTCGCAATCCGACGACTATGGCAATGAAGCGCGCGTTTCTTTCAAGTTCACGTTACGCAACCCGACCAGCGAGGATATCGAGGTTCGCGTGTTTGACCTGCGCATCTGGTTCTTTGATTCTGAAGGCTTTGCTCTGGTTCGCTACAACTACGCTGACGAGTTCACCGTGCCCGCCAACGGCGAATACACCTACTCGGCACCGCATAGCCTGCGGGGCGGCCTCGGCGAGCAAGTGGCCTACATCGAAGTCCTGGGAGTGCGATCGAAATGAAAGTTCGGAAGGCCATCGTTTGAGTCACCTGGGCCAATCCGGGCTAAGCTCACTTTAAGCCCTATCCTTTGGTGTCAGATGAGCATTCACGATTGGCCGCCGCCAAAACCAGACGACATGCCATCCGACGAGTACGTCGAATCGTGGTTCGGCGGCGGGCTGTGCGGATGATGGCCACCCCGATCACCGCGAGAATCCCGCTGATAAGAAACTCAATCGATCCAAGCTGCATGATCTTTCTCGTGGCTGATACACGCCTGAGCTCTGGCCCTCTTCCGTCCGAGCTAGGCCGGCCACCTCGGAATCCGCGCGCCGCAGCTCGTACATCGCCACTGACCGTCACCCCCATGCACGACCGACGCTTCGGCGCAGCGCGGGCAGCGCATCCGATGCCCCGCCGTGAAGGCCAGAAAGATCAGGTTCCAGAGCTTCCCCAGCACGCGGCGGATCATGGCAGCGTCGGTATGAACTGGAAGCAGTAGGCGACGGCTGACCCGATGATGTAAGGGCTGATGGCCACAACGGTCAGCGGGACCGTCACCACGACGCCGATCACCATGCCCGTCAGGATCAGCGCCAGTCGATGTCGCGTGGTCATGGGCTCCTCCCGCGCGGGGTGAGGCGAATTGCCCCACCCCGCGCTCTTCGTTACGACTTCGGCGTGTAGTCGCCGTTGCCCTACCGCGTCTTGTTGATCGTTATGGTCTCAACCGTCGTGCCAGGGGGTTGTTCGGGGACCGGACCTTACGCGTACACGGTCCCGATCATCAGGGACGCCCCGATTGCTGTGATCAGTAGGGCAAACACGATCCGGAGCACTGACTGCCACATGGCAACCCTCCTCGGTTCCGCTCACCAGGAGAATCGCCGTTGATCCTGACTCCAGCGAGCCATGAACCGGGAGAATCATATATGAAATTCCCTTCAAGTGGCAACGGACGAATGGCGCTCAACTCATCTAAAGTCGATGGTGTGACCCCTGGCCCTCCTCAGTTCCGGCGCCGCGAACTGCGGCCTCCTGACCACCCACCGCTTCCCCTACACCCGAGCCCCCAAAGCTCTCCACCCCCTCCACGACCGCCCCACCAAACCCTCGGCCTCCTCCTCAACTGGGACCCTTGCAGAACGCCCCACGCCCTCAAAGGTGCGCCCGCTCTTGCTCCCTCTCCCCGTGGGAGAGGGTTGGGGTGAGGGTCTTCCGGGCAACCGCCCTGGGTTATGCAAGGGCCTCTTCCACTGAGACAGCGTGGAGAGCCAGGCGGTCGCCCGAACCATGCAGAGCCGCCCTACGCCTCTCGACGCCGCGACCCGACGGTCCCTCGGCGCGTCCCCGGTCCCCAGCGAACCGGCGCAAACCGCGCCTGACCGTCGGCCCGTCAACTGCCCACTGTCTCCAATCCCTGAATTGCCATCTGTTCTCACCGAGTGTACACTCTCCGCAGACGTTCAAACAAGCGTTCCCGGAGACCCCCTCGTGCCCACCCTGCCGGCCCGAATCCCAGGCCCCCGCCAAGGCCATTCCAGCACGCCTCGGCTCGGGCGAATTCAGGCCCCGCGCCGCCTCAAGAGTTTTTTGGAAAAAACTCTTATGTGCGCACGAGAGCACTTTTTCGGCCGCCGTTCGGCCTCAGCCCGTCACCTTCCCCGCCCGCCGGTCCCGCTCCCGCGCCGCCGCCTCTCGCCGCTCCGGCGCACCCCACCCGCCGCCCCCCGCCGTCCGGTGCTCGAACACGTCCCCCCGCCGCAGCGCCGTCGTCCCCTTCCCTACCAGCTCGATCCGCTCCCCGTCCCGCACCAGCACGCTGCCCGAGGTCGCCCCCGGCTCTCCCCCCTGCAACCCGTACGGCCCCCGCGTCCGCCGGTCCGAGCGCAGGTTCAGCGTCGTCTGCTCCGCCAGCATCCGGTAGTGCCGCTCCACCGCCAGCCCCCCGCGGAACTCCCCGTCGCCCCCGCTGTCCGGCACGAACTCATACCGGTCGATCGCAATCGGATGCTCCGCCTCGATCACCTCCGCCGGGTTGTTCGCGAAGTTCACCACCACGCTCGACACCCCGTCCGGCCCGTCCGCGAACGGCCGCCCGCCCCACGACCCGAACAGGAACTCCAGCATCACGAACGGCTCGCCCCGCGCGTCGTACCCCGCCAGGCTCACCCCCGTGTCGCCCCCCGCCTCCGCCGCCGGCACCCGCTTCGGCACCGCCTGCGCCAGCGCCCCCAGCACCGCGTTCGCAATCCGGAACCCCGTCAGCCCCCGCGCCGCCACCGGCGCCGGCGGACGCGGGTTCACGATCGTCCCCTCCGGCGCCCTTACCTCGATCGGCCGGAAGTGCCCTTCGTTGTTCGGAATATCCGTCGGCATCACGCACCGCACGCAGGCGTACGCCGCCGACTTGGTAAACGGCATCGGACAGTTGATCGACCCCCGCACCTGCCCGCCCGATCCCGTGAAGTCCACCGTGATCCGGTCCCCCTCCACGTGCAGCGTGACCCGAATCGGAATCGGCTCCGGTTCGATCCCGTCATCGTCCAGGTAGTCGGTGAACCCGTAGACCCCGTCCGGAATCTCCCGGATCGCTAGCCGCGCCCGCTCGGCCGCGTAGTCAAGCACCGCAGCCCCCAGGTCGGCCAGCCGCCGCGGCCCGTGCTCCTCGGCCAGCGCCAGCAGCCCGCGCTCCCCCACGTGCCCCGCCGCCAACTGCGCCCGCAAATCGCCCAGTACCTGGTTGGGCACCCGCACGTTCCGCTCCAGCAACCGCCACACGTGCTCCACCGGCCGCCCCTCCGCCATCAGCCGCACCGGCGGCAGGCAGATGCCCTCCTGGAACAGCTCCGTCGCGTCGCACCCGTTGCCGCCCGCCGTCTTCCCGCCTACGTCCGCGTGATGCGCAATCGTCACCACGTGCCCGATCACCCGCCCGTTGCGAAACACCGGCTGCGCCGTGTAGATGTCCGGCAGATGCGTGCCGCCCGCGTACGGGTCGTTGAGCGCGTACACGTCCCCCGGCCGAATCTCGCCGCCGAACCGAGCCAGGAACGCCCGCATCGCGTCGGGCACCGATCCCAGATGCAATGGCAGCGTCAACCCCTGCGCGATCAGCCGCCCTTCCGGATCGCACAGCGCCGCCGACAGGTCCATCGAGTTCTTCAGGTGCGTCGACCGCGCCGTCCGCACCATCGCCACCGCCATCTCATCCACCAGCGCCGCCACCGCATGCCGAAACAGCTCCCGCTGCACCGGATCCACTGCCCGACGTCGTGCGCTCATCGGCCCGCCTCCAGCAGCAGCGCCCCGTCCGCCTCGCGCGCGCATCGCCAGCCCGGCGGAACCACAGTGGTGGCGTCATAGTCCTCCACGATCAACCCACCCGATTCCGGCTTGCGCCCCAAGTCCCCTCGACGCACCACCGGCACGCTCCGCCACCGCCCCTCAAACCAGGCCCGTCGCTGCGTCTGCTCCGGGCTGCGGTCCAGCGCTTCACGAAGCCTCACCGGGTCGTTCGCCCGCACCGCGCTCACCCGCAACACCGCCGCGATCACCGGGCTCGTCGGATCCCGGTGCCCGTAAGTGGCCTCGTGCAGCGCCTCGAAACGGTCGCGAATCGTGTCAAGCGTTCCCTTGGTCACCCGCCCACCCGGAATCCCCGCCGGAATCTCGAACGACTGCCCCCGATACCTGCAATCCGCCACGGCTTCGATCTCCAGCTCGGCAGTCCCAAATCCGCCTGCCGCCGCCAGCGCAGTACACCGCTCACGCAGCAAACCCAGCGCTTCGTCCATTCGGCTCGCGGCATCGGACGCACCCAGGTCGATCAGTGGCGAATGCGTAGCCATCCACCTCAAGTCGGCGCCCAACAAGCCGGTAGCGCTGAACACTCCCGGCCCGGCCGGCGCCAGCACCCGCCGAATCCCCAGCAGTTCAGCCACCGCCGCTGCCATTCCGGGACCGCCGCCGCCGAACGCCACCAGCGTGAACGCCGACGGGTCCACGCCGCGCTCGCTCGTCACCGCCCGCAAGGCGCGCGCCAGTTCGGCCGCCGCCACCTGCCGCGCCGCATCCGCCGCCCGCGCAACGTCCGTCCCCAGCGGACCGGCAAGGTGTTCCGCCACCGCCCGCTCGGCCCTCTCTGCTTCAATCACCATGTCCCCGCCAAGTAGGCCGGTTGGACTGACGTGACCCAACACCACGTTCACATCCGTCAGCGTCGCCTCCTGCCCGCCGCGCCCATAGCAGGCTGGCCCCGGATCCGCCCCGGCGCTGTCAGGTCCCACCGACAGCCCGCCTGCCTGGTCCACCCGCGCAATGCTGCCGCCGCCCGCCCCAATCTCGGCCAGATCGATCGTCGGCGTCCGCAGCAGGTAGCCCGAGCCGCGGGTCAGCCGCGTCCCCGAACTGATGCCGCCACCCAGTTCAAGCTCAGGCGCGATCGCCGGCTCGCCGTCCAGCACCACCGCCGCCTTGGCGGTCGTTCCGCCCATGTCGAAGGCCAGCACCCGATCCAGACCGCGCTGTCGGGCCAGTTGGGCGGCCGCCAGCACCCCGGCCGTCGGCCCGGATTCCAGGCAGAAGGCCGGCAACTGCGCCGCCTCGGCCGCCGGCATCACGCCGCCGCTAGACTGCAACATCAGGATCGGCGCCCGCGAGCCCGCACCCTGCAACGCTTCCGCCAGCCTTCCCAGGTAGTCCCCCATCACCGGCTGCAAAAACGCGTTGATGACCGTCGTGCTCGTGCGGTCGTACTCGCGGATCAGCGGAAGCACCGCCGAGCTGCGGGAAACCGCCGCGCCCGGCAGCCGCTCCCGCACCAGTCGCTCGACCTCAATCTCGTGCTCGCCGTTGACGTACGAATTCAGCAGGCAGATCGCCACGGCCTCAACGCCGGCCTGCTCCAGCACGTCCAGCGCCCCGGCCACGCTACCCCCGTCCAGCGGCCTGACCACCGACCCGTCCGCCGCCATGCGCTCGCTCACGCCCAATCGCAACCGGCGCTCCACCAGCGGCTCCGGCCGCGACCAGCTCAGGTCATACAGCCGCGGATACCGAAGCCGCCCGATCTCCAGCACATCACGGAACCCCTCGGTTGTGATCAAGCCCGTACGCGGCCCGCGCCGCTCAAGGATGGCGTTGGTCGCCACCGTGCTGGCGTGCAACATGCTGCCAAGCGACGCGAGGGAGTTTCCGCTGCACGCTTGGAGGCCAGTAAGCACCCCGCTGTCGAAATCGGGCGGCGTAGACAGCGTCTTGTGCCGCGTGACGGCGCCTTCCGCATCCACCGCCACGAGATCGGTAAACGTCCCCCCAACGTCCGCGGCCGTGCGCAAACCGTCGCGGCTGGGACGAGCGGCCTTCAAGCTTCGAGTCGTTACGCGAGAGCGGGCGCCGCCGCTCGACCGGCCAGCGCTCCCAGCGTGGCCGGAACGTCCCACCCAAGCCGCCGCGCAATGGCCGCAAACGTAGCGCTGTTGCTGCTTATCACCGGCACCCCGTACGCCGCTTCCAGCGGCTGGATGACCTCGAAGGTCGCCATGTTGGTGCACGAGAGAAAGATCGTGTCGGCCTCTGCCGGCGGCGGCTGCGCGTCCACGAACTCACGCAGTTCTTCCGGCGTCACGTCGGCGATCTCCACCGCAGCGGTGATCCCGAGTCCATACGCGCACAACGTGTCGACGCCATGCGTGTCCAGGTACTCCTCCTCGTGATCGTTCAACTCGGCCGGATAGGGCGTATACAGCGCAACCCGTCGGCTATCCAACACCGCCAGCGCCTCGGCCACCGCGCCGGAGGTCGTAATGGTGGGAGCGTTCGCGGCCGCCGCCATGGATTCGCGCAGCGCCGTCTCGCCGTCGCGACCGTCCACAAAGCTGCTGGCCGTGCAGGCGAACGCCACGATGTCCACCAGCGCGCTCCCCACTTCGTCCGCGGCCCGCTCGGCGTGCGCCAGCATCTGGCGTGCGTCGTCCACGCCGCAGACCGAGTTGCGCATGCGTGCCGAATGCACACTCGCGGTCGGCGGCGTCAGCCGCCAGAACTCGGGCTCCACCACCGTATTCACCGACGGAACCAGCAGCCCCACCCGTTGCATGCCACCGCTCCCCCGAAGTCAAGCCTCGCTATCGTCAGGGGAGGGGCGCTGGGATGTCAACGCTTCCAAGACATGCCGACAGGCTCGGATCTCGTGGGATACTCAGGCTATGACTGCCGAGTTGATCGGTGTCTTGTCGGTGGGTGTAGCACTCGGTGCGCTGATCGTGGCCGGATTGGCCGCCATGCGTGCCGACTTACGGGAGATGCGGCGCGAATTGACGGAACTGGCCCGGCGGCAGGCACGAACCGAAGGTCTGCTGGAGGGTCTGCGCGACGCGCTCATTTCGCAAAACCGCACCGGCGACTGACGACCGAGCCCACTTGTCAGCGCGAGACCTCGCGTGGGGCGGAGACAGCTAGAGATTCCGGGCGGTCGTACCGTGCTGCCCTCCGTCGCAATGCAGCGCACGTGGTTTCGACGCTGTGCCTCAACCGTCTTACGCTGCACGGACTCGGCGGGCGAGGAGATAGCTGATGTCCCGTCTAAGCGTGGGCGTCGTCGGTTGCGGGGCGATCGCCCAGATTCAACACTTGCCGCACCTCCGCGGCGGGCGCGACCGCTTTGAAATCGGCGGCCTCTGCGACATCGCGCCCGACCTCTTGCGGAAGGTTGGCGACGAATTCCACGTACCGGAGCACGCGCGCTTCACCGATGTCCACGACCTCGCGGCCTCCGACATTGACGTGGTATTGATCTGTTCTTCCGGGTCCCATGCGCCCCAGGTGCTGGCTGCCGCCGCAGCGGGTAAGCACGTGCTGGTCGAGAAGCCTGCGTGCGTCACGCTCGCCGAGGCCCAATCCATGATCGACGCCTGCGAAGCGGCCGGTGTGATCCTGATGGTGGCCTATCCCAAGCGCTACGAACCGAGCTACGCCTACGCCGCGAGCCGCGTACGGGCCATGGACGACGTGCGGCTTATTCAGATCAACCACCTGCATCCGTCAAACGACCTGCACATGGCCGAGTTCACGTTTCACCGGGCCAACCTGCCGGACGACGTCGCGGCTCGGTTGCGGGCGACGGACACCGCCTTAGTCGCGGAGGCGCTGGATCTGGATTCTCCGGCCGACCACCTGGTCCGCGCCTACCAGCTGTGCAACGGCAGCCTCATTCACGACATCAGCGTGCTGCACGGCATGTTCGGCCCGCCCGAGGCGGTGTTGAACACCGAAATCTGGCGGGACGGCGCCGGCCTTACCACCACGCTGCGTTACCCGAACGACATACGCGCCGTACTCACCTGGATCGACCTGCCCGATCTCTGGGCCTTCGAAGAGACCTTCGCCGTCTACGGACGCTCGGAGCGCGTGATCGTCTCCTTCCCCACCGGCTTCAGCCGGGGGCTGCCGACTACGGCGGTCATTCAGGAACCCGACGCTGATGGCGCCCCCTCGCGTCGCGAACTCTCCTGGCACGAGAACCCGTTCAAGCGCGAACTCGAGCACTTCCATGCCTCGGTCCAATCGGGACGCACCCCCGACACACCCGGCACCGAACTGATCGACCACCTGACGCTCGTACGCGACATCGTGCGCGCGTCGTTCACCGGCGGGAGTTGAACATGGCCTTCCGAGTCTTCGATTCACGCACCGACATCCAGAACCTGATCGTCCATCCCGACATCCGCGCGCGGTTTCTCCAGATGGAGCCGGGCGAGGAAAACGTCCCGCACACCCACGACCTGGGCGCCGAGATCTTTCTGATCCTCGAAGGCCAGGCCGAATTCGTCATCGAAGGCCACAGCGAAGTCCTGGGCCCCGGCCAGCTCTGCTTCGCCGACCGCGACGAAGTCCACGTCGTCCGCTGCGTCGGCGACTCGACGATGACGATGTATCTCTCGGTCACGCCCCACATCGACCCCACGCACACCTGGTGGGACGAAAACGGCGAGAAGCTCCCGCCGCGCTACGGCGGGTCAACGACTTCCGAGCGCGCGGCAATGGACGAGCAAACCCCGCCGCCTCCCATCGCCGATCTCACCGCCGCCCATGCGGCCGCCGCCGACGAAGCCGCCCGGGCGGCACAAGCCGCCGCCAAGGCCCAGCGCACGGGTGTCGCGGCGCTCGAGCAGGCCCTGGCCGATGGCGATCAGTCAGCGGCCGAAGCGGCGGTCGACGACATGTGGGCGGCCCTCTATCGCAGCTTCAGCGCAAAGCGCGATCTGGCCGCCGCCTGGAACGCGTTGGCGCCGCGAGTCGGGAGGCAGTGACTGAGAGTCGGTAGCTAGTCCGTCCCCGCCGCCCAGGCGCCCAGCGCCATGTACCCGCCGTCCACGTTGACGTACTCACCCGTCATAAACGAGGCGCCCTCGCTGGCCAGGAACACCGCCACCGCGCCGATCTCCGAAGTCTGGCCCACGCGCCCCAGCGGATGCGAGCTACCCCACAGGTTCAGCATCTCGTCCTCGTCGCCAAACGCTCGGGCCGCCCCGCGCGCCAAAGGCGTGTCGATCGTTCCGGGGTTGATGGCCAGTACGCGAATGTTGTCCTTGGCAAAGTCCAGCGCCATGTTGCGGGTCAGCGACAGGCTGCCGCCCTTACTGGCGGCATAGGCAGGCACCTGCGGCTGCGACTGCAACCCCTGCACGCTGGCGATGTTGATAATCGTGCCGCCGCCGCGCGCCCGCAGACGCGGGATCGCGAACTTGGACATCAGGAACTGGCCCTTGAGGTTGATGTCGATGATGCGGTCCCAGGTGGCTTCATCCATCTCCTCGGCCGTCATGTAGGACGCCGTGGGCTGAATGCCCGCGTTGTTGACCAGCACGTCCAGGCCGCCGAACTCAGCCACGGTTTCATCGACCATCCGCTCGGCGTCCGCAATTGAACTGACGTCACCGATTACCGCGCTTACGCGCTGACCGTCGCTACGGAGGCGCTCAACCAGGCTGCGAGCCGCTGCCTCGTCGACGTCGGCCACACTCACGGCCGCCCCGGCGGCGGCGAACGACTCGACAATTCCGCCGCCGATGCCCATGGCGCCGCCCGTCACCAGCGCTACCTGTCCGTCGTGCTCGCTCATCAACTCGTTCCCCGCGGATACGCCGCGACCAGCCTAGCGGGCGCGTCAGGTGAACCGGCGCGTAGACTCCCGTCCAACTCATGAGCACGCCTGCGGCGTCACCCGCAATTACCGAAGCCGGCCGGCGCCGCATCCTCGGCGCGTTGTTTGTGGCGCGCGGCAGCATCGGCGTTGGGTATCTGGCCGGATTCATCGTGCTCACCATCGCCGGCAAAGAGCTCAGCGGACACACGGAGCTGGCCGGATTGCCGGCCGCGATTTCGATGGTCGGTCGGGCGATTGGGCCGCCGCCGATCGCCCGCGCGATGGATGCGTTTGGACGACGACCGGCAATTGCCGGCAGCTACGCGGTAGGGGCCGTGGGCGCTGCGACGGCCGCGCTGGCAATTGCGGCGGGGATGTTCTGGCTGCTGCTGGCCGGCTCGCTGCTGATGGGCGTCGCCCGGGCCGGCGGCGACATGTCGCGTTACGTCGCGGCCGAGGTCTACGAGGCGAGCCGCCGCGGTCGAGCCATTGGCATCGTCGTTTGGGGCGCTACGGCCGGCGCCCTGGGCGGGCCGCTGCTGGGCGGGTATGCCCAGGAGGTGGCAGAGGCGCGCGGGCTGTCGTACCTGGCCGGACCCTGGGTGGCGGCGTCCGGGCTGCTGCTTCTATCCGCGTTGGTGACCTGGGCGTTTGTGCGACCCGATCCTCGTGAGGTGGCCGATAGGACACAGGACGCCGTGCCAGAGGCGGGCGAGGCGCTTGACCTGCGCGACGTGCTGCGCGACCGACGGGTCCAACTGGGTATCTGGGCAATGCTGACCGGCCAGGGCGTCATGACCCTGATCATGGTGGTGGTCCCATTGCACATGCACAGTTTCGCCGAGTTGGGCGAGTCCGTTCCGATAGCAATGACCGCGCACGTGGCTGGCATGTTTGCGTTGGCGCCCCTCACCGGGCGGCTGGTCGATGGGCTGGGACCCCGGCCGATGGTGCTGGTCGGCGCGGTGCTGCTGATGCTGGCCAGCGCGCTGGCGGGGCTGGACGCTGGTCTGGGCACGGTGCTGCCGGCCATGTTCCTTCTCGGCTATGGCTGGAATGCGTGCTTCGTGGCCGGATCGACCATGCTGGCGCGCGGGGTACCGTTGAACGTTCGCGCCCGCGTTCAGGGGCGGGTTGAAGTTCTGATAGGCGTCGTCGGCGTGTTCAGCAGCTTCGCCTCTGGGCCGCTGCTGGTGGGCGGCGCCGGAATGGGCTGGCTGGGGGCTGCGGGACTGATCTCGGCACTTCTGCTGCTGGTGGCCCTCGGTTGGGAACGGGCGGCAACTCGAGCGCCGGCAGGCGCATAGAGACCTCCCGCCTACAATAGGCGCCGCCCGCCAGTCACCAACCGAGAACCGTCATGCCGAATCTCTGGGGTCGCCAGTTCAGCCGCGCCGAGTTGATGGCGCGGATCGGAGACGTCTCGCAAGTCGGCGGGGTACGCGAGTACCGCCTGGACGGCGGCGCCGGTGACGGACTCCCGGTTGTCGATGTGAACGCGGGCTCTGGTCTGCGCTTCACGGTCATTCCTGGTCGCGCCTTGGACATTAACGGCGCCTGGTTCAACGGCATTCCGCTGGGCTTTCGCAGCGCCGCCGGCGAGATGCACGGCGCGTACTACGAACCGGAGGGCTGGGGCTGGGTTCGCAGCACCGTGCTGGGTCTGCTGGTCACCGGTGGCCTGGACAATGTCGGCGACCCGGCTGTGGATCCCGACCGCCTCTACACCGACATGGGCCTGCACGGGCGCCTCTCCAATCTGGGAGCGTCCAACGTCCAAGCAGACGGCGAGTGGCGGGGCGACGAATACGAGATGTGGGTGCAGGGCCGGGTGCGGCAGGCCGCCCTGTTCGGCGAGAACCTGGAACTCAAGCGGCGGATTTCGACGTCGCTTGGTTCGACCTCGATTCGGATTCACGATGAGATCACAAACCTCGGTTCAGAGCCCGAGCCCGCGATGATCCTCTTCCACTTCAACCCCGGCTATCCGCTGGTCGATGACGGTTCCCGGCTGCACGTGCGCAGCCGTTCGCGGCGGCCCTATGACGACCACTCGGCGTCGCTGGAACCTGGATGGGACACCTACGGTCCGCCGACCCCCGGCTGGCAAAACACGGTCTGGATTCATGACGTGGAGCCGGACGACGACGGAATGGTGCACGCGGCACTCGTCAACCGCTCGTTCGGCGATGGGATCGGTCTGGGCTTCTCCTACCCGAAGGCCCAGCTGCCGTTCCTAAACCAGTGGAAGTTCCTGGGCGTGGGCAACTACGTCACCGGCATCGAGCCGGCCAACTGCACCGTGCTGGGCCGCGCAACCAACCGCGCGGACGGGACGCTGCAGACGCTCGAGCCCGGCGAGACGGCCGAGTTCGATATTGAACTCTCGGTCCTGTCCGGATCCGACGCCATCGGCGCCTTTCTCGCCAACATCGGTGAGTGACGCCTGCGATCACATCGAGACCCTGCGCGTTCGCTACTCCGATACGGACGCCCAGGGCATCGTCCACCACTCCAACTACTTCCGCTGGCTGGAAGAGGCGCGGATCGGCTGGCTGGAAGCCATCGGCCAGCCCTACGGCGACTTGACCGAGAGGGGGATCTTCTTGCCACTAACCACCTGTAGTTGCACGTTTCAGTCGCCGGTCTACGCCGGAGAACGGGTTGGCGTGCAGCTGATGCTCGGTACCGTCTCGCGAGCACGGGTGGACTTGACCTACCGCATCATGAGCGGCGCGCAACTCGCGGCCATCGCCGCGACCACGCACGCCTATGTCGATTCAGCGGGACGCCCGATGCGTCTGACTCGCGACGATCCATTCTGGCTAGCCATCAAGAAGGAGTCCTGATGCCTGCGATCGATTCCGCCAGCACCGATCCCGCTTCAGTTCACGAAGCGACAGGTTCGGCCGAGAACGGCCAGATGGTCGGAGGGCCCGCGTTCACCGTATTCCTGTCCGGCGTCATGCAGGGCTCAAACGTGGAGAGCGTGCTGCACGCCCAGGGCTACCGGCAGCACTTGCGCGAAATCATTAGCGCCGCGCACCCCGAGGCTGAGGTGGTCTGTCCCGCGGAACTCAACCCGGACTCGGTGGCCTACGACGACGGCGCTGCGCGTCGCGCGTTCATGGATGAGCTTGATCTGGCGGCGCGATGCGACGTGCTGGTGGCCTTTGCACCCGTGGCGACCATGGGCACGGCGGTCGAAATGTATAAGGCCCATGAAGCCGGACGTCTGGTATTCACGGTCTCGCCGATGGCGTCCAACTGGGCCGTCCGATTCCTCTCGGACCGGGTCTTTGGAGACTTCGCTGAGTTTGAGACGTTTGTATTTGATGGGGGGTTGGGTCGCGCCGTGTCTGCCAGTCTGTCGCTCACGGAGAGGCCGTCCGGCTAACCGCCGTGCATAACGGCGCTTCGCCGGATCCAGCGCCCGAACCCAGGAGGCCTGACGAGCTCGGCCGCAGGCCCAACGTCATCGTGGTGCTGACTGACGACCAGGGCTACGGCGACCTCTCGTGTCACGGCAACCCCATCCTTCGAACGCCAAACCTGGATCGGCTGCACCCGGAGAGTGTTCGCCTCGAAGACTTTCATGTCGCGCCTATGTGCACGCCAACCAGGGGACAGCTGCTCACGGGTCAGGACGCTCTACGCAACGGCGCCACGTTCGTCTGCATGGGCAGATCGTTGCTGGATCCAACGCTGCCAACCATGGCTGACATATTCGCGGCCAACGGCTACCGAACCGGCCACTTCGGCAAGTGGCATTTGGGTGACAACTACCCGTACCGGCCGCAGGATCGGGGATTTCATACGACAATCCACCACCCGTCCTGGGGCTTCACCTCGGCGGCCGACTACTTCGAGAACGACTACTTCAACCCCCACGCCAGGCGCGGCGACGCCATCGAGCAGCTTGAGGGGTACTGCACGGATATCTGGTTCGACGAAGCGATCGAGTGGATCGATCAGGACAAGGACACGCCGTTCTTCGCCTACCTGGCGACCAATACCCCGCACGGCCCGCACTGGGTGCCCGACCGGTACCGGCAGCCTTACCTCGACCATGTCGACTACGACGTCGCCAGCTTCTTCGGGATGATCGCCAACATCGACGAGAACGTCGGCCGTCTGGACGCTTACCTCACCGAATCCGGACTCCGCGACAACACCATCCTCATCTTTATGGGCGACAACGGCACGGCCACGGGCGAGAACGTCTACAACGCCGGAATGCGAGGCAAGAAGCGGTCGCTGTACGAGGGCGGCCACCGGGTCCCCTGTTTCATCCGCTGGCCGTCGGGAGGCTTGGTTGGACCTCGCCAGGTCGACGAGCCGACCCAGTGCCAGGACATTCTTCCGACGCTGATCGACCTGTGCGGTTTGGAAGGTCCTGGGCCCGACGAGTTCGATGGGGATTCGCTGACAGCGACCCTGCATGACGGGGAGCCAATTGCCGACCGGATGCTCTTTGTGCAATACGGCCACGCCAGCGACGGGTGGTCGGGGGAGACGCACCGAGGCGATGCCGCGGTCATCTGGGACACGTTGCGTCTGGTTGGCGACGAGCTCTTCGACCTCTCGCGCGACCCGGGACAAGAGACCGATCTTGCCGACCAACATCCTGAAGTTCGAGCCGCAATGCGAGAGGCATACACGGCGTGGTGGGATCGACTTGGCGGCAACCTGGACAGCTACCATCCGATCGCGATCGGCGCGGACCTCGAGAATCCAACGCGCCTGTGTAGCTGCGACTGGGCCTACGTCTACTGTGACAACCCCGGCAACGTCCGCGGCTGCGTGATGGACAGCGGAACCTGGCATCTCCAGGTTGAACAGCCCGGAAGCTACGAGTATTCGCTCTACCGATGGCCGCAGGAATCAGGCCTGCCGATCTCGGCGCCAGCGCCCGAGATGCACGGTGTTGACGGATCACTTCCCGCAGGCCGAGCGCTGCCAGTTGCGCACGCGTGGATTAGTGTCGGGGACTTTGAGGCGACGGGCGTTGTGGCGCCCGAAGATCGGTGCGCGACTTTCTCGACCCACCTGTCCGCCGGCCCGGCACAACTCAAGACCTGGTGGCTTGACGACCACGGCAATCGGCTAGCCGGCGCCTACTACGTCTCCGTCACGCGGCTCGCCTGAACGCGGTGGCTGCAGTCGCTAAACGTGTGGCCGGCATCAGGAGCTCGGGAACGGCTTAGACTGGTCTCATGACTCTGCAAGCCCGCTCGCAACGATTTCCCGTCCGCTCGCCGCTGATCCTGGCGGTGGCTGTCGGCCTGCTAACGGCAGCGGCGTTTGGCATCAGCGTTGGCGTCATCACCGGCGCCATCGACACGCCGATCTTCGAGCGGGCCACACCGGCCTATGCCATTGACTACCCCATCTGGGCCCTAAACGCTCTTCTGGTCGGCGCGCTGGCGGGGGTGAGCATGTTCGCCATGCGCCAGCGCCGGGACTTTGGCAGCGGCCCAATCTACGCGGGCGGCTTTCTCTCGGCCTTCGCCATTTCCTGCCCGCTCTGCAACGGTCTGCTGGTGGCCGCCTTCGGTACGGGCGCGGCGGCGAACGTCTTTGACCCGGCGCGCCCGCTGATCGGCGGCCTCACCGCTCTGTTCATGGGGTACGTCCTGTTTCGGCGCGTGCAAACGCTGCGTGCCGGTTGCGCGGAGTGCGAGGCGCCGCCCGAGCCGACGGGTGGCGTTTCAGGCTAGGCCGAAAGGGTCCTAGTACCGATCCGGCCAGTAGCAGTAGGCGTCGATCGGCGGAAGGAGCGCATCCAGCAGGTCGGCGTCGCTGGCTGAAATGTCCAGCCCGTGAATGTCCCGCAATTCCTCCGCCGACCGATATCCAAACAGGACCTCCGCCAGCCGAGCCGACGGCAGCCGCACCCGGTGCCGGGGTAAATCGCCTCCCAGCGGCAACTCGCCCGACCCCAGCTCGGTGTCAATCACCAGGCGCGAAGGTAGCCCGCTACCCAGGATTTCGGCCCGCTTGCGCGCGTACGGCCCGAGCGCCTGCAGTACCACGTCCGGCAGGCCAAGTCTGACCATCTGCGAGCGGCCGATCGGCCGCTCCGATCGAGCGGTCACCTCGAGGTTTCGCAGATACCTCCCGACGCGGCTTGCCGGATATACGTGAAACACCAGCTTGCCCACCCGATGCCGGACCGCCTCGTCCGCCATGGCCCGGATCAATGAGCCTGCCACCCCGCTGCTGATCGCCTGCGCATCCACGATGTCGAGTTGCTGCGCGTCGTGGTCGACCTGATCGCCAATGCAGTAGCCGACGATCTGACCGCGGTTGTCCAGCGCGACCTGCATCCAGGCGTCCAATCGGCCGAAATAGAGACCCTGGCGCGGACCGAGCCAGCGCTCGGGCTCTCGCACGCGCATGCCGCTGATCCCGCTAGTCTCGCGGTTGTAAAGGCGAGCGATTGCGGGACGGTCGTGGGGTTCAGCCTGGCGAATCCGGTGGCTGCGCGGCAGGGCTTCGGCGCGACGCGTGGACACGGTGAAGTTGAACTCGGGCATCACCGTGGCGTAGGCCCAACGGTGATACAGGCCAGGGACACCGTAGAGCGTGGAGATGGGCACGCCGCGCGCCACGGCCCGCTCCAGCACGGCCTCCAGCATGAATCGCATGTGCCCCTGCATCTGGTGCGCGTCGTCCGTATGCACGCCCACCACCCCCGCGCAATCGAGCGTCACGCCGCGCAAGCGGTGTCCAACCGTAAACGTCTGCATCCAGCTGACCAGTTCGCCGTCGACCTCAACGCGCACGCGCTCCCAGGGCGGTCCAAGCTCGTGTGGGAGAAACTGAATCGTGCGGTCAGGCACCGGCTCAGGCGGCGGCCAGCTTGGCCAGACCAACCAGCGCGCGCCGCAGCCGATCCCGGCAGCGCTGGCGTCCCAACACCTCCATCGTGGCGAACAGCGGCGGCGTGGCGCGTCGGCCCGTCACGGCAATACGCACCGGCATGAACAGGTCGCCAGCCCTCCAGTTCAGGTCGGCGGCCAGCGTGCGCATCGCGGCTTCCAGGGTGGGGTCGTCGAACGGGTCCGTTTCGTCAACCAGCGCGACGACCCGCTCCAGCGCCGAGGCTGTCTCGGCCGCAGAGTGCCGCCTGAACCTGACTTGCCCCATATCCGGATCGAGGTCGTCGTCAAAAAAGAAGTCCATCAACTCGGCAGTGCGGTTGAGGTGGGATAGGCGCTCATACTCCAGTTCCAGCGCCGCTGCGAAGTACGGACGCTGGTCGGAGCGAAGGTCAAGCCCGCCTTGCGCCGCATAGGACCACGCCCGCTCGGCGAGGTCATTGAGGTCCAGCCGTCGAATCCAGACGCCATTGAAGTGGTCCAGCCGTTGTGGATCGAACACGGCGTCCGCGCGGTTCACCCGCTCTAGCCGGAACTCCTGCACCAACTCGTCCAGGCTGAAGATCTCGCGTTCGTCGCCCGGCGCCCAACCCAGGAAAACCAGGAAGTTGACCAGCGCCTCCGGCAAATAGCCCTGCGTCCGGTATTCCCCCACCCACTGCGCACCGTCCCGGCTCGAAAACTTCTGGCGGCGGCGGTTGACCACCAGCGGCAGATGCGCAAACGCCGGTGGCATCCAGCCGAGGGCTTCGTACAAGAGCACCTGTCGGAACGTATTGGACACGTGGTCTTTCCCGCGGACCACGTGGCTGATCCGCATGTGCTCGTCATCGACCACCACCGCCATGTTGTAAAGCGCTGACCCGTCGCCCCGCGCAATCACGAAGTCGTCGACTTCGTCCGGACCGACGCGGATATTCCCGAGCACGATGTCGTCGAACTGAACGGGACTCGGCTCGGACCGAAATCGGACTGCCGGAATCACGCCGGCTGATTTGCGCTCGGCGATCTCGGCAGCGGTGAATCGACGGCCCAGGCCCGAATAGCGCGGCGGCCGTCCCTCGGCCCGTTGCTGCTCGCGTTCGGCGGCGCGCTCGTCGGCCGTCGTGTAGTCGTAGTACGCCTGCTCGCTAGCCAGCAGTTGCTGCACGGCCTCTCGGTAGATGTCCTGCCGCTCACTCTGCCGATAGGGCCCGAACGGTCCGCCCACGTCTGGACCTTCGTCCCAATCCAGGCCCAGCCAGCGCAACCCTTCGTAGATTCCCTCTTCGTGGGACGCGTCGCTGCGCTGGGCGTCGGTGTCTTCGACGCGAAGGATGAACGCGCCGCCCACGCGGCGGGCCATGAGGTAGTTGCATAACGCCGTACGGGCGTTCCCCACATGCAGGTCACCGGTGGGGCTTGGCGCCATGCGCACGCGTATGGGCTGGGTCATGGCGCGCAGTATCTCACCGGCAGCCGCGGCATTGGCCGCAGTGAATGGCTCAACCGTCGTAGTAGCTGATGATCGTGTCCATGGCCGCCGACAGTTCGGCGACCCAGGCTTCGGAGGCTGCGCTGCTGGGGCTGACTTCCGGCGTAATCCAGCCGCTGTAGCCAACGCGCCGCAGCGTTTGCATCACCACCGGCCAGTCCACGTCGCCATGCAGCAACTGGGTGAAGCCCAACCATCCGCCTGGCCTGAGCGTGAAGTCCTTGACGTGTACGCGGGCGATGCGCGCGGCCCCCAGCGCCTCGATCCAGTGCTGCGGACGCCCGAACTGCATCACGTTGCCGACATCGAAGTAGACGCGCAGGTGGGGGCTGGCGAAGCCGTCCACGAACTCCAGCATGTCCCGCGGGCTCAGTATCAGCGCGTTCCAGACGTTCTCGACCGCCAGGGTCACGCCGGCGTCTTCGGCCGCCGGCAGCAGCGCTTCGGTAGCCGCGCGCGCGGCGTCCCAGACCTGGGTGAACGGTTGGTCGTCGGTGACCACGCCGGGGATGTAGAGCAGCGTGTCCACGTCGAGGTCCGACGCCAGATCGATACTGCACCGCACCAGCGCCTGTCCCTCCGTGCGTATCTCCGCGTCCAGCGACGACGCCGAGTACTGCCAGGGCAAACCCGCGTTGAGACCGAGGATCGGCGGTCCGTCGTCCGCCAGGCGCCGGAGTTCCCGCCGTTCCGCGTCCGTTGCCCGTAGCGAAAAGCGACCATCAGCCGGCAACGTGAGTTCCACGCCTTCAAAGCCGCCGCCACGGGCCAGGTGGAATACCTCGGGAAGCGGCGTGGCGCCGCCGAGGCAGCTATCGCGCAGGCCCTTACGCAAACGAGGCGCGGTGTTCATTAGCGTGTGTTCCGGATGCTCTGGATGCGGATGGTGAGTGTATTGATCATCCGCCGACGAGGCACCGTCAAAGTCCCAGACTAGGGCTTAAACGCGATGGCCTCGCCAAAGGCGATAGCGCCAACGGCGCCGGGATTGGCCTTCCACTCGTCAATGCGGGCCTGCCAGCCATCGAGTTGCTCCTGGGACGCCAGCCCGAATTGCACGAGGGCCGCCGTGACCTTGGGCGAGAAGAACCAGTCATTGATGAAGCCGTGGAAGAAGGCCACGTCTTCGGTGGCGCCGAAGTAGTCGAATGAGCCGGACGCCTGGATGTTCGAAAACCCGGCCTCCATCAGATGGGTCTTGAGCTCCCGTCCCATTTCGGGATGGCCGCCGTTCCCGGCCAACAGCCTGGCGAAGGTGGTCCAGGCGTGGACGGACTCTTCTTCGCCGGGATGCAGGAACGAGGAGGAGATCGACGATTCACGGCTGGCAATGATGCCGCCGGGCTTCAGGACCCGCTTGATTTCGGCCAGGGCCGCCTGGGTGTCTGGCACATGCATGAGTACGGCATGGCAGTGGGCAGCATCGAAGGAGTCGTCGTCGAACGGCAGGTCGGTGATATCGCCGACGTGAAACGTGGCGTTGGCGTGTCCGCCGGCCTGGGCGGCGGCGCGGGCGAGCTCGATCTGGGAGGCTTCGATATCGACGCCGTGAAGCTCGCCGGGCTCGACGGCCTCGGCGAGACCGACCGAGAGCGTGCCGGGGCCGCAGCCGAAGTCCAGCACGCGCTGGCCCGGCTTGAGTAGCGGGAGGAGATGCGTGGCGTGGGTATGCACGCTGCGACGATCGAGCAACTGCTGAAAGTCGTCGCTGTAGCCCATGGTGTAGGTGGATTCCTGTGATGCCTGGTCCGACATTGCCGCCCGCTCTCTGATTGCCAGCTGCTTGTCAAACATCGTAGGCCAGCAGCGAGAGACCCGGAAACCTCCGACGGTTGCGGGCGAACTCCCGGCCTGCCGATGTGAAGGCGCCTAACGGAAGCGGGTGACGTCGACGAATTCGTGTCGACGGGCCGAGGCGTAGGCGGCTTCGGTGCAGGCGACGCCGGCCCAGCCGTCATGGCCGTCGGCGCAGGGGGGGCGACCGGTGGCAATGGCCTCCGCAAAATCGCGCAGCAGGCCGACGTTCATGCTAGAGGCGAATGAGACTTCCCGGTACGGAGTCTCGGGAGCGGTCTCGGTGACGCGGATGACGTCGTCGGTGATGTCGAACTGAACCACTCCGCCATCGCAGACGATTCGGCCGCTGACATCTCCCCAGCGGCGCCAGTTGGGTGGACGATTCCAGCTTGGGTCACAGGTTCCGATAGCGCCGGAGTCGAAGACCTCGATCAGGGCGCCGGTGTCCTCCACCGGGATGTCGCGAGCCAGCGCCTCAGTCTCGCAATAGACCTGCGCAACCTCGGATTCGCTGAACCAGCGCATCAAATCCGTGGCGTGGACGATGTGGTCGCGTATGGCTCCGCCGCCGGAGCGCGCCGGGTCGATAAACCAGCCGCTGGGCCGTGCGCCCAGCACGTTGGTGAGCGACATGGCTCGGATGGCGCCCAACTCGCCGCTGTCAAGGCGGCGTTTGGCTTCCCAGACGGGAGGGGAGTGCCGAACGGGGTAGGCGGTGGCCAGCGTCACGCCACGCTCGGCGCAGCCGCGCACCATGGCCGTGGCGTCCGCCAGCGTAATCGCCAACGGTTTTTCGCACAGCACGTGCATACCCGCCTCGGCGGCGGCCAGCGCGAGGTCGTGGTGCGCCACGTTGGCGGCACAGATGCTGACGCAGTCAATGTCGTCGGCCCGAAAGACGTCGGCGTGGCTTGCGTGGATCCGCACGGAGCCGCCGGCGTTTTCCCCGGCCAAGATTCGCTCGGCCTGCGCGCGAAGTTCAGGGTCGGGCTCCGAGACTGCAACCAACTCGATCTCGGGCAGGTCAAGCATGGCTCGCAGATAGGAGTACTGGTGGCCGTGCTCAAAGCTCACGGCGGCTATGCGGATGGGCGCGCTCATAGCGTCACCGCGGTCTTGAGATCACACGCGTGAAGGAGCGCGCGGTAGGCGTCGTGAGCATCGGCCAGAACGGCTCGTAGTTCGGCCGGCGGTCCGGGCTGATCGGTGCGACAAAGGTCGGCGACGAACCGAGCGTAGGGATGAACATCCGTCGCGGGCAGCGGGGTGGCGACTCCGCGACTTGTAACCCTATTGATGTCAAGCCGCGAGTCGTACTCGCGGATTCCGCCTCGGCCGAGGGCTTCGTAGAAGCGGAGCTCGGCGCCTGGGGGCGCTCCGGCGACGGCTTCGACGTAGGCGATTGAATCGTCACGAAAGCGTCCCACGCCGTAGATCGCCTCGAAGCCGGCGCCGCGCGGTTGGCGGCGAGCGGCGATTCGCTTGAGGCTGCCACCCAGTGCGGTGAGGGCCAAGACTGCCCGCCAGGCCGGGGGACCGATGCCCGGCGACTCCATGACCACAATGGCCTTGGTCATGGTGCGTCGACCAAGCGATTCGAGGTCAGCTGCCATGGCCGCTACCGGACCGCCGAGAAGGTCCGGCCAGGCAGTCAGCGTGCGCGCATCTCGACCGGCCGGAATCGGAACGCCGGAAACGATGAGCGCATCGGAGTCGAGCAGGCGGTCGCGCAGATTCACGGGGAGAGCTGCGGAGTCTTCCAGGTCCACTACCGCGTCGGCAGTGAGGCAAGCGTTGGCTCTCAACCAGTGCACCTGGCCGGACCCGAGGGCATCCGCGTAGGCGGCTCGGCGTTCTGCGCCGGTCGCGCCCGGGCCAATGAGCGCGCGCCTGATCATTCGGAAAGCAGGCCGCGCTGCCAGGCGATGAGCACTGTGTTGATCATGCCCGCATGGTCGTACTGATCGTCCAGAATCCGCTGCCGAAGCTCGTGGATCGGAATGCGGACAACCTCCAGAATCTCGGATTCGTCCAATGCCGCCTGACCCTGAGACAGGTTGCGGCCAATGAACATGTGCATGCGAAAGCCGCTCAAGGCTGGAACGGGAAGAAAGGAGCCCAAGTCCTGCAGATCGCCAATGCACAGGCCGGTTTCTTCCTCGAACTCGCGGTGGGCGCAGGCGGCGGGCGACTCGTTGCGGTCGACATGGCCGGCGGGCAACTCCAGCATGACCTGCCCGGTGGGATGGCGGTACTGGCGTACGCAGATGGCCCGGTTGTCGTCGTCCAGCCCAAGCACGGTAACGGCCCCGCCGCTGAGCTTGAGGTAGGTGTAGTCCATCTCGCGGCCGTCTTCGCGGGCCCGCAGGCGGTCGATGACGACGGGAAAACGTCCACGCCAGGCCAGTTTCGACGCGATGACGTCCCACTCGAGGTTCATTGGTTGTCCGGGGCGGCCAGATAACTCGCCGAGGTTACGGCAGCGGCCAGGGCGCGGGGGCGACATGGGGTTGGATGAGGTTAGGAAGTTCGGCGATTGAGGCGATCACGGGCACCGGGGAATCGGCGGGGACGGAAGGGTTGACCCAGACGGCGTCGATGCCGGCGTTCAGCGCGCCGTTGACATCCGCGTCCAGTCCGTCTCCTACGTGGAGGACGCGCCGGCGGTCGGCTCGCGCGATAGCCAGGCCGCGTTCGAAGAAGAGGCGATCCGGTTTCTCGGCCCCGACGTCGGCGCTGACGACCTGGGCGGCAAAGAAGCGTTCCAGATCGAGCAGGGCCAGCAGGCGGCCAAGCCAACCCTCCCAGTTGGAAGCGACCACGACTTGCAAACCCAAACGGTTGAGCGCCCGCAGGGCGTCGACGGCGCCAGGCATGGGTTGGTAGGCCTCGAACGAACTGAAGCGCTGGTAGAGGGCGTGACTGAAGTCGCGAGGGTCGGAGAGTCCGAGCGCCGCACCCAGGCGAGCGTAGTGGGTGTGCCAGTAGCGGGAGGAAGCCGAGGTCGTGATGGAGTGGCCGCGAGAGCGGCTGGCGTTGACGTCTCGGCGCCAGATTTCGGTGGCTCGTTGCTCAAAGTCGTCGGGTGGGTGCTTGATGCCGAAGTCGGCGGCGATGGCAAGGACGGTTTCGAGGAAGGGCGGGTGGATGTGGACGACGGTTTCGCCAATGTCCACAAAGACAGTCTGGTAGGGACCACGGAGAAGACGGGGAGTACGTGGCGCTTGGTTCACAGGCGATTATCGGAGTTTCGGTTCGGTCACGGCGAGCGGCCTATGTGTGAGTGACGAGGCTTGGCGCGATTCTCTTCGTGGGTGGACCGGGGGAGCGACGCGGGGCGGGCGCAGGTTCGATGGCCGGGGTCGCTGGTGGGTTCGCAGCGCCGTGCATTGGTCGTCCGTGGGCACAGCGGTGGACCGATTGGCCGGCGCGTTGCGGATTAGATGGTTGGGGATGGTCTGCCAGTTACGAGAATGTCGTTAATTTGAATTCCGGGAGTAACTTCATAGTAATCCGGGTCAATGCAACCGATGCCTATGGAAATGTCATGCTGGTAGGGATACCCAGTATCCTGATGCACGGTGTTTCCATTGATGAAAAGTGCAACCGCGCCGCCGTTGTAGACAAACTTAACGTCGAACTCTGCTCCCCTCTTGAGATCGCCATGAATCTCGTCTCTGAAAATATTGGGGTTATACAGATGATCTCTTTGCCATCGCAATGTCGAATACGATTCATAGTCATAGTATTCCCCGAGGATGATCAGGTCGTTTCTGAATACCGAGTTGTGAAAGGCGTCTCCGAATTCGATAAGGGCTGCCGAGTATGTGCTGTCGTTCAACCGCACTTTCGCCGAAAGCTCGATTTCCCGGCCCTGGACTCGAAAGGCGAGCGGCCAGTCCCAGACGCCACGCTCGGTCGCTCCCGACGGACACGCCAGGGAATCAACCTGGGCCAGGACGGTTCGTTCGTAGCTCTGCTGCGGCGGACGGGTGGGCGTTTGACCGCGGTCGAGGTCGGCGATCCAGGCCGAGATTCGGGGCTGAATCTCCATTGCGGGAACGAAGGCCTCCGCACTTGGGCGCTCGGGCGTGCCGCCGGCGATCATTCCCGCGAGCTGGCCGGATCTGAGGGCGGCGGGACCGCCGCTGTTGCCTACATCGATTGGCGGCCGGAAGTCGGAGCGCTGGTGCGAGGCTACATGGGTATACGAACGAAGCTCGGCGGTGGGCCAGGGCTGGCAGGCGGTGGCGCGTCCATTGAGGATGGAAGTGCTGCGGTAGCCGTGGGTCACGAGGTCGTCGCCCACGGACGCGCTGCCGGCGTCGTCCCAAACCACCGGAATATGGCCATCGCCATCGATCTTGATCAGGGCCAGATCGAACGCGACGTCGCCGGCGACGAGGTGCGCCGGCGCTGAGTACCCGCGGGGGCTCTCGACGGTGATGGTTTGCGCGTCTGACGCCAGGGTCCAGGTGGTGAGGGCGTAGCCGTCGTCGGTGACGAAGAAGCCGGAGCCGCAGGCCCGGTCGGTCTGCACGCGGAGCAGGGACAGTTCAAGAAACTCCGCCACGGCCTCCACCGTGGATCCCTCGGGGCCGCGGCGAGCCAGGCCGAGATTGAGTTGGTCGCCGACGGCCAGGGGCGCTTCGGGGCCGAAGGCCAGGTACAGCTGCCAGGTACGGCGGGGATAGCGGTGGTCGCGGAGGGTGTCGCCGAGGAGGCTGAGTTTGACGGGAGATTCAGGGGACTCGGGGTGGTATTCGAGGACGGCGGATTGAAAGTACTGGCGGATGCGGCCATCAACCGGGCGGCCGGGCGTGTGCAATTCGGCCTGGGGATGGTCGTCCCGGCGAGCGTCGGTCTTGGGGAAGCCGAAGGAGGTGATGCCGCCAAGGCGGTGGAAGAAGTCGGCGAATCCTATGTGGACACCCTCCACGGAGGAATTGGCAACCTTGTGGCCCCAGGGGCCGAATTCTTCCCCGGGGCTGGGGTTGGTGAGGTGGAGCTCGACGCCGAGGTCGATGGAGCCGCCGAGCCCGCCGCCCAGGTAGTCCCAGGCGAGGCGGCGCTGAAAGCTGTGCGCACCGCCGCCGGGGGGCGGCTGCCAGTCGACGACGCCGCGCTGGTAGTACTGGGTGAGGGTGCCGGGCGATTCCTCGAACACGGCGGACGTGGGGTAGCCCCAGCGTTCGATGCCGCCGGTGTGGGTGAAGTTCTCGAGGAAGTTGGCCTCGAAGGGCTGTCCGTCGGCGAATTCGCCGGCGACGTTGACGCTGTTGTGTTCCAGGGGTTCGAAGAAACGGGTTGCGGTGATTCCGGCGGAGAGGAAGCCGGAGTTTGCGGCGCGGATACCGGAGGGCGTGAATATGGCGAATGCCGTAAGGGCGAGCAGGGACGCGATGAGACAGGTTCGTGCGCAGGGAGCCGGAAAGGAGAAGCGGTCGGACGGAATCGTCACTGCGGCCTTGCCCTGCCGGCGTCGTGGTTCAACGTACCAGTTTGGAGACTCGAACTAGTAGCCGGCGGGTGGCTGACGCTGAGCGCGTAGCCGTGGAGATGGTGACTATAGTCATGACTATGGGATGATGGGGGTGCTCAGGGCGGGCGGGAACGTGGGCATGGGTTTGGATGCAGGCGGTGGATCGGGGGTAAGGACGATGAAGGCTTCGGAGTTCAAGGCGAAATGCCTGAAGTTGATGGATGAGGTGGCGGAGACGGGGGAGGAGATTGTGATTACGAAGCGGGGGCAGCCGGTCTCGAAGCTGGTGCCCTGCCGCGCGACCTGGAAGCAGTGGTTTGGGCGGGACCGAGACATCATCCGGTTGCACGGGGATATCGATGCACCAGACGACACGGAATGGGACGCAGAGACGGGCAAGAACTGGGTTGAGCCGCTTTGATTCTGCTGGACACCCAGGTGTTGCTCTGGATACGCCGTGGTGACTCCCAACTCGGTGAGCGAAGCCGGCGGCAGATCGAGTTCGCCTTGCGTGACCGTGAAGCGACCGTATCCGCGTTTACGTTCTGGGAAGTCGCGATGCTGCACGAGAAGGGCCGGATGGACTTGCTGAGCGACGTTGGGTCCTGGCGCCGGGAGCTCTTGGGTGACGGACTGTTCGAGATCACGGTGAGTGGCGCTATCGGGATTCGCGCGAATCAGCTTGTCGACTTTCACGGCGACCCAGCGGACCGAATCATCGTGGCGACGGCGCTGCAGGGGCACCGGCTGATTACGTCAGATCAGGGAATCCTGGACTGGTCCGGGGCTCTGGATCGAATGGATGCGCGGACGTGACGGCGGGGGGCGCCAGCGTTTGCGGAGTGCGCGGAGCTATGGGAGGGCTTGGGTTTGGGCGGTAGTGGATGTGGGGCCTTGACGTTGACTGCGGAGGTGCAATGCGTGTGGTCAGCGGGCTCCCGGGGAGTTTGACGTGTCGACTGAGGTGCAGAGCGAGATAGGCGAATGGACGATGTCGGCGACGGAGCTCAGGGCGAAGTGTTTGGGGTTGATTGATGAGGTGGCGGAGACGGGAAGGGAGATTGTGATTACGAAGCGCGGGAAGCCAGTGGCTCGGCTGGTGCCCTATCGGCGGAAACCAAAGAGTCTGTTTGGCATGGGCCGGGGGCGGATTGAGATTCTGGGCGACATCGTGTCGCCGATGCCGGCGGAGTGGTACACGGATCCGGACGACAGCGATCCGCTGCTTCCGTGACTCTGCTCAACAGGCACGTTCTGGTGTTGCTGCGGTTCGGGTGGGCTTTGGCTTTAGGCGGTCGTGGATGGGGCTTGACGGTGGGCGTGGCGATGCGTTTCGCGTGGTCGGCAGGCCCTGGAGGGGTTGGACGTGTCGACTGATGGGCAGACGGTGACGGGTGAATGGACGATGTCGGCGACGGAGTTCAGGGCGAAGTGTTTGGGGTTGATTGACGAGGTGGCGGAGACGGGAAGGGAGATTGTGATTACGAAGCGGGGGAAACCGGTGGCGCGGTTGGTGCCGTTTCGGCGGAGGCGGGGTGCGCCGTTTGGTCTGTATCGGGAGCAGATTCGGATTCACGGAGATATTGGGGCACCGATTGATGTGGAGTGGGACGCGGAGGTGAACCCGGACCGGGTCTTAGATTCCTGATGCCGATAGACTCGAATTGCTTAGTTTCTCGATGGATCGTTCTAAGAGGGGCGGTATACAAAGTGTCACTGTGATTGTCGAGCAGCGGGAGATGGGCAACCGGCATTTTTCTCTGATTGGTCTGGCCACCTGGCAGCCGGTGTTAATCTCCAATGCGTGGCACGCCTACATTCGTAAGGTACCTATAGATAACGATTCCTCGGAAGAGAACGGAAACTGGTGAACCACGGCCAAGAAGTGGATGACCTTGGCCTATTGGATTTCTAGATCGCTCATGTCAAGATCCTCTACAGACCTCGGATAGTTAATGACTGGTTGACTGGCTCGCATGACATGGAGTATTTGCCGCTCTATTTTTGATAATTGTTCCTCCGAGTAACTTCCGGCCTTGGCCTCTTTCTCCCGCTTGTCACTGAGGACATTTGCTAGCCTTTTCCCCCACTCATTGCCCTTGCTCAACCTGAACGTCTCATGGCTTTGGCGGGCGACGTCATTGAATGCTTTCTCGAATCCCAATCCCTTTTCATGAATTCGCTTCTCCAAATCTTGAGAAAACTGTGTCTGGTCGCTTGACACGGGGCACTTCTCATCTTCAGACCAATCAATAGACACTTCTACAAGTTGTCTCATCGTAAAGTTCTGTATCTCAAAGTCAGGGGAATTTATAGTGAAACGCAGACTGATCAGCTGTCTATTGAGCAGCGCTCGCAAGCGATCCCTTACAGATTGGGATTCATCGAATGTCACGGTTGTGAATTGCTGTTCTCGCTTAGCACTTTCTAACTCTCCGTCTAACACAGCCTGCTGCTTCTTGAATGCTCCGTCGCCGGCAGCATTGCGTAGATCAACATAGCTGTCCAGATCGATCCCAAGTCGAAACGCATATTGACGGATGAATCCTTCTTCCGTGTCGCCTTCGATGAGCCATAGCACTCGCAGTCCTGGATCTAGTCCATGTTGGCGCACCACAGGGCGAAGGAAATCGGGGTTGCCGAACTCGGGACGTGCCCTGTAGAGGCGTTCTACCCAATTAGGATCCGGAGCTCCCCTAGGATCCCATTCCTTGTGCACAGCTTCCTGGCCAATGTCTTCAAGGAAGAGGCGCATGACTTCGGCGATCTCGTAAAGATCGCAGGCAAGGCGTAAGCTTCCTCGTAGACGGTCGCGGCGATCGAAAGGCATTGACCGCAGGAGCAGATACAGATCCGAAGCGGGATCGTTCAACTCAGTATCGAGCAAGAGGCGGTGTCTACAATCCGCAATTGTCTCGGCAGTGAGACCATGGTCGCGGATGAGTCCCTTAACGTCAGTTTCGTGTCGCCAATGGTTCCACGCTGCTAGGTCCGTATTTGTCAAGCGGAGCATGCCCGGACGTGGTCTTCGAACCAACGGCAAGTAGTATGACTCGAGCCAGAGAAGTAGCGGCAAGAGTCTGCTATGGAATAGCTTTAAGATGTCGCGCGAACTGAATCCGATAATGCGAGAGACATTACGATTCCAGTTTAACGGCCCGATGGATCTGAGTTGCTCTTTGTTGAGGCCAACATGGCCGTACAGTGATACAAGGTTTAGGCTGAATAGACGTAAGAATTCAGCGATTGGCCAAATCTGAAACGGATGGAACTGATTTGGCTGTGTAGCCAACGGTTGGACTATATCGTCCTTTACCAATCGGTCAACACCAGTGGCTGTGATTCTCAGATCACGCCGTGCCAGGAAAGTTGCGAATGAAGTCGCGGTCATAAGCGTGAGCTGAGGAAACGGTCGGTTGGCGACTGCGGCTTCAAGGAGTGTCATTTGAGTTGGTGAAGGAATCCTAAGTCGCTATTTACAAGCGAGTTCTCTGCAGTTCTCATTTGTTCTGCGATTCGTGGACGAACCGAAACTGAGTCGGCGAACGTATGGTGGGACAGATGAACTTCGGTAGGTATTCTAAGGGCAGTGCAGAAACCATCGGGCGCATAAGCCGGAGCGGAGAACAAGGCCAATTCTGCCAGTTTACCCAAGTGACGAAGTTCTCTCTAGATCGGTGTCCTTGTGCGATTCTCAGAAGTGCGCTGTGCGTGATTCGGACAATTGGGTTTGAAGTTGAAGGGCGATGATTATTCATTGTGGGAAAGAGTTGAATCTGGCAGCTCTTGGAAGGGCAACGAAGTTGTCTGGAAAGGGCATGACGATCGTGCTGGGGAAGCAATGGCGGCGCTTGTTGCTGATGCTGCCATTGCCGATCGTCTCAACGTTAGTAATGCGAGAAGAGGATTAGACAACTAGTGCGTTAGAGATTCACGGGTTCGGTTTGGCCGGAGAGAGTGGATTGGAGGAGGGCGTCGAGGGCGCCGATGATCTGGAGGTTTTGGGGGCCGCTGGTTTCGGGTTCGGGGCCGCCGTTGATCCAGGTGCCCCAGCTCTTCATAACAATGACGTCGAGGGGCGGGCGTTCGGGGCCACCGTCGATGGGGACGCTCTCAAGTTCGCCGGAGCCGGCGAGGATTTCTTCGACGCCGCCGAAGCCGCGGGTGTTGCGGTAGACGAGGGCGTCTTTGCTGCACTCGATGCGGAATTCGTGGGCGCCCTGGCGGGAGTCGGACGTGGAGACCATGGCGACGCGGGCGCCGCTCTCGAACGTGAGTTCGGCGGTGGCCGTTGATTCGCGGCGCCAGGTGGTGGCGGGCGGGCGGAAGCTGTGGCCGGCGACTGCAACGATGGGCTGGCCCATCATGGAGATGACGGAGTCGATTTCGTGGACAGTCATTTGCCAGAGCTGGGAGTGCTCGGAGTCGGGGTATTCACCGCCGCGGGGTTTGTAGGTGACCATGTGGCCGACCTGGGGCTCGCCGTGGACGCGTTCGGCAATGAGCCGCCGCATGGTGCGCTGGCCGGGCATGTAGCGCCATTGCTGGTTGACGACGACTCTGAGGCCGGCTGCGTCGGCCTTGTCTTGCAGGGTTTTGGCGGCTGGCAGGGTGAGGGTGTAGGGCTTTTCGACAAGGACGTGTTTGCCGGCATCGAGGGCCTGGCCGACGAGGAGTTCGTGGGTGCGGGCCCAGGTGGCGACGACGACGGCGTCGACATCACCCTGATCGAGGGTTTCTTGAAGGGAGTCTGAGGCGACGTCGCGGGAGAGACCGGCTTCGTCGATGCGTTGGTGGAGGAGGGGGAGGTTGAGGTCGACCCAGGCGACGAGTTGGAACATCTCGGGCAGGGCCTGGATGGCGTTGAGTTGGGCGCGGCCGCGGCCGGCGCCGACGATGGCGACTTTGATTGGGCTGGCCATGCGTTTTCTCCCTACGCTGATCGTGGGGTCGGACGGTACTGGATCTGCCGGGGGGCATTCTCGCAGGTTGGCCGGGATGGTGTTGGCGGGGACTGAGTGCCCGGAAGATCCCTCGCCGAATGCCGGCGGGGGTGCCGGCGTCTACCTCTCCCCCACGAGAGGTTGAAGAGCGGCGGGTTTGCCGTGCAGCGCGTGACCACGGTGGTTGCCTGGGGGCGGGGACACTACCGGAAGGCTGTCTCTCTGAGGAACGGGGTGCGAAGGGAGTGACGGCACGAAGCGAGCGGGTAGGGGAGATGTGGCCTGGTGTGGAGTAGGCCGAGGCCGCGGGTTGGTGGCGGCGCGTACGATGGCGGCATGCCCCTCAGATGCTGCCTGCCGACGCGTGCCCCGCGCGGGGTGGCGCTTGTGGCGCGGCTGGGTCTCGCGATGGCGCTGCTGGGCCTGTTGCTGGGCGGCTGTGAGGCGGAACCGACGCCACAGGTGCCGACGCCCTCGGCGATCGAGGCGGAGGTGATGCAGGCGGCGCAGGAAGCGCCGCCGAGTCCGACGGCGGCCGCGGCGGACGCGACTGAGCCCGCACGACAAGGGATCGGTGCGCCTGCGGTTCGAGAGCCTGTGCAGCCGGGCTCACGGCCACCTGCCGTGCGACCGGTTGCGACGGCGTCGCCAACTCCGAGTCCCACGCCGACGCCTCCGCCGGAGCCGCTGGAGGACGCGGCGATTGCCGAGCGACTTGCGGAGGCCGCGAGCCTGATCGAGGGGGTGGCGGGATCGCCGGCGGCGATGGAGGCGGGCGCCGACTTGCGGGCGCCGCTGGAAGGGGCGGTGCTGGCGTTCCTGGACGGCTATGGCGCGGATCCCAAGGCGGCGATTCGACTGGATTACACGATTGGGCAGCTACCGCCGCTGGTGTATGACCTGGATCCAATTGGCGTGCGGATTGCGGTGGCGGACGTGGACGGAGATGGCGCGAACGAGTTGATTGCCGCGTGGCACATCTTTGGTGTGCCGCCGCTTTGGTTCGACCAGGTGGACGGTGGATTCACCGCGCGCGAGTTTCCGGTCGGCGAATCGAAACAGACGGCGATTGGTATGTCGATGGTGCATTCGACGGCTGATCTGACCGACGACGGGATCGCGGACGTGGTGCTGGTTTCGACGATGCCGGGAGCGAGTACACAGACCGAGCGGGTTCGGGTGTTCCTATGGAATGGCGATTCACCGCGGCGGGTGTTTGATCTTCCGGTGGTGCTTGGCGCCGGGCCTGCGGGCTGGGAGCTGCGAGTCGGGGGATCGTCAGTCCAAATCGAGACGGTGTGCCCGGCGCTGGGACATTTCGACGCGCCGCTGTTTCCGCATCCGGGGCTGCGCCGGAGTTTTGCCTGGGAGGGGCCCTACTTCGCGGAAGTGGGGCGTCGCTTGGGTCCGCCGGTGTCTCGACGCGACCAGGTCAATCGCGGCGAGGCGGCGTTTTGGGCGGGTCGGTATAGCGAGGCGGAGGCGGCGTATCGGGCGGTGATCGAGCAGCCGGTGTCGGACGGGCCGCGGGTGGACTCGGGGCCGGACTGGGAAGGATTGGCTCATTTGCGGCTGGCGCAGATTTCGCTCCTGGCGATCGAAGCGTTTGACCCGTCGCGCCTGCAAGCGGCGATCGATCGTGGCGGGGAACTCGGACTGATTGCCCAGACAATCCAGGAAGCGGTGGCGACTCCGGATGCCCTGGGGGCATTCGCGGCGTTGCAGCAGTTGGACCTGGCGAGCGAACCACCGCCCGGCGTGGACGGACGGATTGGCTTTCCGATGGATGCAGGGCTGATTCTGGGTTTGGGTAAGGCGCTGGAGATTGGGCTGCGCGGACTGGGCAGCGGCGAGCTCTCGGAGGCGGCGATTACGAGCCGGCTGGAGTCGCGCGGTGTTGAAGTGCGACGAGCGACGGTGGGCGATCTGAACAGTGATGGCGCGCTGGAGGCGGTGGTTTCGCTGAAGCGTCACAGCACGCGAGTGGTTGGACCGCCGGCAAACGAATTCTGGTTTGTGTATCGCCGTGGCACGCGGTGGGTGGCACGGCCGGTGGGGCCGGTGAGTGACAGTGCGCTTCCTGTCGGAGTCAAATCGGTCAGCCAGGGACGCGCGGTGATTACGATGACCGATTCGGCTGCGGGACTTGCGGACTATGTGAGCTTTGATGGGCAACGGATGGATGTGTGGGACGAGTTGCCAACGCTGGATGATCTGTATCCCGTGAATCCGTTCGATGGGCGGGGGACAAGGAGTTGCGAGATTTCGGCGTAGTCGAGAGGCGTTCGACTGAAGCTATGCGTTGGCGCTGGTAAGGGAGGGGGATTGGCGGCTGGCGCGGGTTTCCAGGGGGTCGATGCGGCAGGCGCAGATTTTGTATTCGGGGATCTTGGAGATGGGGTCGAGGACGTTGATGGTGAGGAGGTTGGCGGCGGCTTCGGCGAAGTGCCAGCTCATGTAGACGGTGCCGGGGGCGACGCGGCGGGTGATCCAGGCACGGGCTTCGACAGCGCCGCGGCGGGTGCTGACGCGCACGAGACCGCTCTTGGGGATGCCGAGGCGATCGGCGTCTTCCGGTGAGACTTCGACGAGGGGTTCGGGGTAGGCCTCGTCGAGGCGCGAGCGGCGGGTCATGGCGCCGGTGTGCCAGTGATACAGCACCCGGCCGGTGTTGAAGATGAAGGGGTAGTTGCGGTCGGGGACTTCCACGTTCTCGCGCCAGTGGACGGCGTGCATGCTGGCCTTGCCGTCGGCCGTGGGAAAGCGGTCGCCGAAGAGCCAGAGCGCGCCGGGGTCGTCGGGGGTGAGGCAGGGCCAGCGGAGGCCGCCTTCGCGGTCCAATCTCTCATGGCTGAGGCCGGCGTGGCTGGGGGTGACGCGGGCGATTTCGTCGAAGATCTGGGACGGGGTGTCGAGGCCGAGGTGGCGGCCCATGCGGCGGGCGAGGTCGGCGATGATCTCCCAGTCTTCGCGGGCTTCGCCGGGCCGGGGGAGGATGGGCCGGACACGCTGGACGCGGCGGTCGGTGTTGGTGTAGGTGCCATCCTTTTCGGCCCAGCTTGAGGCAGGGAGGACGACGTCGGCGATTTCGGCGGTTTCGGTCATGAAGATGTCCTGGACGACCAGGAAGTCCAGGTGGCGGAAGTGGCGGCGGGAGGCGTGGAGGTCGGGGTCCGCCATGAGTGGGTTTTCGCCCATGATGTACATGCCGCGGACGTCGCCCGCGCCGGCGGCCTGGCCGATTTCGATGGTGGTGAGGCCCTGACGGTCGGGGAGCTTTGTGCCCCATTGCTCCTCGAAGTAGCCGCGGAAGGTCTCGTCTTCGACGGAGCGGTAGTCGGTGAAGTACATGGGGATGGCGCCGACGTCGCTGGTGCCCTGGACGTTGTTCTGGCCGCGGAGGGGGTTGAGGCCGGTGCCGCGGCGTCCGACGTTGCCGGTGGCAAGAGCCAGATTGATGAGGGTGAGGCAGGCCTCGGTGCCGTGGGTGTGCTCGGAGATGCCGAGCCCCCAGTAGAAGGCGGTCTTGTCGGCCTTTCCGATGATGTGAGCGGCGCGTTCGAGGGTGGCGGGGGGAATGCCGGTCAGGGCTTCCTGGCGTTCGGGGGTCCAGTGCTGGACGGCGGCGGCGACGGCCTGGAAGTTCTTGACGCGGTCGGCGACGCACTCCTCGTTGACCAGGCCGTCGCGGATGATGACGTGGAGCAGGGCGTTGTACATGGGGACGTCGGCGCCGGTGCGACATTGCAGGTGGACGTCGGCCCAGCGGGTGAGTTCGATGGCGCGGGGGTCAGCGACGATGAGCTTGGCGCCGCTGCGAATGGCGGCCTTCATTTTGAGGGCGGTGATGGGGTGGGTTTCGGTGGTGTTTGAGCCGGTGACGTAGATGACGTCGTTTTCGGCGATCTCGTCCAGCGAGTTGGTGAAGGCGCCGGTACCGATGCTCAGGCCCAGAGCGGCGACGGATGAGGCGTGGCAGAGGCGGGTGCAGTTGTCGATGTTGTTGGTGCCGAGGACGACGCGAGTGAATTTCTGGAGGAGGTAGTTGTCCTCGTTGAGGCACTTGGAGGAGCCGTAGACGGCGAGGGCGTCGGAGCCGTGGGTGTCTCGGATTTCGGTCAAACGGCGGGCAACATGGTTGAGGGCTTCGTCCCAGGTGGCGCGGCGCCAGCGGCCGGCGCCGCGCTCGCCGGTGCGGATGAGGGGGTGGGTTAAGCGGTCGTCGCTCTGGGCGTAGTCCCAGCCGAAGCGGCCCTTGACGCAAAGCCAGCCCTGGTTGACGGGGTGGTCCTCGGGGGACATGGCGTGGGTGATCTGGCCGCCGCGGACGTGGACTTCGAGCCCGCAGCCGACGCCGCAGAAGGAGCAGGTGGTCTCGACGACTCGGTCATCCTCCACGATGCCCTGCTTCTCGAGTTCCCACTGGGCGCGGCTCTTGAGGGCGCCGGAGGGGCAGACCTGCACGCAGTTGCCGCAGTAGACGCAGGTGGTGTCCATGATTCCGTCGTACTCGAGGGTTGAGATACGGACATGGAAGCCGCGTTCGCCGGGCTCGATGGCGTACGTGAGCTGGACTTCATCACCGCAGACGTCCACGCAGCGCCAGCACATGACGCACTTGGCGTAGTCGCGGATGTAGTAGGGGTTGTCGTCGATGACTGGCAGGTCGGCGCGGGAGGCCTGGCCGTTGGGCTTGACGTTGTAATCGTCGAGGAGGGACGCGAGGTCGGGGGCTTCGCTGAGATCGACGCCGGAGAGGAGGGCCTTGAGGGAGCCCTTGCGGGAGCGGCGGACGCCTTCGCTGTCGGTGAAGAGGGCCTGGCCGGGTTCCACGAGGGCGCGGCAGGCGGAGAGGAGCTTGGTTTCGCCGGTGAGGGAAGCGTCGGCGGCGGGTGGACCGGCGTCGGTGTCGGCGGCCTGTTCAACGAGGCAGAGCCGACAGTTGGCAGAGGCGGCGATGTTGGGGTGGTAGCAGAGCGTGGGGATATCGATCCCCAGGTCAGCGGCGGCCTGGAGGATGGAGGTGCCGGCCGGCACGGTTACAGAACGACCGTTGATGGTGAGCGTCACAGCGTCCACCGCTGTCGCCATGCAAAATCGCCCGCTGCTTATGGGGAGCCGACTAGCCTACGTTACCGGGATGATCCGGCGGCTCTGGCCTCCCGTCAGGTGGGGAGCGGTGACGGTTGCCTTCGGGCGGCGGAGAGCCGGATCCGACGTTTTCGCCCTCGTGGAAGATGAGCCAGAAGATGTACCCCATCCAAATCAGGGCCAGCAGGACCACGGGGATGACGACGACGACGAGGATGAGGCCGGGGTCGGCTGCGGGTGCGTTGCCAGCAGTGGGCGTGGCGGTTGGACTGGCGGACGGGCCGAGGGCCAGGACGGAGGGTATCGCGATCAACAGGATCGCAGCGCCGATAGGGAGGGCTAGCTTTCGGCGCGGCATTTCAGGGTGAGGGTTCGGGATTCTCGGCCCAGGGAGTGAGATCGATTTCCCAGCCGATGATGCCGGTGTAGTCGAGCCAGCGGCTCGGGCCGCCGACTTCGCGGTGTTCGATGCTCACGATGCCTGAGAACACCTCCGCTGAAGTTCCGGACTCGTGGACCTCGATTCTCACGAGTGGTATGACCTGTTGGATCCAGAGACTGGTGGTTTCCGGAGTGAACCGTGCAACGTTCAGGGTCAGGAGATAAGAGCGGCCGGGAACGAGGTCCGAGGATCGGACCCCGGGATCCCCGTTGATCGTGAGCCGCCGAGGGTCAAGCTCGATGCGCGCCATCTGGGTATCGACGGCGAGTGTCAGTGGGGCGGACCACCACCAGACGGAATCGGGCGGGTCGGTCTCCCGCGGAACGGCTCCGGACGGTCCGGCTCTGTATAGCCGAAACTCCGAGCCGGATGTGATCGCCAGGCCGTTCGGGTTTCGATACCAGAGATTGACGATTGCAAGATCGCCGTCTTTCCCGCCGTCAAAGCCCAAGCCGGCGACCGTTGGCTGCGCGTTCTCGGCCGGCATGGCGGGCGCCGGCCGCAGCTGGGCAAAGGGCGCGACGCCGGCCTGGGCGGTGACTGCCAACTTCGTGCAGTCGCGAACGGTCAGGTTCGTGATCTGGGGGACTCCGCTCAGTTCCGAATCTGCGAGGCCAGCAGTCACAGTACTGCCCGGCTCGCCCAGCAACTGGAGTTCAAGCGTCCCGTCTTCCGAGGATTCACAGGCTCGGCGAGACGGCGCGGGCAACTCGGCAGAGTCCGATCCGACCCGCCAGACAGGCGACCAGGCGGTGCCGAGGTCGTAAACCCGCATGCCGTAGCCGGCCCAGATGGCATCGTCGCGCGACAGGCCGAGGACGGTGGGATCGACGTGGTCGAGGAGGGCGACAACGCCCCGGTTGGGGATGTCAGTAAGAGGCTGCACGCGCGGAAGACGAGCGGCGGGCTGGTCGAAGTACGTCAACGAGGCGCGGAGGTCAGCTCGGTCCACAAAGTTGGACAGCAGCATGCGGCTCTGGTGGGGCGTTAGCCCGTCCAATGCGACTACCGGCGCCTCGGGCGGGACGATATCGCGCAGGAATCGAAAGCTCGCAGGTACACGTTCGCGCGTTCCGACGCCCGGGAGCACCTCAAACACCCGATGGCGCTGCCCCGAGACCGAGCGCAGATCGGCCAGCAGCTTCAGTTGCGTCGGATCGTCGAGCAGGCGCCGGGCCTGAGGCGTGAGCACCTCTTCCCACTCATCCGTCAGGTGCAGATGGGTAATCTCCATATCGACAAGATCGTCTCGATTCAGGGACCGCAGGGCGTCGTGGTACACGGGCATTGAGCTGCTGGATATGACCTGGACGCGCCGCCCGGAGGTGGGCGCGGCGATACCCGCGACCGAGGCAACAACGGCGGGGCGCGTGGTGAGCAGGCGGGCATCGTTGGGCAGAGTGTGCGCGAGCCAGGCGTAGACGTCCCAGTTCTGATCAAGCTCGGCGGCAAACTGCGATTGGCCCACGTACGGGTATCCGGGGCCGCCGATTACAGGTTGCTCAATCGCAAACCCCTCGGCCGCGAGGCGAATGCCGGCGACCGCGCGCGGGACGGCCGTGGGCAAGACGCCGAGGAGGACAACGACGAGAATCGCCCATGTGCGCTTCCGGCCTGGCAGCCCCCCGACAAGGCCGCTGATCCCTGACAGTGCGGCGAAGCTCGCGATAGCCGCCGCCAGGTAGAGAATGCGAGCGTCGTTTCCCGGAAGCGCCGATTGAAGGACCACCGCCTCCACCAGTCCCAAGGTGCTGGCCACCGTGAGGAAGGCGATCCCCCAACTCCTCCGTCGGTACGCCGCAAAGGCTCCAATGGCAATCAGAGGCACGATTCCGACGCGCACCATGACCGGTCCCGTGAGCTCAAATGGCGCCACCGCCACTCTGTCGGGCTCAAAGATGAGCTTCGCCATTCCCGCCTGGCCGCCGCGCTGAAATAGCGCGTCCGACACGGGTCCGCCGGCCAGCGCCGCGAGCAGCGCCGCAAAGGCGAGCGCGGATGCCAGCACGAGTCGATTGCGGCCATCGAGCCGGACAAGACGACTCAATACGACCACGCCCAGAGCAAGGCTCGCAAACACCAGCACCGCAGCCTCCGCAAGGGCCATCACCCCTGCGGCGGCAGCGATCACGGCTGCCGGCCGCCGACCAGCCCCGGCTTCGAGAGCCGCGGCCAGCAGCAGCACGATGCACACGGCCAGCGCCCAATGGGGCTTGTGCATCCACTCGAATGCCACAGCCACGCCGGCGGGCGCCAGGCCCGAGAGAACTCCGAGAGGGCCTCCGGATTCATGGGACATCGCCACGTATGGCGGCAAGCCGACGTGGAGGGGATTCAGGACCAGAGCGAGGACCGATCCAGCTCCGCCAGCCAGCGGCAGCGGAGCGCCAATACCCCAGGCGAATCCGACGGCCGCCAGAACCAACGCGACGATTAGGAGCCCGGAGAGTACCGCGACTGCCGTCCACGGGGGAACACCGGCCGTATTGACCAGACTCGCCGCTAGAAGATCCGGGCCATAGTGATAGCCAATGCCCGCGTCCTGGCCATAGGGCGTAACGGGTGGAAAGACGCCGCGCGCCATGCGTAGCGCCAACGGGAAATGCCACGTCTCCTCGCCGGCACGCACCTGCAGGCGATTGGCGAGGGTCAGTACGTAGATGCCGGCCGAAACCAAGAGGATCGCCATCGACGCCAATGCTCTACGACGCGAGGGCGGGTGGATTAGGCGGGTGCGCCAGCCGACGAATGTCGCGATCGCCGATGGGGCCAGGAGGCCGAACCAGGCGCTGGGAGTGCCGGGGATTACGTAGGCGGAGAGGTTGGTGGTGAGCAGGACCGCGACAATGCCGAGGGCCGGGGCATAGAAGGGCCAGACTGGGCGAGGGCGATCGCCAAACACCGCGCGGGACAACGGAACGCCAATGGCGGCCATCCACAGGCAGACGCCGGTGGAGGCAAAGATGCCGAGCCACGGGGAGACCGTTGGATCCAGATTCATCTATGCCAAGCCACCCTGCCAAGGATGCACAGCGAGCCACGGCACACGACATTGCCCTGATACGAAGGCGAAATCTACAATAGACCTTGAGCACCCGATAGCACTCGACTCAGAAGCGCAGGCCGCCCCAACAGGCACATAGAATCGTCCTGCGAACATCTGCCTACACTCGGCGCGCATTAGCGAAAGACTTCATCCGTTTCGAAGCCCGGCGTGCGATTTGTCTCCCAGCCAATCTTGCTACTGTATTCATGTGCTAGTCCGGACGATTCCACTGGTCGCCTGATACTGACGATTCCCGAGAACACGTCCGCCAGATTGCTTCCGGCACCTGCCTCAAATCTAAGAAGGGGAATCTGCTGCTGAATCTCTATAAGGCGTGATTGTGTGCCGACGACCGACACATTCAAGGTCAGGAGATACTCTCGACCAACAACAATCTCGTTAGCAACACCACCACCGTAGTCCCCGTTGAGTTGGATTTGCTTGTGATCAAACTCCAGCCGTGTCGTCTGCGTATCCGATGAGAGCGACATTGGACCCGGCCACCAACGAATCGACAATCGAGGATTCGCATGCTTTGGGGTAACTCCAATCGGACCGATTTCGTACAGGCGCACTTCCGTTGCAGCCGCGACCGGAAGTTGTCCTGGATTTCGGTGCCAGAGATTTATGACAATCACATCTTGATCAAAACCACCATCGAACCCAAGCGCTGAATCAGTGTGCGTGTGTTGCGGGTTCCTGTCGGATCCTCGGGTCCTTACTTGTGCGAAGGGCTTGGCGCTTGATTCCACAGCCAGTCTTAGCGTCTGGCAAGCGCCGACGGTAACGTCTGAGACCTGCGATTTGCCAGTCAGTCTTTGGCTTGTGAGACCCAGTAGAACTTCATCCCCAGGCTCGCCTAGCAATCTGAGATGCAGATTGCCGCTTGGCGATCTCTCGCAAAGCTGACGTAATTCCCCTGACGGCGAGGGGAAATCAGATCCGACACGCCACACAGGAGACCAAGCTGACGCCAAATCATAAACTCGTATTCCATAGCCGGCCCACATGGCATCCTCCGCCGCCAGTCCCAACATCAGCGGGTCAATCTTGTCGGACAGCGCAATCGTTGCTCTGCCAGGTAGTTCGGACACCGACTTGACTCTCGGCATACGGGTAGCGCGATCGACAAACGTCGGGGGTGCTCGCAAGTCGGGATGGTCGACCAGGGCGTAGAGCAGCATCTGGCGCTGAAACGCAGTCAGCCCATCCAAGATCATGAACGGTTGGTTCGGCGCAACTGCGGGACGGAGCGCCCGAAAGCTTGAGGGCTGCACTTGCATCGTGCCGGCGCCGGGAATCACCTCGAATACCTGATGGCGTCGGCCTGAGACCGAGCGCCGGTCTCCCAAGAGCCTGAAGTGGTCCGGATTCTGCAGTAAACGCCGAGCCTCTGGCGTCAGCGCTTGCCGCCAAGCATCCGTCATGTGCAAATGCGTGATCTGCATATCCGCGAGATCGTCGCGATGCAAGAATCGCAAAGCGTCTTCGTAAACGGGCGCCACACGAGGTGAAACGACCTGGAGCCTGAGTCCCGAGGTCGGCGCCGCCACCCCGGCGGCGGACGCGCTGGTGGCAGGGTGCGTGGTCAAGAGGCGGGCATCGTTCGTCAGGGAACGAGACAACCAGGCATAGAAGTCCCAATTGTCTTCGAGATCCCTCCGAAACAGTTCTCGCCGAAATGGAGTTTGGCCTACGAAGGGATATCCTGATCCATCCGTCGCTTCTTGCCCGATCCCAAACCCCTGCGATGCAAGATGGAGGCCGGCGGTCGTTCGTGGTATGACGACCGGAAGGATGGCGAACAGCATCACCGCCAGCGTTGCCGCTCTTTGCCATCGGCCACGCACGTCTGTCGCGAGGCTGGCGACGCCTGAGAGAGCAGCGACGACCGCTACTACGGTAGCCAGCTCCAGGATTCGACCATCGTTCGAGGGGATTGGCGACTGTAGAAAAGTGTATTCAACTACTCCGAGAGCACTGGCGCTGGCGAGATACCAGAGCGCCCAACTGCGCCGCCTGTACGCGATCGCCGCGCCGATCGCAATCAGGGGCAAGATTCCAACGCGAATCAGCGCTGGTCCCGCTACATCGAAAGGCGCAAGTTCTGCCCAGTTCGGCTCAAATGCAATCCGCACCATGCCGGCCGTACCTCCCCGACCGAATAAGGCGTCAGACGCTGGCCCACCGGCAAGTGCCGCCAATAGCCCACCTACCATTAGCGCTGAAGCTAAGGCCAGTCGTTCACGTCCACCGCGGTTGCCCAGCCGAAGCACGCCGATCAATCCCAAAGCGGCGCTTGAGAAGATTAAAACGGAGGCATCCGCAAGTGCTAACACACTAGCGGCCAACGCCACTACGACCGACATTCGGATCGGGGAATGCGTGTGGAGCCCAGCCGCGATAAGTATCACGATTGCCACAGCGAGGGCGTACTGCGGTACATGCAGCCAGTTGAAGGCCACGCTGGCCGAGGAAGGGGCCAAGCCCTGAAGAAACCCGGCGAACCGATCCGATTGGCTTGACGCCTCGACGTATGGGGGTAAGCCAACAGGAATCTCCCCGCGACTCAGACCCAGCACGGCGCCGACACCTATGCTCAGGGGAAGCGATCCGCCCATGTCGCGAGCGAAGCCAACGCCCGCCAGGATTAGTGCGACGACCAGAAAGGACAGCAAAACCACCACCGCCGTCCAAGCCGGGACGGCGGCTATATTGACGATGCTTGCCGCAAGCAGCGTATGGCCATAGTGATAGCCGATTCCGGCATCGACGCCATATGGCGTGACAGGTGGAAAAACTCCTCGTGCCAATCGCAAGGTCAGCGCGTATGGCCAGGACTCGTCGGCGTGGTGCGTCTGCGTTCGGTTGGCGAAGGCCAGAACATAAAGACCGCTTGAAGCCAGTAGGAGCGCAAGTGACGCCACGGCCGTACGGCGGGAGGGCAGGCGGATTTGGCCGGTGCGCCATGAGACGAGTGCCGCGATCGCAGTTGGGGCCAGGAGGCCGAACCAGGCGCTCGGGGCGCCGGGGATTACGTAGGCGGAGAGGTTGGTGGTGAGCAGGACGACAACAATTCCAAGGGCGGGAGCATAGAAGGGCCAGACGAGGCGTGGGCGATCGTGGAAGACGGCGTGAGCCAAGGGCACGCCGATGGCGGCCATCCAGAGGCAGACGCCAGTGGAGGCGAAAATGCCAATCCAGGGCGAGACGGTTGGGTCGAGATTCATGCCGGCGGCCCCGGGGCATGACGGCCGAATCGGCGCCCCGGAGCGAGTCACAACTCAGTAGCACAAGCGTACCGTGCGCCAGCTAAAGGACCTCAGTGTCGGCCTGACAGGATCGTGGGGAAGTCGGGACGTTGAAATCTGGTGACGTCAGCCGCGGCTCGAGGACCGGCGAAAGGCATGATCGACGAGGCGGCGGAGGGGGGCGGCGTCGGCGAGGCCATCCATGAGGAGGTTGAGGGTGGCGAGGCCGACCAGGGCCCAGCCGAGCGGTGGGACGCCGGCGATGACGAAGACGGCGCCGGCAAAGGCGATAACGCTAAGGAGGCCGTCGGCGCGGACGTACGAGGTTGCGTCTTCGGTCGGTCCCTGGGCGTGCAGCGGCGCGACGAAGTAGCGGTGGAACCTGCGCGTAAGGCTCCAGGAGGGGCTTAGCGAGCCAGCGGCGAGCACCAGCACGATGAGCGTGACGAGCCAGGGGGCGGCCAGGGCCCAGGCGACCATGAGCGCGAGTCCAAAGGCTCCGGCCGTGACGAGCTGGTGGAAGCGGCGCTCGCCGCGATCGGTCATGAGTCGCGGCCTTTTTCAGCGGCCGGCCGGGGTCTTATTGGTGCGTGTGGCGATCGTGGCAAGGCCACCTCCGGCATTGCACACGCCGGTGTGTTGCGCTGACCGTTGAGGGCGGTAGGCGTGGATTGCCAAACTCTCGGCATGGCCGATCAATCTGCGGGCAGCAAGGAACTGCGAAACGCATGGTAGCCAGCGGCGCATCGGCTTTCCTGGGATTGCGGTTGCTGGCGGCGACGGCGACAGCGCTCTTGCTCTTTGCGGCGTTTCCGCCGCTGGCGTGGACGGGACTGGCCTTCGTTGCCTGGGTTCCGCTGCTCATCGCTCAATCAGGGGCGTCGCGCAGCGTTGGTCGAGGACTGAACGGGCTGATGCTGGGTGTTCTGTTTGGACTGATTGCCTCCACGGTCAATCCGCCGGAGGTCGTGACTGGCCTTGCGTGGTTTGGGATTGCGGTCGGAGTAGGCGTGATATCAGGCCTGGTGGCGATGCTGCTGGACGTGCCGGCCGGCCCGGGACGTGTGATTCAGGCCTTGGGGCCGTGGGCGCGGATTTGGGTTCCGGCGTCTGCCTGGACGGGCATTGAGTACCTGCGGCTGGTGACAACGGCCGGGCATCAATGGGGAATGCTGGCCACGACGCAGGTTGACACGGCGCCGTTGCGGGCGTGGCTGCCGGTCGCGGGAATGTGGCCGGTGGCGCTGTTGACGGTGGCTACAGGCCAGGCCATTGGCGTGCTGGCGCTGGTGGCGGTTGGTCGGCTGCCGCTCACCCGGAGCCTGGTTGTTGGAATTGGCGTCGCAGCGCTGGGATGGCTGGCAGGGCTGGGGTTGGCGGCCGGCAGCAGCGCGGCGGAGAGCCAGTCGATACGCGTGGGCATGGTTCAGACCGGCGATCACGTGCCTTCGCATCCCCGGACGCGGCCGCTAATCACGACGGTGCGATATCGCGAGCTGACGGACACGATTACGGATATGCACACGCCGGCGACACTGGCGGCGGCTGCACATGGAGCCGACCTGGTGGTGTGGCCGGAGGCATCCGGTTGGGTTGCGCCGGACGATCCCAAGGCGACGGTGCAATTGGACGGGGTGCGCGAGGTGGCCCGGCGAGCGGGAGTTCCCATCGTCTGGTCGTACTTCATCAGGATCGATCCAAACCACACGCGCAACGAACTGGTGCTGGTGACGCCGGACGGCCGGATGTCCCGGCCGACAACGAAGGATCACCCGGTGTATGCGATCGGGGAGCGCAGCGTGACGGCAGGTCTCTACGAGACACACGAGGTGGCCGGAACCAGGCTGGGATTGGCGGCGGGGCCGGACGGGACGTACACGGATACGCTGGCCCGCCTGGCGCGAATGGGAACGGCGCTGGTGGCAATTCCGACGCACGACTGGGCGGCGTATACGGCTCCGCACATCGCGCACCTGCGGCTGCGCGCCGCGGAGCACGGGCTGGCAATCGCCAAGGCGGACTGGCGTTATGGGTCGGTGGTGATCGCGCCGGATGGCGGGATTGTGGCCGGCACCTCGCTGGACCAGGCGCGGGAGGAGTTGCTGATCGCGAATGTGTCGATCAGCACGCCCGGGAGGCTCTACACAGAAACCGGGGACTGGTTGGGCGTGGTGTCGCTGGGTGGGCTGGTGGCGATGCTGCTCGGGGGAGCGGTTTTGGGCGTGCGGGAACGTGGGGTCAGCGGCGGCCGGCAGGAATCAGGGACGCGCCCCAGCTGAAGGCGAGCAAGCCCACCAGAGCAAGAATCAGGGTGACGACGGCCGTGTGCCAGCCCAGGTCATCCAGGGTGGCGGTGTAGGCTGCGGCGGTGTGCAGAACGCCGGCCAACAGGACGTAGGCGGCCAGCCGGCCGGCCAGCCAGCCGCGGGCCAGCATGTAGGCCGCACCGAACTGCAGCGCGACCCAGGCCCACTCGCGAATAAAGGCGAATGCCAGATCCGTCCCTGGCAGGTCGCCCTGGAGCGCCTGGGTGAGAGTGAGTTGCGCCGCGAACAGGGCATATCCGGCGGTGGGGGCAATCGCGGCGGCCGTGACCGCGCGCGGATTGGACGGGCGCGCCATGACGTAGCCCACGATCAGCAGCATGATCAGCTTGGCGAATTCGTCCGTATAGGCGGCGACGATGGCGGAAATCAGGCCGACCAACTCGACCTGATCGCGCATGGCGGGCGCGCCAACGTTTTGGGCGACGATGTCGAGCACGGCGTGGGTGAGCTCATCGCGGAGCCAGACCTGGGTAAACGGATAGACCAGGACGCCCAGCAGCACCCCAAACCACACGCCCGGTCGCCCGAGCAGCAGGGGTGCGCCGGCGCGGCCCCAGAACAGGCCGAAGGCGAGGGCGGCCGCCGCCGCGACCGGGTGCGGAGCGACGAGGAACTGGCGAACGATGCCGGCCGGGTCGACTAGGGTGTCAATTGGTCGAGTGAGGGATGCTCGCGGCGGCCAGGTGCGTGAAGCGGCTGGCGGCGCTCAGCGCGAGAACCTGACTGGTACGATTGCGGCAGCCTGCGGGCTCTGGCGTCATGCGTCCGGAGTCCGCCTGATCGTTTACAAGTACAGAGTCGGGGCGCGCCATCACTTGGGTCGGTGGGTGAGTGGTTAATACCACCAGACTGTAAATCTGGCGCCTTTACGGCTACGTAGGTTCGAATCCTACCCGGCCCACCGGATGCCGCACGACGGAGCGTAGGCTACTATCGGGCGTCCGGCGCGCCCGACTCAACGCGGTCCCGTGGTGCAGCGGCCTAGCATACCTCCCTGTCAAGGAGGAGATCGCCGGTTCGAATCCGGTCGGGACCGCCCGGCGCGCCCGCCGCGCGGCGGCGTGGGCCCATAGCTCAGCGGTCAGAGCAGCCGGCTCATAACCGGTAGGTCCCTGGTTCGAATCCAGGTGGGCCCACCGGACGGACGGCGGACATGGCGGAGTAGCTCAGAGGTAGAGCAGGGGACTCATAAGCCCTTGGCCGCAGGTTCGAATCCTGCCTCCGCTACCGGCCTGGCCGAGGTGGTGAAATTGGTAGACACGCAGTCCTCAGGAGGCTGTGAGCTTCGGCTCGTGCGGGTTCGAATCCCGCCCTCGGCACCACTTTAGGTTCCCGGCATGGATTTGCTGTCCAGCACACCAACCTTCGTGACGCGCGCTGCGACCGACATACCGACCAACGATTTCAACACAACGCCACCAGCGATCTAGATCTCATCCACCCAGACACCATCCGTCACACTTCTCCGACGGCTCTGAAGCAACCCCGACCAGTCAGCATCAATCACGCCACGATTCACTGACGTTTCACCTCCGCCAATCTGCGAAAGTCACGCAGTTGCGGATCAACAATCTCTGTCCGATCTTCCACCAATCCAATACCGAGGTCAAAGTACTGATCCAAAATATAGCGGAAGTGATTCACCGAGCTGATTGAGCGGTATAGACCTTCATCTCTGCCTCCGGGCAAGCGAAATGCAGCAAGAATATCGTGAGAACGATTTGTGCCGTGGTCACCCGACAGCACAATGACCGTACCATCACCATTGTTTCCTAAAATCTCATCAACCATATTGATAACTAGTTCATTCACGTAGATGAGTTGACCGATATAGGCATTAGGAACGGAAGGATCGTGATCGTCATCAAATCCTGAATGATCCGAAAGGCCTACAACTTTGTTTCCATACTTATCAAATGTCGCGGGCAAATGAGGCTTGACAATGTGGGCGAATACGAATTTCGGACGACCAACCTGAATTGGACTCGAGAGAAATCCGAACATCTCCAATGCCCGATCTGCGACCCACCAATCATAGGGATCGTCATCGCCGACCAAGGGTCTGTGAACTAATAGTGGACGCAATGCCGTGGTCTGAAGAAGTGCCCGCAAGAATCTACCGTCGGTCGGTGATCCGCGAGACGACGCTTCAGAATATCTTACTGTGGAAGTACCCCCCTCTCGTTCACTTACAATTGCACCGGCTCGTGTGAACGACACTGATACGTCAGCTACTGGAGACTTATCCGTAATCTCATAACCTGACTCAAGATGCACGTAGGCGTAGCCGAGATCCTGTAGGATTGCAGCCAGTGCGTTGAATTGCGCGAGCTTTCGAAGGTCAATTTCGGACGCAGGCGTCCGACTCTCAAGGTCGTGGAGATACGAGAGGTTGAGACTTGATGGAATTGAGTGAATCGACAAATTGTAATTACTAATTGCATCCGAAGCAATATAGAATCCACGCCGTTCAAGTTCATGAAGGAATCTGCTGTTATCAAAGCCTGCCAACTGTTCATCTCTACTGTACGCATCCAGCACGATGTAGTAAATGTCCGGTCTCTCATCGCTCGCACCTGCCAGATCCAATGACGGTAAGTGAGCAGTCGAAGCAACCGACTCTTGACCGGACACCGAGTCCCTTTCAAAACCCAAACCAATTTCACTGGCAATTTCAGCGACAGGAAACAACAGCAATGCTGCGGCAGCGACATTGGAAAACTGAGTTCCCTTACGCGCCCACCCATGCGCCGTGATGGCGGCAGCAACGGCTATGGCTCCGAGCACGATAGTTGTGGGAAACAAAATGCGGTCATCGAGTGCCCCGCTAAACGCTCGATCCACATGACCGTAAGCAAAGAACATCACGATGACTCCGCCCGAAGCTGCGGCCGGCCGATACCAATCATCGAGAACCAATCGCAATCCAACTACGCTTGCGCTTACTAATACGAGCGCCATGCCAATTGGAACGACCGTTTCGCTTAGGCTGAAATGAAGAGGATTGTTCGTCATAAAGTGAAGTATTGGAACGACTGTCAAGAGCCACGGATACCAAGGCGTGGAGAGTATCCGACCAGTTAGCGTGGGCACACGATCCTTAGCCTCTTCGGCACGAGCCACTGAGAATCGCGACCACTTGACCCTAAGTTTCGCAAGTCTTCCAAATCGTCGTATTCCCCCTGCAACCCGCGGGTGCACACCGACGGCCAAACCACCGAACAAAACGGCCAAAACGAGGCGTGCACGTTCGGATGGCTGGCCAAGAACTCCGGCCCGAAGTCCGCTCCCAGTTTCCAGATGGGAAAACGCGAGCGGCCCGTCACCGGCATCCGAGACATTATTCACCGCCAAGTTCAGATATCCTGTTTGAGGTTCTGCAAGCTGATAGAGGACATACCCATGCTCAAACTCGGCAACCTGAAGCTGCAGGTGGAGCTTTTGGCCAGAGGGGACAAGATAACCGGGAAAGTCCAGATTTCGAGGCCGTATACTTGACGGCGTCGCATCGATCGTCGTTTGCCGTAACACTTCGCCCGTTGAAGCGTCGAGCAGTGAAGCCCAGACGGTAACGGGATCTCCATCAGGCCGGGATGAAATCCACACGCGAAAGCGCCCCACAGCCCGACCTAAGCTCCCAAGATCCTGTTGAACACTCCACCCTGGCCAGGCTATCAGCACGTTTCCGGTCGGCGCCCCGCTCGACGCTGACGAATACGTGACCTGGGGGACAAGGCTCGCCCAAAGCCAGAGCGCCGCAAGTGCGAATGACAGCCACAGTCGTCTAATCACGGGTCGCTGCTCTTCTTCGACACCTATTCATCCAAGAGCGAGGATACGGCAGTTCGAGACAGTTCAGCTTTCGCCCAAGGTCGATTCCACTGTCGCCGATTCCTCGGGACACATTGTCTCGACGTATGATCGGCCCCTTTTCGCTTGCTGCGGTTCAGGCAAGGTCCAAGACACGCAAGCTGAACGAGAGCAAGGATACCGGGAGACTGGACGTAGCACCGCCCGAGATCACACGAATGCGGCGACTGGACTGCGGACTGCGGAGGATGTGGATGGCAAATACTCACTTGTTGCGCCGTCCATCCAAGCATGCGGGAGCTGCCGACTGATGGACGTAAGCAAATTGAGACTCGTTCGGAGAGTCGGAAACGGTCACGACCATCTAAATTGCTAGTCTGCTACCAAATTCGCGCCGACCGAAGCATGGGTTTCGGGAGCCGGGGAAATGTGCCTCTCTGCACCGCAACAGTAATCTTTCTCCTCAGTCCGAGCGCTGCGTAAAAGAGCGAACGCTGAGCCCGAGACGAATTGGACGGCGAACCACAGATCGTTCTAGCCTCTGATAGTGTAGATCATCGCACGCACCAACACAATAGTCTCGAACAACGCTGATACAAACCCAATACACTGCGCACAGCCAACTCACGGGCTCCACATACGGACACTCGAAACCTCCCAAAGAGATCCGTGGTCAACCAGGACTGACTTGGCACTTCAATGGCGAGCAATTACTACTAGACTTGCAGTCCTCAAGGGGCTGTGAGTTTTGCCTTGTGCGGGTTCGCACCCCACGCTCGGCGCCAGCAAGTTTCCCCGGCTAGCTAGTTTTACTTTTCAACCGACCTAGCCACACGCCTCTCGATCGCCACGTGGCAGCGTACACGATTGCCTAGGCTAGCTTTCGTTGCCTTCAGCGGAGGTCGTGAAGTCCCAGTGAACGCCACTATGCAAAATCGCCTGATCTTCAACTAGGCTAATATCCATTTGGAAGTAGTTCCTCAAGATATACCTGAAGTGGTTTACCGAACTAATGGCGGGATGGGGCTTCACGCTCGATTCGTTTGGAAGTTTGAAGGCAGCGAGAATAGGATGCAAGGGCTGACGCGTTCCACGGCGATTGTGATCGCCGGCGATCACAATGATGGGATCTTGCTCATCGATACTCAGGATGTCGTCGATCATTCTTAACACGAGTGAGTTGATATAGATTAGCTGACCGGCGTATGCGTCGGGCACACTTGGATCATGATCGTCGTCGAATTGATCCGTGGACAGTGTGCCAAGCACGTAGTTTCCATGCCGATCGAACGTCGCTGGCTCTTTCGGCTTCGAGATATGGGCAAACACGAAGCTCGGCCCCCTGACCGTGATGGGCTCCGACAAGAACTCAAACATCTCCAGGGCACGAATCGGCGACCACCAGTCGTACGTCGACTCGTCGTCAGACAGAAACTGACTTTCGATGATTGGCCGTAGAGCTGTCGTGCGGATGAGTTCACGAACGAATATACGAGAAGTTAGTGCACTTGCAGACGAAGATAGTTCATCTTCGCTGGAGACGACGCGCACTCCGGATGGACCGAAGCTGACAAAGACATCGGCGAGTGGCGCCTGGCTTCCGAACTGGTGGCCAGACTCCAAATGGACGTATTTGTAACCAAGAGACTTCAGAATTGCCGTGAGCGAATTGAAGTAGATGAGATTCATGAGATCCGAATGTCGTTCCGGAGTTCGCGAGCCTAATTCGTGGAGATAAGACATATTCAGACTTGACGCCAATGAGTGCGGCGTGGAGACGTAGTTGCTTGTCGCTTCGGAAGCTATATGGAACCCTCGCGCTTCCAGCTCATCAAGAAACGCGGAGTTGTCGAAGTCCACCAGGGCGTCGTTTCGCCCGTAGGCATCAAGGATGATGTAGTAGATGTCAGGTCGGTCACCACTGAACTCGGGAATACCGGCGGGGAAGAGATGGGATGTCAGATCGTCCGCGGCAACCCGGTTGGCTGGCGATCCGAGCTGGGAGACCGCATCACCTGCCAGGTTTACCGCCTGTAGGACCAGCAGGACCGCAACCACGACATTGAAGAGTCGTGTTCCGCGACTGAGAATGCCGCCGACCCTAACGGCCTCCGCAACAATCGCGGCACACAGGACTACCGAGACGCTAAAGAAGAGTCGTTCGTCTATCCGATCGTCAAGCGCCCCTTCTGCGTGTCCATACAGAAAGAAAACTACGGTCACCACGGTGGCTGCGGCAGCGGGCCGGTGCCAGTCTCTTAGAAGAAGCCGCAGACCGATGACCGTTCCGGAAATTACCAGCAGCGCAGTTGCTAACGGGAGCCACGCCTCGCCAGGTGAGAAGTGAATATCGTTGTTCGCGAGGAAATGCAGGATTGGAATAGCCACGGCTGGCCACGGATACCACGGCGTCGAAAGCACTCGAGCAAGAACTCCCGATGATTCGGTGCCGTCTGTCCGCCGAACATCGATCAACACTCGGACGCTGGATCCCACTCGCCGGAGCTGAACCGAGCTCCACGGATGGACGACTACGGCCAATGCGCTGAGCGCGATCGCAAGAGCCAAACGGACGCGCTCGTGCTGCTCGCCGTGGACCGCCGCACGAAGGCCGCTGCCGGTTTCAAGATGTGCGAACGCCAGCGGCCCGTCGGCGGAGTTCGGCACTCCGTTGACTCTCAGGTTGGCGAGTTCAGTGTGCGGAGCAGCTAACTGAAAGGCGACGAAGTGGCTCTCAGAGTCGGCTACCTGTAGCTGCAAGAGCAGCCGCTGTCCCTCCGGCACAACGTAGCTCGGAAATGAAAGCGTTCGTTCCACCGGAATATAGGCCGGTGTAATTATCACCGATTTCTGTCGCAACACTTCCAGCGTCGCGGCATCCACCAACGAGGCATGCACGCTAACTTCGGGCCCGTGCGCCTGGCCAGAGGCCCAGTACCTAAAGCTGCCAACCTGGCCGCTTAGCGATCCGACGTCTTGTTGGACCGCCCACCCGGGCCAAGCGATCAGCACATTCTCAGAAGGAGCGCCGCTAAAAGCTGACGGGTATGGAACCTGAGGAACAAGGCTGGCCCAGAGCCCAAGGGCTACGAGCGCCGAGGCTACCCAGGTGGACGTGAGCATGGGTTGCGAGCCTCCCAGGCGCTATTGGCTTCATCCCGGCGCGGATTGCGGCGGGCGCGGGTCACTACACGGCGCCGGGCTCTGGCGCCGCATTCACCCTCCCGCTCGTTTCAGACGTCGCGTGCTCCTGCGGTCCAGTCGGCGATTCGACAGTTCCGCCGAAGCCGTAAAGGCACCAACGCTATGACGCTGGCGGCGCGCGCTTCCGCGCTTGCTGGGCGCGAAGTGTACAGTACGAGGATGGCACGACCGTTTACGAGGCATGGTCTTTTGCAACACGCTCCCGATGTCCCGACTTCTGACGCCCACCGGCTGGACGCCGCACCCGGCAGCTGGGCAAGTTTTGCCCTTGGGCTCTGGACTGCCGTTCTTGCCATCGGCCTGGTTGTGGGGCGGCGCTATATCGATCCGGGGAGCGGGAGTTTCGCGATTCAGATCATTATTGCGGCGGTACTGGGTGGGCTGCTCACCGCGCGGTTGTGGTTGCGGCACATGTTCTGGCGGGTTTTGGGGCTCGTGCGGCGGAAGAAGTCCGAGGAGCAGCCTGCGGGTGAGGAGGCCGATCGGTAGGGCTGGATGAGCAGCTTCCCTGACGGCCGCCTACCAGGCTCGTTTCGGGATCCGGCGGGTTTCGTGTTTCAGAGGGGCGGCACGTTTTTTCGGCAAGTGAATCGTTCCTATCAGGCGACGTTCGCAACGCTGATGGACTCGGGGCTCTACGCGACGCTCGTCGAGCAGGGTCTGTTGGTTCGCCACGAGACCGCCGACCTGGGCCTGGCACCGGAGCCGGACGCCGTGGCCGTGGTCAAGCCCGAACAGTTGGGCTTTGTCTCGTATCCCTTCGAGTGGTCGTTCTCGCAGTTGAAGGCGTCAGCCCTGACGACCCTGCGAGTGCAGCGCCTGGCCCTGGAGTGCGGCCTCTCACTCAAGGACGCGAGCGCATACAACATCCAACTGCACCACGGCCGACCTACGCTGATCGACACACTGTCATTCGAGCCCTACGAGCCGGGGCTGCCGTGGGTGGGGTATCGCCAGTTCTGCCAGCACTTTCTGGCGCCGCTGGCGTTGATGGCCTACCGGGACATTTGGTTGGGCTCGCTGCTGCAAGGTCATCTGGACGGGCTGCCGCTTGACGTGGCGGTGCGGTTGCTGCCCTGGCGGACGCGTCTGCGTCCCGGCCTGCTGATGCACTTGCACCTGCACAGCCGCGCGCAGGCTCGACATTCCGACTCGACGCAAAGCCGGGACAGCCTGAAGGGCCGGATGAGCCGACGCCGGCTGGACGCCTTGCTGGAAAGTCTGGAGTCGACGATTCGACGCCTCATGTGGAATCCAGGCGATACGCCCTGGGCCAGCTACGGCGACCAGTCGAGCTACAGCGACGCCGGGCAGGCCGACAAGGAGCGACTCGTAGCCGAGCACCTCGCGCAGGTCGGGGCCGATTCCGTATGGGACCTGGGCGGCAATGTCGGGATATTCAGCCGAATAGCAGCGGCCAAGGACATCCCAGTGGTTTCTATCGACAGCGACCCGGGCGCCATCGACCTGAACTACCGGCAGATGGCTGAGCGAGACGAGCGCCATCTGTTTCCGATCGTGGCCGATCTGACCAGCCCAAGCCCGGCGCTCGGGTGGGCCAACCGGGAGGTTCGGTCACTCATGGAGCGAGGGCCCGCGGGACTGGTGATGGCGCTGGCGCTGGTTCACCACCTGGCGATCGGAAACAACACCAGATTCGAGCGGCTGGCCCAGTTCTTTGCGTCGCTGGGGCGTATCCTGCTGATCGAGTTCGTGCCGCCGGACGATCCGATGGTGGTCCGTTTGCTGGCGATGCGAAATCACACGTTTCCGTGGTACACGCAGGCCGAGTTCGAAGTGGCCTTCAGTCGGTTTTTCCGGATAGAGCGGACGGACTCGGTTGCGGACTCGCAGCGCCGGCTGTATTTGATGAGTAGCCGCTGACGTGTCCGCGACGCGAACGAGTCTCTGGCTCACGGCCGCTCACAGCGCGGTGTAAGTCCGAATGCATGTCGAGCGAGCGGTGGTCAACAATTGCCAGGCCCTATTCTTTCCGGCGCACGAAGTCGGAGCCGGCGGTACCGTCGGTCTGCTGGTCGCGGGCTTGCAGTCGTCAACCTTGCTTCGCAGGTTCTGCAACTGGGCCGAATCCTGGCAGACGGCTGGATATGCAATTGCCTCGTATGACTTCAAGGATGATCGCTACACCTGGGGAGCGGACGCGGGCGTGGCGACGGTTACCGAGTTGCTGGCCGAGGCGCGCCGGCGATGGCCGATCCGGCGACCAATCGTCTGCGGTTCATCGCGCGGGGGCCTGACCGCGCTGGTGTGGGCGCACCGCAACCCGGGTACGCCTGTCGCCTGGTTCGGGATGAATCCGGTAATGAACCTGGGGCCGTTCTACGGCCTTGAGGGACGAGCGCAGTCCCTCAACGCCGCCTACGGCATTCAGACTAAGGCAGAGTTGCTTCGGGAGGTGTGTCCGCGAGCGAATCCCGTCAACCTGGCCGTAGACCTGACCTGGTTGCCGTTACGCACCTGGCAGGGTCGCGACGACCGGGTGACACCGCCCGAGGAGTTGGAGCGGTTCGACGCGGCGAATCGCGCAGCCGGGGGCTCGCATTCAATCGTCTACGGCCCTGGCGGCCATGCGAGCCCGGAAGGGCCCCGCCACCAATTTGACGCCGCCGCCCAGATTGCCTTTGCGCGGGTGGCTGAACGGCGCGCGGAAGGATTCGTTTAAGCAGGACCATTCCGTCGGCAAGCTCGCTCAGTTGGATTGGACTGTTGGCGGTTCCAGAACCGTGCTGTGCATCACAAGAACGATCGGAGTTCGCTGATAGGCTCGACGGCTGGTCGGCGTTTCGACCGGCGGGATCGGAAAATTGTCCGCACTAAACCGTCGTCGTTTCCTGCACGCCGCGGCATTGGCCGCGGGCGGGTTGGCGCCAGCCGTGGCGGGGCGCCATGTGCATGCCGCGCAGCAAACATTGCCGCCCAACGCGATCGAAACGGAAAACGGGGCATTCTTTCCGAGCGGCAGCGGTTCAGGAGGATTCCACGTCCGCGACCAGCCGGACGGGCCGAGATTCTGGTCGTTCTACGACGCTGCTGGCGGCCATTCGTGGTACGGCCCGCCAATCAGCCGCGTCTGGGAATATGCGGGTAGCTGGTACCAGCTCTTCGCGTGCGCGCTATTTGCGCAATCAAAGACCGGCGGTGGAGCGAGGCTGGCGCCGCTCGTCGATTTGATCGTCAGCGGGCCGCCGGTGTCGAGCAGCTTTTCCAATGTAACCAAGCTTGAGTTCGACGGCTGGCCCAGACACGGCAGCGGTCCGCGAATCTACCCGCCAATCCAGGTATTCATCAACAGCCGCCCCAAGCTTCAAACAGGCACAGCAAGAAGCGCGCCGCGCAGCGCCCTTGGCCATGTGCGAAACCTGTTTGCAAATGTCGGGCTGGAGCAGGTCGGCGGACAGGTCCGGGTAGGCGTACTGGGCCAGCGGTACCGTGCGTACTTTCAAGGCAAGCCCAGCCGGCTGCCGGCCGCCGCCACGGTGCCGGAGCGACTCACCGTCGGCGCCGAGACGGCGAGTGCTTCGGTGGGTACCTCAGTCGGCCCATTGGGTAGCGCCACTGGCGCCCTCGCCGGCCGGACGAAGGGCCTTGACGGCGGGTTTGGCTGCACGCTGGGAAGCGAGCCTGGACCGGCCGTCGGCGTCGCCCATATGAACAGTCTTGGCCTGTCGTGGAGCCGCGAACAGTTTCTGTGGAATACCCTGCGCGGCTACAGCCCGCCGGCGCTGCCGACGATCGCGACCGACCGCAATTTCCGGGTATCCAAGGAGATTGTCGGGCTCCTCCAGTTCACACCGGCCTACGCCGGCGGAGGTCTCTACGCACCGGCCAAATACAATCCGCCCCAGGGGCTGCATCTGCCGGCCAGTGATCCCAGGAACTACTTTGCGCAGTTCGTGCGCGGGATCGTCGAGAGCCGCAAGCTCCGGCCCCGGGGAGTCACAGCTGCAGGGCTGAACCCAATCAGCCGCTGGATTCCGTGGAACGAACCGGATATCTGCCGCCCGAGAATGCCCGGCTACGCCTGGGGCGGCGTGCCGCACGCGCGCTGGGTTAACCGCACCGGCGCATCCGGCCCGGCCGGCCCCGGCGAGCTTGACGAGGCGGGACGGCGGCAACGGCTCTATCGCCTGGTGCAAGTTGCCTTCGATGCCATGATTGCCGCCGACCCGAAGGCCCGCCTGATATTTCCCTCGCTGAGCCTGGTGGACACCACTTGCGACAACTCCGACCGGCGCATGGCGTTCTGGGACGGATGGACCCGCTTTCTGTCCGGCCAGCGCAACCGCCAGGCGCTGGTGGACAACGGTTTCTTCTTTCACGACGTCTCGCTGACCCTGCACAAGGAACCGGAACGTGTCGCCGAGATCGTCGGCCGGTACCGGGCGGCGCTGGACAACCTCTCGGAGACAGTGGGTGAAACAGACCCGTTGGCCGGGCAGCGGAAGATCATCCTGATGGAACTGGGACTGCAGGACGATCCCGGGCTGGGCGCTTACTTTGACGAGGAGGACGTGGCGCACTTCACGATTCAAGCCGTGGCCAACGCCTTTGTCGCCGGCGCCGATGAGGTGGCGTTCCACAAGCTGGTCGACTACCCGCTCACCAGCCTTGCCGGTAAGGGCGCGCGAACGGCCGTGCGCTACATGTCCCACGTCACCCGGCAACACCCCAACCGGCGCAAGTGGCCAGACATCAGTGGCGAACGGGCGGCCAACGCGTACTTCGGCCCGGTGCGCATCGACCTTCCAGGTCCGGGATTCGTGACGACGGTGATTTACAACCGCCGGCGCCAGCCTTTGGACGTGACGCTCACATTCAGCCCGGACGAGTCAGCCGTCGAACCGCTGATCCACCTGGCCGACCACGCCGGCCGCGAGCGCCAGTTGGAACCAGGGGCCTACCGTCTGAATCTGCAACCACCCCGAAGCACGTTCAACGCCTACGGTAAGAATTGGGCCTGGGTAGGGGGAGGTACGCACGTGGTTCGTTATTCGGACAGCGTGCGCCTGACGACGGACCCGGCGATTCCGGAGACTGCGGACTAGTGGCCGACTCCCGGCAAAGTCAGAGCCCGCTCGACACAATCCACGGTTCAGCCTCCGACAGAGAAGTCGAGCGCAGGTCGCACCTTGGCAATGACTCAGGTCCACTGCCACTCCGTCGTCGCTTCACGATGCGGATAGATCCTTTCCTAGCGGCCGAAGCCGCCCTGCTCGGTACGCTCTTGGCCAACGAAGCCATGCCTGATAACGAAACAGGGGTGCCGTGGCTCGGACTTCACCGTCAGCCGCTTCGATCGCAAATCCAATCGTCCGAACCGGCCAGCACGCGGCCGGCGACGCCTTGTTGGCGAGCTTGAGTCTTCCTCGTCGGATCGTGTTGGTGGTTGCAGGCTTCGGGTCCAGCGAACGCGGGACCGTAGTCGCCATCATCGCCTTCGCTACGTTCAGTTCCCTGCTCTGGGCCCTGATACGGATTCCTGGCGCCGGTGGACCTGACGAGAGCACGCACCTGATTCTGATTGAACGAATTCGAGAATCCGGAGGTATCCCGATCTTTCAAGGTTTTGATCGGAGTCAATTCACTTGGACGCCGGGTCGTGTAATCAACGCCTTTGAGCTCACTCCCAACCGCACGGCGTTGGCGCTTGCCGGAGTTGGCAGCGTGCTCCAACTAAGCGATCCGGTCGCAACGCTGGTTCTAGGCCGGCTCTTCGCGGTTGCGCTCTTTCCCTGCACGCTGCTACTTGGCTATCTCACACTTCGCGTCTTGCTTCCCGACAGATCCATCGAGCGACTGTGGGGCCTCGCGGCTCTTGCGACCCTCCCACAGCTCATGCTCATTCATAGCTATGTCACCAATGACACACCAACTATTGCCGGCGCCACGCTAGCGACCTACCTGGTCGTTCGTGGCTGGGCACGCGGCTTCAAGCTTCTGGACGCGATTCTCTTGGGCATGGCTCTGGGACTCGTCGGCCTACACAAGGCCAATGGACTGATTGTTGCGCCCATGGCCGTTGGTCTTATTGCCTGGAGGCTTCGACTCGAACCGAGTCACCTCCTTCGGACTCTCGCCACCGTGGCTGTTGCGTCGTTCGCGATTGCCGGATGGTGGTATGTCCGCATGCTGGTGATCTACGGCGACCCGTTTGGTACAGAGACGACTCGCGCCGCTGCTGAGGCCGTAGACACGGCCGTACCAACGCCACGAGAACTGGGTCTGAGCCCATGGGACTACGCCTTGAATTCCGGTTGGATCGAAGGCACGTTTCGATCGTTTTGGGCCGGGTATGGAGTACGCCGCATGACCGTGCCCGATATAACGTACGTCGCATTTCTGCTCATGCTGATCCTGGCTGCGGCGGGGTTGTTTGCCGCCACGTGGCGTGCAGGGCGACGCGTGACGGGCAATGGCGCCTTGTGGATCGGCTTCGCACTTGCCGTCGCGGGTCTGTGGCTGCTCAATCTCTGGACAAGCTGGACGCTGGACGGCGCCGCGATGCATGGGCGCTACACCTACCCAGTGATTGTTCCGTTCGTGGCGCTGCTGGCTGTTGGGCTAAGCCGCGTCTTCAGCATTACGGGATCTTCGCGATCTCTTATGGCCGCAATGATCCCGCTGATGGTCGTCGGAAACCTGGCGTACACGATCTTTGTTGTCGTACCCAACGTGGTGGCACTGCGTGCGTGGCCGTATTAGACAAGCTGCACGTATGCGGCTTTACCTGGAGATCCTGGCCGTCCTCGTCGCGCTTGGCTGGATTGGCTTCCTGGTGATTCATCCTGTCGATATCCCCGTCTACATGCCGTCACAGGAAGTTGAACCGCATCCGGCCGAGTCGATTGTCGGCGTGCGAGGGCAGACATTCACGGCGCCAACCGGTGAATTACGCCGAATCGACCTCAAGGTTGACACCCACATTCCTTCAGGTGAGTGGGTCCGAGTGAAGTTTGAACTCGCTCGCGGCGTTGCACCTCGTGCAACGCTGGCATCAGCCATAGCCGTCTTCGACGGATCTCGAGATAGTTGGCCCGTACGTCTGACTTTCGACCCTAATCTGACCACCGCTGGAGATCTTCTTTACTTGCGTCTCGAGTCGATCTTGAGTTCACCACGAGCCGCCATCTTTTATCACTACAGCCGCCAGAACATAGATCCGCAAGGTGCTTTTTTTGACCTTGATAAACCTCTCGAGACGGAACAGGATCTCCTGATGTCCGTGTTCCGCGCGCCACAGACGCCCAAGCCGCTGGCCTGGGCGGAAGCCTTTATCGCCCGCGCCAGTCTGGCGGCGCAACGAAGCGACCTGGCGCCAACGGGGCTCGTGAAGCTGATCGCAGCACTGGCCCTGGCAGCGACGATTGCTGCCGTAGTCACCGGGACACGCCAATTGGTCCGCACCTGGAACGGCGGAGTGACACCGATTACCAAGCCCGCGCTCGCCGCAATCCTGAGCGCCACGGCCCTTCTCTGCCTGGCCTGGGGCGAGATCCCGATTGGATCACTCGTCCTGGGTCTGACCTAAGCAACAGCGAAACGCGGCTGCACGGCATTGCGGCATTACCCGAAGCAGCCGAATCCTTACAGTAGTCGGACGAAGCGGGAGTCCGTCGATTCAGGCGCGGAAGGTGCGTTGGCGGCCGCTGAAGCCTTCGCGGTCGGCGCGCTGGCCGCCGACGAGGCCGCGCCAGAGCCAGACGCGACGAGGAGTGCCGGAATCGTCGCGTTCAACGCGCACACGTACGCCGCGGCCCCACATGGCGTCCTCGCCGTAGAGCCGGATCAGCGTGGCTTCGAGGTCGGTTCGCAAGGTGCCGACATCGTCCTCCGAGGACACATCCACGGCGTGGCGGTGTTCGGGGTGGTCGTAGAGGCCGCGGACGATGGGCTCGAGGTCGCGTTCGGCGGTCATGGGCGGTCAGAGTCTCAGCCAGGGTCGTGCCGGGAGGGATGGTAGCAAGGACGCCGTGGGCGCGGTCGCTTAGCATGGCTGCGTCCAGACGTGATCGGCGTTGAGGCAAAAGGACGGGTGGCATGTACGACGCCAACAAGCGCCGCGTGCCGGTTGACGCGCTGACGGCGTTCACGCGCGATCTGCTGGAGCGGCACGGTATGACGCCGGAGCACGCAGAGATCATGACCGCCAACCTGGTGGAAGCGGACATGCGCGGCGTGACCTCGCACGGACACTGGCTGCTGCGGCGCTACTCGGGCTTGCTGGGCGAGGGCGAAATGAATCCGCGGCCCAATGTTCGCGTGGTTCGGGAAACCTCCGCGACGGTGCTGGTGGACGGGGACTCCGCGCCGGGCCACGTGGCGGGCGCGCTGACGATGCGTGCCGTGATCGAGAAGGCGCGCGAGGCGGGCGCGGCGACCGGAATCACGCGCCGCAGCCGGCACTTCGGGGCGGCGGCGCACTTTGCCCTGATGGCGGTGCCGCACGACATGGTGGGATTCGCCACGACCAACGCGGGGCCCACGATGTTCGCGTTCGGGGGGCGCGAGCGGGTGGTGGGCAACAACCCGATCGCCTACGCCATTCCGGCGGGACGCGAGCGGCCGCTGGTGCTGGATATGGCGATGTCGATGTCGGCCAACAGCCGCATCGCCATCTTCGAGCGCCTTGGTCAGCAGATTCCGGAAGGCTGGGCGCTCGACAATCGCGGGTTACCCACAACCGATCCCAAGGCCTTCGCCGACAACGGGGCCGGCGCTCCGATTGGCGGACCGAAGGGCATTGGCCTGGCCCAGATCGTGGACGCGATGACTGGCGTTCTTTCCGGGTCCGCCTACGCGCAATCCGTGGGCCGGGCGGAGGGCGACGAAGGCGCCATCTCGCACATGTTCCAGGCCACGGACATTGCGGCGTTCATGCCGGTGGAGACGTTCAAGGCGCGCATGGACGCGCAGATCGAGGAGTTCCACAACTCGGCCCCGGCGGAGGGCGTGCGCGAACTGGTCGTGGCGGGGGAGATGGAGTGGCGCGCCTACGACGAGGCGAAGACCCAGGGCGTAGCGTTGCTGGAACCGATCATCGCCGATTTGAACGAGGTGGCCGCCCAGAAAGGCGCGCCGACCCGGCTCTAGGCGCTCAGCGTCTCAGGCTACCGGGACGGGCTCGGTCTCCGGCTCGTAGGCCTCGATGAGTTCGATGACCTGGCGGGTGACGCGCGCCGGCGTGGACGCGCCGGCGGTGACGCCGACGCGCATGCCGGGCTTGAACCAGGACAGGTCGACTTCGTCCGCGCTGTCCACCAGGTACGCCGGAGTTTGCTTGACGTTGCGGACGACCTCCACGAGCCGGTGCGAGTTGGAGCTCCGGTCGCTGCCGACCACGACCACCAGATCGCAGACTTCCGCCGCTTTCACGGCGGCTTCCTGGCGGTCCTGGGTCGCCAGACAGATGTCGTTGTGGACCTCGACATGCGGGTATTTGGCGACGACGGCGTCGATCACGTCCTGCGTGTCCCAGATGCTGAGGGTGGTCTGGGTGGTGACGGCCAGGAGGTCGTTCCGGAGATTCAGCCTGGCGACATCCTCCACCGTGCTGACCAGGTGCACGTGGCCGGGCGCCTCGCCGATGGCGCCGTCGGGTTCGGGGTGTCCTTGCTTGCCTACGTAGATGATCTCGTAGCCGCGCGAAACCAGGTCGATGATCAGATCGTGGGTGATGTAAACGTCGGAGCACGTGGCATCGATGACCGTCAGGCCCTTATCGATCGCGCGCTGCTTGACCGCGGGCGAGACCCCGTGGGCGGTGAGGATGACGGTGCCGTGCTGAATCTGCTCCAGACCAGCCATGCGGTCGTCAAAGTCGACGAGTCGCACGCCGTTTTCCGCCAGTTCGTTGACCACATGTGCGTTATGCACCAGGTAGCCCAGCATGTAGACGGGACCCTGGTGCTGCGCCCCGGCCTCGTTGGCAAGGCGGATTGCATCGACCACGCCGTGGCAGAAGCCGCGGGGCGTTATGCGTAGAACATTCATCGAGTAGTCAGACTGTCAACGGGCGAGGCGGCCGATACAAGAATTGCATACCCGAGCGTTGCGCGTTAGCCCGCAGCCAGCAACTGCCGCACGACCTCGGGATCGGCGGTGGGCAGCTTGCAGACGAAGCCGTGGCAGACGTAGGCGGCGGCCTGGCCATCGAGCGTCAGGCGGTCATGGAGTAGCGGGACAGCAGCCTCGTGGCCGTCGCCGGTTGCAGCCACAACGGTACGTGGTCGATAGGTCTCGCGAACGACGCCGAGCAGATTGTCGCGTTCCGACCCATCGCCAACGACGGCAATGCCGGCGGGTTCGCCCACGAGAAAGTCGGCAGCGCTGAACCACTGGGCGAACGCGGTGGGGTAGCTGGCGGCGCCCGGGCCGACCGCGGCCAGCGCCCGCTCGGCGGCATCCAGGTACCGAGCCTCGCCGGTCAGCGCGTGCATGCGGCCCAACACCGTGACCGCCATCGAGCCGCCGGAGGGCGTGGCATTGTCCTGGACGTTCTTGGGGCGGGTGACAAGTTGCTCGTGGTCGTTGCTGGTGTCGAAGAAGCCACCCTCGGGATCCGCGAAGTGCTGCAGCATGGCGTCGGAGAGACCGCGCGCCGCGTCGAACCAGCGCTCGTCAAAGGTGGTCTGGTAGAGCTCCAGCAGGCCTTCAGCCAGGCAGGCGTAGTCCTCCAGGTAGGCGTTGAAGCGAGCGCGGCCGTCCTTCCAGGTACGCCAGAGGCGGTTGCCGTCGCGCCAGAGTTCAGTGCAGCAGAACTCGGCGGCGGCCGTGGCGGTTGCCTCGTAGTCGTCGCGGCCCAGAGCGCGCGCGGCTTCGGCGAAGGCCGCGATCATGAGGCCGTTCCAGGCAGTGATGATCTTGTCGTCGAGACCCGGCCGGATTCGACCGGCGCGGCGTTCGAACAGGCGCGGCAGCGCACGGTCCGCGGCGGCCTGGATGTCGGGAGATTTCAAATCGTGCTGGTACGCCAGCACGTCCAGGTCCTTGAGCCGGCGGAGGACGTTGACGCCTTCCCAATTGCCGCGAGCGGAGACGTCGTAGGTGTCGGCCACCAGGTCGGCGTCGTTGCCCAGGACCTCACGCACTTCGTCCATCGACCAGACGTAGAACTTGCCCTCCTCGCCCTCGGAGTCGGCATCCAATGTGCTGTAGAAGCCTCCCTGGGGATGGGTCATTTCGCGCCGGACCCAGTCCAACGTCTCCTCGACGACGCGGCGGTGGGCCGCGTCTCCGCCGATCTGCCAGGCGTGCAGGTAGACCCGGGCGAGCTGGCTGTTGTCGTAGAGCATTTTTTCAAAGTGGGGCACATGCCAGGCGGCATCCACGCTGTAGCGATGGAAGCCGCCGCCCACGTGGTCGTAGATGCCGCCGCGGGCCATGCGGTGCAGGGCACGGTCGGCGATTTCCAGCAGCAGCCCCTCGCCGGTGGCCAGGTGGCGGCGCAAGAGGAACTCGATGGCCATGGCCTGCGGGAACTTGGGCGCCTGGCCCCAGCCGCCGTGGGTGCGGTCCTCGCTGCCGGCCAGGGCCTGCGAGGCGCGGCGCAGATCGTCGTCCGTGACCGGCGCGGCAGGGAGATCGAGACTGTCGGCTGCCTGGATCGCTTCAGTCAGGCGGCCCGCGCCCGACTCCAGCTCGTCGCGGCGGTTGATCCAGGCATCGTTCACGGCCGTGAGGACCTGCCGGAACGAGGGCATCCCCTGGCGGGGCTCCGGCGGGAAGTAGGTGCCGCCGTGGAACGGCTTTCCCTCGGGGGTCATGAACACGGACATGGGCCAGCCGCCGTGGCGGGTGAGCAGCTGAACCGCGGACATGTAGATCTGGTCCACGTCGGGGCGCTCTTCACGGTCGACCTTGATCGAGACGAAGAGCTCATTGAGGACATCGGCGGTTTGCTGGTCCTCGAACGATTCGCGTTCCATCACGTGACACCAGTGGCAGGCGGCGTAGCCGACGCTGAGGAAGATGGGCTTGCCGGTGGCGCGAGCCACGGCGAAGGCCTCGTCGCCCCACGGATACCAGTCCACGGGGTTGTGCTGGTGCTGGAGCAGGTAAGGGCTGGACTCGGCGGCGAGGCGGTTGGGCATCAGGTGACGATCGGGTGGTGCGTCAAGTCTTCAATTGTGAGGGCCATGCAGGCTGCCGCCAACGCTTGCCCGGGACAAGACTGCCGGGACACGCAAGACTAGATCAGATCCAGCAGCTGATCGCGCAGGCGCACGGTCTCGCTTAGCACGTCCTGGCCATCCAGCGACAGCCAGCCGACGTGCACGACCTCCAGCGCAATTGTTCCGTTGTAGTCGGCGGATTTCAGGTCGCGTACGATGCGGGCGAAGTCGATTTCGCCGTCGTCGAAGCCCGTCTGCAACTTCCCAAGGGCCGCCTGGCGGGCGTGCCAGTGGGTGCCATGCGGGTGCATCACTGCGATCTGTTCATAGGTCATGCCGTGGAAGACGAAGTGTGAGTGGTCCACGGTGAGCGACAGCCCCGGCACTTCGTCCAGCATGCGCAGGGCGAGTTCGGGGCTCCACGTCACGCTCTCGACGTGCGGTTCGATGCGTAGCCGGACGTCGCGTTGGGCGGCGTGTTCGGCCAGCGGCACGAGCTGATCACGGCCGCGTGCGAAGGCGGTTTCGGCGTCCAAGCCCGGCCAGTACTTGCCGGGGCTGAGGGTTATGCCGTCGAGCCCCACGTCAGCGGCGAAGTCGATCCAGCCGGCGTAGACCTGGCGCTGGTGGGTGTATTCCTCGTCGTCGGGCGTGTTGGTGATGTGCTTGTCGGTGGCCTGGGGAAAGGCGTCGTAGAAGCGCATGCCGTGGCGCTCGGCGATGGAACGGACGCGCTCGGCCTGGCGTTCGGGACTCACCCCCACCACGTCGGGATCCAGGTCGGCTCCGTTGCCCAGATCCATGACCGAGATACCAAGCGCGCGCCACACGCGAACCGCCTCTTCCAGCTTCAGGTGCGGCGTGGAAAAAATGTGGCCGCCGAGTTCGATGGGCATGGGTAGATTCCAGGGACCGAGTCTCGGCAGTACAACCAGCGTCCTACCGCTATGTCAACTGTCGGGAAGTCCTTGATCAACCTCGTCTCGATGGATCTCGGGGTACGGTGCCGAGTTTCGACATCTATGCTCCCTACGAATCGTCCGCCTTAGGGCAGCGTCAGCTCCGGGGGGCTGCCCCCAGTTCGCGTTCGAGTTCCGCGAGCCACGCACTCACCGTGGGCTCGTCCACCCAGCGCACGGGTCGCGTTCGACTTTCTGCCAGGGCCTGCGCCGCCTGCTCGCGGTTACCCAGCGCGAGTTCGGCCGCCGCGAGTCCCACCCACGGGTCCGCACTGCTGGCCACGTAGGAGATGGCCTGATACCTGATCGTTTGCCGGAAGTCCTCGCGGGCCAGTTCGGCCATTCCCAGGCCCATGAGTACCTGGCCCCGCCAGTAGTAAGCCTGCGGTTTGGGATCGCCCAACCGCACTGCCTCGGCGAACGATTCCAGCCCCTGACCAAGTTGACCTTCCTCAACGAGCATGAGTCCCTTGGCCGCGTGGGCGGCTGCCCAGGTTGGGCGACGTTTTATGGCGTGTTCGATGTCGGCCCACGCGGACGATCGGTCGCCCAACCGGCGGTAGACCAGAGCCCGAAAGAACGAGGCCTGTTCGTTCAGTAGGAAGCCATCAATGCTTGCCGTGAGCGGACCCAGCGCTTCATTCAGACGACCGAGTTGGGCCAGTGCAATGCCCTGAATCACCTCGGCCTCATGAGGTGAAGCCGGAGCCCATTGCGCCGCACGACGGGCTACATCGAGCGCTTCTTGGGCATAGCCGAATTCCAAGAGCGAACGAGCGGCCCTGCGGAGCGCCACGCCGTCCTCCGACGACACATAGTTGCGCCGAATCTTGGCAATCTCTTCGTGCGCGTGCTCGGGACAGCCTGCTATTCGATACAGACCTATCTTGTATACGGGGACACTCACTTGGGTTGGATCGAGTTCCAACGAACGTTGATAGTCAGCTAATGCGTGCTCCGGATCGCCCAACAGCACGCGCCTGGATCCCCGCGACAAGTGCGACTCGGCTCGTTCGACTCGATCCACAAGAAAGCCCGGCCGTCTGAGGTGCGCCGTCAGCCATTCGACACCGGCCGTCCTGCGCTCCTGTTGCTCCGTCGTATACCACTCGGCGGCAAACGCCCGTACACGCTCGGTTGAGCATCCGCTCGGCAGAGGCACGGGCGCCAGTTCGCCGACGCGCCCGATGGATGTGACACCGATGAAGATGGCCAGGCCGGCCACCGCGCCGCCGCGCGTGAAGCGGGCCGGAAACGAGCCGTACCAGCGCCGGTAGTCCAGCACGAGCACGGCAACGAGGACCGCGACGAACGCCGCACCGACGATGACCAGCACGGGACCGTCATTCAAACGGGTCAGGCCGCCGACAATCACTGCGGCGGCAACGAATCCGGCGGTCACCAACGCGTCCTCGCGCCGGTCGCGCTCGGGCAGGCTGGCCCTGGGTTTCAAGACTCCTCGCAGCGGGCCAATGCGGGTTCGATTCCTCAGGGGCCTGCGGTACGGGCGTTCCTGTGCGCGCACCTCGGCGTCTCGCCGCATCTGCTCGCGGACGAGGGCCGCCTGCGCTTCCTCCGCCTCCCGGGAAAGGCGGGATTCGGGCGGATCGACAGTCTCGGCTGCCTCGGCTTCGATTCCTCGGCGTCGCTGGCGAAACCGGCGGATATCGCGCTCGTTCTTGCGCCGCAACTGGTCTTCACTCAGCGCGGGCCGGGCGCGGTCCGGCCGAATTGTCGGCGCTGGTCCGCGGAGACGCGACTCGTGCGCAAGGTCGCCCGGGCCCTGGCCCCAGCGGTAGCCCGGGCGCGGACCGAAGGCCCGCCGCCGCGGCGGATTCGGTGTCGGACCAGCGAGGTCTGGGGCATCGCCGTGCGGCGTCTGAGGCTCGAACCCGGCCTGCCCGGGCTCGAGCTGATCAGTCGACCCGATTTGCGCGGCCGCCTGCCGGTCGATTCGCGGTCTGCTGAGCGGACGTCGCGTGGCAAGCCCGATGACTAGGACAAGTACGCGCTGGACCACGTCTCTCAAGGCCAGTCAGCCTCGGTCAAGAGCAAGCCACCGCTCCTTCCGCCGGGCAACGAGACGCAAGACGCAGCGGCATTAGGTCCACTAGACCCCGAGCGCCCGGAGAATCGCAGTTATCGCGCCGTGACGCCTACTGGAATAGGCGAACTCTACATCGGGGGCGACGCGTCAGGTGACCCACCTGATCTGCGTGACTGATTCAACCGCTGTTTGTGTCGCCGACCGGGCCGTGTAGCAAGCGCCAAAGTGCCCTGCCGGCAGGTTGTAATCCGGCCGGTCGGAACGCCATTCGCCAACATGGACGGTTAGTTGGCGGGTGAAGTCCCGAGTTCGCGCTCAAGGATCTCCAGCAGTGCCCTGACCTTCGGTTCATCTTCCCAGCGCATGGGACGGCTTCGGCTCGCCGCCAGCGCCTCGGCCGCTTGTTCGCGATTGCCGAGTGCGAGTTCGGCGGACGCCAGGCCCACCAAGTGATCGGCGCTCAACGCAATGGGGCCTATGTGCTCGTCAATCTCGATGAAGTCGTCCCGGGCCGCTTGCGCATCTCCGACTTGCAGGAGCGTCAACCCGCGCCACAGGCGCGCATGCAGCGTCGTTTCCTCGAGCTCAAGGGCCTGATTCAGTGCGTCCAGACCCTCGAGGATCTGCCCTTGATCGACAAGAAGAACCGCCAAACCCGCTGGGGCGGCAATCCAATTTGGTCGAAGGGACACTGCCCGGTTGAAGTCCTCACGTGCCCTTGCCATATCGCCGAGTCGGCGATGTACGAGTCCGCGAACAAAGTGAGACTCCCAGTTCACCCGGTTGCGCTCGATGCTCGCGGACAACGGCACCAGGGCTTCTTGCAAACGTCCAAGCTGGGCCAGCGCGAAGCCCTGGATGATCTCGGCCTCATGCGGGGATCCGGGCGTCAATTCAGCCGCACGGAGCGCCGCGTCGAGCGCCAGTTGCGCATATCCGTGGACGAGAAACTGCTCAGCTGCCTGCAGGAGCACCCCGTCGTCATCCCACGACGTCACCAGCGGCTGCATTGCTGCAATCTCATCATGGACGTACTGCGAGCAGTCGGCTGCAAAGAAGATCTCCACCCGTTGCACGTATGCCCACAGGTCACTCGGGTCGAGTTCCAGTCCCCGCTGGATATCGGCGAGCGCCCGTTCAGGCTCGCCGAGTGCCCGCTGGAAGGACGCCCTCCTGAAATACGCTTGCGCTCGCCCGAGGTCATCTTCCGTCGCGCTAAGCCGTCGCAACCGGCCGGTGTTGGCATCCACGCCGTTGAGATAGTCCGCCAGCGTCTCGGGTGTGATGTTCGCTTCGGCCAAGGCTCTGAGTTGCTCCGGCGAGCAATCAGTCGGAAGTGGGATCGGATCCAGTTCGCCCAGGCGCCCGATGGACGTGATCGCGATAAACGCCGCCAGGCCGGTTACCGCCCCCGCGCGAGTTAATCGGATTGGAAGCGAGCCATGCCACCGCAGGTAGTCCAGCATGAGCGCGACAATCAGCCCAACGGTCATCGCCGCGGCAAAGATGACCAGAAACGGCTCGTCATCCACGCGGGTGAAACCGCCGACAAAGATGGCGGACAAAACGAAGGCGGAGGTAACCAGGAAGTCCATCCACCGATCGCGTTGCGGCAAGTCCGCCCGGGGTTTGAGGATTCCACGCAAGGGGCCGATGCGCGTCCGATTTCGCAATGGCTCTCTGAATGGGCGTTCCTCAGCGCGTGCTGCCGCATCCCCTTGCAGCTGGTCGCCGACCAGGGCTGCCTGCGCTTCTACGGCCTCCTCCGAGAGTCGAGAATCTCGCGGCTCGGCCGCTGAGGCCATTTCCGCTTCCATGGCTCGGCGAGCCTGGCGGAAGCGCCGCACGTCCTGCTCGTCCCGCCGGCGCGCCTGGTCGCGATTCGGCACAGGCCGGGCTCGCGCCGGTCGGATCCGCGGTTCGGGAGTTCGCGACGCTGGTTCCCGGGTACGGTCGCCTGGGGACCGGCCCCACCGGTAGCCTGAACGCGGACCTACCCGCCGCGTGGCCCGCGGTCCGGTGAGTCGTGGGCGTGCCGGAATCTGCCGTGGTCGGGCGCGCTCAGCGGCATCTCCGCGCAATTGCTGACGGGCCAAATCCGCCTGAATCTCGGCGGCCCCGGGCGAGAGTCGAGATGTTCGCTGTGTACCTGTACGTCGCCCAGGCTCCGGCCCGTCCGCCTGGCTTGATCGCGAGGAGTCCGGTGATTCGGGCCATGATTCGTCGACTGGCAAGCCGCTAATGAGTGATATAAGCCGGCCGGCTAAGCGGCGGACCAGGGCCATCACGGCTGACACGACTCAGACACGTGCGGTAGCCGCGCAAGCTCGCCCCGCCACTCGGACACTGGGCTGACCTCGGTTGGAGAAGCTACGTGCGTGGCCTCCGGAGTCTATCGCCGGGCTTGACATCGGGCTTCGCCGGAAATCCGGCCGCTTATCCGAGCCCGGCCGCGACTTGACCCTGCGGCTAGCTCACGAGTTCGGAAGCCAACTGCGCCAAAGCGGCGCGCCAGAACGTGCGCCTGGCTTCCACATCGTTACGATCGGTCAGCTTGGAGTGCTGGACCTGCACGGAACTCTTTTCGGGGCCCTTGTCCCAGAAGCTGACGTCCACGTTCGTCTGGTCGTTACTCCAGGTGATCCGCATCGACTTGGGTCGGGTGGCGCGCCGAATGGTAATTGACTGGTCGCCGAGCCACCGCCCCCGCGAGGCCTCGTCCTCCCAGGCGGAAAACAGCACGTCCACCCGCACGGCAACGGTCTTGCTGACGCCAACCTGGTAGCCGCGGGAGGTCTCGTGCGGTTGGCGGCGGCCGCGTGCTTGTTCGTAGGCCACGGTGACCATTTGGCTCCACCAGCCAGTCAGGCCGTGGCGATCTGCTAACGCCGTGGCGATCTGCCGATGGGTCAAGTCGGCCGCGCCTTCGGAGTCAAGGAGCGTGAACCACTCGGCCCAGACACGCCCGGTCTTGGCCTGGACGGCGGCGTCGCTGATGGTCGGCTGCGTCACGTCGTGCTCTCCGGGACGTTCCTCGATCGGAACATTCATCCCATTTGTAAACCGAGATTCACTGGACGCAATCGCCCATGCTCGGTACGGTGCTACCCAATATGCCGGGGATGAAAGATTACGTGAGCCGCAGAATCGGCGCTTGGACGCGATTCGGACGTCAGACGCTGGCCGCCGGTTTGCTGGTTGGAAGCGTCGCATTGGCCGGATTCGCGGCATGCGGCGAGTCGGAGCCAGAGGCAACGCCAACGCCCGAACCCACAGCCGTGCCGCTGGTAACGGCGCCCGCCAGGTCACCCAGTCCCGCGCCCATTCCGACACCAACCCCCGAGCCGCCTCCCACGGCGACGCCTGCGCCGACGCCCACGCCCACGGCTCAACCGGCGCCACAACCCGTAACGCCGCGAACAGCCGCCGAGGCGCCGACGCCCGAACCCACGCCCGAACCCACGGCGACGCCGGACGCCATGATGGAAGCGCCGACGGCCTTGGCTGTTGGCGTTGTCATCCCGCAGGTAGGCCTGAATGTGCGCGACGCGCCAAGCGTTGCCGACGGCGCGGTCCAGTACGTCGCGCTGCAGGGCGAGGAACTGGAGCTGACAGACGAGATCAGCGAAATCGACGGGATCGTCTGGCGCCAACTGGCTGACGGGAACTGGGTGCAGGTTCAGTACCTGGAGATCAGCGAGACGACGGAAGAGGTCATGACGGACGCAACGCCGGCGGCCACATCCGAGTCGACGACGGCGACAGTCTCGCAGACCATCGGCGTCGTCGTCCCTGAAATCGGCCTGAATGTGCGCGACGCGCCAAGTGTTGTTGAGGGAGCCATTCAATACGTCGCCCTGCAGGGCGAGGAGCTGGTTTTGACCGGGCAGATTGTGGAGGCCGAAGACGCCGTCTGGTACGAACTCGAGGACGGAAACTGGGTCCAGGGGCAGTACCTGGATTTCAACCCCTAGGCAAGACTGCAAGCGCTGGGGCAAGGGCTTCCCTGAGCAACCTGGACCGGCTGGGAATCACCGGGCTGACCACCGGGAGTTGGCTCGTTGGGATTGGCATTTCGACCAGCGCGGACTTAGACGCGATCGCCGCGGTGGAGTCCTGGCAACGGCTGAGGGCCGCACGCCGCGCGGTCGAAGCTCACTTCACCTAGGAATCTGCCCTGCCGCACCTTTGCTGCAAGGGTAATCCGGTGCTCGTGCGCGATCATCTGAGGGAGGCGAACGTGGCGCCGTCAGACGAGCGAGAAGCCTGACTCGTCCTCAGTCCTACAGTTAGCGGCCCGTAGACTGGACCGGACGCTTCGAGGATCAAGCGGCGTGATTGTGCTGCTCGGCGAACTGGCGCGGCGACTGCTTACGAGTGTGGTCACGCGTTACGTATTCCTGTTCATTTCGGCTGTGCTCATTCCGTTTAGCCTGCGGCACCCAATCATGACCGTAGGCGTCGTGCTGATTCTGGCGCTGGTGGGCTATCTGCTGTTCAGCGCCAGCCGCCAGGCTCGCGACGAGGACGGTCAGGACTGGTAGCCCCGGCCTAGAGCACGCCCTTTGTCAGGATCAGGTTGCCGTAGAGGCGCCGCTCGCCCGTGGCCACGATGGCAAAGGCTTGGCGGGCCCGCTCGTAAAAGGCGAAGCGTTCGACGCGCTCAAAGCCTACGGGTCCGCCGTGTGCGGCCTCGGCGATTCGCTCGAATTCCGACCATATCCCGGGCCTGGCCTTTGGATCGCCGACCACGGACATGACGGCTGCGGGCTCGTCCACGTATTCGTCCAACGGCAATAGTGACAGGATGGCCTCTGCGGCGCGCGTGGCAGGCACGTCGTCCAGCCGGACGAGGCGGCGAGCGCTGGCTTCGGCCGGAAAGTTGGCGTCCACGATGACCAGTTCGTCCCCATGCCCCATGGCCGCGAGGATCCGCAGCAGATCCGGGCCCAGGAGCGGATCGATACCCTTCAACATGGCGGTGTCCTGATGCGTGTGCGTGGCGGCATGGTGTCACACCAGGACCGCGCAAAGGTTTGATGCGTCACGAACCACGGGAGCTGATCACGCTAGGCTAAGCGGCCCTGTGGGATTGAGATGACTGTGCGGAAGCCAGCCGACTACGCCGAGATCACGGCGCGGGTTGACGCCGCCACCGCTTTGGCAGGCCTTGAGTTGACTCGGTATCCGATTGCGGAGCTTGGCCTCGACCTGTTGAGGGTGGACATTCCAGCGCGGGATTCCGCCGTGGCGCGGCTCGCGGTGTTCGCCGGCACCCACGGTGATGAGCCGGCGCCGGTCGTGACCGTGCTGCAGTTCCTGGAACAGGGCCTGTGGACGCGGAGTCCGTCGGTTGCCTTCAGCGTCTTTCCGTGTCTGAACCCAACCGGCTATGACCTTGGGACACGCGAAAACAAGGACGGGATCGACCTGAACCGACAGTTTGCGCGCGACGAGGTGCCTGAAGTCCGCACCCTGCGCGCCGCCGTGGCCCACGACACTTTCGATACCTTCGTCGACGCCCACGAAGACCCCGAGGAAGTGGGGTTTTACACCTACGCGTTTTTCAGCGACAGTTCCTGGCCGCGTCTGATCGTGGAAGCGGTGGCCGAGCATGGCCCGATCATCGACACGCCCGAGGCGGACGACCATCCTGTCGAGGGCGGGGTGGTTGCGCATGGCGATGAAGAGACTCGGGATGAACGGTTTCGCGAATACATGGCGGACGGCGAATGGCCATTGCCGTTCTACTTCTATGATCGTGGGATCCGCGACTTCATGACCACCGAGACGCCGGGGCTCATTGAGTTGTCCACGCGGGTCGCCATGCAGCACGCGGCTCGCGACCGCCTGGTGGATCTGCTGACAGCCGCAAGGAGCGATGACGCATGACGGGTGCCAGTCTTCCGGTAATCGACGCTCACGCCCACGTTGGCGTGCAGCAATTGCAGGACCACATGCCGGGCTACTGGCCGGAAGGGAAGAACGGTCAGTCCGAAGCCGACATGCTGGCCTGTATGGACGCCACCCGAGTTGACTACGCCGTGCTGCATACCTGCAACATCTGGGGCATGAAGTACGCGGCGCGAATGGTTCGCGAGCACGGCGACCGCTTCATTGCGGTGATAAAGGTCGAAGGTGGGGAAGCGCACCTCCCGCCCCAGTTGGCGACCATTCAGCGTCACGTGGAGGACGAAGGCTTCAAGGGGCTGTACTACGACCCCTGGCCGCCGTCGGACGACGCCTTCGCCAACTTCCATGCGCCTAGATTCTGGCCCGTGTGGGAGCTCGTCGATCAAATGAAGCTGCCGGTCTGCACAGTCTCGTACGGCACCGACTCTCCGGACCACTTTCAGGCCCTGATCAAGCTGCTGGACGCGTGGCCCGATCTGACGATTACAGTCGTGCACGGTCTGTACGTAGGAATGAAAGCGCCGGAAGGACTGATTGACGCGGAAGGCCGGGTGACGTTTGATCCGGGCATTGTTGACCTGGTCACGAACTACGACGTCAACCTCGAAATCCTGGCCGGCTATCCGGGCGCCTGGTGGGGTCCCGACGACGTGGTGCTGCGCGCGCTCTACGACACGTTCGGACCGCGAAAGCTGATTTGGGGATCCGAATTCACCAAGGCCAACGCACTGACCCAGGAGCAGGCCCGCTCACCCGAGTACTACGCCACACAGGTGAACTACCTGCGGGACCAGTGCGCCTATATCCCGGACGACGATCGAGCCTGGATCATGGGCGGAAACACGGCCCGAATCTACGGGGTCTAGTCGGCGGCTCGACTTGCTCGCATGGCCACGCCTTGACGGCTGTGTAGGAACTCATACCGACAGATCCCGCCAGGAACGGCCTAGAATGCCGAGATGGCGTGGCGCAATGGTGGGCTCATGCAATCGTCAAAGGTTCGACGGCTCATTCGATTAGCGGCGATATGTCTCTGGCTGCCGCTGGGGATCCTGGTGCTTTCAGTGATTCGCTTCGGCGGCTTGCCAACCGATGGCGGGTTGGGCGGACCATTGGCCGTTGGCGCCATGGTTGGGTCCATGGTCCTCTTCACCTGGATCGCGGCGATTCCGCTGACCGCGGCATTGGCGCTGCTCTATCGTCGAGCTCGCTTCCTCGCCTACGCGTTCGGAGCGGTGCTTGGCCCGATCACGGTGTTTGGTGCGTTGATCGGCGGCCTGTTCGGGCCCATCGGCATCGTGGCTTACCCGCTGGTGTTCTCGTCGCCAGCCTGGATCGCCCTGGGCATTACCGCTCTGGTCCAACGGGGCCGCACTATTGAGAGGCCGGCGGAGAGCGCTTAGACCAGCGCGTTGGGTCACTGGCTGGGCCTAGTCCGCGACCGAAACACCTAGTCCAGAACGCCCGGTCGCTGCTCGTGGTGTGCGGTGGCTTGCTGGAAGGCGTGGCCAATTTGGAGGACGGTGGCGTCGTCGTGCAGGCGACCGACGATTTGCAGGCCGACAGGTAGGCCGTCGGCAAAGCCCATCGGGACGACGAGTGCGGGGTGGTGGGCTGAGTTGAACAGCGAAGCGTGGAGGGTGTCGTTGGCGCGGGCGTCGAACCGCTTGATGGGTTCGGCTGGGTAGGGGTAGGCCGGGCTCAGCAGGAAATCTCGCGACTCCAGGGCATTCGATACCTCGGCCTCGATGTCGGCGCGAGCTTGCAGGCCGCGCAGGTAGTCGAAGGCTGACGCGTCGGCGCCAACGTTCAGACGCTGATGGATGGACTCGTCAATGGAACTGAAGTCGCCGTCGAACATCGCGTGGATGCTGACGTAGCCCTCGGAGCGGGAGACAACCTGGGCGGCCGTTGGGTCAAGGTCTGAGGGTAGCGACCAGGAGTCGATCGCGACGCTGAGATCGCGAATGACCTGAACGGCATCGGCGAATAACTCGCGGATTCGCGGCTCCGCGTCGTCCGCGAAGTCCTGGACGATCCCGGCCCGATAGCCACCGATCGGTTCGTCGAGTGCGGCGGCAAAGCTGCCGGCCGGCTGTGAGACTGCGTCGGGATCGTTCGGGTTAGGTCCGGCCATGGCGTCAAGCATCAGGGCGCAGTCGACGGCCGAACGCGTCATGGGACCGATGTGGTCGAAGTTGCGAACGAGGGGTCGGACACCCGTGCGGCCGACCAGACCGTGCGTTGGTTTCAGCCCGCTGATGCCGGTCATGTGCGCGGGAATCCGCACCGAACCGCCGGTGTCGGTTCCCAGCGCGCCGAGAGCCATGCCCGTGGCCACAGCCGCACCGGAACCGCCGGACGATCCGCCCGGATGCCGGGTCAGATCCCAGGGGTTGCGGGTCGGGCCGAAATGGGGATTGTCGGTGGTGATGCCGCGGGCCAGTTCGTGAGTATTCGTCTTGCCCAGGATTACGGCGCCGGCCTTCCGCAACTGCTGCACCACATGCGCATCTGCGCCCGGACGATGGTCGCGATACTTGATCGATCCGTAGGTCGTCACCACGCCTGCGGTGTCGATGACGTCCTTGATTGCGATGGGGATGCCGTCCAACGGGCCAAGCCGCCGGCCGGCGGCGGCGCGAGAGTCAGCGGCTCGCGCATCCGCTCGTGCCGAATCGGCCATGACCAAGGTGTAGGCGTTCAGCGTCGGGTTGAGCCGCTCGATGCGGGCTAGGACAGCCTCGGTTAGGTCCATCGACGACAGTTCGCCGTTTTCGAGCGCCGCCGCAGCCTCGCCGATACCGATATAACCCACGTCTTGTCCGTCGGACATTGGCGTCGAGCTCCGCGCGTCCGGTGAAGCGCGGTCTACGGTATCAGCCGGTCGTCGCCATTGTTCGGTCCAGTCGACGAGTGCCAGAATCAGCCGCCCGACGCCTTCGGATCCGAAACCCATGTCTAATCCTCATGCCGACGAACTGCTCGAGCGTGGCGTCACGCTGATCGAACGCGTGATTCCGCCGGACGAGGTGCCCGGAATCCGCGATCGCGTTCGGGCCGACATCCTGGCCAACAACGACACGAAGATCCCGGCGCTGGGCAAAACTTCCAACCTCCTTCGGATCAACCAGGACCTGGCCCCCTACCTGGCCGAGCCGCGGCTCACGGCCGTGCTGGATGCCACGCTGGGCCCGGGCTTTCGTCTGTCGTTCTTCACGGGATTCGTGACCGGACCGGGTCGTCAGCGTGACGTGTGGCATGCCGACTGGCCCTACAACCAGGAGCACAACACACGCATCCCGGCGCCGTACCCGGACATTCCCCTGCACCTGACCACGTTCTGGATGCTGACGGACTTCATGGTCGAGAACGGGGCCACGATCATCGTGCCCGGCAGCCACAAGCTGAACGACCACCCGCGCGACGGTGGGCCGTACGGGGACGCGATGACGCCGCGCGGCGACGAAGAACGGCTGATCGGTTCGGCCGGGTCGGTGGGAATCGTGGACAGCCGCGTCTGGCACGCCGTATCGCCAAACCTGACGAAGGAGGACCGCGTGGCCGTGGTGATCCGTTACGCCACCTGGTGGCTAAACCTCAACCCGACGCGCACGAGCTCACAAGAATACGATCCGGCGTATCACAATTCGCGGATTGACGACTTGCCGGAGGACGTGTACCTGGACCTGCCGGCTGACGTGCGGCCACAGGTTCGCCACCTGCTGCCACCGGGGGCGGCGGCGCTGGCGTAAGTCGCTCGATGCCGCCAAGGGTTCTCGCCTAGCCAACGGTGCCGTCGTCGCGTCGGTGCAGCATGACGGGATTGCCGTCCAGATCGCCGACGATCGCTATTGTGCAGGTGCCGCTTTCAAACGGCTCCATGGCGACGCTGCCGCCGGCTTCGCGAACTCTCTCGGCCATTGCGGCGACATCCTCACAGGCAAACGCCGTGGACGGGCGCATGCCGGAGTCGGGCGCAGCGATAGGGGCATCGTCCTCCACGTGCAGCGCGACTGTCGTGTCCCCCGCCTGCAGTTCGCCCCACATGCCGCCCACGCTGAAGACCGGCGTGAGGCCCAGCACATCGCGGTAGAACGCCGTGGCCTTTTCGAGGTCGGAGACCGGGAAGTACACGTAGTCCACGCCCAGAACTTTCATCGCATCCCCCTTGGGTTCCGCTGGAACGCGCGCGACCAGACTCGCAGCTTATGCCGCCGAATACCTCAGCACTCAGGAAGCTTTGCGACGGTGCGCGGCGGGCACGGCGTTCATCCTCGCAAATCGCAGACACAACAGGGAGCAGGCAGATGGCGAACCCCGTGGTGCACTGGGAAGTCAACGGCAAGAACGGCCCGGCGCTGCACAAGTTCTTCGGCGACCTCTTTGACTGGGAGATTCTCACCGACAACCCCATGGGCTATGGCGTCGTCGGCGCAGATCCAGAATGCGACAACAGCATCGGCGGCGGCATCGGCCAGACCCTTGATGGCTCGTCCGGCTTCGTCACCTTCTATGTGGAGGTCGAAGATGTCACCGCAACCCTGGAGAGGGCAGCCGGCCTGGGCGGCAAGATCCTGATGCCGGAGACCAACGTCATGGAAGGCGTGACCATCGGCCACTTTGCCGATCCGGAAGGGCACATCATCGGTCTGCTGAAGAAGGTGCCGATGTAGAGCGGCTCGAGTGCAGGCTTGGCGTGCCGTGCGAGACACGTTCGGCGCGGCTGCTGACGGCTAGACTGGCGTTCCGGCCGCAGCCTTGGAGGAGATCATGGTTCGCGCAGCATTCATAGGCGCAGGCCGCAGAGCCACCAGCGCGCACTACCCGGCGATCGACCGAGCGCACAGTCGCGTCGAATTGACGGCCATGTGCGAGCTGGACGAGGACCGGCTCGTCACAACCGCCGACCAATACGACGTCGAGGGCCGCTACAGCGACTTCCGGGAGATGCTGGAGCGCGAGGCCCCCGAGGTCGTCTACGCGGTCACGCGTCCCCCGGACATTGCGGACATTGCCGTCGAAGTCCTGGCTTCAGGCGCGCATCTCTTTGTCGAGAAGCCGCCTGGTGTGGGTTCGGCCGATGCCGAGAAGATCGCGGCGGCTGCGGAAGCCAACAACCGCATCGTCTGCGTGGGGCTGCAACGCCGCTGGACGCCAATGATCCGGACGGCCCGCGCGCGGGTCGAAGCGAACGGTCCTGTGATGTTGGTGAGCGCGGGCATGAGCAAGAACCTGATTGAAGACGATCAGGGCGGCCGCGAAATCAACCGGCTCTACGAGCAGGACATTCACATGGTGGACTGGCTGCGCTGGCTCTGCGGCGGAACCTGGGACCAGGTGCTGACCCGCGGCGATGACACCTACACAGGCTGGATGAACACCTACAACTCCATCATCCACTTCACCAATGGGGCCGTGGCGGTGCACTCGGTGACCGGCCACGCGGGGGCTCGCCACTACCGGATCGAGATGCACGGCAACGGCGTCAGCGCCTATCTGTTGCCGCCCATCCACGGGCAGATCTACGCCGACGACCGACCGGAGCCAGAGATCATCGAAGGTCAGCCGATTCCTGGTCACCCCGGCGGAAATTTAGATGACGGAGTTGATGCGCTGCACGCCGATTTCCTGAACGCCATCGCGGAAGGCCGGCAACCGCTTACGAACATCCATGACGTGATTCACTCGGTGCGGCTTCTGGAGGAGATCGGGCAGCTCGATCCGACCGGCCAGCCGCTGAAGACCTAGGTTCGCGCCGTGGCCCTGAAGATCGCGGTGATCGGCGCCGGCAGCGTGGGCTTCACGCGCCGGCTCATGCGGGACATCCTGTCGGTTCCGGAGTTGCAGGACACGCACTTCGCGCTAACCGACATCTCGCAACCCAACCTGGACCTGGTGACGCAGCTCTGCCAAAAGGACATCCGCACCAACAAGCTGCCGGCTGAGATTTCAGCCACCACCGATCGGCGACGGGCCTTTCGCGATGCCGACTACGTAATCTGCTGCGTTCGCGTGGGCGGGCTGGACGCGTTCAAGCTGGACGTGGAGATCCCGCTCAAGTACGGCGTAGACCAGTGCGTGGGCGACACGATCTGCGCGGGCGGAATCATGTACGCCCAGCGCACCATCCCGCAGTTGCTTGCCTTTGGGGACGACATTCTGGACGTGGCCAAGCCGGATGCATTGCTGCTGAACTACGCCAACCCGATGGCCATGAATTGCTGGGCGCTGCTGGATCACGGCGTCAACGTGGTGGGGCTGTGCCACGGGATCGAACACGGCTGGACCCAGATCGCTGAAGTGCTGGGCGCGGAGCGGCGCGAGGACGTGGACATCATCTGTGCCGGCATCAACCACCAAACCTGGTACACGCGCATCGAGCACCAGGGCCGCGAAATTGGTAGCGAGGAGCTGTTGACGGCCTTCGAAGCGCATTCAACCTTCTCCAAGACCGAGAAAGTGCGCATTGATGTGCTTCGGCGCTTTGGCTACTACTCAACCGAGTCGAACGGCCACCTGTCCGAATACCTGCCGTGGTACCGGAAGCGTCCGGAGGAGATTCAGCGCTGGATCGACCTTGCCAGTTGGGGCAACGGCGAGACCGGCGGGTACTTGAGGGTCAGTACCGAGAAGCGCAACTGGTTCCAGACCGACTTCCCCCAATGGATGGCGGCAGAAGATCCGCCGATCAGCACCGAGGACCGGTCTGACGAGCGCGGCAGCCGCATCATTGAGGCCCTGGAAACCGGGCGGCCCTACCGGGGGTTCTTCAACGTCCGCAACAACGGCGCCATCAGCAACCTGGCTGACGACGCGATTGTGGAAGTGCCCGGGTACGTGGACGCGCTGGGCATTCATATCCCGAAGGTGGGCGACCTGCCGCTGGCCTGCGCGGCTACCTGTACCGCCTCGATCGACGTGCAGCGAATGGGCGCCAGGGCGGCATCGACCGGCGACTCCACGCTGCTGAAACAGGCCATGCTGCACGACCCGCTGGTGGGGGCCGTGTGCGACCCGCCGGAGGTCTGGCGCATGGCCGACGAGATGCTGGTGGCGCAGGCCGAGTGGCTCCCGCAGTACACGAACGAGATCCCCAAGGCGGCCGAGCGGCTGCAAGCGCCGTCAGACGTGAAGACGCGCGACTGGCAAGGCGCCGCCCGAAAGCAGGTGCGCTCACTCGAGGAGATACGGGAGGCCGACGAGCGGCCGCCGATGCCGGTGAGCCAGCGGCGCTGATCAGAAACCCCGATGCATCGGGGTGAGGTACGATTTCGGCAGTGATTGGGCGGCACTCGGAGAGACTGCTTGCCCATGCTCTTAACCTCCGCGCGAGCTATCCGCACAGAGAGCCCCGGCGCGCCATGAGCGCGGACTTAGCCACGATGCTGGTGGCGACTGTGACCGTTGGCGTGAGTCTGGCCGGCCTGACCCTGGCTCTTTGGCGTGGTGTGCGTACCGATATCCGCGCCATGGAAGCGGGGCTGCGCGCCGACATCCGCGCGGTTGAAGCTAGCCTTCGCGCTGAAGACGCCGAACTTCGAGCTGATATCCGCGCTGTGCGAGCAGCTATTGACGCCGACCGGCTGGCGCACGAGGCACTGCACGCGGCTGAGCGGCAGACGAGGGCTGACGAATGGCACGAACTGTTGGCGACAATTGCAGCCAGCCGGGAGGGCTCACCGTGAGCGCCGAACTCGCCGCCATCCTCGCGGCCGTTGCAACGGTAGGAATCGGACTGGCTGGCCTGACCGTGGCGCTGTGGCGTGATGTTCGCGCGGACATTCGCGAGTTGCGTGCGTCAATCGATGCGGATCGGATTGCACACGAGGCACTTCATGCTGCCGAACGTCAGTCCCGCGCCGAAGAAACGCGGGAACTCCGCGCGGTCATCTCGGCAGGCCGCGAGGATGCGTCGTAGGCGCGTAAACACTGGCCAATTGGGTGAGGTCATGCAAACAATCACACGCGCCTTGTAAGCGACGCCGCCAGTGGTAGAGTCAAGAAGCAGGAAGACTGGCTGAAGCGCTACCTAGCATTTGAAGCTGTCAATCATCGAATGTCGGTCTGAGTCATGCTTGAACAAAAGATCATCGCGCACCCATGTAGTCAAATAAAAGCCTGATTGTCTCTCCTTGAAATTAGTAGACAATTCGCACACAGTGACATCGTGCGTTGAGCTCTCATAGTCTGTCACCTCTATGGTATATCTGTAGTAATCGCCCTGCGGACCAAAGTGATCCAAGTTATAGTCGTTTGGCGACCCAAAGGAAGCTGTAGTCTCATCTCTGACCCATTCGGAGAATCGTTTCAAGCCTCGAGAGTCTCCTTTGATCCGGTGGCCTCTGATCTTGTTGCGTTCGAGATCAATTGCATTGACGCGAAAATACCCTCCGCCATCATCTGTCGCGAATTCAACTCTATCCCAGCTTTCTGTTGAGCGAGGATGCCATCCCTGTGGAATGTCGAAACTATACTCGTACAGCCAGTTGCGAAACGATTCCTTGACCGAGATTCCATGCTCGAGACGCCAAACCCTGCTGGTGAGCTCATTAACATCGATAGCCAACCCTATACCTTCTATCGCATCTTCGCCATGCTGGTGTATTTTTGAAGATACAATACCAATGACCTCACCGTGATTATTAAGCATAGGTCCGCCGCTGTTTCCAGGATTGATAGCGGCATTGGTCTGAATATAGGATACGGACCCAGAACGCCCTTTTGCTGACACGATTCCACTAGTAATTGTTGAAGATCCCTGTAATATCTCACCAAGAGGATATCCAACCACAACAACGCCATCACCATGGTGGGTGTAGTTCGAGTCTCCTAAGGGTATTGGTGGATATTCGTAAGTATCGGACACTATCTTTATCACGGCCAAGTCGACGATATTGTTCTTTCCTAGAAGGATTGCGCCGCACTTTCGATGTCCGAAATCAACTCCTACGTAGTTGTTGTTACCTACGACATGCGCGTTTGTAACTGCTAGGCCGCTACTGTCATAGATGAATCCTGTACCCGTCTCTGTAGGCGTATACACTCGAACGACGCTGGCTTCAGTCCGTCTGAATATGCCAGCTGGATCAAGTCCGCGTCCACTCTCACCGTGTGCATAATTCATTACGGCTCAATGTGCTCCAAGCTAAAGTTGTCCGGCGAGTCTGAGGGAGCTTGCACTCCATTCCGCATATCCATGTATGTCCACCTACGGTTTGACTGAATCGGCTCAAGGTGACTTCGCCCAATCCGCAATCGTGAATCCCGTTGCCTGGCTGGCTTGAATCACGATCCTGGCGCAGGCTTTGGCGTCCTCCAGGGCATCGTGGTGTGTGAACTCGATGCCCAAGTCGTCAGCGATCAGCGGCAGGTTCCAGCGGCGGCGGTAGCGGTTCGGCCAGGCGCGCTTGGCGACCTGGACGCTGTCGAGCCAGGTGACGGGCATGTGACGAAGGTTGTCACGTTCCGCAGCTCTGATGAGGGCCCATCGGTCGAACGATGTGTGGCTGACCATCACATCGTGGGGCAGGCTGCCGCACAGTTCCTTCCACAATTCCGGCAACGTGGGGCTTGTGCGCACCATGGATGCGTCGATACCGTGAATGTGGGTAAAGACGAAATCCGACCGGGGGTTGACCAGCGAGGACCAAGTCCTGACGATACGCCCTTTCTGAACCGTAACCACGCCAATTTGGCAGATCGTGGCCCGGTCGTAATTCGCGGTTTCCACGTCAACCGCGCAGAAATCAACGCCGTTCAATCACTGCCTCCCTAACACTGGCTACAATCCCGCCGCGTCTGCCTTGGCGGAGACGATTTCGGCCATTTTGAGGGTGGCGGCGTCGACCATGTCACCGTCGATGGCGATGGCGCCGAGACCGTCGGCCAGGGCTTGCTTGTACTCGACCATGATGCGGCGAGCCTTGTCGACGTCGGCCGCGGAAGGCGAGAAGACATCGATGGCCACGTCGATCTGGCCGGGGTGGACGGCCCACTTGCCGTCGCAGCCCAGGGCCAGCGCCATTTCGCAGGATTGGCGGTAGCCCTCCAGGTTGCGGTAGTCGGCGAAGGGGCCGTCGGTGACCTGGAGGCCGGCGGCGCGGGCGGCGACGACGATGCGGTGGATGGCGTAGTGCCAGACGTGGCCGGGGTAGCGCTCACTGGCGCCGATGGAGAGGCCGCGGGCCTGCACGCTGGCGGAGTAGTCGCCAGGGCCGAAGATCAGCGACTTGAGGCGGGGGCTGGCGAAGGCGACCTGGTTGACGTTCATCATGCCTTCGGCCATCTCGATCTGGGCCTCGATGCCGATGCGGCCGATTTCCAGGCCGTTGTGCTCTTCGATCTGGGTCAGCAGCATGTCCAGCATGTAGACGTCATGCGGCTTGTTGGCCTTGGGCAGCATGATGGTGTCCAGGTGCTGGCCGGCGCCTTCGACGACTTCGATCACGTCGCCGTAGAACCACTCGGTGTCGATGCCGTTGACCCGGACGCAGGCGATCTTGCCGGACCAGTCGAAGTCCTTGAGGGCCTGGACTACGACCTGCCGGGCTTCGACTTTCTGGTTGGGGGCGACGCTGTCCTCGAGGTCGAGGAAAACGTGGTCGGCGTTGCTCTGGCTGCCGCGCTCGAGCATGCGCAGGTTGGATCCGGGACTGGCGAGCTGAACGCGGCGAAGTTCCATCAGGTTTCCCTCCTCAGGGAGTGCGGCAATGTCCCGGCGTCCGGCCGGGCTTAGTTGTCCTCCAGGTTTACGACCAGCAGCTTGGGCTCGGTCATTTCCTCGATCGCGTATTTGAGGCCCTCGCGGCCGAAGCCGGATCGCTTGACGCCGCCGTAGGGCATGTGGTCCACCCGCCAGCGGTTGGTGTCGTTGACGATCAGGCCGCCGACTTCGATGTCGCGGTAGGCGCGTTCGATGATGCGGATGTCGTTGGTGAAGATACCCGCTTGCAGGCCGTAGTCGGAGTCGTTGACCAGGTCGATTGCCTCGTCGATCGAGTCGTAGGCGATGACGGCGATGACGGGTCCGAACACCTCGTCGCGGACGATGCGCATGCCGTTGTCGGCGTTGGCGACGATGGTGGGTTCGATGAAGGGGCCGTCGGCGCTGCCGCCGGTGACGATGGTGGCGCCGGCGGCCTGGGCCTCGTCCAGCCAGGACATGATGCGGGTGACGGCGTCGGCGTCGATCATGGGGCAGAGCGTGGTCTCGAGGTCGTTGGGGTCGCCGGGCTTGAGGTCGTCGAGTAGGGGCAGAACGGCGTTGACGAAGTCGTCATGCACATCGCGGTGGACGTAGACGCGCTGGACCGAAATGCAGTTCTGGCCGCTGTAGAGGAAGCCGCCGAAGGGGATGCGGGCGGCGACGGCGTCGATGTCGGCGTCGTTGTGGACGATGAGGGCGCCGTTGCCGCCGAGTTCCAGGGTGACGCGCTTGAGGCCGGCGTTGGCCTTGATACCCCAGCCGACTTCGGCGCTGCCGGTGAAGGTGACGACCTTGAAGCGGTCATCACGGACCAGGGTCTCAGCCTGGGCGCCGGCCATGGGTAGGACCGAAACCGAACCGTCGGGGAAGCCGGCTTCGCGGGCCAGTTCGGCCAGGCTGAGGGTGGTGAGCGGGGTCTTGCTGGCGGGCTTGATGACGATGCTGTTGCCGGCGGCGAAGGCCGGGCCGAGCTTGTGGGCGGCCAGCAGCAGCGGGAAGTTGAACGGGGTGATGCCCAGGATGGGTCCGATTGGGAAGCGCTGGACGCGGCCGGTGCGGTCGACGCCGGTGGGGACGGCGTCGAGGGTGAGGATTTCGCCGGGGATGCGGAGGGCCTCCTCGGCGGCGCAGTGGAGGGTGGCGACGGTGCGGTCGATTTCGCCGTGGGCCTCGCTGCGGAGCTTGCCGGTTTCGTCGATGTCCTCGGTAATGAGGCGCTCGCGGTTGGCTTCGACCAGGTCGGCGAGGCGGTGGAGCAGCTCGGAGCGGCGGTGGGCGGGGATGGCGCGGGTGACGTTGTGGAAGGTGTCGACGGCGAGCTGGACGGCTTGCTCGGCGACCTCGGGGGTGGCGCGGTGGACGACGGCGGCGACGGTGTCGTCGTAGGGGCGGCGGACTTCGAGCAGGTCGCCGGTTTGGACGGGCTGGCCGCCCAGAATCAGCGCGCGTTCAGCCACGGGGGCGGTGGTTGCGACGGCCATCAGCACATCCTTCGCGGGCCTTCGGAGTTCGAGGTGTGAGTGTAACGGGCGGGGTGGGGCGGGGCTGGGTGGCGGGGGTGGGACGGGAGGGTCGTATCGGAGGGGTCTGGGGGGTGCTGGGAAGGGCGCCTCGCGCGCAATAAGAGTTTTTTCCAAAAAACTCTTGAGGGCGGGGGGCGTCATTTTCGGGGTGAATTTGGGCGGTCCGGGGGGCACTCGCGGCGGGGTAGGGGAGGCATGTTGCGAGGGCTGGGGATGGGGTGGCGACGGGGGGCTGAGGGGCACGGGCGGTCGGGGTGTGGCGGCGGGCTTGGGATGTTGGTAGTTGCTGGGTCCGGGCTGAAGAGGCCGGGATGGCGGGCAGACGGCGGCGGGGCGGGCTGAGGCGACGATGGGCTGGGGTGCTGGCTTGGACGGGGTAGGACCGCAGGGCTGGCGGGTTGGGTGCTGCTGGGTCCCGGCTGAGGACGCCGGGATGACGGGGTGGGGAAGGAGTGAGCTGAGAGTAGTGAGCGGTGAAAGAAGAGGCCGAGGGGAGTTTGGAAGGTCTTGGTCTGGGTGGGTGGCAGGGGTGGCTCGGGTGGCCGGGGTGGCGCCTGGGGGCCGGGGGTGGGGAATTGGGGTTGTGTGTTCATGGGGGCCATGGTACTCTATTAGAGTACCGAGGGCAAGTAACAAGTGAATAGCACGGGGTGCTGGTTCCGTACCCGACACGGTATCGGCCCTTGCGGAGGGGATGTCGGGCTACAGGCGATTAGCTCGGGCCGGGCGTTGGCTTGGAGTGGGCTAGTCGCCCGGAAGAGCCCTCACCTCCTTCCGGCGTGGACGCCGGAATTCTCCGCTCCGCCAGGCGAGGGCGGAGCGCGGGGGCTTTGGCGTGGCGAGTGCGACAACGGTTGTTGCCGGGTGCGGGCGCCACGACCGGAAGACCCTCACCCCGACCCTCTCCCACGGGTAGAGGGAGAAGATGCGGCGGCTCGGCGTTGGGTGGGCGGCTGCGGGGGTTGCTGGGGGTGAGCGCCTCGAGCGGAAGAGCCCCTTGTATGTGCTGAGGCTTGTATGTTTCGGGGTCCTTGGAAGTGGCCAAGGACAGCGTGGACGGGCCGGGACAGACCGTTGACCCCTGGGTCCCTTGAGACCGTCGGTGAGCGAGGTCGTCCCGGCCCGAGCGCTGACCCAGAGCCCGAACAGTTGCCGGGG